>NZ_JBQAHG010000007.1:0-212018 GCF_051916765.1 Bacillus cereus group sp. MYBK15-3
AAGCTAGTAAGATCCCTGAAAGATGATCAGGTTGATAGGTTCGAGGTGGAAGCATGGTGACATGTGGAGCTGACGAATACTAATAGATCGAGGACTTAACCATATAATATGTAGCAATGTTATCTAGTTTTGAAGGAATATGCCTTCATAGTTTGGTGATGATGGCAGAGAGGTCACACCCGTTCCCATACCGAACACGGAAGTTAAGCTCTCTAGCGCCGATGGTAGTTGGGACCTTGTCCCTGTGAGAGTAGGACGTCGCCAAGCAAGAACCTAAGTCATTTTGACTTAGGTTTTTTTGTGTTTATTTCTATTTACCGAATGTTATAATCCATAAATTTAATAAAGCTAAAGACGAAAAAAGAATGAAATAGAGACTGTTTAAAATAATAGCAATAACTTTTAGTGTTCCTGATTTTCCTAATGCCACTAAAGTAATACTTAAAATAGGACACATTATTTCTATCATAAGTATATATTTTAAATAATGAGATGCTATAAATAAGTATTTAATAATTACAGAAATTACTGCAATAGAGAAAAATAAATAGGATGATAGCATAGTTCTTTCTTTAACAGTTATCCTCCTTAGAAATTAAATCGTTATAATAATACAAGAGTATATATATTTTGATTTAAAACATACTGAAGTGCCATTTAAACGATTATACGTAAAATAGATGTCTAGAAATATATATTCTAATTCCCTTTTCTTCTTGCATATAGTTGCAATTCTTCTTTTGAATATAACTAAAACACGAACGTTATTGACTACTAATAAAAAAACATTCGATTATTTATTGACATTGTTTATGAAATATTGTTAATATAGCCATAGAAACAATAATATAAGACCTCATATAATCGCGGGGATATGGCCTGCAAGTCTCTACCTAACGACCGTTATTCGTTAGACTATGAGGGAAAGTCACTCGGTATTTTTCTATTCACAAGGGATACGTATGCCTGAGTAGAGCGCTTTCTCTCATAGTAAAAGAGAAACTGTTCTATTTCAGGCTTTTTTTATTTGAATCGGGGGGATTCTAATATGAAATCACTAGTTGGAGTCATAATGGGAAGCACGTCAGACTGGGAAACAATGAAATATGCTTGTGACATTTTAGATGAATTAAATATACCGTATGAGAAAAAAGTTGTATCCGCTCATCGGACTCCGGATTATATGTTTGAATATGCAGAGACGGCTCGTGAACGTGGATTGAAAGTTATTATTGCTGGAGCTGGTGGAGCAGCACATTTACCAGGAATGGTTGCAGCGAAGACAAATCTTCCTGTAATTGGAGTTCCAGTTCAATCAAAAGCATTAAACGGCTTAGATTCATTATTATCCATCGTCCAAATGCCAGGAGGTGTTCCAGTTGCAACTGTTGCAATTGGTAAAGCTGGTTCAACGAATGCTGGATTACTTGCCGCACAAATACTTGGATCATTCCATGATGATATACATGATGCATTAGAATTGAGACGAGAAGCGATTGAAAAAGATGTGCGTGAAGGTAGTGAGCTAGTATGACGAGAATCATTTTACCTGGAAAAACAATCGGTATTATTGGAGGCGGCCAGCTAGGAAGAATGATGGCATTGGCAGCTAAGGAAATGGGATATAAAATTGCTGTTTTAGATCCTACAAAGCATTCACCATGTGCACAAGTTGCTGATATTGAAATTGTTGCACCATATGATGATTTAAAAGCAATTCAGCATTTAGCAGAGATAAGTGATGTTGTCACATATGAATTTGAGAATATTGATTATAGATGTTTACAATGGCTTGAAAAACATGCGTACTTACCACAAGGTAGTCAGTTGTTAAATACAACGCAAAATCGTTTTACAGAAAAGAATGCGATTGAGAAGGCTGGGTTACCAGTAGCAACGTATAGATTAGTTCAAAATCAAGATCAGCTTACAGAAGCAATTGCTGAGTTATCATTCCCTTCCGTCTTAAAAACGACGACAGGTGGATATGATGGGAAAGGACAAGTTGTTTTAAGAAGTGAAGCTGATGTTGAGACAGCAAGAAATCTTGTGGATAAAGCAGAATGTATTTTAGAGAAATGGGTGCCTTTTGAAAAAGAAGTATCAGTTATTGTGATTCGTAGTGTAAGTGGTGAAACAAAAGTGTTTCCAGTAGCAGAAAATATTCATGTAAATAACATTTTACATGAATCTATCGTTCCAGCTCGCATTACAGAAGAGCTTTCTCAAAAAGCAATTGCTTATGCAAAGGTACTTGCGGATGAATTAGAACTTGTGGGAACACTAGCTGTAGAGATGTTTGCTACAGATAATGGTGAGATTTATATTAATGAATTAGCGCCAAGACCTCACAATTCAGGACACTATACACAGGATGCATGTGAGACGAGTCAATTTGGTCAACATATTCGAGCAATCTGTAATTTACCTCTAGGAGAAACAAATTTGTTAAAACCAGTTGTCATGGTAAACATTTTAGGCGAACATATAGAAGGGGTCCTAAGACAAGTGAATAGATTAACCGGGTGCTATTTACACTTGTATGGAAAAGAAGAAGCAAAAGCACAGCGAAAAATGGGGCATGTTAATATTTTAAATGATAATATTGAAGTCGCTCTAGAAAAAGCGAAGAGTTTGCATATTTGGGACCATCAAGAACAACTGTTGGAGGGAAAAAGATGATTAGTCGTTATACACGCCCAGAAATGGGTGCAATTTGGACGGAAGAGAACAAATTTAAAGCATGGTTAGAAGTTGAGATTTTAGCTTGTGAAGCATGGGCTGAGCTTGGCGATATTCCAAAAGAAGATGTTAAGAAAATTCGTGAGCATGCATCATTTGATATTGATCGTATTTATGAAATTGAAAAAGAAACACGTCATGACGTAGTTGCATTCACTCGTGCTGTATCAGAAACGCCAGCATTAGGTGAGGAACGTAAATGGGTTCATTACGGTTTAACATCTACAGACGTAGTAGATACAGCATTATCTTACATCTTAAAACAAGCGAATGAAATTATATTAAAAGACTTAGAGAACTTTGTAAGCATTTTAGCTAACAAAGCGAAAGAGCATAAATACACAATCATGATGGGAAGAACACATGGTGTTCATGCAGAACCAACAACATTTGGTTTAAAACTTGGTCTTTGGTATGAAGAAATGAAACGTAACGTAGAGCGTTTCAAACAAGCTGCTGATACAGTTCGTGTTGGTAAACTATCTGGTGCGGTTGGTACATATGCAAATATCGATCCATTCGTAGAAAAATATGTTTGTGAAAACTTAGGATTAGAAGCAGCACCAATTTCAACACAAACATTGCAACGTGATCGTCACGCACACTACATGTCAACACTTGCACTAATTGCAACATCTATCGAAAAGATGGCAGTTGAGATTCGTGGTTTACAAAAGAGTGAAACACGTGAAGTTGAAGAAGCTTTCGCAAAAGGTCAAAAAGGTTCTTCTGCAATGCCACATAAACGTAATCCAATTGGTTCTGAAAATATGACTGGTTTAGCTCGTGTTATCCGCGGTTATATGATGACAGCTTACGAAAATGTTCCATTATGGCATGAGCGTGACATTTCTCACTCTTCGGCAGAACGTGTAATTTTACCAGATGCTACAATCGCATTAAATTACATGTTAAATCGCTTTGGTAATATCGTTAAAAACTTAACTGTATACCCAGAGAATATGAAACGCAATATGACAAGAACATACGGCTTAATTTATTCTCAGCGCGTAATGCTTACACTAATCGACAAAGGTATGGTACGTGAAGAAGCTTATGATATCGTACAGCCTAAAGCGATGGAAGCTTGGGAAACACAAGTACAATTTAAAGAGCTTGTAGAAGCTGATGAGCGTATTACAAGCAAGTTAACACAAGAAGAAATTAATGAATGCTTCAACTATGAGCATCATATGCAACACGTTGATACAATCTTTGAACGCCTTGGATTAAACGAAGCGTAAAATTTCATATGGCACAGAATAGAGTCATTCTGTGCCATTCTTTATAAAAACATTATTCACATTTTTCAAACTACAGGGGGCTTGCGAAATGCAAAAGCTAGAATTGCTGTATGAAGGTAAGGCAAAAAGAATTTATCGTACAGAATCAGCAGATATGGTTTGGGTAGAGTACAAAGATAGTGCGACTGCTTTCAATGGGGAGAAAAAAGAGACGATTACAGGAAAAGGTCGTTTGAACAATGAAATTACAACTTTATTGTTCAGAAAGTTACAAGAAGTGGGAATTAAAACACATTTTGTTGAGAAGTTATCTGAAACAGAACAACTTGTTAAAAAAGTGAGTATTATTCCTTTAGAAGTTGTCACAAGAAATGTAATTGCAGGAAGTCTTTCAAAACGATTAGGAATGGAAGAGGGAACTGTACTTGCAGAACCAATCGTAGAATTTTACTTCAAAGATGATGATTTAGGAGATCCGCTTGTAACGGAAGATCATATTCGTGTATTAAACGTTGCATCACCAGAGCAAGTAAGTGTATTACGAGATATGGCTCTACAAATCAATCAAGTGTTGATTGATCATTTCGCAAGCTGTCGTGTAAGATTAGTAGATTTCAAATTAGAGTTTGGTGTAATGGAAGAAGGAGAAATCATTTTAGCGGATGAAATTTCACCGGATACTTGCCGTTTATGGGATGAAACGAGCAATGAAAAGTTTGATAAAGACGTATTCCGTCGCGATCTTGGAAATTTAACAGATGCTTATGAAGAGATTTTAAAACGTTTAGGGGGAATTTCACATGTATAAAGTTAAGGTATATGTAACATTAAGAGAAAGCGTATTAGATCCACAAGGAACAGCAGTAAAAGGAGCACTTCATAGTCTTTCATTCACAGAAGTACAAGATGTTCGAATCGGAAAGTACATGGAACTAACAATTGATAAATCTGTATCTGATTTAGATAGCAAGGTAAAGGAAATGTGTGAAAAACTATTAGCGAACGTTGTAATGGAAGACTTCCGTTATGAAGTTGAGGAGGTTGTCGCACAGTGAAATTTGCCGTAATAGTATTTCCGGGTTCGAACTGTGATGTCGATATGTTCCATGCAATTAAAGATGAGCTTGGCGAAGAAGTAGATTACGTTTGGCACGATACAGAGAATCTAGATGAATATGATGCAATTCTACTACCAGGTGGATTTTCTTATGGTGACTACTTACGCTGCGGTGCTATCTCTCGCTTTGCTAATGCAATGAAAGCAGTGCAAAAAGCTGCTGAGCAAGGAAAGCCGATTTTAGGTGTATGTAATGGATTCCAGATTCTTGTTGAATCAGGATTACTACCAGGAGCGTTAATGAGAAACGAAAACTTAAAATTTATGTGTCGCACTGTTCAGTTGCGTGTTGAAAATAATGAAACGATGTTTACATCACAATATGGAAAAGATGAAGTAATTAATATTCCAATCGCGCATGGTGAGGGGAATTACTATTGTGATGAAGCGACGCTTAAACAATTAGAAGAGAACAATCAAATCGCATTCCGTTACGTAGAAAACCCTAACGGTAGCGTTTCAGATATTGCTGGTATTGTAAATGAAAAAGGAAATGTACTTGGTATGATGCCACATCCAGAGCGTGCTGTAGATGAATTACTTGGCGGTGCTGAAGGGTTAAAAGTCTTTCAATCTATCTTAAAACAGTGGAGGGAAACATATGTCGTTAATGCTTGAACCAAATCCAACACAAATTAAAGAAGAGCGTATATATGCGGAAATGGGGCTAACAGACGAAGAGTTTGCCATGGTTGAAAAGATTTTAGGTCGTCTGCCAAATTATACAGAAACAGGGTTATTCTCTGTAATGTGGTCTGAACATTGTAGTTATAAAAATTCGAAACCAGTTCTTCGTAAGTTTCCAACTACAGGTGAGCGCGTTCTGCAAGGACCTGGAGAAGGTGCTGGAATTGTAGATATCGGTGATAATCAAGCAGTTGTATTTAAAATGGAAAGTCATAACCATCCTTCAGCTATTGAACCATATCAAGGAGCTGCAACAGGTGTTGGTGGTATTATTCGTGACGTATTCTCTATGGGAGCACGCCCGGTAGCTCTATTAAACTCACTTCGTTTCGGTGAATTACAGTCACCACGTGTGAAATATTTATTCGAAGAAGTAGTAGCAGGAATTGCAGGATACGGTAACTGCATCGGTATTCCGACTGTTGGCGGCGAAGTACAATTTGATCCATGTTATGAAGGAAATCCACTTGTAAATGCAATGTGCGTAGGTTTGATTAACCACGAAGACATTAAAAAAGGGCAAGCGCACGGTGCTGGTAACACAGTAATGTACGTAGGAGCATCAACTGGTCGTGACGGTATTCACGGTGCAACATTCGCGTCGGAAGAACTATCTGAAAGCTCAGAAGCGAAACGTCCAGCGGTTCAAGTAGGGGATCCATTTATGGAAAAACTTCTTATTGAAGCGTGTTTAGAATTAATTCAATCCGATGCACTTGTTGGAATTCAAGATATGGGTGCGGCTGGTTTAACATCATCATCTGCAGAAATGGCAAGTAAAGCAGGAATGGGTATTGAAATGTACTTAGATGATGTACCACAGCGTGAAACAGGAATGACACCATATGAAATGATGCTATCTGAATCACAAGAGCGTATGTTAATTGTTGTGAAAAAAGGTAGAGAACAAGAAATAGTAGATTTATTTGAGAAGTATGGTCTTGCAGCGGTTACGATGGGGAAAGTAACGGAAGATAAAATGCTTCGTTTATTCCATAAAGGTGAAAAGGTAGCTGAAGTTCCAGCAGATGCTTTAGCAGAAGAAGCACCAATTTATCATAAGCCATCAAAAGAAGCAGCATACTTTGCTGAATTCCAAGCAATGAAAATGGAAACGCCAAAAGTAGAAAATTATAAAGAAACGTTATTCGCTTTATTACAGCAACCAACAATTGCAAGTAAAGAGTGGGTATACGATCAATACGATTACCAAGTTCGCACAAGCACAGTTGTTACGCCAGGTTCAGATGCTGCAGTTGTACGTGTACGCGGTACAGAAAAAGGATTAGCAATGACGACAGATTGTAACTCTCGCTACATTTATCTAGACCCAGAGATGGGCGGTAAAATTGCAGTAGCAGAGGCAGCGCGTAATATCGTATGTTCTGGAGGAGAGCCACTTGCAATTACAGATTGCTTAAACTTCGGTAACCCAGAAAAACCAGAAATCTTCTGGCAGATTGAGAAATCAGTAGACGGTATGAGTGAAGCTTGTCGCACATTACAAACACCAGTTATCGGCGGAAACGTATCGATGTATAACGAGCGTAGTGGTGAAGCTGTATATCCAACACCAACTGTTGGGATGGTCGGACTTGTGCATGACTTAAAACATGTAACAACACAAGAGTTTAAGCAAGCTGGTGATTTAGTGTATGTAATTGGTGAGACGCAAGCTGAGTTTGGCGGAAGTGAATTACAGAAAATGATTCACGGCAAAATTTTCGGTCAATCACCAAGTATCGATTTAGATGTAGAATTAAAACGCCAAAAACAAGTATTAGAAGCAATTCAAGCTGGTCTTGTTCAATCTGCACATGATGTTGCTGAAGGTGGTTTAGCAGTTGCGATTTCAGAAAGTGCAATTGGTGCTAAAGGCTTAGGTGCTACTGTGAAATTAGATGGAGAAGCAACAGCAGCATTATTCGCTGAATCACAGTCTCGCTTCGTGATAACTGTAAAACGTGAAAATAAAGAGGCGTTTGAGAAAGTGGTAGAAGCAATCCAAGTTGGAGAAGTAACAAGTACAAATGAAGTAACAATTCATAATGAAGAAAATGAAGTATTACTTACAGCAAATGTAGATGAAATGAGAAAGGCTTGGAAAGGGGCAATCCCATGCTTGCTGAAATAAAGGGGTTAAACGAAGAATGTGGCGTTTTCGGAATTTGGGGGCATGAAAATGCAGCACAAGTTTCATACTACGGATTGCACAGTTTACAGCACCGTGGGCAAGAAGGCGCAGGCATTGTCGTAAATAATGGGGAAAAAATCGTCGGTCACAAGGGGTTAGGTTTAATATCAGAAGTGTTTTCAAGAGGTGAGCTAGAAGGATTAAATGGAAAATCAGCAATCGGACATGTACGATATGCAACAGCTGGTGGAAGTGAAGTTGCTAACGTTCAACCATTGTTGTTCCGTTTTTCCGATCATAGTATGGCGTTAGCTCATAACGGAAATTTAATTAACGCAAAAATGCTTCGTCGTGAATTAGAAGCAGAGGGCAGTATTTTTCAAACTAGTTCAGATACAGAAGTACTTTTACATCTTATTAAACGTAGCA
Organism: Bacillus cereus group sp. MYBK15-3; assembly: GCF_051916765.1. Classification (NCBI taxonomy): domain Bacteria; kingdom Bacillati; phylum Bacillota; class Bacilli; order Caryophanales; family Bacillaceae; genus Bacillus; species Bacillus cereus group sp. MYBK15-3. The sequence continues at coordinate 8,354 of NZ_JBQAHG010000007.1, forward strand.
CGAAAGATTCTTTAATTGAAAGTGTAAAAGAGGCTTTAAATAAAGTGAAAGGTGCGTTTGCGTATCTTTTACTAACTGGAAATGAAATGATCGTTGCATTAGATCCGAATGGGTTCCGTCCGCTTTCAATTGGAAAGATGGGGGATGCTTACGTTGTAGCATCTGAAACATGTGCTTTTGATGTAGTAGGTGCAACATACATTCGTGATGTAGAACCGGGTGAATTACTTATCATTAATGATGAAGGAATTCACGTAGATCGTTTCACAAACGATGTAGAACATGCAATTTGTAGTATGGAATATATTTACTTTGCACGACCAGATTCTAATATTGCAGGCGTTAATGTTCATGCAGCACGTAAGAATATGGGGAAACGTTTAGCGGCAGAAGCTCCTATTGAAGCAGATGTTGTTACTGGTGTACCAGACTCTAGTATTTCAGCTGCGATTGGCTATGCGGAGGCGACAGGTATTCCATATGAGTTAGGATTAATTAAAAATCGTTACGTTGGACGTACGTTTATTCAACCTTCTCAAGAACTGCGCGAGCAAGGGGTTAAGATGAAGCTTTCCGCAGTAAGAGGTGTAGTTGAAGGGAAACGAGTTGTTATGATTGATGACTCTATCGTAAGAGGAACGACAAGTAAACGAATTGTTCGTATGCTTCGTGAGGCTGGAGCGACAGAAGTTCACGTAAGAATTGCTTCACCACCTCTGAAATATCCATGTTTCTATGGCATTGATATTCAAACGAGAAAAGAATTAATTGCAGCAAATCATACAGTAGAAGAAATCCGTGAAATGATCGGAGCAGATTCTTTAACATTTTTAAGCGAAGATGGATTAGTAGATGCAATTGGACGTCCATATGAAGGGAAATATGGCGGCCTATGCATGGCTTACTTTAATGGGGACTATCCAACAGCTCTTTATGATTATGAGCAAGAGCTTTTAGAAAGCATGAAATAAGAAAAGTGAGAAAAGCTTCTACTTCTTTTGATGTAGAAGCTAGATCCTTTCTTAAAATAGCCCGCCCTGGATGGGGAGAAATTAAAAGACGAGGTGTAAATAACGATGGCGAATGCATATAAGCAAGCAGGAGTAGATATTGAAGCTGGATATGAAGCGGTATCTCGCATGAAAAAACACGTACAAACAACTATGAGAAAAGAAGTACTAGGCGGTTTAGGCGGTTTTGGAGGTATGTTTGATCTATCAAAATTTGCATTAGAAGAACCTGTATTAGTATCTGGAACAGATGGCGTGGGAACGAAATTGATGCTCGCTTTTATGGCAGATAAACATGACACAATTGGTATTGATGCAGTAGCAATGTGTGTAAATGATATTGTTGTCCAAGGAGCAGAGCCGCTTTTCTTCCTTGATTATATTGCTTGTGGTAAAGCTGAACCTAGTAAAATTGAAAACATCGTCAAAGGTATATCAGAGGGCTGTCGCCAAGCTGGTTGTGCATTAATCGGTGGAGAAACAGCTGAAATGCCAGGAATGTATTCTACGGAAGAATATGATTTAGCTGGTTTTACAGTTGGGATTGTTGATAAAAAGAAAATTGTAACAGGTGAAAAGATTGAAGCTGGTCACGTGCTAATTGGCTTAGCATCTAGCGGTATTCATAGCAATGGTTACTCTTTAGTACGAAAAGTGTTATTAGAAGATGGGGAACTATCTTTAGAGCGTATTTATGGCCGCTTAGAACTACCTCTTGGTGAAGAATTATTAAAACCAACGAAAATTTATGTCAAACCTATTTTAGAACTATTGAAGAAACATGAAGTATACGGTATGGCGCATATTACAGGTGGTGGATTTATTGAAAATATTCCACGCATGTTGCCAGAAGGAATCGGTGCTGAGATTGAACTAGGATCTTGGGAAATTCAGCCGATCTTTAGTTTGCTTCAAGAAGTTGGAAAACTGGAAGAGAAAGAAATGTTCAATATTTTTAACATGGGTATTGGTATGGTAGTAGCAGTGAAGGAAGAAGATGCAAAAGATGTTGTTCGTCTTCTTGAAGAGCAAGGAGAAATGGCTCGTATTATTGGACGTACTATACAAGGAGCTGGCGTTACTTTTAATGGGGGCACAGCACTATGAGTAGATTAGCAGTTTTTGCTTCTGGAAGTGGATCTAACTTTCAATCTCTCGTTAATGCGGTAGAAGAAAAAAGATTGGGTGCAGAAATTAGTTTATTAGTATGTGATAAACCAGAAGCACGAGCTGTTGGACGGGCAAATTATCATCATATTCCGTGTTTTGCTTTTTCAGCGAAAGCATATGAGTCAAAAGAAGCGTTTGAAAAAGAGATATTAAAGAAGCTAGAAGAATATGAAATTGATTATGTTATCTTAGCTGGATATATGCGTTTAATCGGGCCGACGTTACTAGAAGCATACGGCGGGAAGATTATTAATATTCATCCATCATTACTACCGAGCTTTCCGGGTAAAGATGCTGTCGGTCAAGCGTTAGAAGCAGGTGTGAAAGTAACTGGAGTAACAATTCATTATGTAGATGCAGGTATGGATACAGGGCCAATTATTGCACAAGAAGCAGTGGTTGTTTCTGAAGGGGATACGAGAGAAAGCTTACAAAAGAAAATTCAACAAGTTGAACATAAATTATACGTAAATACAGTGAATCAAATTGTTCAGTCTGTGAAAGAATCAACTGTTAACTAACATACAACCAGGGGTGAAGGATAAATGAAAAAGCGTGCATTAGTAAGTGTTTCAGATAAAACAGGAGTAGTAGAATTTGTTAAAGGGTTACTAGAACAAGGGATTGAAGTTATTTCAACAGGTGGTACGAAAAAGTTACTAGAAGAAAATGGCTTACAAGTAATCGGCATTTCTGAAGTAACTGGTTTCCCTGAAATTATGGATGGCCGTGTGAAAACATTACATCCAAATATTCATGGTGGTCTATTAGCAGTTCGTGATAATGAAACACATGTAACACAAATGAATGAGTTAGGTATAGAGCCAATTGACTTTGTTGTTGTTAACTTATACCCATTTAAAGAAACAATCGCTAAGCCTGATGTAACATTTGCTGATGCAATTGAAAATATTGATATCGGTGGCCCGACAATGATTCGCTCTGCTGCGAAAAATCATAAATTTGTATCGGTAATTGTAGATCCAGTAGATTACGATGTTGTATTAGCAGAACTGAAAGAAGACGGTGAAGTAAAAGAAGAAACGAAACGTAAATTAGCAGCGAAAGTATTCCGTCATACAGCGGCATATGATGCGTTAATCTCTAACTACTTAACAGAGCAAATGGGTGAAGAAAGTCCAGAAACATTAACTGTGACATTTGAGAAAAAGCAAGACTTACGTTATGGCGAGAACCCACATCAAAAAGCAACTTTCTATAAAGCGCCATTTGCAGCAACTTCTTCTGTTGCATACGCAGAACAATTACACGGTAAGGAATTATCGTATAACAATATTAATGATGCAGACGCAGCGCTTAGCATCGTAAAAGAATTTACAGAACCAGCAGTAGTAGCAGTAAAACATATGAATCCATGTGGTGTTGGAGTAGGAACTAATATTCACGAAGCATATACTCGTGCTTATGAAGCAGATCCAGTATCAATCTTCGGCGGTATTATCGCAGCAAATCGTGAAATTGATAAAGCTACAGCAGAAAAGTTACATGAAATTTTCTTAGAAATTGTTATCGCACCTTCGTTCTCACAAGAAGCTTTAGAGGTGTTGCAAAGTAAGAAGAACTTACGTTTATTAACTATAAATATTGAAAAAGCGACAAGTGCAAGCAAAAAACTAACTTCTATACAAGGTGGACTTCTCGTTCAAGAGGAAGATACGTTATCATTAGATGAAAGTACAATTTCAATTCCAACGAAACGTGAACCTTCAGAGCAAGAATGGAAAGATTTAAAACTAGCTTGGAAAGTTGTAAAACATGTGAAATCAAACGCAATTGTTTTAGCGAAAGATGATATGACAATTGGTGTTGGTGCGGGACAGATGAACCGTGTAGGTTCTGCAAAAATCGCAATTACACAAGCTGGTGAAAAAGCACAAGGTAGCGCACTTGCATCTGATGCTTTCTTCCCAATGCCAGATACATTAGAAGAAGCAGCAAAAGCAGGAATTACAGCAATCATTCAACCGGGCGGATCAATCCGTGATGAAGATTCTATTAAAGTGGCAGATACTTATGGGATTGCTATGGTGTTCACTGGCGTACGTCATTTCAAACACTAATAGAGGATGTTAAAAAAGTCCGGTTAAGAGAACCTTCGCATGTCGTCGTTGCATCGCCAGTGCGGTACTCATGTAGGAAAGCTACACTCCGTGTCCTCCTGGCAAATGCGCCTCGACCTGCTCGGTTCTCTTAATCCTCCTTTTTAAACCTTTCTTGATATGGATGTTTAAAAAGTCCGGTCGAGATAACCTTTTATTGATATGAAAAAGCAAACTAGGAGCATAGCTTCTAGTTTGTACTTATTTAATTATTGGGGGATGAAATATGAATGTTTTAGTAATTGGCCGCGGTGGGCGTGAGCATGCTTTAGCTTGGAAGTTTGCACAATCTGAAAAAGTAGAAAAGGTATATGTAGCACCAGGTAATGAAGGTATGAGAGATGTTGCAACACCAGTTGATATTGATGAAAATGATTTTGATGCATTAGTTTTATTTGCAAAAGAGAATAATGTTGAGTTAACTTTCGTTGGACCAGAAATTCCGCTTATGAATGGAATTGTTGATCGTTTTAAAGAAGAGGGACTTCGCGTATTTGGTCCGAATAAAGCGGCTGCTGTTATTGAAGGTAGTAAAGCTTTTACAAAAGAGCTTATGAAAAAGTATGATATTCCAACTGCGGCGTACGAAACTTTTACAGATTATGAAGAAGCAGTACAGTACATTCAAAAAGTTGGTGCACCAATCGTTATTAAAGCTGACGGCCTAGCTGCTGGTAAAGGTGTAACGGTAGCGATGACGCTTGAAGAGGCATTACAAGCTGTGAAAGAAATGCTGCAAGATGTGAAATTCGGCGCGGCAAGTAAGAAGGTTGTTATTGAAGAGTTTTTAGATGGACAAGAATTTTCATTAATGGCATTCGTGAATGGAACAACTGTACATCCAATGGTAATCGCCCAAGATCATAAAAGAGCTTTTGATGGTGATAAAGGTCCAAATACGGGTGGAATGGGTGCATATTCTCCAGTACCACAAATTCCAGAATCAGCAGTTCAAGAAGCGATTCAAACCGTATTGCATCCAACTGCTAAGGCGATGATTGAAGAAAACCGTTCGTTTACAGGTATTTTATACGCAGGTCTTATTTTAACAAATGATGGTCCGAAGGTAATTGAATTTAATGCACGCTTCGGTGATCCTGAAACAGAAGTTGTATTACCTCGATTAGAAAACGATTTAGTTGATGTATGTAACGCTGTATTAGATGAAAGTGAACTAACGTTACAATGGTCAGAAGAAGCGGTAATCGGTGTTGTACTTGCTTCTAAAGGATATCCAGAAGCATATAAAAAAGGTGATATTATTAGCGGACTAGATGCACTGCAAGATGTGATTGTTTTCCATGCAGGTACAGCAATGAAACATGGGGACTTTGTAACGAACGGTGGCCGTGTATTATTTGTTGCTTGTAAGGCAAATAGTTTACAAGAAGCAAAAGATAAAGTATATAAAGAAATCGGTAAAATTGAGAGTGATGGTCTATTTTATCGAAGTGATATAGGATATCGTGCAATTGGGCATGAGATGACGAAAAGTTAATATGTAAAAATCCCGCTGAGGAATCAGCGGGATTTTTTATGCATCTTTATCTTTTTTTAATTTCCCTTTTTGCTTTGCCATTTCTCGAAGTAAATACTCGATGTGTGCATTGACGCTACGAAATTCATCATTTGCCCATTTTTCGATGACTGCGTGTAATTCAGGATCAATACGTAATGGAAAGCTTTTCTTTTTAGCCATAATTACTTATAGCCCTTAGTATAGGCTTCCTGTATTAATAACTGGCTGCGCACCTTTATCTGAAACGATGGCAACTAATAAGTTGTTTACCATATTTGCTTTACGCTCGTCATCGAGTTCTAGTACGCCTTCTTCATCTAACATATGGATGGAATCTTTCGCCATCTTCACAGCACCTTCAACAATTTCTTTTCTAGCAGCTAATACTGCTTTTGCTTGCTGGCGTTGTAGCATTGCATGGGCAATTTCTGTTGCGTAAGCTAAGTGCGTTAAACGAGTTTCTAATACTTCTACACCAGCAATTTCAAGACGCGCCTCTAACTCACGTTTTAATTCTTCAGAGATTTCTTCAGTATTTCCGCGTAACGTAACGCAGGTTTCATCCTGGAAATTGTCATAAGGATATTTTGTTGCAACATGGCGGATTGCCGTTTCGCTTTGAATTTCTACAAATCGATCATAATGTTCAACACCAAACATTGCTTTTGCAGAATCAACAACTTTATATACGATAACAGCTGCAATTTCAATTGGATTTCCATCAACGTCATTTACTTTTAATTTTTTACTGTTAAAGTTTTCAACACGTAAAGATACAGTTTGACGGAATGCGAACGGAATCGTTAAAAATAAACCGTTTTGACGAATTGTTCCTAAATAATTACCGAAGAACGTAATAACCTTCGCTTGATTCGGTTGAACAATACCGATACCTGTAGCGAGAACTGCGGCTAATATAATAGTTAGTGCCGCTCCTATGAAAATTTCTTGTGCAAGGAAAAATACACCGATAGCAGCTAAAATCAAAATTCCAATAATACCGAGAAAACCATTTACATAAAATACTTGTTTTTCTTTCATATGATCGCCTCCTGATATAAAAATGATATCACTTTTATATCATTTTAAGCAAGAGGTATGCATCTAATTTTCTGAATTTTATTGGTTGATATCTTTTATATACATTTTAAGGTTCAAAAAGAGAATATATGTTCTGTTTTATGGTAAAATAAAGAAGACTTAACCGCCCACTGCAGCAGCTAAGTCCCTTTGAGAGCATCTTACATCGTGACAAATGATTCAAAGCGGTTTTGCCAGGATTATATCTTCAATCGCTGACTCAATCTCTTTGTCAGAAGCGTCATAACTTCCTTTTGACTCTGGCTTGTCATGAGTGGAAGTTTGATTCACTTCTTCTTTAGCATGTCCTTTTTCAGCAAAATTCATGCTAGGCATTTTAAATGCCCCCATGTTCATGTATTTTCCGAATTTCCACATTTCAACAACAGGGCAGAAACGAACAATTCCTTCTGCAACTTTCATTGCACCAATCCATAGAAAAATGTTAGACCAAGTGCACCACGGCTTGCGTACAAGTTTAGTTGCACTACATCCGAAGAGGACGAGCCCAAGTGTAATTCGAATTAGAGCGTTTATTGTCCCGATATTTTGCTTCATTAGAAAAACACTCCTTTTTATGAAAGTTGAAATAGATAATACTATTTCTTTTATTAGTATCCCGTTTGATTTTTGGGATATGTAATCCAACATTTGACGTGGAAAAAGATGTTGGAATGTGCGTGTGTGTAAGTAACTTTTTTTGTTATAATGAAAGAATGCATAAAAGGAACTTCAAAATTAAATCCTCTAGTTTAAAAAATATGGAAGAGGTAATTCCAAACTTAATTCTCCGTTTTAAACAAATATTTAAGATGAAGTTAAAACAATAATGATGAAAATAAACTGTTATTTTGAACAGAAATATATATAACTAGAGAAAAGGAAGGGTGTTTTCATGTACGATATTTCCGGATGGAAACATGTATTTAAGCTTGATCCAAATAAGGAGTTAAGCGATGAACATTTAGAAATGATTTGTGAGTCTGGAACTGATGCGGTTATTGTAGGCGGAAGTGATGGAGTTACAATTGATAACGTATTACACATGCTAGTTAGCATTCGTAGATATGCAGTTCCTTGTGTATTAGAGGTTTCTGATGTAGAAGCAATTACACCAGGATTTGATTTTTATTACATCCCAAGTGTTTTAAATAGCCGAAAAGTAGAATGGGTAACAGGTGTTCATCATGAGGCATTGAAAGAATTTGGGGATATTATGGACTGGGACGAAATTTTTATGGAAGGGTATTGTGTTTTAAATCCAGAGGCGAAAGTAGCCCAGCTTACAGAAGCGAAATGTGATGTAACAGAAGATGACGTTATTGCATATGCTCGTTTAGCAGACAAGCTATTACGTTTACCGATATTTTATTTAGAATATAGCGGTACGTATGGAGATGTTGAACTTGTTAAAAATGTAAAAGCAGAATTGAAACAAGCTAAGTTATATTATGGCGGTGGTATTTCTAATGCAGAACAGGCGAAAGAAATGGCACAATATGCTGATACAGTAGTTGTTGGAAATATTATTTATGATGATATAAAATCGGCGTTAAAAACAGTTAAAGCAGTAAAAGGAGAGTAGGTGCAGGCGTATATGAGTATGACAGATAAGTTATTAAACGGTTTAAATCCACAGCAACAAAAAGCAGTACAAACAACGAATGGACCACTTCTATTAATGGCAGGTGCAGGTAGTGGTAAGACACGTGTGTTAACACATCGTATTGCGTATTTACTTGGTGAAAAAGGTGTAGCACCATGGAATGTACTAGCTATTACCTTCACAAATAAAGCAGCTCGTGAAATGCGTGAGCGTATTGATACACTTGTGGGACCAGAAGCAGAAGATATTTGGATTTCGACGTTTCACTCTATGTGTGTACGTATTTTACGACGCGATATCGATCGTATTGGTATTAATCGTAACTTTACAATCTTAGATTCAGGTGATCAGCTAACTGTAGTCAAAAAAATTATGAAAGAGCGCAATGTTGATCCGAAGAAATTTGAGCCGCGCTCTATTTTAGCGGGTATTAGTAATGCGAAAAATGAACTGTTATCTGCGGATAAATATGCAAAAAAAATTACAATGGCTGATCCATATGAAAAATTAACGAGCGATGTATACACAGAGTATCAAAAGCGTCTTTTGAAAAATAATTCATTAGACTTTGATGATTTAATTATGACGACGATTCAGCTATTTGAACGTGTTCCAGAAGTATTAGAGTTTTATCAGCGTAAGTTCCAATATATTCATGTTGATGAGTATCAAGATACGAATAAAGCGCAATATCTTCTTGTTAAACATTTGGCAGCGCGTTTTAAAAATCTTTGCGTTGTGGGTGACTCTGACCAGTCTATTTATCGCTGGCGTGGTGCAGATATTTCTAACATTTTGTCATTCGAAAAAGACTATGAGAATGCACAAGTAATTCTGTTAGAACAAAACTATCGTTCGTCACAAAATATTTTAAATGCAGCGAATGCTGTTATTGAAAAAAATACGAATCGTAAGCCGAAGAAATTATGGACAGACAATCAAGTTGGAAGTAAAATCTCGTATTATCGTGCTGCAACTGAAAAGGACGAAGCGTATTTTGTTGCAAAAAAAATTCGTGACGATATTCAAATGGGGAAACGAAAATATACTGATTTTGCAGTGCTATATCGTACGAATGCTCAGTCTCGTATGGTCGAGGAGATTTTCCTTAAATCTAGCATTCCATATAAAATTGTCGGGGGTACGAAGTTCTACGATCGTAAAGAGATTAAAGATATTTTGGCGTACTTACGTTTAATCGGTAATCCAGATGATGAAATTAGTTTTGCACGTATTATAAATGTGCCAAAGCGTGGCATTGGTGCGACTTCTATCGATAAAATTATTAATTACGGTGTGCAAAATGGAATTTCATTAACTGCTGTATTTGATGAGATTGAGCATGTTGGAGTAAGTGCAAAAATTACAAAGGCAGTAAAAGAATTCGCGAATTTATTAAATAACTGGGTAAATATGCAAGAGTATTTATCTGTTACAGAATTAGTAGAAGAAGTTATTGAAAAAACAGGCTATCGCGATATGTTGAAAAATGAACGTTCTTTAGAAGCGGAAGGTCGTTTAGAAAACTTAGACGAGTTCTTATCTGTTACGCAAACATTTGAATCTCAAAGCGAAGATAAGAGCCTTGTTGCATTCTTAACAGATTTAGCACTTGTTGCTGATATTGATCGTGTAGATGAAGACCCAACTGCTGGTGAAGAAGTTATTTTAATGACGATGCACTCGGCGAAAGGATTAGAGTTCCCGGTTGTCTTTATTGTTGGCTTAGAGGAAGGGATATTCCCTCATACTCGTTCTCTTATGGAAGAGGATGAAATGCAAGAAGAACGTCGTCTTGCTTATGTAGGTATTACTCGTGCAGAAGAAGAGCTATATTTATCTAACGCGCAAATGCGTACATTATTTGGTAGAACAAGTATGAACGCTGCGTCTCGATTTATTACAGAAATCCCGACAGAACTAGTGGAATCATTAAATGAAACAGCGCCGAAGCGTGAAACATCGTTTGGTACAAAAGGCAGAACGGCAAGTAGCGGCAAAACGACAATCACAACAGCAACACGCTCTCGTTCAGCTTTCGCGCGCCCTGCAGCTAAGACGACAGGCGGCGAACAAATTGGCTGGGCAGTAGGAGATAAAGCTTCCCACCAAAAATGGGGAGTCGGTACAGTTGTAAGTGTAAAAGGTGAAGGTGATGCAAAAGAATTAGATATTGCGTTCCCAAGCCCAATTGGTGTTAAACGTTTGTTAGCAAAATTTGCACCTGTGACGAAACAATAGGAAAGGAATGAGGATATGTCAAAAGAGATAGTAAAAAAACGTATAGAAGAATTACGTGACTTGTTAAATACATTTAACTATCAATATCACGTATTAGACAATCCTTCTGTTTCTGATGCGGAATATGACCGTAATATGCAGGAGCTTATAAAATTAGAAGCAGAGAACCCAGAGTTTATGAGTGAAGATTCTCCCTCCGTTCGCGTTGGGGGGACTGTTCTTGATATATTTGAAAAAGTAACACATAAGTCACCAATGTTAAGTTTAGGAAATGCATTTAACGAAGGAGATTTACGTGATTTCGACAGAAGAGTACGTCAAGGAATTGATGGTGCGAATGTAAGATATATATGTGAATTAAAAATTGACGGGCTTGCCGTTTCGCTTCATTATGAAAAAGGACGCTTCATTCAAGGGGCGACACGTGGTGATGGTGTAACGGGTGAAGATATTACTCAAAATTTAAAAACGATTAAAGCTATCCCACTTCGTTTAAATGAAGAAGTAACGTTAGAAGCAAGAGGCGAAGCTTATATGCCGAAGCGTTCATTCGTTAAACTAAATGAAGAAAAAGAGCAAAATGGAGAAGATGTATTTGCGAATCCGCGTAATGCAGCAGCTGGTTCAATACGTCAACTTGATCCGAAAATTGCAGCGAAGCGTAACTTATCTATGTTTGTGTATGGTCTTGCGAATGTAGAAGAAAAAACAATTTCATCACATAGTGAATCGCTGGATTTCTTAGGTGAACTCGGATTTAAGACAAATCCAAATCGCCGTACATGTGAAACAATTGAAGAAGTTATAGCTTATGTAGAAGAATGGCAAGAAAAACGTCCGCATCTTGATTATGAGATTGATGGAATCGTTATAAAAGTAGATGATGTTGCTCTTCAAGAAAGTCTAGGAACTACAGCGAAGAGTCCAAGGTGGGCGATTGCTTATAAATTTCCGGCTGAAGAAGTTGTAACGAGATTAACAGGCATTGAATTAAGTGTTGGCCGAACAGGGGTTGTAACACCGACTGCAGAACTAGAGCCAGTGAGAGTTGCTGGTACGATTGTTCGTCGTGCTTCTTTACATAACGAAGATTTAATTCGTGAAAAAGACATTCGAATTGGTGACTACGTTGTTGTGAAGAAGGCTGGAGATATTATTCCTGAAGTTGTGAACGTTATTTTTGATAAGCGTACTGGTGAGGAAGAAGAATACCGCATGCCAACTCATTGTCCAGCATGTGAGAGTGAACTTGTTCGTTTAGAAGAAGAAGTAGCACTTCGTTGTATAAATCCAACTTGTCCTGCTCAAATTCGAGAGGGATTAATCCATTTCGTTTCAAGAAATGCGATGAATATTGATGGACTTGGAGAACGTGTCATTACACAACTCTTTGATGCTGATTACATTCGTACATTTGCTGATTTATATGCATTGACGAAAGAGCAATTATTACAGTTAGAACGTTTTGGTGAAAAATCAGCAACAAACTTAATACAAGCAATTGAAAATTCTAAAGAAAACTCGTTAGAGCGATTATTATTTGGTCTTGGAATTCGCCACGTTGGAGCGAAAGCAGCACGTACATTTGCAGAGCACTTTGAAACGATGGATGAGCTTGTAAAAGCAACGGAAGAAGAACTAAAAGCAATTAATGAAATTGGCGAAAAAATGGCTCAATCTGTTGTGACATATTTTGATAATGAAGATGTATTAGAGTTATTACAGCAGTTTAAAGAGTATGGCGTGAATATGACATACAAAGGTATAAAAATTGCAGATTTACAAAATGTTGAATCTTACTTCGCAGGAAAAACGGTTGTTTTAACAGGTAAGCTAGAAGTTATGGGACGAAGTGAAGCGAAGAAGAAGATTGAGGCATTAGGTGGAAAAGTAACAGGAAGTGTTAGTAAGAGTACGGATTTAGTTGTTGCAGGTGAAGCAGCTGGTTCGAAATTAGCACAAGCGGAGAAACATAATGTTGAGGTTTGGAATGAAGAGAGGTTCTTACAAGAGCTAAATAAGTAAGAGGTGCAAACTTACCATGAAAAAAATAGCATTAGCGGTATTAAGCCTTGGCCTACTTGTAAGTGGGTGTAGTGCAGGTGCCGACAAAGATGAAAAAGTGGCTGGGAAATCGGGGAAAGCAAAAGAACAATCAGTTGTTCCAAAATACGCTATTTCGGATGAATATTATAAGACGACTATTCCATTTGATGGTGGAAAGGCACGTGGTTTAGTGGTGCAAGGGTTAAATAGTCGCCTTGATATAGATGAATTTGAAACAGGATTAATGCGAATTGCAAAAGAATCATTTAGTACGAAAGATAATTTTTTAAAAGGCGGAAAAGCTCTAGATACTCAAACTATACAGATGCTTGTTAAAAGAAAACGTACAGATGCTGAACAAAAGGAACTAGAGGAAAAATTAAAAAAAGATGCAGTTAAATTTCCTAATATAGGATTAAATCCTGCATTAGGAACAGGATCCGAATCACTAGAAGTGAAAAATAAAAAAAATCCAATATATATTTCAAATATTTTAGAGCATGATTATTATGTGAAAAAAGGCGATAACGGCGAGGAACGTGTTGGTATGGTAGTTGGATTAGCGATGAATTCTGTTCAATATTTTAACGAAGAGCATGGTTACCCACGTGAAACTGCAATCCCAGATGAAAAGATGTTAGCTGAAGGGAAAAAAATGGCGCAAGAAATTTTGAAAGTCATACATCAAAAAGAACCTGAAACAAAAAATATTCCGATAACATTTGCGATTTATCGCCAAGCTCCAAAGTCTTCGCTCGTGCCAGGTAATTTTGTTTCTTATGCAAATGTCGAAAAAGGTAGTGAAACGGTTGAAGATTGGAAACAAATTAATGAAAAATATTATTTGTTCCCATCAGAGCAAGCGAAAACAGATAATAAACGTGAAGATCTTGCAAGAGTATCCAACTTTAAGGCAAAACTAAGCGATTATTTCCAAGGCGACTATACAGCTGTTATTGGTACTGGTATGTATAGAGATGATGAATTAAGAGAAATGAAGCTTGATATTCCTGTCCAGTTTAATGGAAAAGCTGAAATAGTTGGTTTTACACAATATGTGGCAGGGCTTGTTATGGAATACTTCCCGAATTATATGAAAGTACAAGTAACGATTAAATCTGTAGAACGCCCAGAAGCTATTATTATACGTGAAGCAAAACAAGATGAACCACTTGTGAAAATTTTAGATTAAATATGAAGGCTGTTCCTCTATGGAACAGCTTTTTTTCTTATGTAATTTTGTTATAATTTAAAATGTTGTAAAAAATAGGGGTGAGGGGTAAAGCTCATGGAAGAATTAAGTTTTCAAGTCATTATTTTATTAATTGCATTCGGTTTTTTAGCAGCTTTTATTGATTCCGTTGTTGGAGGAGGAGGGTTAATTTCACTTCCTGCACTTATGTTTGTTGGCCTATCGCCAGCTTCGGCAATTGCAACGAATAAATTAGCGGCAACAATGGGGACGTTTACGAGTGCGATGTATTTCATTCGATCAGGAAAAGTTGATTTTAAAATTGTAGGAAAGTTAATCCCGTTAACTATTGTTGGAGCTGTTGCAGGTGCTTTAGTAGTAAAATTTATTCCATCGGATATTTTACGCCCATTAGTACTTGTGATGTTGGTATTTATTGCTATTTATATTATTGCAAAAAAGAATTGGGGAAGTGTGTCTACCTATAAGAAGATGACGCAAAGAAAAACATTAATATTTTTCTTTGCTATTTTAATGATAGGATTTTATGATGGGTTTTTTGGACCAGGGACAGGGTCGTTTTTAATTTTTGCATTTTTATTAATTGGCTTGGATTTTATTCAAGCGGCAGCATCTGGAAAACTTTTGAACTTTGTTAGTAATATTGTATCTTTAATTACTTTTTTATTCTTAGACATAATTCATTTTGAATACGGTATTATCATGGGATTATCAATGATCTTAGGTGCTTATTTTGGATCGAAGTTTGCGGTTCAAAAAGGTGTTGGATATGTAAGGACTTTATTTTTATTAGTTACTATATTATTGATCGGGAAAAATGTTTTGGAATATACTCATATTTTGTAGATTCATACGCATGTATGAATCTCTTTTTTTATTATATTTTAAAAATTTATTAATTTTTAAAATATAAGTCTAGGAATATTTGAATAAATCTAAATTATCGTGTAGAATAATGTTGTAAAATGTAAACGTTTTTCTAAGGGGAGGCTAAAAAAATGGTAGTAGCATACAAACATGAGCCATTTACAGATTTTTCAGTGGAGGCTAACAAATTAGCGTTTGAAGAAGGTTTAAAGAAAGTAGAATCTTATCTTGGACAAGACTATCCATTAATTATCGGGGGAGAAAAAATCACTACAGAAGACAAAATTGTTTCTGTAAACCCTGCAAATAAAGAGGAACTTGTTGGTCGTGTTTCAAAAGCAAGCCGTGAGTTAGCTGAAAAAGCAATGCAAGTAGCGGATGAAACATTCCAAACTTGGAGAAAATCAAAGCCAGAAATGCGTGCAGACATTTTATTCCGTGCTGCAGCAATCGTTCGTCGCAGAAAACATGAATTCTCTGCTATTCTTGTAAAAGAAGCAGGTAAGCCATGGAATGAGGCAGATGCTGATACAGCAGAAGCAATCGACTTTATGGAATATTATGGTCGTCAAATGTTAAAATTAAAAGACGGTATTCCAGTAGAAAGCCGTCCAATTGAATATAATCGTTTCTCTTACATTCCATTAGGAGTAGGTGTTATCATTTCTCCTTGGAACTTCCCATTCGCAATTATGGCAGGTATGACAACAGCTGCTTTAGTTTCTGGTAACACAGTATTACTAAAACCAGCTAGTACAACTCCTGTAGTAGCAGCGAAATTTATGGAAGTATTAGAAGAAGCTGGCTTACCAGCTGGCGTAGTAAACTTCGTTCCAGGTAACGGTTCTGAAGTTGGTGACTACTTAGTAGATCATCCTCGTACACGTTTCGTAAGCTTCACGGGATCTCGTGATGTAGGTATCCGCATCTATGAGCGTGCAGCGAAAGTAAACCCAGGACAAATTTGGTTAAAACGCGTTATCGCTGAAATGGGCGGTAAAGACACAATCGTTGTTGATAAAGAAGCAGATCTTGAATTAGCAGCTAAGTCTATCGTTGCATCAGCATTCGGATTCTCAGGACAAAAATGTTCTGCATGTTCTCGTGCAGTAATCCATGAAGATGTATACGATCACGTATTAAATCGTGCTGTTGAATTAACAAAAGAATTAACAGTTGCTAACCCAGCAGTATTAGGTACAAACATGGGTCCTGTTAATGACCAAGCTGCATTTGATAAAGTAATGAGCTATGTTGCAATTGGTAAAGAAGAAGGTAGAATCTTAGCAGGTGGCGAAGGAGACGATTCTAAAGGCTGGTTCATCCAACCAACAATCGTTGCTGACGTTGCAGAAGATGCTCGCTTAATGAAAGAAGAAATCTTCGGACCAGTAGTAGCATTCTGTAAAGCGAAAGACTTCGATCATGCACTTGCAATTGCAAACAATACGGAATACGGTTTAACAGGTGCTGTTATTACTAACAACCGTGACCATATTGAAAAAGCACGCGAAGACTTCCACGTTGGTAACTTATACTTCAACCGTGGATGTACTGGTGCAATCGTAGGTTACCAGCCATTCGGTGGGTTTAACATGTCTGGTACAGACTCTAAAGCTGGTGGACCTGATTATTTAGCGCTTCACATGCAAGCAAAAACTACTTCTGAAACTTTATAAGATATAGTAGAGGAGCTCTTCACAGAATGTGAAGAGCTCCTTTTAAAATTAAAATCCTATATATTACCATCGTTCGAAGGGAATGAGCTAAAACCTATTAATAGCGGGATAAACATGTGAACAGAAATAAAATGATGAGAAAAGTTGAATTATTAGTCATATTTTTTAGTATTCATTTTGAGAATTTCCTGTATAATACAATTTGAAAGAAAATCTATGGTTCGACAAGGAACACTCCTTTCGGTTTTGCTCACTGAAAGGAGTGTTTTTTTATGTAGCTAAAAATTCTTTTGTGCTTATTACATTTGCATATACACCATTTAAACTAGCTAAAATTGTATTATGAATATAAACAGCTGGTATAGTAGCGTTCTTAAAAGAAAGGTCTTTTGTAGCACAAGCATCATGTATAACGGTACATTGAAAGCCAAAATCGAATGCAGCCCTTACTGTAGCATCAATACACATATGAGTCATCATCCCGCATACGACGACATGTTCAATGTCTAAACGCTGTAATTGCTCTAGAAGATTAGTTTCTCGGAAGCTATTTGGATAATGTTTGACTATAACTGTTTCTTCTCTAAGTGGACGTACGCTTTCGTGAATATGTACACCTTCTGTATTAGGTAGGAAAAAAGTAGCGTCCTCTTTTATAGCTACGTGTTGGATATGAAAAATAGGTTCGCTGTTTGTTCTAAAGTATTGTAATAACTGATTAGCATATTCGCTTGCTTCTACTGGATTACGCAATTCCATCTTTCCATTTGGAAAATAATCGTTTTGAATATCGACGAGTAAAAGAGCTGTTTTCATATATTTATCTGCCTCCGAGTTTCATATTCAAATAAATTTATTCAATTCGTGGAGAGGATTCTCCTGTTTAAAAATATGAGGAAGAAGAATTTTAAATAACCTTGAAAGTTACTATTTTCTCATGAATTTTCATCTGAAAATTTTAATAAAGGAATAATTAATATTTTTCTAAAAAATGTATTGACTCTTATTATTCTGAGTTCTATAATGAGAATTAATAAAATGACAATTAAATCGATACATTCTTATCCAGAGAGGTGGAGGGACTGGCCCTACGATACCTCAGCAACGGGTTTTTTAATACCGTGCTAACTCCAGCAAGCCATATAAAGGCTTGGAAGATGAGAAGATGTGAATGAGTACATATAAGTGCTCTCCTTCTTATCTTTATGGTTGATAAGAAGGAGAGCACTTTTTATTTTACCTCGAAAGCTCTACTTCAAGTTTTTACAGCATATAGGAGGGGAAAAAATGATTTCTTTTAACAACGTAAGTAAAGTGTATGAATCAGCTGGGCAATCTGTTCATGCGGTGGAGGATGTAACATTATCAGTTGAGAAAGGCGAAATTTTTGGCATTATCGGTTTTAGTGGCGCTGGAAAGAGTACGTTATTACGCTTAGTAAATATGTTAGAGAGACCGACGGCAGGAACGATTTCAATAGATGATAAAGACATTACATCATTATCGACGAAAGAATTACGTAAACTGAGACAAAGAATTGGAATGATTTTTCAAAGTTTTAATTTATTTAATTCAAGAACAGTATTTGGAAATATTGCTTATCCATTAAAGTTAGCGAAAGTACCAAAGAATGAGATAAAAGAAAGAGTAAATGAACTGCTGAAGTTTGTAGGGTTAGAAGATAAAGCAAACTATTATCCAGAGCAGCTATCAGGTGGGCAAAAGCAGCGTGTGGGCATTGCTAGAGCACTTGCGACATCGCCAGATATTCTTATATGTGATGAGGCAACATCAGCTTTAGATCCAGAAACGACGACAGAAATTCTAAACTTATTAAAGAAAGTAAATCGAGAATACAATTTAACAATTCTTCTTATTACACATGAAATGCATGTTGTGAAAGAAATTTGTCACCGTGTAGCTGTAATGGAGAAGGGGGAAGTTATTGAAGAAGGAAAACTGTTTGATGTTTTCACGCAACCAAAAACAAAGACGACTCAAAACTTTGTACGTTCTGTCATTAATGATCATTTACCGGAAAGTGTTCTAGCGAAAATTCAAAATGGTGGTCAAATTTATCGTCTAACATTTACTGGTGAGGAGACAGGACAGCCGGTACTATCATATATCGCAAAAAACTATAACGTCGATGTAAATGTACTGTACGGAAATATTATTGAACTTCAAAATGTGCTATTTGGAAATCTTCTTGTAGAGTTGCAAGGTGAGCAGAGGGAAATTCAAAAAGCATTACAACATCTAAGACTGCAAGTGCAGCTGAAGGAGGTAGAAGCTCATGCGAGTTGATTGGAGTATATTTTGGCCGCGCATACTAGATGCGACGGGGGATACCCTCTTAATGGTAATTGTAACCCTTATATTCGCCACAATTCTGGGTATACCTCTAGGTTTACTTTTATATGTAACGAGAAAAGGAAACTTTTTAGAAAATAAATGGGTCTTTTCTATTCTTAACATCATAATTAATACAATTCGCCCGGTACCATTCATTATCTTTTTAGTAGCCTTAAGTCCACTAACAAGAAGTGTTATCGGAACGACGATTGGAACAGCAGCGGCAATTTTCCCGATGACGTTAGTCGCATCAATTGGTATTGCTAGAATGGTTGAAACAAACCTTGTTTCCGTTCCGAAAGGAGTAATTGAAGCAGCGCAAGCAATGGGCGCCTCGCCAATTAGAATTGTTTTTGAAATCCTTGTACCAGAAGCGTTAGCACCATTAATCTTAGGTGTCACATTTATGACAGTTGGTTTAATTGAATTTTCTGCAGTTGCTGGGCTTGTCGGTGGTGGCGGTCTTGGTGACTTGGCAATGACATATGGTTATCAACGTTTTGATACATCAGTTATGTTCGTAACGGTCGTGTTACTTATCATTCTCGTACAGATAGCTCAAAATTTAGGAAACTACTTTGCGAAAGTCTTGTTACGCAGATCATAAAAAGGAAGAGAGGAAAAGAAAATGAAGAAAATTTTAGCATTTGCATTATCAGCGATTGTAGGAGTCTCAGCATTAAGCGGCTGCTCAAGTGGAGACACGGGTGCAGGAGCGAAAGAAAAAGTAGTTCGCGTCGGTGTAACTGGAACGGATGGAGACGCTTGGGAAATTTTGAAGAAAAAAGCTGAAAAAGAAGGGATTAAGATTAAACTGGTGGAGTTCTCTGATTACACAACGCCAAATAAAGCGTTAGCTGATGGAGATATTGAATTAAACTCATTCCAGCATATTGCTTTCTTAGAGCAATTTAAAAAAGAGCATAAGTTAGATATTACAGCTGTTGGTACAACGCAAATTGCGCCAATGGGTTTATACTCTGAAAAATATAAGAAAGCAAATGAAATCCCAGATGGTTCAGAAATTGCAATTCCAAACGATCCAACGAACCAAGCACGTGCATTAAAACTTCTTGATGCAGCTGGATTATTAAAGCTTAAAAAAGACTTTGGTCTATTTGGAGATCCAAGTGGTATTGCTGAAAATCCGAAGAAATTAAAAATTACACCGGTTATCGCACAGCAAACACCTCGTGTGTTAAAAGATGTTGCAGCATCAGTTATTAATAACGGTGTTGCTGGTCAAGCTGGATTAGATCCAGCGAAGGATCCTATTTTCTTAGAAGATCCAAACAATGAAAATGCGAAGCCATATATTAATATTTTTGCAGCTCGTACGAAAGATAAAGATGATCCAACATTAAAAAAAGTAATTGAACTATATCATTCAAAAGAAGTAACAGATGCAATTAAGAAAGAAACAAATGATGGTTCCATTTCAGTAAATCTTTCACTTGATGAGCTTGAAAAAATCGTAAAATAATCATTGGGTTTAATGGACTAACAGAAGGAACCCCTCTGCTGTTAGTTCGTTCAACATATAAACTTAACAAACAAACCCTAATTCTGTACCTTCCAATTTTGTATAACGTAGAATCCAATGTTTGTTAAGTAGAGTAATGGACCAGGAGTTTTCCTGGTCTTTTTTTATGAATGAAAATAGCTAGCGAACAGTAAGGTGATCCAAATTATAATGGGATAAGAAAATAAGCTGAAAAGGAGTGTAATTACGAATTGCTTTGGATGAATTAAGTGTTTTTTTGATAAAAAAAAGAAAATAGAAAAGAGAGTAATGAAAAATGCTGATATTACGCCGGGGTTATAAGAGCGATAAATGAAAAACAAAATAATATGTTGAACAGAGTTGAAGAAGATGGCCCCTTGTATAAAAATAATCCAGCATATAGAAGACAAGAAGTTAAGTTGATATAGAAAGACGATAAGTAATACAAAGATTGTTAATACGGAAATGGCGATGAAAAATTGTTGGCTAGTTATAAGACGGATTGAAAATTGATTAGCAAGGTATTGTGGCATTTGGAAAGCTTCTTCAAGGTTATGAATGAAAAATAATAAGGGAATGATCCAGAATATAGTAGTGGAATGTTTTTTCATCAATTTACATCACTCCAATAAAGTATAGAAAGCCTAAAAAAAGGCCCTCTATACAGAGATGGTTATTCAATTATGATATTTTTTAAATTAACTTCATGATGCTCTCGTTCTTTCAGATAAGCAGCTAGTTCCTCTTGTAAAATATTTAATATTTGCTTAGCTGATTGTTGGATTGGATTAGGTAGCTCTTCTAATATATGCATCCCGACTTTTATTTTTGTACGAATTACCCTTCGTAGTAATTCCTCATGCATGTACTACACCTCCAAACCGAATATTTAGTACATCTTCTTCAAATTTTGCTCCTTGAATAGAAAGGTGTGTTAATGTTTTTGGTAACGTGATGTTCCGTTTAACAGAACCCGCTCGAATAATAAGTTCATCACCTTTTTGATTTAAGGAAAGTTCACTTTTGTTTGAGAAGGGAATGGACAGAACGAAAACATACTCATCGCCATCCTTTTTTACATATTGAGTGCGCCCGTTAAATTTTACTTCTGTAGGGGAATGATCAGTTTTAAATAAAGAATCTCCTACACGTTCTAACATAGACAAGCCAACAACTTCTTGTTCAAACATTGGAGCTTCGTAAATAGGAAGGGGTTGAAAACTATCTTGAATTAATGTTTTATATTTCTTCTGTGTATCTTTCCATGCCTGAAAATAAGGATCGGTGACAGTGTTAGGGATGACGCGGTTAATCATAATGGCATCTACGTTATAATCGTATAAATTCAAATAAGTAAAGCTGCGCTGGGCTTCTTTAATGACCATTTTTTCAGGATTTACAACGATGCGGATACTTGTTACTTCTCGATTTGATAAAATATCTCTCATTTCTCCGAGCTGTTCAAGTGTACTTGTTAATTCGTCCATAATATCGTCGGTTGGAAGAGGGACACCAAGGAGTGGTTGAGCTACAGGACGAACGACTTTTAAAACTTTTCTTTTAATAGGAAATAATTTTTCCATCCACCAGCCGAGCATGTCTGGAAAGCTTAGCATTGCTAATGTTTCTCCTGTAGGGGCACAATCAATAATGATAACATCATATGTGTTTTGTTTATAATAATCGAGTACGCGAAGTAGGCTAATTAAATCTTCCATACCGGGAAACATCGTTAATTCTTCTGTTGTAATATCATCAGCTGCTTTGGAAGTGAAGAGTAGTGTAATATATTTCTGTAATTTTCCCCAGCCTTTTTCCATTTCATAAATCGTATTAATTTCTTGTGCCCACAAATTTTCACGAATTTCTAGTGGTTCAGAAGATAGCTTTATACCAAATGAATCTCCTAAACTATGAGCAGGATCTGTGCTCATTACTAATGTTTTTAATCCTTGTTTCGCACTTTGAATTGCTGTTGCTGCTGAAATGCTAGTTTTTCCTACGCCGCCTTTACCTGTATACAAGATAATTCTCATCATTCATATCCCCTTTGTTTCGAATGTCGAATATTACGAGTGTCGAAGTAAATAGTTGAATAAAAACCCAGACAGGGTTTTATTCAATCGGAATGTTTTTCATTTTAGGTGTAGAAATCTTTTCTTCTGTTTTTTGCTGTGACGTAGCGATGTGATTCATGATTTTTTGGAAGATTTGTAGTAAGAATGCTTTTTCTTCTTCTGATAATGCTTCTGTTACTAAGCTAAAGTAATGGGCCGCATTTTGTTTTACTTCTTGAACGAGCATTACGCCGTTTTCTGTTAACCGAATTAATACAATACGTCGGTCATTTTCATCACGGTAGCGTTCAATATATCCCTTTTTTACAAGGCGATTTACAACGCCCGTTGTTGTACTCATCGGTATATCAAGAAGATCAGCAATTTTCGTCATTGTAATATCTGTATTTCGTTCCATCCAAAGTAAACAAAATACTTCTGTTTTAGAAAGTGTTAAATCTAGGCTTACCCATTCTTCAGGATAGAAAAGTTTCTTGGCGTTATCTAGCAGTAAGTCTAAAAAATGTTCATATTGCAACAATTAATTCCACTCCCGTATATTTCGAGGTTCGTAATATTTATTTTTATTTTATGTAGAATAGAAATAATTGTCAATGATTTTAATTGTTTTTTCAGATTAGGCAGAAAACTTTCTTTAAAATAGTATTCTTTTATGGTAGATTTATAAATATAAAAATAGAATTTACATAAAAATCCATCATGGTAAATATACTTATCTATAATGGGTATACAGCTAACGAGGGGGAGAACGATGAGAAGACGTAATACGCAAGCGTTCACGTTTTTAGCATGGACTTCATTTGTTTGTGCGCTTTCAGGTATGCTAATTGGGATTTATACGTTAGATGAAACGCTTAGTGTAAAAGGATACTATTTAATTGGAACATTATTTTTAACGATGTCTTGTTTTGTATTACAAAAAACAATTCGTGATAATGAAGAAGATAACGAGAGATTTCCGAAAAATAAAACGTTAGATAAAGAGTAAATTGTAAAGAAAGGCATTTGCCTTTCTTTTTTTATGTAAAAATGGCGTAAGTACTCTGTGTTGACTTGCTTGAAGTACTGAAAATTTGGTATCATCAATAGTATTGTAGATTGAACGATATATTATGGAGGTGGCCTAGCCGTGTCAAGAATTTCCGTTGAGAATGTAAAGCACGTAGCACATTTAGCACGTCTTGCAATTACTGATCAAGAAGCAGAAAAATTTCAAAAACAACTAGATGCAATTGTTACATTTGCAGAACAGTTAAATGAATTAGATACAACAGATGTAAAACCAACAACTCATGTATTAACTATGAAAAATGTTATGCGTGAAGATGTACCAGAAAAAGGTTTACCAGTTGAGGAAGTATTAAAAAATGCACCGGATCACAAAGATAATCAAATCCGTGTTCCAGCAGTATTAGAATAGAGGAGGGGAATTTCGATGTCATTATTTGATCATTCAGTATCAGAGTTACATAAGAAGTTAAACAACAAAGAAATTTCCGTTACGGATTTAGTAGAAGAATCTTACAAACGTATTGCGGATGTTGAAGATAACGTAAAAGCTTTTCTTACATTAGATGAAGAAAATGCACGCGCAAAAGCGAAAGAATTAGATGCAAAAATCGGCGCTGAAGATAATGGTTTATTATTCGGTATGCCAATTGGTGTAAAAGATAACATTGTAACTAACGGTCTTCGTACAACTTGTGCGAGCAAAATGTTAGCAAACTTCGATCCAATTTATGATGCGACAGTTGTGCAAAAGCTAAAAGCTGCTGACACGATTACAATCGGTAAATTAAACATGGACGAGTTCGCAATGGGTTCTTCAAATGAAAACTCAGGATTCTACGCTACGAAAAACCCATGGAACTTAGATTATGTTCCGGGCGGATCTAGTGGTGGTTCTGCAGCAGCTGTAGCAGCAGGAGAAGTACTATTCTCTCTAGGTTCTGATACGGGTGGTTCTATCCGTCAGCCAGCTGCATATTGCGGTGTTGTAGGTTTAAAACCAACTTATGGACGCGTATCTCGTTACGGATTAGTAGCATTCGCATCTTCACTTGACCAAATCGGACCGATTACACGTACAGTAGAAGACAATGCATACTTATTACAAGCTATTTCAGGTATTGACCGCATGGATGCAACTTCTGCAAACGTTGAAGTTGGAAACTATTTAGCTGGTTTAACAGGCGATGTTAAAGGTTTACGCATTGCTGTACCGAAAGAATACTTAGGAGAAGGTGTTGGCGAAGAAGCTCGTGAGTCAGTACTAGCTGCTTTAAAAGTATTAGAAGGTATGGGCGCAACTTGGGAGGAAGTATCGCTTCCACACTCTAAATACGCTCTAGCAACGTATTACTTACTATCTTCTTCTGAAGCATCTGCGAACCTTTCACGCTTTGATGGCGTGCGTTACGGTGTTCGTTCTGATAATGTAAATAACTTATTAGATCTTTACAAAAACACACGTAGTGAAGGTTTCGGTGATGAAGTTAAACGTCGTATTATGCTTGGTACATTTGCGCTTAGCTCTGGTTACTATGATGCATATTACAAGAAAGCACAACAAGTACGTACATTAATTAAAAACGACTTTGAAAATGTATTTGCTAACTATGATGTTATTATTGGACCAACAACGCCAACTCCGGCATTTAAAGTGGGCGAAAAAGTTGATGATCCAATGACAATGTATGCAAATGACATTTTAACAATCCCAGTAAACTTAGCGGGTGTTCCAGCGATTTCTGTTCCATGTGGATTCGGTGCTAACAACATGCCACTTGGTCTACAAATCATTGGTAAACACTTCGATGAAGCGACAATTTACCGCGTTGCACATGCGTTTGAGCAAGCAACAGACTATCATACAAAAAAAGCAAGTCTGTAAGGAGGCGAGCATAGATGAATTTAGAAACAATTATTGGTTTAGAGGTTCACGTTGAGTTAAAAACAAATTCGAAAATTTTCTCTGCGAGTCCAACAGAATTCGGAGCGGAGCCAAATACACAAACAAGTGTAATTGACTTAGGATACCCAGGGGTACTTCCTACTTTAAATAAAGAAGCAGTTAACTTTGCAATGAAAGCTGCAATGGCATTAAACTGTGAAATCGCAACGGAAACGAAGTTTGACCGTAAAAACTATTTCTATCCAGATAACCCGAAAGCTTACCAAATCTCTCAATTTGATAAGCCAATTGGTGAAAATGGTTGGATTGAAATCGAAGTAGACGGTAAAAAGAAACGTATCGGTATTACACGTCTTCATTTAGAAGAAGATGCTGGTAAATCAACGCATACAGCTGATGGTTCATTAGTAGACTACAACCGTCAAGGTATGCCTTTAATCGAGATCGTATCTGAGCCAGATATGCGTACGCCAGAAGAAGCATATGCATACTTAGAGAAGTTAAAATCAATCATTCAATACACTGGTGTATCTGATTGTAAGATGGAAGAAGGTTCCTTACGTTGTGATGCGAACATTTCTCTTCGTCCAGTTGGACAAGAGAAGTTCGGTACAAAAGCGGAACTGAAAAACTTAAACTCATTCACTTACGTACAAAAAGGTCTTGAGCATGAGCAAGTGCGCCAAGAAAAAGAACTGTTATCTGGTGGCATCATCCAACAAGAAACACGTCGTTATGATGAAGCAACGAAGAAAACAATCTTAATGCGTGTGAAAGAAGGATCTGACGATTACCGTTACTTCCCGGAGCCAGACTTAGTTGAACTTTACATCGATGATGAGTGGAAAGAAGCAGTTCGAGCTTCTATTCCAGAACTTCCAGATGCACGTAAAGCTCGCTACGTTGCAGAACTAGGCTTACCAGCTTATGATGCACACGTGTTAACATTAACGAAAGAAATGTCTGATTTCTTTGAAGCAACTGTTGCAGACGGTGCTGATGCGAAATTAACATCGAACTGGTTAATGGGTGAAGTACTTGCATACTTAAACAAACAACAAAAAGAATTAAAAGACGTTGCATTAACGCCTGCTGGTTTATCTAAAATGGTTCAATTAATTGAAAAAGGTACAATTTCTTCTAAAATCGCGAAGAAAGTATTTAATGAATTAATTGAAAAAGGTGGAGACCCAGAAGAAATCGTTAAAGCGAAAGGTCTTGTTCAAATTTCTGATGAGGGTACACTTCGTAAAGTTGTAACAGAAATTCTTGATAATAATGAGCAATCTATCGAAGACTTTAAAAACGGTAAAGACCGTGCAATTGGCTTCTTAGTTGGTCAAATTATGAAAGCTACAAAAGGACAAGCAAATCCACCACTTGTTAACAAAATCTTACTTGAAGAGATTAATAAGCGATAATAGTAGTGACTTTTAAAGATTAAGCAGAAAAACACCCGTACATGGGTGTTTTTCTAGGTTAATCAAACGTTTGTTTAAATGAGACAAAATCGTTTAAACAAACGTTTGATT
Organism: Bacillus cereus group sp. MYBK15-3; assembly: GCF_051916765.1. Classification (NCBI taxonomy): domain Bacteria; kingdom Bacillati; phylum Bacillota; class Bacilli; order Caryophanales; family Bacillaceae; genus Bacillus; species Bacillus cereus group sp. MYBK15-3. Next base: position 35,288 of record NZ_JBQAHG010000007.1, read on the forward strand.
AACTGTCAAAAGTGGAAAAATGTTTGTATAGCAACTATGGTATGATAGTTGCAAAAAGGTGGGAATAATGATAAATCTAAACATAGAGGTTTTTTTCATCTCATGAAATAATAGATAGTTATTATTCGTTATATGTAAATTTTTATGGAAGAATGGATAGAAATAAAGTGAAACTTTAATCAGTAGGAGGTTCATCCACCATTGATTATTAGCCCTCACCAATCGGGCATTTACTGCCCGCAAATAGCGGGATAAATTTTGGAGTCAAATAAAAAAACCATTGAAATGAATATTTACTTTTGATGGACTACACGAATCGGGTTCTTACTGCCTGTTTGAGCGGGATAAAAGAAGGATAGCAAGATGAGAGGAGGTAGGCATGGGAATACTGAATAGAAGTTCAGTATGTTCTTTTTCGATACATAAAGAAATTTCCTGTGCTAATAAATGATGAAGCGAGCAAGAATTATTTATAATCCTACTTCTGGGCGTGAGCTATTTAAGAAGAGCTTACCAGAAGTATTACAAAAATTAGAACAAGCTGGCTATGAGACATCTTGTCATGCGACAACGGGTCCTGGAGACGCTACTGTGGCGGCGAGGCAAGCTGCGGATCGTAAGTTTGATGTTGTTATTGCGGCTGGTGGCGACGGTACATTAAATGAAGTAGTAAACGGTTTAGTTGGGCATGAATTCCGTCCGAAATTTGGAATTATTCCAGTTGGAACGACAAATGACTTTGCACGTGCAATTGGTGTACCTCGTTCTATTGAAGAGGCAGCAGATATTATTTGCGAAGGAAAAACAGTGCCATTAGACCTCGGTAGAGCGAACGATACATATTTTATTAACATCGCTGGTGGCGGTCGTATTACAGAATTAACATACGAAGTACCGAGTAAGTTAAAGACAGTATTAGGACAACTTGCTTATTACCTAAAAGGTATCGAGATGTTACCATCATTGCATCCGACATATGTTGAAATTGAGTATGATGGAAAGTTACTACAAGAAGAAATTACGATGTTTTTAATTACGAATACTCGTTCAGTAGGTGGATTTGAAAAGGTAGCACCGTATGCATCTATTAACGATGGGTTATTTGACCTATTAGTACTGAAAAAAGGTTCTATCGCTGATTTAATTAAAGCAGCAACACAAGCACAACGTGGTGAACATATTAATAATCCAAAAGTGTTATATACACAAGCGAACCGAATTAAAGTACATTCACCAGATAAACTAATGATTAATTTAGATGGTGAGTATGGTGGAGATGCACCGATGGAATTCGAAAATATATATCATTGTTTAGAACTATTTGTTCCTGAACATCAAGAGGATGCCCTGTAAAGGCATCCTTTTTTACTTTGTTAAAATGAATTGTAAATTGGGAGTTAGTTTGATTTTTATGGTATTTTTACAATTCTTTTATTTTACATCCATACTTTATTGATACACTGGAAGAGATAAGAAATGAGAGGTAGGGTAACTAACTGTTACGATTTATTTAACCGATTATAACCAATGTTAATTAAATATATCAGTAAGCCCTGCTAGTCAAGTGATTGGCTAGTAGTGAGGGTTAACTGCGGGCAATCCCTAAAGCTGATTGAACTACAACGTGGCTAGAAATAGCGAGCGTGAATGTTGCGAAAGCAGAAAAAATCAATCAGATGGTGCAAGGTTAAATCCTAAACACTAGAACAATGGGTCTTCCGCCTCGAATCATCTAAGTCAAAAGTGATAGGATGAACGTTCAACGACTATCTCGTATAACTGACGAGAGTACATCACAAGCCTATGGTGGTGGAAAAATCCTCTATCTCTAAAGAGATAAACATATAGTCTGCGCTCATGTGAAAACATGAGAAGTTCATAAGAGAACTGGCTAAGGAATTGCGCCCTTAGTTGAACAAGATAAATTTTATTGAATCTATCAAACTTTATTGATTTTATCGAACGTACGTGCTATGTTTGGTTCGATGAGGTGAGAATAATAATGAAATTTTCACGAGTTAGTCAAGTATCGGAATTAACAGGTTTGCATCCGAGTGGTCTCAGGAGAATGCTGGTGGAACACGCTACGATTCAGAAGAACAAATCTTTCATTAAAGGAGTTACATTCTGATGATATTGGCGAAGAAAGTTAGACTGATTCCAACGCCTGAACAAGAAAAAGTGCTTAGAAACCATGCTGGTGCTGCAAGATTTGCTTATAACTATTGTAAAAGAATAAGTGATAGATATTATAAGCTATTTGGAAAATCTGTTTCACAGTTAGCTTTACAGAAACGATTTACAAAGATCAAGAAGCGAAAGAGATATGAGTGGTTACATGACATCAACGCACAAGTTCCTAAACAGGCTTCAAAAGATTTTGACAAGGCGCGAAAACATTCGTTCAAAAAGTACAAAAATGGTTATCACACTTCTTATAAATCCAAAAAAGATTTAATTCAAGGGTTTTATGCCAATTATGAAAGACTGATTATAGGAAAGAAAGTAGTTGATATTCAGTCTATTGGAGAAGTGAAAACAAGCCAACAACTACCAAGAAACAAAAAGCCATCCAATCCAAGAGTTACCTTTGATGGTCGTCACTGGTGGATTAGTGTAGGGTTCCAAGAAGACTTTGAATCACAAGAACTAACCAATGAGTCGATTGGTGTGGATGTTGGTTTAAAAGAGCTGTTTGTAGCTTCTAATGGTACGAAAGAACGAAATATAAACAAAGATGCTAAGGTTAAAAAACTTTTGAAAAGGAAAAAGTCAGCACAAAGAGATATGTCTAGGAGATTTAAAAAAGGTGTAAAAATTCAATCTGCCGGATATGAAAAAGCGAAAGCTGAGCACCTGCGGTTATCTAGGAAAATTACGAATATCCGAAATAACCATATCCATCAAGCAACAGCTAAATTGGTGAAAACCAAACCAATGAGAATTGTTGTGGAAGACTTATCTATTTCAAACCTGTTAAAAAACAAAAAACTATCGAAAGCATTTTCATTTCAAAAATTAAACTTCTTCTTTCAATGTTTGTCATACAAGTGCGAGAAGTATGGCATTGCGTATGTAAAAGCTGATAAATGGTTCGCCTCAAGCAAGATTTGTTCATGTTGCGGCATGAAATACGACCATTCAGTTCAACCAGAAGGACAGTGGAGTTTAAAAATACGTGAGTGGCGTTGTGCTTCATGTAATAGCCATCACGATAGAGATTTAAATGCTTCGATAAATTTATCAAGATGGGTAAAATAAAAGCTTGATAATAGGAGGTAACGATACTGCCTCGTGTGGAGTGTTATACCCCTCGTCCCTTTGGGGCTGCGAGAACACGATGAAGCACTAACTTGTGTGAATTTGATTGAATTGTATAGATTTAGTTAAGTTTATCGTATCGGTGCTATGGAGAAGGTAAAAGCGATATTATTTGATAAAGATGGGACATTAATGGATTTTCATTCAATATGGATAAAAGTAGCTGAAGAACTTGTAGCTGAATGTATAAGTTTATATCATTTACCAAGTACAATGCGGCAGACCTTATTAGAAGAGATTGGTGTAGAGGGAGCATTTGTTAATCCAAGGAGTGCAATAGCTGCTGGAACAAGCCTTGATGTAGCGAAGGGGCTTTGTAATTATATTGAGTCTGCTAGAGAAGAAGAGATGCATCAGTGGGTAAGTGAGAAGTTATTTTCCCTTATGTATGAGCATCGTTCGCATATGAAAATGACAGCAGATTTACCGAAAGTGTTACAGGCATTAAAAGATAAAGGATTTATATTAGGGGTTGTCACGGCGGATGATTTCGCACCAACAGAATTATTTTTAAAACAATATAAGTTGGAGAACTTTTTTGATTATATTATAGCCTCGGATACATTCCCTGCGCAAAAACCAGATAAAAAGATTATAGAAGTGTTTTGTGAGAAATTTAATTTAGCATCATGTGAGGTTGCGGTTGTTGGAGATACGCCAACTGATTTACATTTAGCCCAAAATGGCGATTGCTATGCAATTGGGGTGCTATCTGGTACGGGAGACCGTCCAACATTAGAACCACTTGCTGATTTAGTGTTAGATTCTGTTGAAGAGTTTATTTCTCAATCGGGTGAGTTTTTCTGGGAGAAAGAAAAGTCTAATATGTAAGGGAAATAAGTCTATAAAGACTCTTAATGAGTCTTTATAGACTTATTTTTTATGCCTGGATACAAAGAATATAGGATAAATGCTAGAAAAGAAAGTTGGCATACATTTTGCAATAAAAAGAGAAAACAATGTAAAGAAAAGGATGGGGTACGCAATGAACACAAAAAAATTTGCTAAAGTAAATGAACAAATTCCAGGACCGAAAGCGGCATCTTTATTAGAACGCCGTCAAAATATAGTACCAAAAGGAGTAAGTAACGGCATCCCAACGTTTGTACAATCTGCAAATGGTGCTCTTGTAACAGATGTTGATGGTAATCAGTACATTGATTTTGCAGGAGCAATTGGGACAATTAACGTAGGGCATTGTCATCCAACGGTTAAAGAAGCGCTCCATAAACAAGTCGATCAATACATTCATACTGGATTTAATGTCATGATGTATGAGCCATATATTGAATTAGCGGAAAAGCTTGCGGCATTGGCACCGGGAAGTTTCGATAAGCAAGTCCTCTTTTTAAATAGTGGTGCAGAAGCAGTTGAGAACGCGGTGAAGATCGCTCGTAAATATACGAAGAGACCTGGTATTATCGCATTTTCTAAAGGTTTCCACGGGCGTACATTAATGACAATGACGATGACAAGTAAAGTGAAGCCATATAAATTTGGGTTTGGTCCCTTTGCTCCAGAAGTATATAAAGCACCATTTCCATACGAATACCGTCGCCCAGAGGGATTAACGGAAGAGCAGTATGATGATTTTATTATTGAAGAGTTTAAGAACTTCTTCATATCGGAAGTAGCACCAGAAACAATTGCAGCTGTTGTAATGGAACCTGTTCAAGGGGAAGGTGGATTTATCGTCCCAAGTAAGAAATTTGTTCAAGAAGTACGCCGCATTTGTTCAGAGAACGGCATCTTATTTGTAGCGGATGAAATACAAACAGGCTTTAGTCGTACAGGAAAATATTTTGCAATTGATCACTATGATGTCGTTCCAGATTTAATTACAGTGTCTAAATCATTAGGTGCTGGTGTACCGATAAGTGGTGTCATTGGACGTAAAGAAATTATGAATGAGTCTGCACCAGGTGAACTTGGTGGAACGTATGCAGGAAGTCCATTAGGATGTGCGGCTGCATTAGCTGTTCTCGATGTAATAGAAAATGAGAAATTAAATGATAGAGCGATAGAATTAGGAAAAGTCGTAATGAACCGATTCGAAGAGATGAAAAATAAATATCATTGCATCGGTGATGTGCGTGGGTTAGGAGCAATGTGTGCATTTGAGGTCGTTCAAGATCGTAAGACGAAAGCACCTGACAAAGCGTTAACAGCTAATCTATGTACAGAAGCAAATAAGCGTGGGTTACTGTTATTATCAGCAGGAACATATGGAAATGTTATCCGTGTGTTAATGCCTTTAGTTATTACAGATGAGCAACTTGAAGAAGGATTAACAATAATTGAAGAATCGTTGCAAGCTTGTTATGAACAAACAAACATCGCTCGCGTTTAAAAACTGAAGTATAAATAGCAAACATTCTAGCTGACTCTATATTAAATGCAGAAAATTCACTTTATAATAAAGGTAGTGAAGTGGATCGATGGATTTGAAGTTAGGGGTGGCTAGGATGGTTGCAGAAAAGGAACGAGTGTTAATGGATTTAAAAGATGTATTTGAATATGCGTTTGACGAAATTTTTGTTACAGATGAGCAAGGGATCGTTGTGCGTGTAAATAGTACATGTGAAAGGCACTACCAACTAGCTGCCGAAGAGTTAGTTGGTAAGCATGTAAAAGAACTACAAAAGGATGGAATCTTTTATCCATCAGCGACATTAGAAGTGATTGAAAAAAAGAGGCCAATTGAACTCGTTCAAACTACAAAATCAGGAGAGTATTTACACGTTCGTACAAGGCCTGTTTTTGATGATGAGGGAAATTTAAGAAGAGTGATTAGTTATTCTCGGGACCTTACTGAACTCTATCAATTACGTCAAAAGGTAGAGGAAATGGATAATCAGCTAAAAACATATAAAAAAGAATTAAGAGAAACATATGAGCATGAAGGACTTATTTTTAAAAGTCTAGCTATGCAAAAAATAGTCGATACAATCAAAAAAGTATCTGTAGTGGATAGTACTGTTCTCGTTTTAGGCGAGACTGGAGTTGGGAAAAGTCGATTAGTACGCCATTTACATGAAGTGAGTCACCGTAAGAATGAAAGTTTCTATGAAATTAATTGTGCGGCATTGCCAACTAATTTAATTGAATCAGAGCTTTTTGGATATTCAGGTGGATCTTTTACAGGTGCGAATCGTGAAGGGAAAAAGGGACTATTAGAATCCGCGCATAAAGGAACTCTTTTTTTAGATGAAATCGGTGAAATGCCGATTGAAATTCAAGCGAAGCTTTTGCAAGTATTGCAAGAAAAAACATTTCGTCCTATAGGCGGAAGAGAATTAAAAAAAGTGGATGTCCGAATTGTGGCGGCAACAAATAGAGATTTAAGTATGATGGTGAAACAAGGAACATTTCGGAAAGATTTATACTATCGTTTGAATGTCATTCCAATTGCAATTCCCCCGCTTAGGGAAAGAACAGAAGATATTTTGCCGCTTATTTATCATTACTTGCAGCAATTTAATAAAAAGTACGGACGTGATGTGAAACTAGCGCCGAGTACGTTACAAATGTTTGTTGGATATTCGTGGGAAGGAAACAATAGAGAAATAGAGAATGTAATTGAGAGAATTGTTATTACTGTCGATGATGTTGTAACGGTAGAGGATTTGCCACTCTCTATGCAAGAGGCTGCAGTTGAACAATCGGGGCAAAGCCTTTATAAAATGCTGGAAGAGGTAGAGAGAAATATTATTCTTAAAGCGTATAAAACGTATGGATCAAGTTATAAAGTAGCTGAGTTTTTGCAAATTAGTCAATCTGCTGCTACTAGGAAAATTAAGAAGTTCATAGAGGAGGAAGAAAACATTGGATAAAAAGGCGACTTTCGTAAGTATAGATAAAAAGGCGATGTATATAAATGGTGAGTGGATTACACTACAAGAACAAATTGAAGTAAATAATCCTGCGACGAAGGAAATATTTGCAACTGTACCAAAAGGCGGAGTAACAGAGGCAAAGCAAGCTGTTGATGCTGCACATGAAGCTTTTAAAACGTGGTCTAAGTTAACGGCAGCAGATCGTGCCACGAAGTTAAAAAAGTGGTTCATGCTTATTGATAAAAATAAAGAAGAGATCGCAGCGATTATGACGAAGGAACAAGGAAAGCCGTTTGCAGAAGCGCTTGGTGAAGTAAATTATGCAAATAGTTTTGTTGAATGGTATGCAGAAGAGGGGAAACGTGTATATGGTGAAATGATTCCTGCTTCTCATCCGAATAAGCGCATTTTAGTTATGAAGCAACCAGTTGGCGTTATGGCAGCTATTACACCTTGGAACTTCCCGGCAGCGATGATTACGAGAAAGGTAGCCCCAGCGCTTGCAGCAGGCTGTACAGCCGTTGTGAAACCGGCGAGTCAAACGCCATTAACTGCATTGAAATTAGCTGAATTAGCTCATGAAGCAGATATTCCAAAGGGCGTAATCAATATCGTAACAGGTAGTGCAAAAGCAATTGCCGATACGTGGATGGAAGATAGTCGTGTTCGAAAAGTGTCCTTTACAGGGTCAACGGAAATCGGGAAAGAGTTAATGGCTAGTGCTGCGCAAACGATGAAAAAAGTTTCACTTGAGTTAGGTGGTCACGCTCCGTTTATCGTAATGAATGATGCAGATTTAGATAAAGCGGTAGAAGCGGTGATTGGTTCGAAATTCCGTAACGCAGGACAAACGTGTATATGTACAAACCGAGTATTCGTTCAAGAAGAAGTATACGAAGTATTTGTAGAGAAGTTCCAAAAGGCAGTAGGGCAGTTGAAAGTAGGAGACGGTTTCGGTGACGGAACGACTGTCGGACCACTTATTGATGAGAATGCAGTTTCAAAAGTACAAGAACATATTGAAGATGCTATTCAAAAAGGTGGAACAGTTTTATATGGTGGTCAAAAGGTCGCAGAGTTAGAGGGACATTTCATTCAACCGACTGTAATTGGATTGGCAAATGATACGATGCTTTGTATGAATGAAGAAACATTTGGGCCAGTGGCACCAGTTGCGAAATTTAAAACAGTTGATGAAGTAATCGAACGTGCAAATAATACACCATACGGTTTAGCTGCGTATATTTTCACGAAAGACATTAGCCAAGCATTCCAAATTAGTGAAGCGTTAGAGTACGGTATTATCGGTCTAAACGACGGTCTTCCATCAGTTGCACAAGCACCATTTGGTGGATTTAAAGAAAGTGGTATCGGTCGTGAAGGAGGCCATTTCGGCATCGAGGAATATTTAGAAATTAAATATATTTCATTGGGACTATAAGTAGTATACTAGAATCTCTATAAGGTAACAGAGAAGGAGATTTTAGTATGGTATATTGGCTATTATTACTTGTTACAATTATTTTTGAAGTAGCTGGAACAATTGCGATGAAACTATCAAATGGTTTAACAAAGCTCGTTCCGAGTGTACTAATTTTCGTATTCTATGGTATTTGTTTTAGCGTATTTGCTATCGTCGTTAAAAAGATTCATTTAAGCATTGCTTATGCTATTTGGTCTGGCGTTGGAACATTACTTATTACAATCATTAGTGTTTACTTTTTTAAAGAGCATATTAGTTTATTTCAAGCATTTTGTATTCTTTTTATTGTTTTGGGTGTCATTGGGCTTAAGGTTTCATCGGCATCATGAAAGCTATCTTTTGTAGAAGATAGCTTTTTTCTATTTGTGCAGTTAGCAATTAATACGACAAAATATGACAAGAAAGCGTAAAGCATTTTGTTATGATACATATGAAATATTGTCTTATGTGGGGGAAATAGTATGTTAAAAAAGGTGAGTCGAATTTTTTTGATTTCTGGCATAGCTTTTAGTTTAAGTGCTTGCACTGAGACTAAAGATAGTAATGAAAGTAAACAAGAAGATGTTCAAGATAAAGTGTATAAAATAGGGGAGACGGTAGACGTAGATGGTTTGCAAGTAACTATCGATTCAGTTAAATTAGGATATCCAAATTATGATGAGGATAAAAAGAAAGAGGAGATTTTGGGGATTATTTTCAAAGTGGAAAATAATAGTGAAAAGGAAATGCCTTTTGCATTTTATGAATTTGAGATTACCGATAAGAAAGGTACAAGATTTAAAGAATATAATAACCCTGATAGCTTTATTAGTAAAAAGTTAGCACCAGAAGAAAAAATTCAAGATATCATGCTATTTGACGTAGCGAAAGAAAATACGTATATCGCTACGTATAGACCAGAGTTTACGCATGAAAATAGAACAATAAAATTTGAATTGAAACCAAATAAATAAAGAAACACATTGGATTATCCAATGTGTTTCTTTATGGTAATAAATTTAAAACGCCCAGTTACCTTTACGGAAGATAGGCTCATGTCTGCCATCAGCAGTAATACCGTCAATATCAAGCTCAGCTGATCCAATCATGAAGTCGTTGTGTGTAATACTAGCGTTTGCGCCGTTTTCAGCAAGTTCTTCTTTAGACATTGTTTTTCCGCCAATTAAGTTAAATGCGTAAGCATTTCCAATCGCAAGGTGGCAAGATGCATTTTCGTCAAATAGTGTATTGTAGAATAAAACATTTGTGTTTGAAATTGGTGAGTCATGAGGTACTAAAGCTACTTCCCCTAAGAAGTGAGAACCTTCATCTGTTTCTACTAAATGTTTTAAAGCTTCTTCACCAGCTTCAGCTTTATAGTCTACGATACGTCCGTTTTCAAATGTTAACGTGAAATTATCGATAATATTACCTGCAAATACTAACGGTTTTGTACTAGAAACTTGGCCGTTTACACCTGTTTTAAGTGGCATTGTAAATACTTCTTCAGTTGGAATATTAGCCATAAATGGTACGTTCTTTTCATTTAAGCTACCAGCACCAGCCCATACATGTTTTTCTGGAAGTTCGATTGTTAAATCTGTTCCAGGACCTGTATAGTGAAGAGCTTTATAATGCTTTTCGTTTAAGTAATCCACTTTTGTATGTAATGTTTCATCATGTTCTTTCCATGCTTCTACAGGATTTTCTAAATCAGCACGAGTAGCTTTGAAAATAGCATCCCATAACTTGGCTTCTTGTTCTTCTGGCGCTACGTCAGGGAATACTTTCGCAGCCCATTCTTTCGTAGGAACAGAAATGACACACCAGCTTACTTTATCTGCTTGTACGTAATCACGGTATACTTTCATTGCTTCTCCAGCTACTTTATGAGCTGTTGCGATACGCGATGGTTCTACACCTTTTAATAAATCAGGGTTTTCTGCATAGATAGACATAAATGCAGCGCCTTCTTTTGCTAATTCTTCACGAGCATGTGCTTTCCAAGATGGAAATTCAGCGAAAGCTTCTTCAGGAGCTAGATCGAATTTTAAGCGTGTTAACGTCTCATCATTCCAATCTACATATACGTGTTTTGCACCAGATTTATATGCTTTTTCTGTAACGAGGCGTACAAATTGTACAGCTTCAAGAGGTGCACTAATTGATAAAGTTTGTCCAGGTTGAATATTAACACCAACATTAACTGCAAGAGCAGCATATTTCTCTAACGTTTGTTCAAATGACATATGTATAATCTCCTTTAATTTGAAAGATTTCTTACTATATATAATACAAGAAAATTCTAAAAATATATATAAATATAAAGTAAAAAGAGAGCTCAAAATGTATTGAGCCCTTATATTTACTTAATTGAAGAAGCAAACTGCTCTACAGTCGTTGTATGGTGTATACGAACGCGCTTCATCTTTAACAATTCATCAGGTTCACCCTTCGTAATGAATTGCCCAGGCTTTGTCGTCGTCGCAAATTGATAATACTTCTTCGTTTCTGCAACAACCTTATCATCTACATGACCGAATGGATAAGCAATCGCGATAACAGGCTTACCTGTTATTTTTTCTAGCTTTTCTTTTGAACCTTTTAACTCTTCCTCATAGTTTGTAATTTTCGGTAAGTCTGCATGTGTTGCAGTATGAGATTGCACCGAGAAAATGCCGGAATCAACCATTTCTTTTATTTCAGAAGTAGACAATGCTCCTTCTACATCAACGTTATCAACAATCATATATTCTGTTGCTGCCGGTTTAAAAGTATCATCTTTTAGCTTTTGTAAAATGCGAAATGCATTCATATTATTTTTCATACCGTCATCAAATGTAACGAAAATCGGTTTATTTACTTTATTTATATCGCCCCAGCGTTCAAACGTTAAAAGCGTATAACCATTGTCCTTTAAATGTTTCATTTGTGCTTCAAAGTTAGCTGGTGATACGAATAAGTCTTTAATGCCTTGACCATGATAATCATCAATTGCGTGATACATAAGAACAGGAACCTTTTGTTCGAAAGTAATAGTAGATTTCGTAAGCGGGATTGTTTTCCCATCTTCTTTCATTCCTGTTGCTTCAATTTGGAACTCACCGCGTTTTCCTTCAAATTCCTTTATATCAAAAGGAAGTGTGAATTGTTTCTCTTTTTCTTTAGAAGAAAAAGATTTAGCACTTTCCTTGCCATCAGCTGTGCGCCAAATTTTATATTGTACTTCATTTAAAGAATCTTTTATGTCTGTAATATGAATACTTGTGTTTGTAGATTCGTGTGTAACTGAATTATATGAGATTTTACCTTGTTCTTGCACAGTCTCTCCTTGTTTCTTAATCCCTTGAGCCGTTTTCTCTTTTTTAGGTTCTGGACTTACATTGTTAGTATTACAGCCTGCTAGAATGGCAGACGTACATAAAGCAATTGCTGCGTATTTTCTCATAAAAATCACCTTCTATTGTGTAGTATGTTGCATATTGACATTAAAATCCCCACCGCTATAAGAGTGGTGGGGATATACCCTTGTTCATCATATCATTTGAAGAAAATGAGGGGAATATGATTTTTAGGAGGCTATTAATGTAATAGTTTAGTGACTTTGAATAGATGTATTTTTTTGTTTCTTATTAGAATTAATAATAATATAACCGACTACAAAGATAAGAGGAATAATGAAGACATAGATAGGCATTCCCCATACATAATAGCTTTTCAGCGTTAAGACTAGTAAATGTAAGAAATCGAAAATTGCGTGAGCTTTCATAATATCCTCCAATGATTTTTTGAAAATTATAACATTTTAAACTTGTTATTTGTATAATTTGGAAAGTTATTTAAGCTAATTTTAAAGTAAGAAGAATACATATTAATATGCAATTTTGCATAAGGATATTTATTTTATTAAAATATAAAGATTTTATACTATAATGAAAACCGCTATAAAACTAAGTAAGAATAATGTATGGAGTGGAGAATAGAAATGAAATATAAAAAAATAATATATATCTTTTTCATATCACTATTTATAGTTGGTTGCCAAAGTGAAGTGAGTAAAGTGAATAGTGTGGAAGAGTATATTCCACCGCATCTTATGAATGCGGAAGTGACGGCGGATATTATGACACTTGAATTTCCTTATGAGATAAAAGAGAAATTAGAGAAAATCGGAAATAAAATGAGCGATAGTATTACAAATAATTTAGATTGGTATTTGAAGTATGCCGAAGAAGAAATTATACCGAAAAAAACGTTTCCTTATCATCAAAACTTAGGTATTACAAAAGAAGAATATGATTTTATGATAGATAAAATGAATAATGCAGAATATGTAAATACCAAAGACGGAAAACTCTTTTTTAAACAGAAAGATCATGAAATTCAAATTCTCTCTGATGAAAATTTGAAGCTAATTAAAAATATTCGAATTGATACAGAGAAGAATATAATTAAAACTCCTTTAGGAGAATGCGAATATGAAGGTGAAATAAAGGCGTCGGATGAACAAAAAGCTACTGGTCCATGGAGTGGGAAGATGTGGACTTTAAAAAGCGATGGATTACTTTATCATTTTTCATTAGGAAAGTTAAAAAACATAAACAAATCTATCATTTACATTTCAATAAAAGGTATATATAAAGATAGGGTTATCAATACAGAAGAAGCAGTTGAATTTCACTCGGTTTCATAAAGAATCAAAAAAACACCTTACTTGTTAAAGTAAGGTGTTTTTTTATTAAATAAACAATCCAGCGATTGTCGCAGATAAAATAGAAGCAAGTGTTGATGCAAATAGCATTTTCCAACCAAATTTAGAAACAACGCTTCCTTGCTTTTCAGAAAGGGCACGGATTGTACCAACGATTGCACCAATTTGGCTAATACTTGCGAAGCTAATTAAGAATACTGTAACGATTCCAACTGTACGTGGAGCTAATGTTGTAGCTGTGTCTTTTAAATCAAGGATTGCTACAAACTCGTTTAAAACAATCTTCGTACCCATAATACCACCAGCTGGGATAATATCTTGAGTTGGAATACCCATTAAGAATGCGAATGGAGAAAGTACGTAACCGAAGATTTGTTGTAAAGTAACAGCATGTCCCATTGCGCCTGAAGCTGCACTAATTACGTAGTTTACAACTTCCATCACACCGATAAAGGCGATCATTAATGCGGCAACGATACCAGCTACTTTTAAACCATCAAGCGCACCGTTAATCATTGCGCCGATAAAGCTGTCTCCGAATAGAGTTCTATCAAATTTCTGAATCACTTCATCTTCTTTCTTCGTATCAACTGGTGTTAATAACGAACAAACGATTAAGCTTGAGAATAAGTTTAGCGGAAGAGCTGCCAGTACGTATTTTGCATCTAACATCATTACGTATGATGCTGTAACAGAAGCAGAAACGGAGCTCATCGCAGAACAACAAATGATAAACATACGGTTTTTATTGAAATGCTGTAAATCGTTTTTAATAACGATTAACGCTTCACTTGAACCGAAGAATACAGAGTTTACTGCGTGGAATGACTCAACACGTGGTAAACCAGTAATTTTTGAAATAGCACCGCCGACAACGCGAACGATGAATGGTAAAACACCTAAATAACTAAAGATTGAAAGTAGTGCTGAGAAAAATACGATAATTAATAATACGTTTAAGAAAAAGACAAAATCTCTGTGAATTCCATTAAAGAGAAAATCGACACCTGTCGTACCAAGTTTAATTAGTTTGTTGAAAACTTTACTAATGAAAATAATGATTTGTTGACCAATCTTTGTAGCAAACATAAACCAACCGATTAAAATTTGGAAACCAATCATAATTGCAATTGCACGGAAGTTGATTTTACTTTTGTTGTTTGACAAAGCAAAACATAAACCTAACACGGCAATAATACCGATAATGCTCATTACATATTGCATGTAGTTGCCCCTTTCAGAAGTTCGTATAAAGTTTGTACATAAAACGCTCGTTATATTACTAAAAATAAAGGAATGAGGTTTTATGTCATACGTAAGATGTCTGACCTTTTAGAAAAATAAAAATAAAAAAAGACCCATATGGATTCACTTTCATCTATGAGAGAAAGCTAATCAATATGAGTCCTTTTTTGCGCATAGGCTAATATTCATTAGTTTTCCCCATAGTCCAGCAATTTAAGGTTGCCGGGTAGAAACTCTCGATCCATATTATCAAGTATATATGAGGTAACATCGTCCGTATTAAATTAGTAGTAGCGTAACATTAACAGAGAAGTATCGTCAATAGCTTTTTTTCTTCCAATAGAAAAAGACCATATAAGTATGATAAAATGTAACGCAGTGTTATGAAAAAGAGAGGTCGGAAAATGAGTACTAAAATGACGCCACCAGTTGAGAAAAACGAGTTTATAGATGTAGTATTTGAAGATTTAACACATGATGGTGCCGGTGTTGCGAAAGTAAAGGGCTATCCTATTTTCGTTAAAAACGGATTACCAGGTGAAGAAGCGCAAATTAAAATTATTAAAGTGAAGAAAAACTTCGCATTTGGTCGTTTAATGAAGCTTCATACAGAAAGTCCATATCGTAAAGATGCTGAATGCCCAGTATATAATCAGTGCGGCGGTTGTCAGCTTCAGCACTTAACTTATGAAGGACAATTACAAGCGAAAGAAAAACAAGTACGTGACGTTATGCAGCGTATCGGAGGACTAGCTGATGTTCCTGTTCATCCTGTACTTGGCATGAAGAATCCGTGGGTATACCGTAATAAAGCACAAGTACCAATCGGAGAACGTGAAGGCGGACTTGTAGCTGGTTTTTATCGCCAAGGAACGCATGACATCATTAATATGGAATCATGCTTAATTCAGGCAGAAGAAAACGATACATTAATCCAAGAAGTAAAACGTATTTGTGAAAAGCACGGTATCACTGCGTACAACGAAGAGCGTAACAAAGGAACACTTCGTCACGTAATGGCTCGTTACGGACAAGTAACAGGAGAAATTATGCTTGTCTTCATTACGCGTACAGCAGAATTGCCGAACAAAAAAGCAATTATTGAAGAAATTGCAGCGAAATTCCCAGAAGTAAAATCAATTGTTCAAAACGTAAATACGAAGCGTACGAATGTAATTTTCGGAGACAAAACGACAGTACTGTACGGATCAGAATACATTTATGACTTTATCGGTGACATTAAATTTGCGATTTCAGCACGTTCATTCTATCAAGTAAACCCAGAGCAAACGAAAGTGCTTTACGATAAAACGTTAGAATACGCAAAATTAAATGGTAACGAAACAGTAATCGATGCCTATTGCGGAATCGGATCAATCTCGTTATTCCTAGCGCAAAAAGCGAAAAAAGTGTACGGCGTTGAAATCGTCCCAGAAGCAATCGAAGACGCAAACCGAAACGCAGCACTAAACAACATGACAAACGCTGAATTTGGCGTAGGAGAAGCAGAAGTAGTCATTCCAAAATGGTACAAAGAAGGCGTAATCGCCGACACAATGGTCGTAGACCCACCGCGTAAAGGCTGTGACGAAGCATTACTAAATACAATCATCGACATGAAGCCAAACCGCGTCGTATACGTATCATGTAACCCAGCAACATTAGCACGTGATTTAAAAGTACTAGAAGAAGGCGGATATAAAACGCAGGAAGTACAACCTGTTGATATGTTCCCGCATACGACGCATGTGGAGTGTGTGGCTTGGCTTAAGTTAGTATAATAGGAAAGCAGTTGATATAGGGGAAATCTATACCATCTGCTTTTTGGTTTACAAAAATACCATTCATAAGCGATTTTAGTTAAAATAAATATTGCTGATTTTCACAAATTATAAATTGAGATTTTGAAATTGTATTCATAGTGAGAGGATTTGAATTTGAAATGATAGATAATTTTTGGCGTGAATTACCACGACCATTTTTCGTACTTGCACCAATGGAAGATGTGACAGACGTTGTTTTCCGTCACGTAGTAAGTGAAGCAGGTCGTCCGGACGTATTCTTCACAGAGTTTACAAACTCGGATAGCTATTGTCATCCAGAAGGTATGAAAAGTGTACGTGGCCGTTTAATTTTTACAGAAGACGAACAGCCGATGGTGGCACATATTTGGGGAGACAATCCCGAATACTTCCGTCAAATGAGTATTGGTATGGCAGAACTAGGATTTAAAGGCATCGATATTAATATGGGTTGCCCAGTTCCGAACGTTGCATCAAGAGGGAAAGGTAGTGGCCTTATTCTACGTCCAGACGTTGCAGCAGAACTTATCCAAGCAGCAAAAGCGGGCGGACTACCTGTCAGCGTAAAAACACGACTTGGCTTTAAAGAGTTAAGCGAGTGGGAAGATTGGTTAACGCACATTTTCAAACAAGATATTGCAAACCTTTCTATTCACTTACGTACAAGAGAAGAAATGAGCCAAGTAGATGCGCATTGGGAACTAATTCCGGAAATTAAAAAATTACGTGACCGTATCGCACCAAATACGTTAATAACAATCAATGGAGACATTCTTGATCGTAAAATGGGGCTGGAACTTGCTGAAAAATACGGCATTGATGGCGTAATGATCGGACGAGGCATCTTCAAAAATCCATTTGCGTTTGAAAAAGAGCCAAGAGAGCATAGCAGTAAAGAACATCTAGATCTTTTAAGACTACAACTTGATCTTCAAGATCAATATGCAGAAGTACTGCCACGCTCAATCACAGGACTTCACCGCTTCTTCAAAATTTATGTAAAAGGCTTCCCTGGAGCTGCTGAATTGAGAAATCAATTGATGAGCACGAAGTCGACGGATGAGGTGCGTGCTTTGTTGGATAAGTTTGAGGATAGTGTTGGTGAGGCTCAGGATAGTGAGACGGTTTAACTTTTAAGCACTTAAATCATTTCATATGTAGTGCATGACATGAGTGAGTTGAAAATAAGTGCAGAGCTGGAAAAGAACAGTGTATTTGAGAAATCAAAACACTGTTTTTTTCTTTTAGTTAATGTTAAGAGAGAAATCTTTTTATAGGCATATAAAAAACATGTAAGAGCTCTGTAGATACAATGATAGAGAAAAGTTCGGGTAAGACTATAAAACATATCTTTAAAATGTTAAAGTATTAATTTAGCGGACAATAACTAAAAGGTTAGATTAAACATGATAATTTAAAGCAGGTTATAGCATAAACTTTAACCGCTGAATAAATAATCAACATTTCAGGAGGAAACCCAATGGCAATGAGCAACAACGATATATTAAAAAGAGTACGATACGCTTTAGATATAAAAGATATAGATATGGTAGAAATCTTTAAACTTGGCGGGATGGAAGTAACGAAAGAAGACGTAGTTGATATGCTTACAAAAATAAAGAGAGCTCCTCAGCACGAAGCTGAAAATGATGAGGTAGCTGAAGATGAGTACGTAAAAACATGCGATATGATGATGTTAGAGGCATTTTTAAATGGATTTATTACTTTAAAAAGAGGAAAGCAAGATCCGAAACCAGGACAACCGGCACCTGTACAAAGCAAGGAGAGTGCTAATAACCTTCTTCTAAAGAAAATGAAAATCGCACTATCTTTAACGAGTGAGGATGTACTTGATATATTAGATAGCGTAGGCGTTACGGTAACAAAAGGAGAGTTAGGCGCTCTATTAAGAAAAAAAGGTCATAAAAATTACAAAGAGTGCGGCGATAGATACGCAAGGAATTTCATTAAGGGATTAGGTGTAAAGTATAGAGGATAATGAGTTCGTTAAAGCAGTAAATGATATAATAGGTAGAGTAGGACGTTTGTATCCTACTCTTTTTTATTTGTAAAATAATACGCTAGGTGATGAAATGGTACATACATATTTAGGTGAGACAATTAATTTTCATATAACTTATAAGAAGAAAAAGTCCGTGCGTCTTTTTGTGGATTCGTATGGAAATGTGGAAGCGCAGGCTCCGAAAGGGACACCTGTTGAATACTTAGTCCAGTTGCTAGAGGAGAAGTGGGATTGGATTCAGACAACTCGTAAGGAAATGGCGGAACGAGCGCATGGACCACAGGAAAAGGATTATGATCAAGGAGAGGGCTTTTTGTATTTAGGGAATACGTATCCGATACAGATTTCCCAAGATGCAAGCATTGAGCAAGACAACGCAGTATTTGAAGGGGATAAGTTACATATTTATGTGAAAGAGCTTAAGGATGAGAAAATACAACAAGCTTTAAAACGATTTTACTATAAGCAGTGTAAATCTTTAGTAGAGAAGAGTATTAAAGTGCATCAAAGTAATTTCAAAACAAAACCACGTTCTATTCGTATTACAGATAGTAGTCGTACTTGGGGTACTTGCGATTCGAATTTACAACTAACATTCAATTGGAAGCTAGCAATGGCACCACAGCGAGTAATTGACTATGTAGTTGTTCATGAAATGTGTCATATGGTTCATTTAAATCATGATCGATCTTTTTGGCGTCTTGTCGGGAAGATAATGCCTGATTATAAGGAAATGGAGAACTGGTTAGCTTTATCTAGTTGGAAGATGACGGTTTAATGTTGCGCTTTGTATAGGTTGCAATTATTGTCAATCTTTGTCGGTAAGTCGATATATTTCGAAAATCGCTGATATATTCGGAGTTGCGCCGATATATTTCGAAAACCGCTGATATATTTGGAGTTGCAATCGATATGTTCAATGAAGAGAAAGTAAAAGGAGAGGTCACAGCAGACATCTCCTCTTTTCGAGTATATAGATTATCGTCCAAACTTCACAACAAAATCCCCATCCACTTTCGCCATCTCATACCCACGATACCCCTCCAAAAGCAAAGCCTGCTGTCCACTAGCATCACTCATTAGAATACTTTGAACATCCGTCAAATCGCTTTCTTTATCTCCGCGCAATTTCTTCACAAAAACATACCGCAGACTACCACCATACTTTTCCTTCAGCGCAGCAATCTCCATTCCTTGCGCAAATTTATCCTTCAAGCTCGGAATGTTAAAAGGAGCAACGGTGCAGCATACGTAATCATATTTGCTGTCTTCTTTTTGCAATTCTTCCATAATGACTTTCGCTAATATTTTTTGCATCCCATTTCCTCGGCAGTTCGGATGAACGTTTGAGATTTCTTGATAGATGACGCGGTGCAGTTCACTTTCTGATAGACCAATATCAAGCCCTAAATGTTCATCGTCGATAGGAGGGACGAGTAGAGCGCGAAATGCGATGAGTTTGTTTTCGATAAAAGCACCGATCATCATGCCGTTTCCTTCTAGAATGTATTGAAATTCTTCTTGTGAGAGTGGTTGTAAACGACTTTTATCTTCTAGTGCTTCAATTACGATGTTTTGTAGTGATAAAATTTGTTCGATGTGCTCTAGTGATAGTAATGTAACGTGAAATGATTCGTTATTTTGTTTTAATGTTCCTTTGTATAGAACCGTCATATGATAGTCCTCCTTTAGCGTACAACGTCTTGAAAGACGGTTAGTTCTTGTAGCGTATCTTCGTTTATTTCAATGCCGAGTCCGGGCTTTTCGTTTAAGCGAATGAATGGTACATCGTAATGTAAGTTTCCAATGTCTTTCGTGAATTTTAATGGTCCTGTTAGCTCTACGCTCGTAATGATTTTCTTTGAGAAAGCGACATGGAATCCTGCGGAAGAGGCAACAGATGATTCGACCATTGATCCCACTTGGCATTCAATGCCGGCCATTTCAGCTTGATGAGCGAGCTTTACAGCTGGATGTATGCCACCGCATTTCATTAGTTTTATATTCACTTTATCAGCAGCTTCTAATTTAATAATTTGGCGCATTTCACGAGAACTTTTTAGTCCTTCATCAATCATAAGCGGGAGGTCTGTCTTAGAACGAATATGAGCCATGGCATCAATATCGTCCGCGATAACAGGTTGTTCAATCCAGTCAATGTTTAAATGTCCTAATGAACGCAGTGCTGTTAATGTGTTTGCGCTATTTTTCCAGCCTTGGTTTACATCAACGCGAATAGCGATGTCATTTCCTACACGTTCTCGTACAGCTTCAATACGTTTCATATCTTCTTTTACATTCGTACCAACTTTCATTTTGAAAGATTGGTAACCTTTTTGAATCATAGAAGCAGCTTCTTCAGCCATATCTTCAGGATCGGCAATACTTAAAACGTGAGTGACAGGGAATTCTTCATGATAGCGCCCGCCAATTAATTGATATACAGGTTGATTTAGTTTTTTGCCCATTATATCAAAACAAGCAATATCAATTGCAGCTTTCGCTGTTGGAACACCGTAAATTGTATTGTCCATCATGTCGTGTATTTTTTCGATATTCATTGGATTTTTCCCGATTAGAGCAGGGGTTAGCGTATGTTTTAAAGTATGGAAAGTACTTTCCCATGATTCACCTGTGACGTGATCATCAGCAACGCCTTCACCGTAACCGATAATACCTTCATCTGTTTCCATTTTGACGATAATAGAGGGCATATCAGAATAAGAGCCATAACTAATAACAAACGGATTGCGAAGCGGTAAACGAATTGCGTAAAGATGAATAGCTGTAATTTTCATTGAATAGAAACCCCTTCCTGTTTACAATAGTTTTGTACATTTGATATAGTTGACGTTAAATAGTCGTTAATTAATGATAAGGAGTTAGAGAAAATGATGATAAAAATTGCAGTTGTCGGTTCAAAGGAGTTTATGGAGAACCTTTTTCCTATTGCTCAAAAATTAGAAGGAATAGAAATTGATCCATATATTTACCTTCATCCGACGGAATCTTCTGAACTATTAAAGTGTCTAAAGCCTTGTGATGTCATCTTTTTCTCAGGTGCTTTACCTTATTATATGGCAAAAGAAATAAGAGAACAATTACGAATTCCAAGTACATACTTACAGCAAGACGAGACAACTGTCGCATCTTCAATTCTTTCTATCATGTATCATCAAAGTATTCAACCACATAACATTTCCATCGATTTAGTAGACCGCTCGTTTATTACAAATGTGTTCCATGATATTGGTATAAAAGAAAGCCCGCAAGTGTTGGATTATGAAAATATGCTGTGGAGTAAAGATGAGATAAATAGAGTTATCGATTTTCATGTAGCTAAATATCAATCTGGAGAAGCTCATTTAGCTTTAACTAGTATTCACGCTGTTTACGACGAGCTTCAAAAAATAGGTGTTCCTTCAGAGCGCATGATTGATCCAACACAATCCATTATACATGGTCTAAAAGATGCAAAAATAAAAGCTGAGTTAGCAAAAAGCTATTCAGCTACTGTTGGTGCTTGTATTATTTCTTCCTTAGAATTACGAGCGAGTTTGCTTGAAAAACTAGATGTCATTTCAAAAGAACTACGTGGTTCATTTAAACAAGTGGATGAAATGACATGCATTTTGTATACAACTCGTGGTGATATCGAATCAATTATTAAAACAAATGCGATAGATAACTTGTTTGCGAGCGTAGAAGGAACGATAGCTATTGGATTTGGTTATGGGAAAACCGTGAAAGAGGCGGAGCAAAATGCAAAAATTGCTCAAAGTTTTGCAAAGAATAATCCAATAGATCGTTGTTTTTATATACTAACAAGTGATAAAGATTTGTTTGGTCCGTTCCCGAAAGAACAGAGAGTACAAAGTTTGAAAAATGATAATCCGGAACTAATGAAAATAGCGAAGGAAACGAAGCTTAGTCCGGCCAACTTGTCAAAAATCATTCAATTTAGTCAATCGCATCCGTCATTGAAGTTTACAGCAGCTGACCTTTCTGAGTACTTACAAGTGACTCGAAGATCGACAGAAAGGTTGTTAAAGAAATTAGTTGATTACGGGTATGCTCATATTTGTGGCGAGGAAATGCCCTATCAACAAGGGCGACCTCGCGCACTATATGAACTGAATTTACCGCTATTTTTAAGCTTCTAGTTGAGCTTTTTGTTTCTTTAGTAATTCTGCTTTTTCAATGTCTGATAGTTTTACAATTGTGAAGCCTGTTATGCCATAAATGATTGAGATAATAGGTACGATGAAATTCAAAATAGCATAAGGGGCATATTCAAATGCACCTACGCCAAGTGTAGCGAGAATAAATACACCGCACGTATTCCAAGGAACGAAGACAGAAGTTAATGTTCCGCCATCTTCTAATGCTCTGGATAAGTTTTTTGAATGTAGTCCTTTTTCTGTGTATGCATTTGCGTACATTCTTGAAGGGACAACAATTGAAATATATTGTTCAGAGCAAGTAAGGTTTGTTGCAAAACAAGATGCGATAGTAGAAGCGATAAGCCCTTTTGCTGATTTCGCTAACTTTAAAATTTGATTTACAATTGAGCGAAGAATACCTGTATGTTCTAATACTCCTCCGAAAGTCATAGCGACAATTGTCATAGAGACTGTATTCATCATCGAATCTAAGCCACCGCGGTTAAATAGTTCGTCTACTAGCTTGTTTCCAGTGTCTATAACAAATCCAGCTTGGAGTGCACCGACAGATGCTGAGACAGAACCACCTTGAATAAAGACTTGTGATAAAAATCCTAAAATAATACCGACGAGAATCGCTGGTATAGCAGGAACTTTTTTTGCGACCAATACCATAACGACTACGGGTATAATGAGTAGGAAAGGTGAGATAACAAAGTTTTGTTGCAATACTTGTAACGTTTGATCGATGCTCTTCGCATCAATATTGTTAGCGCCGAAGCTTCTTCCTAAGAGCGCGTAAACGATAAGAGTAATAATTAAACCTGGAACTGTAGTAAATAACATATGACGAATGTGTGCGAATAAATCTGTATTTGTTAATCCTGCGGCTAGGTTAGTTGTATCTGAAAGCGGTGACATTTTATCGCCAAAATAAGAGCCTGAAATAATGGCACCAGCAACCATTGGAGCTGGGATTCCCATACTTAGGCCAATTCCCATTCCAGCAACACCAATTGTCCCCATTGTAGACCAAGAGCTACCAATTGCTAATGCAACGATAGAACAAATGACGGTAATGGAAACTAAAAATAGTGATGGAGTTAAAAGTTTTAAACCGTAATAAATCATCGTTGCGACGATTCCACCGCCAATCCAAGCACCAATTGTTAAGCCAACAAGAATAATAATGACGATAGCAGGTAATGCAAGACGAATCCCTTTATACATTGCTTCTTCAAGATCATTCCATTTGTAACCATAACGCCAAGCGACAATAGAAGCAACGGTTGTACCAATAATAAGTGGAACGTGAGGGGTTTGTTTTAATACAACAATTGTAACCATCATAACTGCAACGGTAATGATAATAGGGATAATCGCTATTCCAAAAGGTATTTCTTTTTTCATAAAGTTCCTCCTTGTTACGTATGTTTGTT
Organism: Bacillus cereus group sp. MYBK15-3; assembly: GCF_051916765.1. Taxonomy (NCBI): domain Bacteria; kingdom Bacillati; phylum Bacillota; class Bacilli; order Caryophanales; family Bacillaceae; genus Bacillus; species Bacillus cereus group sp. MYBK15-3. The sequence continues at coordinate 59,290 of NZ_JBQAHG010000007.1, forward strand.
TGTATTTTTAGAATTGTCGTAAAATAGACGTTTATTAGGTTATGATAACTAAAAGTTTATGTAAGCGTCAACATAAAAAACAGAAAATAAGGAATGTTCTAGTTTTTTGTTTAGTTTGTAATATAAGTGCAGAGTAAGGTTTTTAAGTATTTAAAAATAAACAATTGACTTTTTTCTTAAAATTCAATATGTTCATAAAAACATCTGTTTTTCATAAGTATAATTAACCCGAATCGTTTGTAATGTGGGAAGGAGACTGGAACGTTGAAAACATTAGAACTACAAGAGCGCTTAACGGAGATTTTTCAGCATTTACACGAAAACCCTGAAGTAAGTTGGAAAGAATATGAAACGACAGCGTATATTACTGACTTTTTAAAAGAAGAAGGAATTTCATATAGAACATTTGATGATTGTCCAGGTGTAATTGCTGAGATTGGAGGCGGGAATCCAGTTATTGCGATTCGTGCTGATATGGATGCACTTTGGCAAGAAGTAAATGGAGAATTTAAAGCGAACCATTCATGTGGCCATGATGCTCATATGACCATTGTAATGGGACTTATTTTACAATTGAAAAATATGAGATGGAAAAGTGGTATGGTTAGATTTATTTTTCAGCCGGCAGAAGAGAAGGGGAATGGTGCTTTGAAGATGGTGGAGAAAGGTGCTGTAGATGATGCTGATTTCTTATTTGGCGTCCATCTAAGACCAATTGAAGAACTATCTTTGAAACAAGCAGCCCCATCTATTCGCCATGGAGCAGCAGGATTTTTAGAGGGTATGATTCATGGGGAGGATGCACACGGGGCAAGACCACACCAAGGTGTGAATGCAATTGATGTCATTTCCATGATTAATATCGGTTTGAAAAATATTTGGCTGCCACCGCAAAGTTCCTATTCAGTAAAAATGACGAGATGCCAAGCAGGTGGTAATAATTTAAATATCATTCCAGGAAATGGTCATTTCAGTTTAGATGTAAGAGCTGAGAGTAATATACTATTAGAAGAATTAAAGAAAAAGATTGAGCATGTAATAGAATCAGCTGCATCGATGGGGTCGAAAACTTCATACGAATGGATGGATCTTGCACCAGGAGCAGAGGTTTCCGAAGAAGCAGAGCGCTTTATGCGTAAAGGTATTCTCGAAGTGTATGGGGAAGAGAGATGCACAGGGCCTCTCTATACGACAGGAAGCGATGATTTCCATTACTATACAGTGAAAAGACCACATTTAAAAGCTGTCATGCTTGGACTAGGAGCAGACCTACAACCTGGATTACACCATCCGTATATGAGATTTGATCATAGTTGTATTATGGATGGGGTAGAAATATTGAAACAAACTGTATTGAAAGTGTTAGAAGACAGGGGCTAAAGAGCTCCTGTTTTTTTGTCGTGAATTGTCGGTAAATCGATATATTGAGAAAATCGTTAATATATTTGAAGTTATGATAGATATATTGAGAAAATCGTTAATATAATTTCACGTACCTATTAATTTGATAAAAAATGAGCCTCCAGTACATGGTGTATAATAATAAGTACCATTTTTTAATAGGAGAAAACGAATGAACGAACAATATTACGATGCAGTTTTACATATAAAAACAGTCGGTGAGCAAAAAGGGTTTAACAAATCTATGCATTATCACCGTTATGAACCGACGCCGTATAGCGGATTAGATGAGTTACTGAATCAATATGAAATAAAAAGTAGTGACCGAATTGTAGACTTTGGGTGCGGAAAAGGGCGATTAAACTTTTATATGCATCATAAATGTGGGGCTTCAGCAGTTGGAATTGAAATGAATGAAGAGTTTTATAAAGAAGCGATGGATAATCGAGATTGTTATGCTCGAAAAGCACGAAACAGTAAGGGGAAAATTCAATTCCAATGTTGTTTAGCGCAGGAATATGAGATTGATCCACATGATAATAGGTTTTATTTCTTTAATCCGTTTTCTGTGCAAGTGTTTATGAATGTAGTAAATAACATTTTGCTTTCAGTAGAAAACACGGGGAGAGAAGTGGATATTATTTTATATTATCCTTCTGAGGACTATATTTTCTTCTTAGAAAATCAGACTGCGTTTGAGCTGAAGAAAGAAGTAAGGTTGCCTGGGGCTTATGAGAAGAATGGGAATGAGAGGTTTTTAGTTTATACATTAGGGTAATAAAAAAACAGGTGCCAAGGCACCTGTTTTTTTATTAGTTACGGATTAAGTAATCAAATGCACCTAAAGCTGCGTTTGCACCTGAACCCATAGAGATGATGATTTGTTTGTACGGATTATTTGTACAGTCACCTGCAGCAAACACTCCTGGTACGTTTGTAGCGCCGTGCTTGTCTGTTACGATTTCACCGCGAACGCGTTCAACTGTTTCGCCTAACCAGTCTGTGTTTGGCACAAGACCGATTTGTACGAATACACCTTGTAATTCAACGTGATGAACTTCTTCAGTTTCACGATCGATGTAAGAAATACCGTTTACTTTATCAGTACCAGTGATTTCTTTCGTTTGAACGTTTTTCAGAACAGTTACGTTTGGTAAGCTGTTAAGACGCTCTTGTAATACAGCATCAGCTTTTAATTCTGGCATGAATTCAAGAACAGTTACGTGCTTAACAATACCTGCTAAGTCGATAGCTGCTTCAATACCAGAGTTACCTCCGCCGATAACTGCTACGTCTTTTCCAGTGAATAATGGACCGTCACAGTGTGGGCAATATGCTACACCTTTATTTTTGAACTCAGCTTCACCTGGTACGCCAACATTACGCCAGCGAGCACCTGTAGAAACGATTACGCTCTTACTTTTCAGAATAGCGCCGTTTTCAAGTTCCACTTCAATAAGTTCTTTTTTCTCTAAACGTTTCGCACGTTGTAGATTCATTACATCGATGTCGTATTCTTTTACGTGCTCTTCAAGGCTTGCTACTAGCTTAGGACCTTCAGTCTTTTTTACGCTGATGAAGTTCTCAATGCCCATAGTATCCATTACTTGACCACCGAAGCGCTCAGCAACGATACCAGTGCGGATGCCTTTACGTGCTGCGTAAATTGCTGCACTTGCACCAGCAGGGCCGCCACCAACAACAAGAACATCGTATGGATCTTTATCAGAAAGCTCTGATGCATCTGGACCGTTACCCATTTTAGCTAAAATTTCTTCAAGTGTCATACGACCGCTTCCGAAAGATTCGCCGTTTAGGTAAACAGTTGGTACTGCCATGATGTCTTTGCTTTCTACTTCCTCTTTGAATGCAGCGCCATCAATCATAGTATGTGTAATACCAGGGTTAAGAACGCTCATTACGTTAAGAGCTTGTACAACATCAGGACAGTTATGACAACTTAGGCTGATATAAGATTCAAAATGATATTCGCCTTGAATGTTTTTAATTTGATCGATTAATTTTTGTTCAACTTTTGGAGCGCGTCCACTTACTTGTAGTAAAGCTAACACTAATGATGTAAATTCGTGTCCTAATGGAATACCAGCGAATACGACACCAGTGTCTTCACCAGGGCGGTTTACGCTAAAGCTTGGTGTTCTCTCTAATTCAACTTTTTCTACTGTAATCTTAGATGACATAGTAGCTAATTCGTCTACTAGAGCTAACATATCTTTAGATACGTTATCGTCTCCTGCGCTTACCTTAAGTAAAATATCGTTCTCCATTAATTGAAGGTATTGGGATAGTTGTGTTTTTATATCTGCATCTAGTATCATTTTGATCGAACTCCTTAGATTTTGCCTACAAGGTCAAGGCTTGGTTTAAGTGTTGCAGAACCCTCTTGCCATTTAGCTGGGCAAACTTCACCTGGGTTGTTACGTACGTATTGAGCAGCTTTAATTTTGTTAACAAGAATGCTTGCGTCACGGCCGATACCGTCAGCATTGATTTCCATAGATTGGATAACGCCGTCTGGATCGATGATGAATGTACCACGAGCAGCAAGACCTTCTTCTTCCATTAAAACGTTGAAGTTTGTAGTGATTGTGCGAGTTGGGTCACCAATCATGATGTACTCGATTTTGCCGATAGTTTCTGAGCTATCATGCCATGCTTTGTGAGTGAAGTGAGTGTCTGTAGATACAGAGTATACTTCAACGCCTAAGTCTTTTAGAGTTGCGTATTGGTTTTGTAAGTCTTCAAGTTCAGTTGGGCAAACGAATGTGAAGTCAGCTGGGTAGAAACAAACTACACTCCATTTTCCTTTTAAACTTTCGTCAGTAACTTGGATAAATTCTCCATTATGGTAAGCATTAGCTTTAAACGGTTTTACTTCTGTGCCGATTAATAACATATTAAAATTCCTCCTAAATGTTGGTTTTGAGCATCAAAAAATAGTGTGCTCATAAAATATATTTTTTAATTAACTATAATAATTCTAATTCGATATTAATTATCATATAGAAGTGGTTATTTTGTCAAGAGAATAAACCAACTTTATACCGATTTAATTAATATTTATTCTCAATTAAGGCTAACAGGGAATGGAAAGGTAACTTTAAGTTTATAAATTTTCAATGATTGTTTGAAAGAGTAGTGTGTATGTTAGAGATATGGTGTAAGTGTAAATTCTTAGGAAGGAAATATTTCTTAGAAGTTATGTATTTGAAAAGGAACTGCTTATTTCTATTTTACAAAGAATTGTGCGATAAATAAAATAAAATGAATCGAAATCTTTTTGAACAATTTTTGTCATCTCAAATATATAATTAGGAAGTATATTACGCTGATAGTTAGAAATATTGACTCAAAGTGCTAACGAGATATAATAAAACCTAGATATACCTTTCAAAAAGAAGAATACATATTTATAGGATGAAAAAATTCAACCTATTATTTTTTATAGCTTTTAGAAAACGCTTACAATTGGTGTGGAGGGGAAACCATGTCTAAGTTCACAAAGTATTTTTTAATGGAAGCTAAAGATGTGATTGCATATGTGAAAGAGAAATTATCTAAGTTTGAACATGCAAAGGGGCTAAAGTGTAAAGAAATAGGTGATGGCAATTTAAATTATGTGTTCCGCGTTTGGGATGAAAAAGAGAACATCTCTGTCATCGTAAAGCAAGCTGGGGATACAGCTCGCATTTCAGATGAGTTTAAGTTGTCGACGAATCGTATTCGCATAGAATCAGATGTTTTGCAGTTAGAGGATGAGTTAGCACCTGGACTTGTTCCTAAGGTGTATTTATTTGATAGTGTGATGAACTGTTGCGTAATGGAAGATTTATCGGATCACACAATATTACGTACAGCACTTATAAATCATCAAATATTTCCGCAGCTTGCTGACGACTTAACTACTTTTATGGTAAATACACTTTTATTAACATCTGATGTTGTAATGAATCATAAAGAGAAGAAGGAACTTGTGAAGAATTATATAAATCCTGAATTATGTGAGATTACAGAGGACCTCGTATATTCAGAACCATTTACAAATCATAATAAGCGTAATGAGTTATTTCCTTTAAATGAGGGATGGATTAGGGAGCATATTTATAGTGATAAAGAGCTTCGTATGGAAGTAGCGAAACGTAAATTTTCTTTTATGACGAATGCACAGGCATTGCTTCATGGTGATTTACATACTGGTTCTGTTTTTGTAAGAGATGATTCTACAAAGGTTATTGATCCTGAGTTTGCTTTTTATGGACCTATGGGATATGACGTTGGGAATGTAATGGCGAATTTAATGTTTGCTTGGGTGAATGCAGATGCAACGATGCCACCTGGAGCTGAGAAAGATACGTATATGGATTGGTTACAAACTACGATGGTAGAGGTAATTGATTTATTTAAGAAGAAGTTTTTAGATGGTTGGGATATTCATGTGACCGAGATTATGGCGAAGGAAGAAGGCTTTAACGAAGTATATTTACAATCTGTATTAGAGGATACAGCTGCAGTGACAGGTCTTGAATTAATCCGCCGTATTGTTGGATTAGCGAAAGTAAAAGATATTACTTGTATTGAGAATGAGGAAGCACGTGCTAGAGCGGAGCGAATTTGTCTTAAAGTAGCGAAGAGTTTTATTTTACGAGCGAATCAATATAGAACAGGTACAAGTTTTGTAGAAACGTTAAAAGAACAGTCAATGCACTACGCGGAGTAAGGGGAGAATATGATGGAAGAGCAATTAATACCAATTCAGTGGAAAGATGATGCTTTAGTTTTGTTAGATCAAACGTTATTACCGAATGAAATTGCCTATGAATCATTTAAAACAGCTGAAAGTGTGTGGGATGCCATTCAAGTAATGAAAGTACGAGGTGCACCAGCGATTGGTGTTTCAGCAGCTTATGGAGTGTATTTAGGGGTAAAGGAATTTGCTGAAAGTACGGAAGAAGGATTTATGGATGAAGTAAGAAAGGTATGTACATACTTGGCGACATCAAGACCGACTGCAGTAAATTTATTTTGGGCACTTGAAAGAATGGAAAGTGTAGCGGCAGATAATATTCATTTATCAATCTCACAGTTGAAAGATAGATTACTAGAAGAGGCAAAAGAAATTCATAGAGAAGATGAAGAAATTAACCGTCAAATTGGAGAACATGCATTAACATTATTCCATGATGGAATGGGAGTATTAACACATTGTAATGCTGGTGCGTTAGCGACGACTAAGTATGGTACTGCGACGGCTCCAATGTACTTAGCAAAAGAAAAAGGATGGGACTTAAAAATCTTTTCGGATGAAACACGTCCAAGATTACAAGGGTCAACGTTAACGGCATTAGAACTACAGCGAGCGGGAATTGATGTTACTGTCATTACGGATAATATGGCAGCTATGGTCATGTCACAAGGGAAGATTGACGCTGTAATTGTTGGATGCGACCGTGTGGCAGCGAACGGTGATATAGCAAATAAAATTGGAACATTAGGCGTATCTATTTTAGCGAAATACTACAACATTCCGTTTTATGTAGCAGCGCCAACGCCGACAATCGACTTGAAAACACCGACAGGAAAAGAAATTCCCATCGAGGAAAGAGATGCTTCTGAAGTGATTAATCGCTTCGGACAATATTCTGCTCCGAAAGAAAGTAAAGTATATAATCCAGCATTTGATGTTACTCCACATGAAAATGTAACAGCGATTATTACAGAAAAAGGGATTGTAAAGGCACCGTTTACGGAGAATTTAAAAAAGCTATTTCAATAAATAGATAAATATAAAAGTCAGTCATCATAAGCTTCATACTTAGGGGGATGTATATGTTATTACAAAAAGAAAGAGAAGAAATTGTAGCGTATGGAAAGAAAATGATTTCTAGTGGTTTAACAAAGGGAACGGGCGGTAATATTAGTATCTTTAATCGTGAACAAGGTCTTGTTGCGATTAGCCCAAGTGGTTTAGAGTATTATGAAACAAAGCCTGAAGATGTAGTTATATTAAACTTAGATGGTGAAGTAGTAGAAGGAGAGAGAAAACCATCAAGTGAATTAGATATGCACCTTATTTACTATAGGAAGCGTGAAGATATAAATGCGCTTGTGCATACACACTCTCCTTACGCGAAGACGATTGCGTCATTAGGATGGGAGCTTCCGGCTGTGTCGTATTTAATTGCTTTCGCAGGACCGAATGTGCGCTGTGCACCGTATGAAACATTTGGTACGAAGCAATTAGCAGAGGCTGCTTTTGAAGGCATGATTGATCGCCGTGCTGTTTTACTTGCGAACCACGGTTTAATTGCAGGTGCAAATAATATAAAAATGGCATTTACCGTTGCGGAAGAAATTGAGTTTTGTGCACAAATTTATTATCAAACGAAAAGCGTCGGAGAACCGAAGTTATTGCCAGAAGATGAGATGGAGAATTTGGCGAAGAAGTTTGAAGGGTATGGGCAGCAGTAGAATGAAACAAAGACACCCTCAAGAAAAGATCTTGAGGGTGTCTTTTAAGCTTTTTTAAGCAACAAATACATAAAGTAAGGAGCCCCAATTAAAGCAACGACAATACCTGCTGGGATGCCATTAGGATCAACGATATTTCTTCCAATTGTATCTGCTAATAATAATAGCCATCCGCCGATTAAAAGGGCGATAGGCATGAAGATTTGATGTCTTGGACCTACTAAAGATTTCGCGATATGAGGAGCCATTAATCCGATAAAGCTAATTCCTCCTGTTACGGAAACAGCTGCAGCTGCAAGTGCAACGGCTGCAACTAATAAGTATCTGCGTTCTTTTTCAATTTCAATTCCAACGCCGATTGCGACTGGTTCGTTTAATGCTAAAATGTTTAATCGATTTGCTTTATAGAAAATAAATGGAATGAATACGATTAACCATGGGAGCATTGCTAAAACGAATATCCAGTCATCTCCCCAAATATTTCCGGCAATCCATTTTGAAATAAAGTCTACTTTCATACGATCCGCGGATGAAATAAGGACAATCATCGTTCCAGATAGTGCAAATGCAAAACCGATACCGGTTAATGTTAATCGGATTGGTTGAAGTCCAGTTGATTTACTATATGAAAATACGTAAATTAGAACAGCTGTCAGAAATGCTCCGATAAATCCAACTACAGGTAGTAAGTAGAGAAATGAACCTACATCTATTGGAAAGTATAAAAAGAAAATAGCAACAGCAACACCGGCCCCAGAGTTAATACCAAGAATACCAGGTTCAGCTAAATCATTTCGAGTAATTCCTTGAAGAATAGCTCCTGATAAAGCGAGAGCCATACCAGCTAATAATGTAATGACAATTCTAGGTAGCCTTAAAGAGTATAAAACAAACTCCTCTTTAAAAGTCCCTTGCCCCATTAATGTTGGGAGTAGTCGATCATAAGATAAAGATGCTGAACCAAGTCCCATTCCAACTACAATGGTTGTGATGATTACTATAAGTAAAGTGAGTATAATGAGACGCTGTTTTCTTAAAATAGATTGCATCATGAGAATGTTTTTCCTCCTTTACGTACAATGAATAGGAAGAATGGTAACCCTACAATCGCGACAATTGCTGCAACTGGTGTTTCGTATGGAGCGTTAATAGTACGTCCGATTGTATCTGCAAGTAGCATAAAGGAAGCTCCAGCAATTGCTGACATCGGTATAACAAATCGGTAATCTGGACCGACAATTGGGCGTACCATGTGAGGTACCATTAAGCCGATAAATGCCATATTTCCAACAAGCGCTACAGATGCACCTGCAAGTAAGATAATAATGATAAATAAAATAGTTTTAATAACAATAATTTTTTGACCTAGTCCAATAGCCACTTCCTCACTGAAACTAAGAACTGTCAATTTTTTTGCTAGTAAGATAGCGATAAAGATACTAATTGAAATGACTGGAATAATAATTTTTAATTGGTTCCAAGTTGTTCCAATTACGCCACCAGCAGTCCAAAGTGATACATCTTGTGAAATTTTAAAGTAAATGCCGATTCCTTCTGAAATTGCGAGTAGAAATGCTGAAACTGCAGCACCCGCTAATACAATTCGAAGAGGAGAAAGGCCGCCTTTTTTCACCATACCAATTCCAAATACCATAATTGCGCCAATTGCAGCACCGATAAAGCAAGCTAATGTTAAGTAAAGATAGCTGATGGAAGGGTTGAAAGCAAGTGTCAGTGCAAGTGCAGCATTTGCTCCACCAGATAGCCCTAGTAATCCAGGATCTGCAAGTGGATTTCGTGTTAATCCTTGCATAATTGCTCCAGAAACGGCTAATCCAGCTCCTACAAAAATAGCAGCAACTTCACGTGGTAAACGTATTTCTCGAATAATAGATATTTTGTCTCCTTTAGCGGAGGAAGTGAGTGCTGACCATACATCTTTTATCGAAGTATCTGCAGCACCTAATACCATTGCAACCATAAAAATAAGAAAGAATGCAATTAAGCTTAAAATTAGTTTGTATGTAAAAGCTATAGAACGTGGATTGTCATGATCTTTTGTCATTCGTTTCACATCTTTTCTGTTCATAGAATAAAGGAAGAGGAATTCTTAAATTAAGAATTCCTCATGTTTGTATTATTTACCAAGAAAGCTCTTCTTGAAGAAGTCTAGTTGGAAATCTAATGTAAGTGGATCATTAAAATAGAATTCCATCATGTTTGCTTCATATACGCGATTATTTTTTACTGCTGGGATGTTTTTATATGATTCTGTCTCTTGGAATGAGTTATCAGTATCTTTATTTTTACTTACGATTAAGTAATCACCAGCAAATTCAGGTAATACCTCAGTAGATAATGCGTAGTAACCTTCTTTTAATGCTTTTTCTTTTACTTTTTCAGGCATTTTTAATTTCATTTCTTGGTACAGAATTTCTGTTCCGCGGCCCCAGTTCTCGCCGTATACATAAAGCTGTTTGTTGAAGTTTTCTACAACAGAAACTGTAGCATCTTCACCGATTTTTGCTTTAATTTCTTTACCAGCTTCTTGTGCACGTTTCTTGAAGTCATCAACCCAAGTTTTTGCTTCTTTTTCTTTGTTTAATAATTTACCGATTTCTAAATGCTGTGTTAAGTAATCAACTTTTCCGTAAGTGTATGTTACAGTAGGCGCGATTTTCTTTAACTTATCGACATTTTTAATATTTGATAAACCGATGATTAAATCTGGATTTAGTTCAGCGATTTTTTCAACATTTTCATCTGATACTTCAGCAACATCTTTAAGTTTGCTATCAAAACGTGGGTTTTGTTTAGACCATGAATCTACCCCAACAAGATTTACTCCTAATGACATTACGTTACCAGCGAATGATGATAATACAACAACGCGTTTTGGATTTGCAGGAACCTCTACTTTTTTACCATCTTCAGATTGGTATGTAATTGTTTCTGATTTGCTACCTTTTGCATCGTCCTTTTTGTCTGTAGAGCTATTGCTACAAGCACTCATAACAAGAACGAAAAGAACTGTTAGTGAAATAAATAACTTTTTCATCGTCTTTCTCCTTTAACATAGATGATATGTGTATACAATAATTTGTTTAACTGTAATCTTTTTGAAATAGTAGTGGTAATGCAAAATAATTTATTAAAAATCTTGAATATGAGATTTTATAATATAGTAATAACCATATTAATGAAAGAAGATGTAATCTCAAATTTGCTAATTATTAACAAAATGATAATGATTATCACTATTGATTCTTTAAATAATATAATTTTATATAGGTGTATTGTCAATAGTAATTTTGATTGTAAATTTTGCGGAAACAGGTTATATTTTATTGAGAATGATAATCAATGATTAATAGCTGAGGAGTGAGCACGAATGAATCGAGAAGAATTGTTTGATGTAACCGTGATAGGCGGAGGACCTGCAGGGCTTTATTCAGCTTTTTATAGTGGACTCAGAGAAATGAAAACGAAAATAATAGAATTTCAACCACATTTAGGTGGAAAAATACATGTGTATCCGGAAAAGATGATTTGGGATGTAGGAGGACTATTACCAGTTACAGGTGATAAGTTAATTGAACAACTTGTACAGCAAGGGTTAACATTTAAGCCAGAAGTTGTATTAGATACAAAAGTAGAATCGATTATTCGTAATCAAGATGGTACTTTTACATTAAAAACAAGTACTGGCGAAGAACACTTTTCAAAAACAGTTATCGTCGCAACAGGAAGTGGTATATTGAAACCGCAAAAGTTATCTATTGAAGGTGCTGAGCGATTTGAAGTATCGAATTTAAATTATACAGTTAAATCTTTAAAGCGTTTCAAAGGTAAAACAGTTATTATTTCCGGTGGAGGCAATTCTGCTGTTGATTGGGCAAATGAATTGGAACCAATTGCGAAAAAAGTGTATGTAACGTATAGAAAAGAAGAATTATCTGGTCATGAAGCACAAGTAAAACAACTTATGAACAGCTCGGCGGAGTGTTTCTTTAATACATCGATTACAAAATTAATTGCTGGTGATAATCATGAAGCAATCGAATATGTAGAATTAACAAATCATGAAACAGGTGAGGTTTCTCATTTACCTATTGATGAAGTTATTATTAATCATGGATATGAACGCGACATTACATTATTAGAAAATAGTGAGTTAGACGTTGCAATTATAGATAATTATTATATTGCAGGTAATGCAAATAGTGAGTCTTCAGTAGATGGATTATATGCTGCTGGAGATATTTTAAAGCACGAAGGGAAACTACACTTAATTGCAGGTGCATTCCAAGATGCGGGAAATGCTGTGAATAAAGCAAAACAATTTATCCAACCAGATGCAAGTGAGTATGGAATGGTTTCTTCTCATAATGAAGTATTTAAGAAGAGAAATCGCGAACTGATTAAGCAGATGATGAAATAATAAGGAACAAGTATACCCCCACGTATTTCTCTATTCAAATGGATGAGAGATGTACGTGGGGGTTTTCCTGTTTACTATATTTTCTATCATTATAATGACACCGGTTTCATCAGTTCATATGATATGAACATTTTATTGGTAAAGCATCCTAGAAAACAATTTAGCTATGTTTTGCTTACGCAGAACATGGCTAAATTACGCTGTCCCTTTAGCGCGTTCATTAGGAAATGGCATATTTAGTATAGAAGCAATATACTGTTTTCCATGCATTCGAGCTAATGATTCTAATATTTGGCGAACACGTTTTGTAAGATGACCTTGTTTTTTGATGGCTTCACAATATGCGTCATAGAAGGCATATTTAGCCCAAAGGAAATCATCTTGTTGGAATAAGAAGTGATTTTTGTACCATTCACCAATTGTATGATAACAATTGTTTTCATGTATTGCTGTGCTTTGAGAAAGAAAACGATCAGATAAAGATACATTCAAATGAGAAATTGTGTTTTCTGTTTCAACTTGTAGTGTTTTTTCTAACATTGTAATGATGTGACGAGTAGCCATATGTTAACTCTCCTTTGTGTAAATGGGTAATACCATTCTATATTTAAAAAATTCTTACTATATAATACTATACAATATATGGAATGCATCTACCTGCTTTTTGAACTGCATTTACAAAATCTTTTTTATTTGTTTACAAAAATAAAGTAAGATACAGTATAGATGAAAAAATAATAAAGGAATGAACGCATTGTATATAACAGTAGAAGAGACTGCGGAGTATTTGAATTTATCAAAATCGTATATTGAAGAGTTAATTCAGCAAAAGAAAATTCGTGCGCTATTCGATGGAGAGCAATATTTAGTAAATAAAGAACAATTTAATACACATTTAGAACAAATGGAGAAATATAAGCAATTAGTGGAAGAAATATTGAACGAACCAATTCCAGAAGATATGGATGTTAAAGACGAAGATTAAACTATGGAAAATCCCTTATGAAGATATGCAGAAATGTATATTCATAAGGGATTTTTTGTTTGAAGATATCAAAAACATAAGGAGTTCTTAGCCTTTCTTCAAATTTTGATAGGTAGTAGTCTACCATGTTAAAAGCATATTTTTTTCTAGCTAGGACAAACATAGAGAACGTAACCTGTACAGATACATATACTATCAGTGCAAAAGCTTATAAATTAATGGAAGGGGTTTTCTCGTGAGTTTATTTCATTGTGATTTTCTGAAAGACTTAATTGGATCTTTTGTGAGAGTAAACAGGGGTGGTCCAGAATCTCAAAAAGGGACAATAGTCGCTGTATGTTCGGATTACTTTGTATTAAAGAATGAAAAAGGAGAGCTCTATTACTATCAGATTCGTCATCTGAAAAGTATTACAAAAAATGCGAAAGATTGTAAAGCAGATGATTGCAGATGGTTGGAATGTGAAGATGACTTTGAAAAGTTACTTCAAAGCTTCAAATATTGCTGGGTGAAAATTAATCGTGGTGGCCCAGAGAAAGTTGAAGGTATTTTACAAGATGTTTCTTGTGAATTTGTGACACTAATTGTAAAAGAAGAAGTTATATTAGTTGCAGTATCTCATATTAAGAGTGTAACAGTACCTTGTAGAGAGAGCGAAGAAAGCGAAAGTGAAAGCGAAAGTGAAAGTAATAATTCAGGTCGAGCTCGCGCACAAAGACAGTCAAGAAGAGGAAGATAATAAGAAAGGAGGATATAAATTTGGAAAGTATATTATGCTGTGAACAAATTAAAGGCTTAGTCGGTGAGACTGTAAAAGTAAATCTTCGTGGACCAGAGAGTCGAGTGGGGGTACTTGTATCGTTAGGAAGAGATTACCTTACATTACAACTTCCTCTTGGTGAATTAGTATATTACCAATTGAAACATGTGAAAAGTCTAGTTAAGAAAGTGAAAGAAAGTAAATGTGGCGATGGCTATGTTTCATGTTTCTGCTCTGATGATGATACTTTTGTCGATGTATTACGTGACTTGAAGTATAAGTGGGTAAAGATTAATCGTGGCGGCCCAGAGTGTGTAGAAGGCTTGTTAAGTGAAGTGCATGAAGAATGTATTACGCTAGTAAACGGTGATGAAGTTATTTATATCATTAATTATCATATTAAGAGTGTGAGTCAAGTAGTGAAATGTAAAAAGAATGAAGATGAATAATGTTTAATAAATAAGAGGGGCATTATGAGGGAAAGAGAAGAACAATTTCTTATTTCGATAGTATGAAAAGGAATTACTTACTATTAAGACAGAACATTGCCCTGATTATTTTTTTGAAACGGAAGATAGGAAAGCTGAAATTCATAGGAAGGAGGATATAGATGAATGAGTTAAACAAAAGTATTGGGGAAAATATATATGTTAAATTAATCGGTGAAAAAAGGTTTAAAGGTATATTAATAGACGTAGGAAATGACATTATTGTTCTTTACAATGGACAAGACTATGTATATATATCTTTATATCATGTACAATACTATAAATTTTTAAGACCACACGACGAAGACATACTAAAACCAGATGTTGATTCTGTAATTAAGAGGGAATCCCCTTCAATTTCTTTGAGAAAAGTATTAAGTACTTCTAAAGGGATTTTTACAGAAGTTTATGTAGCAGGAAATGCTCCAATACATGGTTATGTTACAAGTGTGATGAACGACTATATTGTTTTTTATAGTCCGGTTTATAAAACGGTATATATATCTTTAAAGCATTTAAAATGGTTAATTCCGTATAAAGAAAACCAAGTACCGTATGCCCTCAATAAAAATGAACTCCCCGTAAATCCGTTAAATATTACATTAGCTAGAACATTTGAAGAACAGCTTATTAAAATGACTGGGAAAATTATGGTGTTTGATTTAGGTGAGGAGTCCAATAAAATTGGAAAAATGGCGAAAATTGATGAAGGTCATATTGAAATATCAAAAGCACGTGATGCAAAAATGTATGTGAATATTCAACATGTAAAATCCGTCCATTGTCCGTAGATTAGTTGGAAGGGCTGACTTTTTCTTTTATATGCAGAAGAAAAGGTCGAGCCTATTTGTTTTAGTTTAATTTGAAGATGAGGGGAAAAATGAATTGAATATAAACATAGTATAGTGTGATTTTTTAAAAGGTAACTTTGCACTAACTTATAAAAATTGTGTACGAGCTATCTTTTTATGTATTCAATTTATTTTTTGAGGAGGAGTTGCTCAACTAATTTATTAAAGGGGTTTTGTTCGTGGAGCAGTTTCCGAATTCGGTATCAATTACATTGCTTGGTAGTGCTGGTGGAGCAGCAAAAGCAGTTTTAGCAATTTTAAATCAAGCGATAGCAAATGAAAAAGATCCAATTTATGAAGTATTAAAGAATGCCAAATTTCATTTAGTGGATATAAAACAAAAAGATAGGACTTATTATGATGAGTTGTTTTCGAATTTGAAAGGTCAATTATATTTATATGAGATAAACCTTCAAAATGTAGTGGAATTTAAACAACATTTAAAAGAAAAAAGTACGAGTGTTGTGATTGATGTTTCAGGGGCAGATACAATTAGAGTATTAAGCTGCTGTAATGAATTAGGAATTTGTTATATTAATTCAGCCTTGGAAAATGAAGCAGTAGATCAGGACGACAGCTTAATCGGCTTTCAGCTTACGGAAAGATATACAAGGTTTGAGAAGGAGAAAGAGAAATTTACAAATACAAAAGCGATTATAGGTTCAGGTATGAATCCAGGTGTTGTTCAATGGATGGTTGTTGAGCTTATGAAGGAACGACCAAATGAAAGGCCAAGAGCATGTTATATTGTAGAACATGACACGTCGTTTTTGCATGATACAGCACTTATAAAGCCACATACACTTTATGCTTCATGGGCAGTAGAGCGATTTTTAGATGAAGCAATCTGGAGTTATCCGATGTATATGAGTCATCATCGTCCTCTTTACTTTTATGAAGATGTATATGCTTCAGAGTATAAAGTGAAGTTAGGAGAAAAAGAATTCTATGGTTGTTTAATGCCACATGAGGAAGTATTAATTTTAGGGAAAAACTTCAATATGGAAGTTGGTTTTCTTTACCGAATTAATGAGTATACAACAAATATAATTAGACAGAACTTAGATCAAGTAGAAGATTTATGGAACTGGAATCGTAAAGTGTTTAATCCAGCGGAAGAAGAGGTTGCTGGAGAGGACTTGGTTGGTGTGTTACTCGTTTATGAAAATAGTGAGACATATATGTATAATGTGATGAATAGTAGCCAAGTTTTTCGTAAATATAAAACGAATGCAACGTATTTTCAGGTAGGGTGCGGAATTTATGCGGGCTTGTCTAGTTTACTTTTAGATCAATTTGAACAAGGTGCTTATTACGTCGAGGAGTTGTTATTAAATACAGAAAGTAAGTACGGTGAGTATTTAAATTTATATATGAAGGATTTTGTAATAGGGCATAATAATTTTACTGATGGATTGTTACATGATAGGGTAAGGTGGATGTAAGTTGTTACTAAAAGGAAGGAGAGATCTCCTTCCTTTTAGTATTATAAGGTTAAATATTGCCCTGAAAGCAATTTCATACTTATACTTTAAGGAGATAAAAATGAAAGTTTTTTGTATCGATCAAGGGGAGTTTTTATATGAACAAATACAAGAGCTTGATTTATGAAGAAAGAAGAGCCTTAAAGGTATTTATATTATTATTTTATATTATATTCTTTTTATATGACGCTATATATTATTTTGTATATCCTGCTATGAATATTAGTGGAACAGCGGTAGGGTGGCCAGAAGGTGGTCTTGGGATAGGTGTGCCTATATTTGTAATAGCATTATTTCCTATTTCTATATATCTTCAAAAAAGAGGGTATGTATATTCTGTAAAATATTTATTTTTATTTGGATACATGTTTATCAATCTTGTTAATAATTTAATGATTTATTTGCGAACGGATAGACCTTTTGAACATGGTAGTATGGTAGAAATGCTGTTAATTTTATTTGCCCCAGTTTTCGTGAATAGAAAATACTTTTATTTAGTTTCCTTTAGTGTAATTGGAAAGTACGTATTTTTCACATTGCTATTACAAGATTTAAAAGTGATAATTCCACTTGTTTTATGTGTATTTTATTTCATTATTTCACATTCTTTATTAAAACGATTTCAATCTTATGTAAGAACAGTGGTTGAAATGATGAACAATATGAAAGAGACGGAAAATTTAGCTGTGATTGGGACTATGTCTACAACAATTGCCCATGAAATTCGAAATCCACTAACAGCGTTAAAAGGGTTTACGCAAATGCAAAAAGAAAGAAATCCAACTGATACGATGAGCTACGACATTATGCTACAAGAAATTGAAAGGGTTAATGGATTTGTTAGTGAATTGATGTTGTTAGGGAAACCAAAGCCAACAAATTATGAAAGGTGTAATATACGAGACACCCTTCTATATGTTGTGCATCTAATGGAAAGTTATGCAACGCAATATAGAGTTAAATGTAATTTACAAGTAGATGGAAATCTACCGGCTATAAACGGTGATGATAAGCAATTAAAACAAGTGTTATTAAATATCATTAAAAATGGAATAGAATCAATGCCAGAGGGTGGAGAAATTCATATCCGTGCATATCAAAAAACGCAAGGACATTTGTGTATTTCTGTTGAAGACCAAGGATGTGGTATAGAGAATGAGAAGTTAGAAAAAATCGGCAAGGCGTTTTACACAACAAAGGAGAATGGTACAGGACTTGGATTAATGATTACATATAAAATTATTAAGGAACATCAAGGGAGTATCACGATCCAAAGTAGTCTAGGAGTAGGAACGAAAGTAGAAATTTTTCTGCCGACCGTTTAATGTATTTGAGAAAAGATTTTTCAGAAAAGTGTTCTTGTTGTGTAAATATAAACATTTTATAAAATGTTTCAAGAAGGGTTTTTTTTATAAAATACTTCGTTTATAATGGAGGAAAATATCGACATGAGATTGATTGCTCATGTAACGGTTCAGTAGTGTTATGAAAAGATAAGAAGGGGTGCACGCGCATCCTTTTTTCTATGCAGATATTATGAAAGAGGTGGTATGATGGAATTAACATTAAATTCGACTGTATGTTTACACACGATTCAATTTCGAAAAGAGCAAAAGAATTATACTGTAAAAGACACAATTACAGGAGAAAAGTATGAAATGCCGCCACTTTGGATTGATGCATTGGCAATGATGCGTGACGGTTTTTTATTGGGGGAAATTGAGGAGAAATTAAAAGAAGAGTATCCATCCGAAGAAGTGAATATGTTAGCATTCACGAAGCAACTGTTAGAACTAGAACTTGTTGAAATGGTAGATGGGGAAGAAATAGCTTGTACAAAGAAGAAAGAGAAGGATTATTTAGCTTGGTTACGTCCTCATGTTGAGCAATTCTTTCTTAATTTAAATAAAAAAAATAGAAGCAAAGGTCAATGATGATCTTTGCTTTTTTGTATAGTTTGTTTAAAAAATTACAGCAAATGCTCTTGCAAAAGCACCGTCGCTATCTTTAATTTTTAAAGGTGCTGCTGAGAAGAAGAAACGTTTCGTGTGAATGGCATCTAAGTTTGTTAAGTTTTCGATTAAATAAATATTATTCCCAAGTAGTATGTGATGAATTGGTGATGTTGCTGTCGTTACCTCATCAGGAGAAATAAAATCTAAACCGACAGATTTTACTTTTAATTGTACTAGTTCCTCGGCTAATTCTTCAGAAAGATAAAAAGCTTCTTTCTCATACGCCTCCGTGTTCCATTTAGTAGATAGATTGGAATGGAAAATAACAATATCTCCTTCTTTTATATCAGCATCGTGCAGTACTTCTTTAGGTAGTTTTCGTTCTTGTACATGAGTTACATCAATAAGAACAGCTTCACCTACAAATTGATCCAGCGGTAATTGATCGATGGTCGTTGCGCCTGAAATAAAATGCGCAGGAGCATCACAATGCGTGCCAACATGAACGACAGAATGAAAATCTGTAACTTGATAGCCTGATTCTTCAACACTTGTAACAGCTTCTAGTTGTATTTTAGGTGTTCCAGGAAATTGAGACATATTATTTTCAAATGTTTGCGATAAATCAATTACTTTCATTTTACATACCTCCAATATATGTTTTTCAAATAATAAAAAGCTCATCCTTCAGTATCAAGAAAGATGAGCTTTACATGCTAATTGAGTTTTATCTTCCAAAATGCAATGCATTTTGCAGGAATTAGCACCTATTCAGTTCGTATAAACTGAGGTTGCTGGGCTTCAAAGGGCCAGTCCCTCTGCCTCTCTTGATAAAGAAGTATTCAGTTTCGGAATCTTAATTTTCTGATAGTTAAATTGTAATTCATTTCCTTTTTATGTGCAATACAAAATAGGTATTCACCCAAATAAAGCCGCTCGCATATTGTAGCTTATGTAAATAGAATGCTGCGAAGGAGTGAGTGCAGTGACAGGAAATGTATTAAATTATTATGCTGGTGGTAATACAGCTAGGGGATTTCACAATTTATACGAAGAGAATTTAAAAGGATTAGACAGATTATTTATCTTAAAGGGTGGTCCAGGAACGGGAAAATCTTCTTTAATAAAGGCAATAGGTCGTGAATGGGTTGGAAAAGGATATGATATTGAATTTTTACATTGTTCTTCTGACAATAAATCGGTTGATGGTGTAATTATCCCACAATTAAAAGTAGGAATTGTTGATGGGACATCACCGCATGTTATTGAGCCAAAAATGCCAGGAGTTGTTGAAGAGTATATAAATTTAGGAATTGCTTGGGACTCAGATAAACTAAGAAAGCAGAAGTTAGAAATTGAAAGATTTGTTTCAGAAGCAAGCAAAGCTTTTCAGTCTGCTTACGCACGTTTTAAAGAGGCATTGGTTATACATGATGAGTGGGAGAAGATATATATTGATAATATAAATTTTAATAAAGCAAATGAACTAACCGATCAGCTAATCCAGAAATTATTTGCAGATAAAAGCGGGAGACAATCGCTTGTCAAACATCGTTTTTTAGGAGCTGCAACACCGAAAGGAGCAGTTGACTTTGTTCCTAATTTAACAGAAGGGTTACCACATCGTTATTTTATAAAAGGCCGCCCAGGCTCTGGAAAATCAACGATGCTCAAAAAGTTAGCTAAGGCAGCTGAAGAAAAAGGATTTGAAGTTGAAGTATATCATTGCGGATTTGACCCGCATAGTCTTGATATGGTTATCGTAAGAGAATTAGGCTTTGCAATTTTTGATAGCACCGCACCGCATGAATATTTTCCAAGTCGTGAGGGTGATGAAATTATTGATATGTATGCCCTTATTGTTACGCCAGGGACTGATGAGAAATATGCGAAGGAAATTCGTGATGTTTCCATTCAGTATAAAGCAAAAATGAATGAGGCAATGTCTTTCTTAGCGAAAGCAAAATCGGTTCGTGATAAATTAGAACGAATTTATATTGCTGCTATGGATTTTTCAATAGTAGATGCATATAAAGAGGAGATTCAAAAAGAGTTTGAACGAATTGCTGCTACTGTAATCGAAAAGCAACAATAGAAGTTTTATTAGGCTGTCAGTAATTTCTGACAGTTTTTTTGGTATGTAGTAAAATTAATAGTGTATTGTCGAATTTCCAAGGAAATAATCAAAAAATGGAGATGTTATGAAATGAGAGAGAAAATCGAGTTGGAGTTAGAAAGAATTGAAAAAGAGAATGATGTAAAAATTTTATTTGCGGTGGAATCAGGGAGTCGTGCTTGGGGATTTCCATCGAAAGATAGCGATTATGATGTTAGGTTTGTTTATATACATCCGGTAGAATGGTATTTATCAATTCATGACAAACGTGATGTAATTGAATATCCAATTAGTGATGATTTAGATATAAGTGGTTGGGATATTAAAAAGGCGTTGCAACTATTCGCGAAGTCGAACCCAGCTTTACTTGAGTGGATTCGATCACCAATTTTTTATTCGAAAAACTCTAATTTTCCAGAACTACTTCAACAGATGAGTGAGAAGAATTTTGATCCAAAAGCAACGATATATCATTATTTACATATGGCGTCGAAAAATTATCGTGAATTTTTGCAAGGTGAGAATGTAAAGCTGAAAAAGTACTTTTATGTATTACGTCCTATTTTAGCTTGTAAGTGGCTAGAAGAGAAAGCAACTTTACCACCTGTAGAATTTGATCGATTGATTACAGAATTACCATTAGAACGTAGTGTGTTGGATGAGATTGAAAAGTTGTTAATAAAGAAAAAAGCAGGTACTGAATTAGATGTTGGATTGAAAATTAAGGTGCTAAATCAATTTTTAGAAGAACAAATTCATTACTATGGGCAATATGTAAAAGGAATTGAAAAGGGATCAGGGATCGATATTGAAATTTTAAATACACTATTTCGAGACATGCTGTTTGGAGCATATGAAAAAGAGCACAAGTAAGTTTGTGCTCTTTTTATTTTGTAGGAATGAAGAAAACAGATATAGCTGCGATAAGACCTGCAAAGGAGAATAAGTAAAAATTCCATGCTAAGTCATATTGCATTGTCATAATAATACCGATGAGAATAGGGCCAGCAATTGCACCAACTCGGCCAAGTCCCAGTCCCCAGCCTAAGGAGGTAGCTCGGATATGTGATGGGAAGTATTGTGTTACATATGCATTTAATATTTGAGTAATACCGACCGATCCAATACCAGCAAGGCCAATTAAAAGATAAATGATTGTAACAGATGGCTTAATTGTTAATAGTCCGATACATATGGCTGCCATAAGATAAGAGATGCTAATAACAATTTTTGCGCCTATACGATCAGCAATTGCTCCAGCGAATAACGCACCAACAGCTGCGGTAATATTTAGCATAAGTAGAAAAGACAGACTAGATCCAAGAGGATATCCCGCCTGGCGCATCATCTGTGGTAACCAAGTATTTAAACCGTATATTAAAAACATTCCCATTATATAAGTGATCCAAAAAAGTAGTGTTGCTTTTATGTATTCTTTTGAGAATAAAGTAAAAAATCCATTTTTCTTTCGTATAGTAGATGGAGCTTGATGAGTTTTATTTTTTACATGAAATTCAATTTGAAAACGATTAAGAATTTGGTTCACTTCTTCTTGGCGATTACGTGATAATAAAAATTGAATGGACTCAGGTAAATAGCGAATAATGAAAGGAATGAGGAGTAGTGGAATCATTCCGATACCAAACATAATTCTCCATCCGAAATCTTCTAACATAAACATAGACAAAATAGCACCTAATACGATACCTAAAGGATAGCCAGTAAACATAAGAGCATAAATAAAAGATTGCCTTTTTTTTGGTGAATATTCAACAGTAAGTGCTGAAGCCGTTGGGATAACACCGCCTAATCCGATTCCTCCTATAAATCGAGATAATCCAAATAACTCAGGAGAAGAAGCGATAGCCGCTAAACCCATTGTGATAGAAAAAAGTGCTAAACAGCATATAAGCGTCCATTTACGCCCAATTAGATCTGTAATCGTTCCAACTAGAATAGCCCCAATAAACATCCCAAATAAAGCATAGCTTGCAATTGTACCAGCGTGCGCTGGTGATAGCGCCCAGCTTTTGTCTTCTAGGAGCTTTGGTAGAACGGCACCGTAAATACCTAAATCATATCCATCAGCTAAAATGGCTAGCCAACAAATAAAAACAACAAGTTTTGTAATAGAGCTTGAAAAGATAGTTTCTGTAGATTCTAGATGAGGTGGAGCTGAAGGTTGCATAATATTCACCCCTTTTAATTTGTAGATGAATATATTATTTTATTTAATGTTAATATTTCCCTCCCTGTGTCGAAATTTATCTGAAAAGATTTTATAACAAATAAAGAAGTTCAACCGTAATTCTGTTGAACTTCTTTATTTGTTTACTCATTATCAACTCGTTTTAACGGTTGATCTGCTGGGCCTTCAAGAACGTCTCCCTCAATTGAAAAACGAGAACCATGGCAAGGGCAATCCCAAGTACAATCACCATTATTCCATTCAACTTCACAGCCGAGATGTGTACAAGTTGTATCGACGATATGTAATTTTCCTTCTTTGTCCTTATAAGCACCTGCTCGTTTACCGTTAACATGTACGACAGATCCTTCACCAACTTCGAGATCTTCTGGCTTACGTAATGCGGTTTCAATCTTACCTTCAATTAAATGTTTCGCAACATCAATGTTTTGGGAGAGGAACGTTTTTATATCTGGATTTGCATGGAAGCGTGATGGTGCATACAGTTCTTTATAGGGACTGTGGACTTTTAGGATGGAGTCCTTCAGTAGGTGAGCGGCAGCAGTTCCAGTTGTCATGCCCCATTTGCGATATCCAGTTGCAACAAAGATATTTGGATTTCTTTCGTTAATATGTCCGATATAAGGAAGCTTATCTAGAGTGATTAAATCTTGTGCTGACCATCTATAAGGAACTTCGTCTATTCCAAAAGTTGCTTCAGCAAAAGAATAAAGTGCTTCGTAATGAAGCATCGTATTTATTCCTTGTCCTGTTTTATGACTCTCTCCGCCAATCAAAATTAATTTTTCTCCATTGTTTGTTATATAGCGTAAGGAGCGCTTTGGATCATCAATACTTAAATACATGCCACCTGGATAATCCGTTTTTGCTTTTATTGCAAGAGCGTAGGAGCGTTCTGCGTACATTCGCGTAAAGAAAAAGCTATTTGCATCATAAAAAGGAAAATGTGAACAAGAGACGACATATTCACAAGTGATATGATGGCCCTCTTTTGTAATTATTTGTGGATGATCTCCCTTTTCCACATCCATAGCTGTTGTTTGTTCGTAGAGCTTTCCGCCCATCTCCACAAACTTTTCTAAAAGTGTTTTTAAATAAAGAAGGGGATGGAATTGTGCTTGATTTTTCATTATAAGCGCAGATTGTACTGGAATAGGAATCGATAGAGATTGAACATAGTCACAAGGTATATTTAATTTTTGATAAGCTTCATATTCTTTCGATAAATTTCTTAATCCGTTATCGGTAGTTGTATATAAATATGAATCTTCATTTGAGAAATTACAGTCGATTTTATATGTTTGAACAGTTTCATTTATGAATTGTAGAGCCTGATTATTTGATTCATAGTAAAGCCCGGCCTTTTCTACACCGAAATGGTTTATTAATTCATCATAAATAAGATCATGTTGTGCTGTTACTTTCGCTGTTGTATGCCCAGTCGTTCCGTTTAAAATACGACCAGAATCAATTAAAACAACATCGATGCCTTCTTTTGCAAGTAAATAGGCAGTAGTAATACCTGTAATACCAGCACCGATAATAGCAACTTTTGTCTTTATATTTTCGGATAAACGAGGGAAAGTAGGAAGCTGAGTAGATTCAATCCAATAAGATAGCGGCAGTTGTGGAAATGTATCACTTGTCATTGCGGAAACCTCCTGATTTTAGAACAATTTTCCTTTTAATATTTCCATATTATATGAAATTTATGTGTGTTGTTTTAGAAGTAGTCTATTTTTATTAAAAGAGGTTATAAATTATTTTAATATAATTAATTAGGTGGGGCATTATGAAGTAGTGGGATTTATATAAAACTAAATTCAAGTGATTCTGTTTGTTGATTACATAGGGAGTTATTGAATGAGATAGAGTCTATGGCTTTTAAGAAAATGTCTATATATAGTGGGTAAATCCTTATGGAATCTATACATTTTCTTTAGTGAAATAAAGTATGATTATAAAAATATAACCACCTTTTATTACTAGGTCATAAAAGGTGTTGACAATATAGAAATTCTATTGTTATGATTCATCATGTGGAAAGGTTGATAGAGAGTAAAAAGAGAAATGTTTTTCATTGATAATAAAAGCGAAAAATAAGTGACGATAGAGTGAGTATATTTTCCTTATAATAGATGCTTTTTGGATCATCTAGTAAAATCAATCTGGAAGCAAGAATTGATATATGTAAGTTGCGCAAGGCGCGGCATAAGAAAGGAGCAAAAGGATGAAGGAGCTTCATACGTTTGGGTGGTATGCAGCACGTGTATCACCACATTTGCCGAAAAAAGCATTTAAACCAGTGCCTACTCGTTTATTTGGTGGACTGGCTTATTTGCTTGTGGCATTGGCGGGGTTAATATCGATTGGTGTATTTGAATTGAATGTGTGGGCGAATCTAGGAATTGCGATTGTTCTTGGATTATGTTTTGCTTCACTTGGATTTTTAGGGCATGAAATTTTACATGGAACTGTTGTAAGAAAGGCATGGCTTCGTGACTTCTTAGGCGCGATTGCATTTATGCCATTATCAACAGGGCCAAAGCTTTGGAGAAAGTGGCATAATGCAACGCATCATGTTCATACACAGCATGAAGAGAATGATCCGGATGCATGGCCGACACTTGAGAAACTTAAGAAGAGTAAGTTTTTGAGTTGGGTATATCGTATGCCTTTACATGTACGTTCATTCTTTAGTTTTCTGTCACTAACAATTCAATTTACATTGCATTCGACTCGAATGTTCTTTCATTTTATAAAAGAGTTCAAGTCATCCAATCAAAAATCTGTATGGCTTCAACTTCTTTTGCCTTGGACAGTTTGGATTAGTTTATTGTTTATTATGGGACCTGGAAAATGGTTATTTGCATATGTCATTCCGTTGTTAATTGCTAACTTTATTGTAATGGCATATATCGCAACAAATCACCGCTTAAATCCAATTGTTCCAGTAAATGATCCGTTAGCAAACTGTTTGTCAGTAACAGTGCCGCGCTGGGTAGACGTTTTACATTTCAATTTCTCATATCATACAGAACATCATCTGTTTCCTGCTATGAGTTCTAAATACTATCCGTTAGTAAAAGAGAAGATTAAAGAAATGTGGCCGGAACGCTATCATGAGATGCCGATGACAAAAGCTTTGGCAGCGCTATGGAATACACCACGTGTGTATTATCAAGGAAGTGAATTAGTGGATCCGCATAGAGAGCATTTCTATGGTTCTTTAGGAAATGGACTAGATCCTCATAATATTTCATATCGTGAGGAACATATAGAGGAAGAAAAGAGTATTAAAAAAGTAAATCAGTAAAAATTAATATATTTTTGCAATGAAAAAGCAAGCCATCTCAGGCTTGCTTTTTCTTATAAAGAAACTTCCTTTTTGTTCTTTTTATGGAATTGGACGGAGTTAGTTTCTTTTCGTTGTAGTCGTTTTTCTAAGAGATTAACAAAATAAGTAAATAGAAGAACAAGTACGAGATAGTATACACCAACGATTATGTAAGTATCTAATTGTTGGAAGTTACCTGCTGCAATTGATAAACCTGATCCCCATAACTCGGACAGTCCTACGTAAGCGACAAGTGAAGAGTCTTTTAATCCGATAATAAATTGGTTTCCTAGAGGAGGAAGAGACAGACGAAATGCTTGTGGTAATATAATCCGGCGCATAGCTAAAGGGTAAGGCATACCTAAGGAGCGAGCGGCTTCCAATTGTCCCCGGTCGACGGATTGAATGGATCCTCGGAAAATTTCCGTAATATATGCACCGTTATGAATTGCTAAAGCGATTGCTCCTGCCCAAAAAGGGGAGAAAACAATGACAGATGTAATGCCAAAATAGAGAATTGCGATTTGAACGATTAAAGGTGTACCACGAATAATAGCAATATAGATATGAGCAATGCTATTTAAAACTTTGTTATTCGAGATCCGAAAGAAAGCAAATAATAATCCAATTAATGAACCGAGTACTAGGGAGGTTAATGTTAATTGTAATGTGACAATAGTAGCTTTTAAGAGTGTGGGATAGGTAGAGATAAAAATTTCAAACATGCGTTTCACCTCATATTGTATAGATTTTAGTAGAGAATGAAATGCCCCACATAAAATGAACATTTAATCAGTGGGGCACTGTTTATGAATCTTTTGAATGGCTAACTTACTTCGTTTTTTCCTCTTCACCGAGAATATTACGCCCGAACCATTTTTTACTGATCTTTTCATACGTACCATCTTTAATGATTTCATCTAACGCTTTATTTACTTTCTCAACCATTTCTTTATCATCTTTGCGAATAGCAATTCCCATTTCATCAAGATTTAATGGTTTTCCGGCTTCTTTTATATTTGATTTTCCTTCTTTTATCATACGTAGACCAACCATTTGATCCGTAATTACTGCGTCAACACGCCCAGGCTCTAAATCCATAAGAGCAGTAATATCGCTGTCATATTCAGTGATTTGATCTGTATATTTTGCAACAAGATTTTTAAAGGTACTAGCTTTTACAACACCAATTTTCTTACCTTTTAAATCTTCTGGAGAAGAGATAGCGTTATTCTTTTTAGCTACAAAAATTTGGGCGCCAGAGCGATAGTACGGATTTGAGAAACTAACAGCTTTTAAGCGCTCCTCTGTAATTGCCATACTACCCAGTATTACATCATATTTCTTCGCTTGAAGACCTTGAATCAGCGTTTCCCATGGGTTTGTAACTGGCGTAGCCTTCATGTTCATCTTTTTAGCAAGAGCTTCACCGATTTCTACATCAAAACCGACAAGTTTGCCGTCATTTTCTTTATAGTTAAAAGGTTTGTATAATCCACTCATCGCATAGCGAAATTCTTTTTCACCATTTGTTGAAGTAGTAGAGCTTTCTTTGCTACAAGCTCCTAGTATGAAAGATGTACATAGTGTAATGCTAGCAACAATGGTTAATAGTTTTCTTTTCATAAAACCCCTCCTATATATTGATCATACGGATGGTTTTTTAGTATGTTATTGAAATATTTTATTTGGATGATTAGTTGTGCACCGTATGAATGTATTGTTTTTCGTTCGAAACAAAAGTTACATTATAAAACGTTGCGTAAAAATTGTTTTGCCCGTTCATGTGATGGAGCTGAAAAGAATTGTGCTGGCGGAGCATCTTCTACAATCTTTCCATCATCCATAAAGATGACGCGATCAGCTACATCTCTTGCGAAATTCATTTCATGAGTAACAATAACCATTGTCATCCCTTCTTCAGCAAGTTCTTTCATAACTTGCAATACTTCTCCAACAAGTTCAGGGTCTAAAGCTGAGGTAGGCTCATCAAATAGCATAATCTTAGGGCTCATTGCAAGAGCTCGTGCAATGGCAATGCGCTGTTTTTGACCACCTGAAAGAAGATGAGGAGTTACATCCGCTTTATCTTGAAGGCCGACTTTTTGGAGAAGTTGAGTTCCAATATCCTTTGCATTTGCTTTCTCTAATTTTTTTACGTGAATAGGTGCTTCTATGATGTTTTCTAGTGAGGTCATATGAGGAAAGAGGTTAAAGTGCTGAAAAACCATACCGACATTTTCACGGACTTTATTTAAATTTGAATGCTTTGGATCAATTCGCTCACCTTGTAAGTGAATTTCGCCTTCATCGTACATTTCTAAAAAGTTAAGACAGCGAAGTAATGTACTTTTACCAGAACCACTGGCACCAATTAAAACAACAACTTCTTTTTCTTTTACTTCTAAATCAATTCCTTTTAACACATCAAGTGAACCGAATGATTTTACTAGATTTCGAACTTGAATCATACAAAACCCCCAGTTAAAAATATATTTTACAAATGTTGCCCCTTATTTCTGTTATTAGTCATAAATTGTCAGAATCCTTTATTTTTTTCGTGCAATTTGATATTCAAAGAAATAATATTTTTAAAATCTCTATATCCTTCTATAATGAAAATATGGATAATAATATATAGGTAGTATTTATATTGCTTATAAAAAGGGGGAAAGGGAAGATGGAAAAAGAAAGGAAAACATTTTCTTTTGGATTACGTACACAACTTATGCTATTCACTACAGTTTTAGCTTTCATTACATATTCAACAAGTATCTTTTTTATTTACGTGATATACGATTATTTTCAAAGTTATGTAAGTCAAACTGTATATAATATTATCGTTATGTTATTAGGGGTAGTATGGTCTGGAATTTTAGCATATGGAGCAGCCGTATTTTTAATTAAACCGCTTCGCAAGTTAGAAGAGGCGGCAAGAAAAGCAGCTGAGGGTGATATTCGTGAAGATGTTCCATTACCGAAGACAGATGATGAAATTAAATCTTTAAGTGTTGCATTTAATATGATGTTAGGAAACTTAAGGGGCATGGTAAAAAATATTGATACAACATTTTCGTATACAAATAATCAAGTACAGCAGATTAGAAAACAAACAGGCGAAGCAACGAGACAAGCGCAAGGTGTATCAGAGACACTTGCAGAAATTTCTTCAGGCGCTGAGCAATCAGCGGCATCAATTCAAGCAATTGTTTCTGCTGTTGATACAACGACTTCTATTGCAAGTGAAGTAGAAGAAAAAGCGAAGCAGTCTGATACATTGTCTTCAGAAATGGTTGAAGCTTTAGGGCATAGTACTCGTGTCTTTACGTCTTTAATTCAAGGTATTCAAACATTGGCAAAAGAAAATGAAGATTCAATGCAAAATGTACAGAAGTTAGAAGAACGAATGAAACAAGTAGAACATATTGTGTCTGTTGTGAGTGCGATTGCTAGCCAAACGAATTTATTAGCACTAAATGCTTCTATTGAGGCAGCTCGCGCAGGAGAGCATGGAAGAGGCTTTGCGGTTGTTGCGGAAGAAGTACGGAAACTTGCTGATGAAAGTGATCATTCTGCAAGAAACATATCGCAGTTATTACGGAATATGCAAGATGAAGTACAACAAGTTGCAATGAAAATGACAGAACAAGTAAAAATAGCTAAAGAAGAGGCGAAACGTGGGGAAGCTACGGAATTAATTTTAAAAGAAATGTCATCAAGTGTTATGGAAGTAGCCGATGCAACTCAGCAAATTAGTAGTTATATGAATGAACAAGTGAGCCACATTCATCAAACAGGAGCACAAACAAAAGCTGTAGCAGCAATTGCTGAAGAAACGTCAGCTGGTTCGCAAGAAGTAGCGCGTGTGACGCTACAACAGTCTAAAAATATGATAGTAATCGATCAATTATTAAAGGATTTAGAGAAGCAAGCAACTGATTTGAAACAAACAATTGAACGATTTTCAATGTAAAAGGAAGAACAGAATGCTGTTCTTCTCTTTTTTATTTAGCTTGATTTAATATTTACAGTTAAACTATGAACGTTTCCGCAACATTCTTTTCTGTCCCTTTCGGATGAAAATTATAGCGAGCTATAATATTAAAAGGGGTGTCTTTTATGAAAAAAGAAAAAAGACAACGGTTAATTAAACAATTTGTAAAGGAGTATGAAATAGATAAGCAAGAAAGATTAGTAGAATTGTTAGCAAAAAAAGATGTATTAGTAACACAAGCTACGGTTTCTCGCGATATTCGTGAGTTAAACTTAACGAAGGTACCTTCTCAAGAAGGATTAATGATATATAAAGTTTTCTCAGAAGAGCATGTACAAACTGATATAAAGTTAAAGAAAAAATTACGAGAAGTGGTTGTAAAAATTGATTGTGTAGATCAATTAATGGTTATTAAAACATTACCTGGTAATGCACATGTTATTGGTGTTTTATTTGATGAGTTAGATTGGAAAGAAAAAATAGGATGTATATGTGGAAATGATACATGCCTTATAATTTCACAGTCGAAATCAGATAGGGAGATTATAGAAGAAAGATTAAATTTAATTATTTAGATGCAAAAATCCTGTTTTTAATAAAATTAAAAACAGGATTTTTGTTTAAATACGGAAGTTAAATATTCAACATATATGCGTAATATATGTATTTTTTATTGAGAAAGCGAGATAGTTTGTTATAAAAATACATATTCGTATGATTTTAAAAAAATAACTTGTTTAATATTTCACAATGATAATGTGGATACTTTCACAAAGATGAAAGTGCAGAGCATTTATTATGTACTTGTAAGACATCAAACATATTTAAAAGGAGGTACAACAAATGAAACATCCGATACATGTTACTTCAGAAATTGGGGAATTACAAACGGTTTTATTAAAACGACCGGGTAAAGAAGTGGAAAACTTGACGCCAGATTATTTGCAGCAATTATTATTTGACGATATTCCATACTTACCAATTATTCAAAAAGAGCATGATTATTTTGCACAAACGTTACGCAATCGGGGTGTTGAAGTTCTTTATTTAGAAAAACTAGCCGCTGAGGCGTTAGTAGATAAAAAACTTCGAGAAGAATTTGTTGATCGTATTTTAAAAGAAGGACAGGCCGACGTAAATGTTGCACATCAAACTTTAAAAGAATATTTACTTTCCTTTTCAAATGAAGAATTAATTCAAAAAATTATGGGCGGTGTACGGAAAAACGAAATTGAAACAAGTAAGAAGACACATTTATATGAATTAATGGAAGATCACTATCCGTTTTACTTAGATCCAATGCCTAATTTATATTTTACTCGTGATCCAGCAGCTAGCGTGGGCGATGGCTTAACGATAAATAAGATGAGAGAACCAGCGCGTAGACGTGAATCATTATTCATGGAGTACATCATTAAATATCATCCAAGATTTGCAAAACATAATGTACCAATCTGGTTAGATCGTGATTATAAATTTCCAATTGAAGGTGGCGACGAGCTAATTTTAAATGAAGAAACAATTGCGATTGGAGTATCTGCTCGTACTTCAGCTAAAGCAATTGAACGTTTAGCTAAAAATCTCTTTAGCCGACAAAATAAAATTAAGAAAGTGTTAGCAATAGAAATTCCAAAATGCCGAGCATTTATGCATTTAGATACAGTATTTACAATGGTTGATTATGACAAGTTTACAATTCATCCAGCCATTCAAGGGCCAAAAGGGAATATGAATATTTATATTTTAGAAAAAGGATCAGATGAGGAAACTCTTAAAATTACACATCGTACTTCTTTAATGGAAGCATTAAAAGAGGTATTAGGCTTAAGTGAATTAGTTCTTATTCCATGTGGAGGAGGAGATGTAATTGCTTCTGCTCGTGAACAATGGAATGATGGCTCGAACACATTAGCAATTGCGCCAGGTGTAGTTGTTACATATGATCGCAACTATGTATCTAATACGTTATTACGGGAACACGGTATAGAAGTGATTGAGGTGCTAAGTTCGGAATTATCTCGTGGTCGTGGGGGTCCACGTTGCATGAGTATGCCAATTGTTCGTAAAGATATTTAGTATAAATAACGGAGAAAGTAGGGATGAATTATGTTAATGACTAGACCAAATTTAAAAGGAAGAAGCTTTCTAGCAGAAAAAGATTTTACACAAGAAGAATTGTTATATTTTCTAGATTTGGCAGCAGAATTAAAAGAGAAAAAGAAAAATGGTATCCCGCATCATTATTTAGAAGGTAAAAATGTAGCGCTCTTATTTGAAAAAACTTCTACTCGTACGCGTTGTGCATTTACAGTAGCATGTACAGATTTAGGGGCAAATCCTGAATATTTAGGGAAAGGTGATATTCAACTTGGGAAAAAAGAATCTGTAGAGGATACAGCAAAAGTGTTAGGGCGTATGTTTGACGGAATTGAGTTTCGTGGATTTAATCATGAAACTGTAGAATCTTTAGCACAAAATTCTGGTGTGCCGGTTTGGAATGGATTAACAGATATGTGGCATCCAACACAAACACTAGCAGATTTATTAACAATTAGAGAACATATAGGGAAATTGAAAAATGTGAAGCTCGTTTACGTTGGCGATGGACGAAATAATGTTGCTAATAGCTTACTAGTTGGTGGAGCAATCGTTGGAATGGATGTACGTATTTGTACACCGGAATCTTTATGGCCTGCACAAGAAGTAATTGATTTAGCAAAAAAATATAATGAACAGGTAATGATAACAAGTAATGTGGAAGAAGCTGTTGCGAATGCAGATGTAATTTATACAGATGTATGGGTGTCTATGGGGGAAGAAGAAAAATTTGCTGAACGTGTCGAGTTATTGAAACCTTATCAAGTAAATATGAAAATGATTAAAGCAACAGGGAATGAAAACGTGATTTTCTTACATTGTTTACCTGCATTTCATGATGTTGAAACGATGTATGGCGAAGAAGTTTATGAGAAATATGGGTTGAAAGAAATGGAGGTAACTGACGAAGTATTCCGCAGTAAACATTCAAAAGTATTTGATCAAGCTGAAAATAGAATGCATACAATTAAAGCGGTTATGGCAGCTACTTTAGGAAACATGGAGTAAAGAAGAAAGGGAGTCTTCCTTTCTTCTTTCTCCTCCTTTAGACACTATCATTCACTATTGCTTTTGTATTGTTATTGCAATTTAAGAGAGGTGAGTGGAATGGGTGAAGATAAGAAATTAGGGTTGTTTACACTAACGGCTCTTGTAGTTGGGTCTATGATTGGCGGTGGAGCCTTTAATTTAGCGAGTGATATGGCAAAAGGTGCTGGTGCTGGAGCCATTATTATTGGCTGGGTTATAACAGGAATTGGGATGATTGCACTTGGATTATCTTTTCAAAATCTAACTGTAAAACGGCCAGATTTAGATGGTGGTATTTTTAGCTATGCAAAAGCAGGATTTGGTAATTTTATGGGGTTTAATAGTGCGTGGGGATACTGGCTATCTGCTTGGCTTGGAAATGTAGCTTACGGTACATTATTGTTTTCTTCATTAGGATATTTCTTCCCAATCTTTGAAGGCGGGCAAAATGTAGCGTCCATTATTGGTGCAAGCGTATTATTATGGTGTGTTCACATGTTAATTTTACGTGGAGTTCAATCAGCAGCACTTGTGAATTTAGTAACTACAATCGCAAAATTAGTACCTGTATTTGTATTTATTGTCATAGGAATCTTCGCGTTTCATATTGATACGTTCTTAGATGGATTTTGGGGGCAAACTGGTTCTTTTTCATGGGGAGCAGTTGGCAGCCAAGTTAAAAGTACAATGCTTGTAACTTTATGGGTATTCATTGGGGTAGAAGGGGCTGTTATTTTATCCAGTCGAGCAAAAAATAGAAGTGATGTAGGGAAAGCAACCGTTATTGGCTTAATTGGTACACTCATCATTTATATTTTAATCACATTATTGTCTCTTGGACTTATGCAGCAAGCAGATATTGCGGGTTTGAAAAATCCGGCTATGGCTTATTTATTTGAAAGTGTTGTTGGAAAATGGGGTGCTATCTTTATTAATTTAGGTTTGGTCATCTCTGTATTAGGTGCTTGGTTAGGTTGGACTTTGCTCGCTTCTGAAATTCCATATTTAGCGGCTAAAGATGGAGTATTTCCAAAATGGTTCGCAAAAGAAAATAAAAATAAGGCTCCAGTAAATTCATTGTGGATAACAAATGGTTTAATACAAATGTTCTTGTTAACATTCGTTGTTTCTGATCAGGCGTATAACTTTGCATTCTCTTTAGCATCTTCAGCTATTTTAATTCCATATGCTTTTTCAGCATTTTATCAACTGAAGCATAGCTTAAATTCTGAAGAAGTAGATCGAAATAAAAATATAGTAATTGGTTTGATAGCCAGTATTTATGGCGTGTGGTTAGTTTATGCAGCTGGTTTAGAGTATTTATTATTAACAATGACTTTATATGCGCCAGGTATTTTTATTTTTTACAATGTTCAAAAGCAAAAGAGTTCGAAGCAAATATTTACTCGAGTGGAATTAGCATCATCCGTAGCAATTGGTGCTTTAGCATTCTTTGCGATTTATGGATTAATTACAGGCAGTATTACTTTATAAAGCGCTGTGAAAGCGAAATCAACTGGAGGGCTGGAATATGGCACGAAGAAAAATTGTAGTTGCACTAGGGGGAAATGCGATACAGTCTGGAGAAGCTACTGCGGGAGCGCAGCAAGAAGCGTTGGAAAAAACGGCAGAACAACTTGTGAAAATAATGGAAAATGATGTAGATATAGTAATTGCGCATGGAAATGGCCCACAAGTGGGGAATATTTTATTACAGCAAAAAGCTGCAGAAACGGAAAAGACACCTGCAATGCCATTAGATACTTGTGGGGCAATGAGTCAAGGAATGATTGGATATTGGATGGAAAATGCGATTGAAAAGGCATTGAAAAAACGGAATATAAAAAAAGACGTAGCAACGGTTATAACACGTGTTGTTGTGGATAAAAAAGATGAGGCATTTAAAAATCCAACTAAACCAATTGGTCCTTTTTATACAGAAGAAGAGGCCAGAAGATTAATGGATGAAACAAAAGCAGTGTTTAAAGAAGATGCTGGTAGAGGGTGGAGACGCGTTGTTCCATCACCGAAGCCTGTAAGTATTCATGAACATAAAGTGATTAATTCTTTGGTCGAAGATGGAAATATAGTGATAGCTGTTGGCGGAGGTGGAATTCCAGTAATTGATTCCGAAGAAGGGCTAAAAGGAACTGAAGCAGTTATCGATAAAGATTTCGCTGCGCAGAAATTAGCAGAATTAGTAGATGCCGATACGCTCGTTATTTTAACTGCAGTTGATCATGTGTATGTAAATTATAATCAACAGAATCAAAAAAAATTAGAGCATGTCACAGTGAATCAATTAGAAGAATATATTGAAGAACAACAATTCGCTGCGGGAAGCATGCTTCCAAAAATTGAAGCTGCTATTAATTTTGTTAATACAAATCCAAAAAGAAAAACAATTATTACGTCTTTAGAAAAAGTATATGAAGCACTAGAAGAAAAAGCTGGTACTATTATTTCAAAACAGAATGTATGCATATATGTTTAAATTCTTATGTACGCTACTTAGTAGTAAAAAAGAATGGAGTTAGTAACTTCATTCTTTTTATTTATTAATATTTTTTGTACTCATTGTTCATAAAGTTTTCATGATGAAATCTGAATATGTAAGTTAATTATGATAAAATTCAAATTGAATACGCTTTCTTGATTTTTCGCTCCAACATACAGCAAGAGAGAGGGAATTTTATGAATAGACGGAACGTAGTTAAGGACTTAAAGCAGTTCGAATTATTTGCTCATTTAACAGAAAAAAAATTGAAAGGCTTAACAGAGTTTGTTTATTGGCGAACTTATAAAAAAGGTCAATTTTTATTTTTAGAAGGAGATTCAAGGGAAAGAATCTACTTCATGTTAGATGGTTTTGTAAAGTTAGAGCGGGTTAATCAAAATGGGAACTTATTATACGATGACTATGTAAAGCGATATTCTATTTTTCCTTATGGTGGCATGTTTACAGACAGAGGATATAACTATACAGCAGAAGCAATGACGGATGTGGAGGTATATTATATTCCAACGGTAATCTTTGAAGATATGGTAAAATCCAGCAGAACGCAATTGATGTACGTTGTTCAGCAATTATCATCTATATTAAAATTGAACGAAAATCGAGTGCAAAATATTACAATTCCTAATGCACAAGATCGTGTTATCCAAACGTTAAATTATTTAATGCAGGATTTAGGAGAACAGAGTGGGGAAAAGATTGTAATTTCATGTCCACTTACAACAATTGAAATATCCAAAATATCTGGAACATCTCGAGAGACAGTTAGCAGCGTATTAAAACAATTAAAAAATGATAGCATTGTTACAATTTTAGATAAAAAAATTACAATACATGATCCAACATATTTTGAAGAAATTTCAATGTGAAAATTGTATATTGATTTTTTAATTCATAGTGTATATTAATAAGGTTCTTTATATATTTATAAGGAACTTTTTTACGTTATCCTCTATAAAAAGATTGTATAGTATGGTAATAATAGCTAAAATCGATAATAAAATACAAAGTGAAGGGGAGAAAGAATGATTCGTATTGAGTATGATCGATTAGTAGCTATTTGTTACAGTATAGGGGTTTTGTTATTATTAAAAATTCCAAATGATAATGAATTAATTGGGGAAAAACTATTCAATGTCTATAAGGTTCCGATACATACGTATGTCTATATGGATTATAAAGTCTCAAATATATTGATTGTTTCTTTCATACTACATGTAATTGCATTTATATTATTTTTAAAATGGCTAGGAAAAAAGGAGTCTAGTACATTTAGAAAAACGAATAAGATAAAAGTAGTAGGCATTAGTATTTTAATTTTAATGATGCCGTTTATTTTAAATAACATCCTCCAGACATTGAATAAAACATGGTACTATGCAGGAAAAACAGGCGTAGAAGCAATAGAATATAAAAAAGATGATAGCCAGTGTAGAATGGAGAAAAATGGAGAGAATATCCAACCGAAGTGCATTGTTACTTTAAAAAATTATCGTAATCATTCACAAGCATTAAAAGTTGTTTTATATGATAATGCAAACGAGAATTCAAAAAGCTATCCAGTACCGAAACCAGTCTATTTACAAAAACATGAGACAAAGCAATTCGAATTTCAAGTTCCTGTTTCTTATAATAGAGGTATTGAAAAAGATAAAGTACCAAATATTAAATTACATTCATTGCATGAAAATGATACGAAATACAATTAATCTGTAAGTAAAAGTTTATGAGTAGGAGCAAGAATTTGAAACGATATAGAAAATCAACTTGAATCATCCAACATACTGCGAGGTAACGGTATATTGGGTGATTTTTTTATGTTATCCCCTTTTTTCAAGTATGAAAAGGAGGGATACTTTGTTGGAAATGAAAAACATCACAAGGATCATACATGATTTTTACTTTACGTAATCTGTGAAAGTTAGAGCCATAATAACTAGTTTGCCAATTTTTAATGTCGATATCGGGCCAGTTCACATAGTCACCTAATGTATAAGGATCTAAGTTTTCTCGTAAACCTTTAACCCAGCGTATATTTCGATTTTCTTCATCATCGCATTTCCAAGAGGTAATGTATTCTTGAGCAATAATTGCTTTACGATGAAAATAAGCCGTTTCATTCGGCGAAATATTTTCAACAGCACCTATGGGCGATTGATGCCAAATACTAGCATCTTTATTTGGTGCATGAGAAAGAAAGTATTGCATGATTTGAATGCCTTTAAGGGGAATAGGTTTATAGACATAGGAACCAGAGCGCTTGAAATTTTCAGGGATGTTACCGCCATTAAAAAATTCAACAGCCTTTATATAAGGAACTTCTTCTATAAAGAGAGAGGGGCTACCAGTTTCAAGAAGAGGTGAAGAATGAGATTTACCTTTGTGAGAAATAAATAAAGCATAAGAATAAAGAATCTACATAGAGTTCAATGAAAACAGTTGCAAACTGTTCATATTTTGTTATGATAGTGTTACGAAAACGTTTGCATAAAATTCCGATGGGATGCAAAAGGAGAGAATGACTATGAATAAGACATGGTGGAAAGAAGCGGTTGCTTATCAAATTTATCCACGAAGCTTTATGGATTCAAATGGTGATGGTATTGGAGATTTACAAGGTATTATTGCAAAACTGGATTATTTAAAAGATTTAGGTATAGATGTAATTTGGATTTGTCCAATGTATAAATCGCCTAATGATGATAATGGTTATGATATTAGTGATTATCAAGATATTATGGATGAGTTTGGTACAATGGCAGACTTTGATGCTTTACTAGATGAAGTTCATAAGCGTGATATGAGGCTAATTATTGATTTAGTTATTAATCATACGAGTGATGAACATCCATGGTTTATTGAATCACGTTCATCTAAAGATAATCCGAAGCGTGATTGGTATATTTGGCATGATGGTAAAGATGGTGCGGAGCCAAACAACTGGGAAAGTATTTTTAATGGTTCGGCATGGGAATATGATGAAGAAACAGAACAATATTATTTACATCTATTCTCACGTAAACAACCAGATTTGAACTGGGAGAATAAAGAAGTTCGCGAAGTACTATATGATACGGTTAATTGGTGGCTTGATAAAGGTATTGATGGTTTCCGCGTTGATGCGATCAGTCATATTAAAAAAGAAGAAGGCCTCAAGGATATGCCAAATCCAAAAGAGTTAAAATATGTGCCATCTTTTGATAAACATATGAATGTGAAAGGTATTCAACCTTTATTAGAAGAGCTAAAAGAAAATACATTCTCTAAGTACGATATTATGACTGTTGGTGAAGCAAATGGTGTTAAGATTGAAGATGCTGAGCTATGGGTTGGAGAAGAGCAAGGTAAGTTCAATATGGTATTCCAATTTGAACATTTAAGTTTATGGGATGCAGAGAAGAAGAAAGACCTTGATGTTGTAGGATTGAAAAAAGTATTAACGAAATGGCAAAAAGGATTAGAAAATAAAGGATGGAACGCTTTATATATTGAGAATCACGATAAACCACGTATCGTTTCAACATGGGGAGATGATAAACAATATTGGCGTGAAAGTGCAACCGCTCTAGGGGCGATGTATTTCTTTATGCACGGTACACCGTTTATTTATCAAGGCCAAGAAATTGGTATGACAAATGTTCAGTTACCAAATATTGAAGATTACGATGATGTAGCAATTAAAAATTTATACCGCGAGAAAATTGCAGAGGGCGTACCACATCAAGATATGATGGAGATTATATGGGCTTCTTGCCGCGATAATTCACGTACACCTATGCAGTGGAATGATGAGATGAATGCTGGTTTCACAACAAGTACACCTTGGTTTAGCATGAATCCAAATTACAAAGAAATTAATGTTGAAAAGCAAAAAAATGAAGAAAAGTCTATTTTCAATTTCTATAAGAAAATGATTGCCCTGAAAAAAGAGCACGATGTACTGAACTATGGTACGTACGATTTACTTTTAGAAGACGATCCACAAATTTATGCATATACACGTACGTTACAGGATGAAAAAGTCATTGTAATTAGTAATATCTCAAAAGAGGAAGCTGTGTATAATGAGGGTTCATTCGCACTAGAACGCAAACGTTTGCTTTTAAATAACTATGAAGTTGCGGAACATGAAGAAGTAACAACAATTGCTTTAAAACCTTATGAAACAAGGGTTTATCGCATTTCATAATAAAAAAGGATGCTCTTTGAGCATCTTTTTTTATGAAAAAAAATAAATTTCTATTGCAAAGTGAAAACGCTTTTATTAAAATAGATTTATGAAAACGGTTGCGTAAAAAGAAAAATGATATGAGGAATCGTTTTCATAAAAGGGACAGAAATTATAATTTAAATCATTATGTTGTTATAAATAAAGGGGAGGAAGAACAGATGAAAATTACGTCTTTTGATTTTTGGCAAAAGTTCGGGAAAGCTTTATTAGTTGTTGTAGCCGTAATGCCAGCAGCTGGTTTAATGATTTCCATCGGTAAGTTAATTGGTATGTCTGCTGGGGATGTTAACGCAGTTCATACAATCGCTCGCGTAATGGAAGACATCGGTTGGGCAATCATTACAAATCTACACATCTTATTCGCAGTAGCAATTGGGGGATCTTGGGCGAAAGATCGCGCGGGTGGTGCATTTGCAGCGCTATTAGCATTCGTCTTAACAAACCGAATTACAGGAGCTATATTTGGCGTAAACGCTGAAATGTTAGCGGATTCAAAAGCGAAAGTTTCTTCAGTAATAGCGGGAGATTTAATTGTAAAAGATTACTTTACTTCTGTACTTGGTGCACCTGCATTAAACATGGGAGTGTTCGTAGGGATCATCACAGGTTTCTTAGGAGCTACTTTATATAACAAATATTATAACTATAATAAACTGCCACAGGCATTAGCATTCTTTAATGGAAAACGATTTGTACCATTCGTTGTAATTCTTTGGTCTACAGTTACTGCGATTGTATTATCACTTCTATGGCCATTCATCCAAAGTGGGTTAAATGAATTTGGTCGCTGGATTGCAGCTTCAAAAGATAGCGCACCAGTTGTTGCACCGTTTGTATATGGAACGTTAGAGCGTTTATTATTACCATTTGGTTTACACCATATGTTAACGATTCCGATGAACTATACAGAGCTAGGCGGAACATATACGATGTTAACTGGTTCAAAAGTTGGACAAGTTGTAGCAGGACAAGATCCATTATGGCTTGCATGGATTACAGATTTAAATAATTTACTAGCAAATGGAGATACGAAGGCATATAACGATTTATTAAATAACGTTGTACCAGCTCGTTTCAAAGCTGGACAAGTTATCGGCTCAACAGCAGCGTTAATGGGGATTGCATTTGCGATGTTCCGTAACGTGGATAAAGAAAAGCGTGCAAAATATAAACCAATGTTTTTATCAGCAGCATTAGCAGTATTCTTAACAGGTGTAACAGAACCAATTGAATTCATGTTCATGTTTATTGCTCCAGTATTATATGTTGTATATGCTATTACAACAGGACTTGCATTCGCGCTAGCTGATTTAATTAACTTACGTGTTCATGCATTTGGATTTATTGAGTTAATTACTCGTACACCAATGATGGTTAACGCAGGTTTAACAAGAGACTTAATCAACTTTGTTATTGTTTCATTAGTGTTCTTCGGTCTTAACTTTACACTATTTAATTTCTTAATTAAAAAATTCAATTTACCAACACCAGGGCGTGCAGGTAACTATATTGATAATGAAGATGAGGCATCAGAAGGAACAGGAAATGTACAAGACGGTTCACTAGCAACAAAAGTTATCGATTTATTAGGTGGAAAAGAAAATATTGCTGACGTAGATGCTTGTATGACGCGCTTACGTGTAACAGTAAAAGATTTAGATGTTGTTGCACCAGAAGCACAGTGGAAACAAAATGGTGCTCTAGGGCTTATTGTAAAAGATAAAGGTGTACAAGCGGTATATGGTCCGAAAGCTGACGTATTAAAGTCAGACATTCAAGATATGTTAGGTGCGTAATAATATGAAATTGCTAACTTTAAACTGTCATTCTTGGCAAGAAGAGAATCAAATAGAAAAGATACAATACCTTGCTAAAGTAATTCAAGAAGAAGAGTACGATGTCATCGCATTGCAAGAAGTAAGTCAGTCCATACAAGCTGAAAATGTATGCGGTAACAAGAAAGAAGATAATTTTGGACTTTTACTATTAGAAGAGTTAAAAGCGCTACATGTAAAAGATTACAATATTACTTGGGATTTCTCTCATATTGGTTATGACGTGTATGAAGAAGGATTAGCGATTATAACGAAGCATAATATTATAAAAGAAGATACGTTCTTCATTTCAGAAAACGAGGATACAACGTATTGGAAAACACGTAAAATTGTAAGTACAACAATTGCTTATAATGGTAAGGATATAACGTTTTACTCTTGCCATCTCGGTTGGTGGAATGATGAAGAAGAGTCATTCAAAGGTCAAGTTGATCGTTTGATGGAGCGTGTAGATAGCAATAAGCTCGCCTTCTTAATGGGGGATTTTAATAACAATGCTCGGTTGGAAGGCGAAGGTTATGAGTATATGATGCAAAAAGGGTTGTATGACACATATGAATTAGCAATAGAGAAGGATGAAGGAACGACTGTCCAAGGTGAGATTGCTGGTTGGGATGAAAATAAACATAATTTGCGAATCGATCTAATATTGTGTAACCAAAGTAAAAAAGTTCATTCTTCAAAAGTTATTTTTAATGGTACAAACAGAAATGTAATTTCAGATCATTTCGGTGTAGAGGTTCAATTGGATATATAATAGAAGAAATCCTCACAGAGAATAAAAGCTGTGAGGATTTTTTTTAGGAATACAAGTATTTCCAAGAGAAAATACTTGTATTTTTTATGACATTTCATATATATTTGTTATTATTGAATGTAAAACCGATTTGGTCATTTTGTATTCATACTTTGACTCACTTCGTTATATAATGAAGTAAGTGAAAGTTAATGGGAAAAAATAGTACGTTTTTGGTTAATACACGATGTAGAAAGTGATATAATTGCAAAATGCATGTATCATTTTCTAAAGAAGGAAAAATATATAATTAGGTGATAACTTCTATGAAACAAATTTGGCGTATTTATAAGACAGATTTACGGAATGTAGCCAAACATTGGGCTGCAATTGTTATTGTTTTAGGATTAATGATTTTACCATCGTTATATGCATGGTTTAACATTAAAGCTTCTTGGGATCCATATGGAAATACAAAAGAGGTTCCCATTGCAGTTTCTAACCAAGATGCAGGTTCTAATTTAAGAGGGAAAGATATTAATATCGGGAAAGAGATTGTAGACTCCCTTAAGAAAAACAAAAATCTTGGCTGGAAATTTGTGGATGAAAAACAAGCAATTTACGGAGTTGAGCGTGGGGATTATTATGCAAGTATTACGATTCCAAAAGACTTCTCTGAAAAAATCGCAACTGTTCTGGATGAAAATCCGAAAAAACCAGAACTGGATTACTATGTGAATGAAAAAGTAAACGCGATCGCACCGAAGATTACAGCAAAAGGTGCATCAGGTATTACAGAAGAAATTAGTAAAAACTTTGTAAAAACAGCAAACGGTGAGATTTTTAAAATTTTCAATGACCTTGGAATCGATTTAGAAACAAACTTACCAAGTATCGAAAAAGTAAAAGATCTTGTCTTTAAGCTAGAAGCGCAGTTCCCAGAAATGAATACACTTATGGATAAGGCGTTAGATGATGCAACTCGAGCAGAAGATGTTGTGAAAGTAGCGCAGAAAGATTTACCTGTTGTAGAGAGTGTAATAAATGATGGGCAGGAAGCATTGGCGAATTTAGATAAGTTCTTTGCAAGACAAGATCAAACATTAAAAAACGCTCCAGGAACGATAAGAAATGATTTAGTAGCAGCAAAAGGCGTTATGGATAGTGCAGCTGTATTTACTAACTTTTTAATGAATCCAGGTGTGGATTTAAATATTCCTGATTTCTCTGGAATGAATGGATTACCTGAATTCCCTGCAAGACCGGACCTTTCTAAGTTGAATAATGACGGATATAAAAGTATAGCGCAAAATATTAATCAAACAGTAAATAATGTTTTAAGCTCATCACGTGCAGGAACAGCTTATGGGAAAAGTGTTTTAAATGGATTGCAAAATGGTCAGTTTGATCCAGAACAAGCAAAGAAAGATTTAAATGCAGTATCAAATCAATTGCAAGCTCGTACAGAAGGTATTTCGTATCTTATTAATGTATTTACTGAACTTCAAAACTCAGCGACGACTGATTTTGGAAAAAGCTTTTTCCAAGGGCGAGTGGATCGCCTAACTAAGCTGAAAAGTGGTATGGAAAATGCAAACAACGGTATTAAAGATATTGTAAATGTTATCGGTACAGGACAAGAAGTAAAGAAAGATGTAACAGATGTAGCAAATCAAAAATTAGATGCAGCAAATGCATTAATTGATCAAGCTGAAAAAGATTATAATGAAACGTTTGTAGCAGATTATAAAAAAGCAGTTAGCACAGTAGATCAAGCGAAAGCTAATGCGAATGAAATATACGATAATGCAAAAGCTGATTATGATAAAGCGAAAAATGGTCTAGAAAGTACTAAATCTAGTGTCCAAAAAGCACTAGAGGATGTACAAAACAAAGGTATTAATGGTTTAGAAGGTTCGAAGGAAGCCTTGAAAAGCTTAAATGGTCAATTCCAATCTGGAATC
Organism: Bacillus cereus group sp. MYBK15-3; assembly: GCF_051916765.1. NCBI lineage: Bacteria > Bacillati > Bacillota > Bacilli > Caryophanales > Bacillaceae > Bacillus > Bacillus cereus group sp. MYBK15-3. Next base: position 104,207 of record NZ_JBQAHG010000007.1, read on the forward strand.
GGTTTAATTGATGATATGATTCCAGTTCTAGAGAGTACAAATAAGGTTTTAGCGGATGTAAATAGTGATAAAAACCTTAATAATGGAATCGCAAAATTAAACAAAGCGAAAAGCAGCTTACAAAAAGGTGTAGAGGCAACGAATAAGGGAATTACACTTCTTAACAATGGCCAGAAACCTACAAAAGATGTAATTGAAAGTATTAACAACGCTGCGAAGGGCGGATCAGCTCAATTAACAGATGTATTATCGACGTATGATTCAGAAATTGTACCTAATTTCAATACAGCAATTGCTCGTACAAAAGAGATGTCGAAAAATACAACTCAAATTTTAAATGATGCAGACAAAAAGCTTCCAGATGTTAAAAAATTACTAGAAGATTCATCAAAAGGCTTAGTAGACGGTAGAAAGAAATTAGTAGACATTAAAGCTGAAATGCCGGAGACTGAGAAAAAGATTAAAGAATTAGCAGATAAAATTCGTGATTTTGAATCTGAAGAGGATTTAAAAGACATTATACGCTTATTGAAAAATGATGTTGAAAAGCAAAGTGATTACTTTGCGAATCCAGTAAATTTAAAAGAAAATAAATTATTTGCGATGCCGAACTACGGTTCAGCGATGTCACCATTCTATACAGTGCTTGCATTATGGGTAGGCGCATTATTAATGGTTTCATTATTAACGGTAGAAGTACACGAAGAGGGTGCGAATTATAAGAGCCATGAAATTTACTTCGGACGTTTATTAACATTCTTAACGATAGGTCTTTCACAAGCGTTTATCGTATCGATGGGAGATATATTCTTACTCGGTACGTACGTAGTCGATAAGTTCTGGTTTGTGTTATTTAGTTTATTTATTGGTGGAGTCTTCGTTTGTATCGTATACTCACTCGTTTCTATTTTCGGAAACGTTGGGAAATCGATGGCGATCATTTTACTTGTACTACAAGTAGCAGGGTCGGGCGGAACATTCCCAATTCAAATGACACCGAAATTCTTCCAAGCAATTTATCCGTTCTTACCGTTCACATACGCAATTAGTGCAATTCGTGAAACGGTAGGCGGAATGCTTTGGGATATCGTAATAAGAGATTTACTTGTGTTAAGTGTTTTCGTAGTAGTTATGATTGTTGCTGCGTTATTACTGAAAACACCAATTAACAAATCAAGTGAAAAATTTGTTGAGAATGCAAAAGGAAGTAAAATCATTCACTAAAATAAAAGGTTCCTACCGATAGAGGTAGGAACCTTTTTGTTTAATCAAATTTTAATTTTTTTAATGCTTCCGCGAATGGGTTATTTAATGGTTCTTCTTCTTTTTTCTGTTGTTTCATATATTTTTGAACGTCGCGTTTATCGGCTTTGTTTCCAGATTCTTTTTTACGTCGCTCTTGGAATGTTGATAATTTCTCGCGATAGCCACATTTACATGCGAAAATTTGGCCTGCACCCTCACCACGTAATTCTAGTTTCTTTTTACATTGCGGACAGCGAGCATTTGTTGTACGAGATACATTTTTACGATGACCACATTCACGGTCTTGGCATACGAGCATTTTTCCCTTTTTTCCATTTACTTCTAGCATTGGTTTACCGCAATCTGGACAAGACTTCGTTGAAATGTTGTCATGTTTATATTTCTTATCACTCGATTTAATTTCAGAAACAATTTCTTTCGTATAGTTCTTCATTTCCGAAATGAATACTTCTTTCTTTAATTTTCCTTTTGCAATTGCTTCAAGTTTTTGTTCCCACTCACCAGTTAGTGTAGGTGATTTTAATTCTTCTGGTACTAAATCAAGTAATTGACGACCTTTTGATGTAATGTGAATATCTTTACCACGTTTTTCAATTAAGAAAGAATTGAAAAGTTTGTCGATAATATCTGCACGTGTCGCTACAGTACCTAATCCACCAGTTGATTTTAACGTATCAGCAAGTTGTTTATTTTGCGTATCCATATATTTTGTAGGATTCTCCATTGCTGAAAGTAAAGTTGCTTCATTAAAGCGTGCAGGTGCTTTCGTTTGACCTGATGTTTGCATAAGTAACTTTACAGTTAATGTATCGCCCTTTTCAATGTGAGGTAGAATCTGCTCTTTTACGTCATCAGTTACATCATCGTCTTCAAATCGATTTTCGTATACTTCCTTCCAACCAGCATGTAAAATCGTTTTTCCGCGTGCAATGAATGTTTCATTGCCGACCTTTGTGCGTAACGTTAGTTGTTCGTATTCGAATGCTGGGAATAAAACAGCTAAGAAACGTTTTACAACTAAATCATAAATTTTGCGTTCTTTATCTGTGAATGCTGCGAAGTTAACGTATCCTTCTGTTGGAATAATCGCATGATGATCGCTTACTTTACTATCATCAACAAATGATTTGTTAGGTTTGATAGGCTTTTGTAATACTTTATGTGCGAAGGGACGGTATTCTCCAACACCACATGCTTTTAGACGTTCTGGAAGTGTTCCGACGATATCAGATGAAATGTAGCGTGAATCTGTACGAGGGTACGTTAGTACTTTATGCTGTTCATACAATTTTTGCATAATATTTAATGTTTCTTTAGCAGAGTAACCGAACTTTTTATTTGCATCACGTTGCAATTCAGTTAAATCGTAAAGACCAGGAGAGAATGACTTCTTCTGTTTCTTATCAATTTCCACAACAGTAGCATTTTGTTTATCTAAACTTTTTACAATACCATCGATTTTTTCTTTATTAAAACTACGGCTATTGCCATTTGCATCTTGCCAAGTAAGTTTGAGCTTCTCCATTGTTTGAGCTTCGATGCCGTAGTAAGTTTGAGCTTTGAAGTTCTTTATTTCATCTTCACGACTAGCAATCATAGCAACAGTAGGGGTTTGTACACGACCACAATTTAACTGAGCATTAAAGCGAGTCGTTAAAGCACGAGTTGCATTAAGACCGATATACCAGTCAGCTTCTGAACGTGCAACTGCTGAAGCGTATAAATTGTCATAGGCTTTACCTGGTTTTAAATTTGCAAAACCATCTTTAATTGCTTTATCAGTAACGGATGAAATCCATAGACGTTTGATTGGCTTGTTAATTCGAACCTTATCAATAATCCAACGAGCAACCAATTCTCCTTCACGTCCAGCGTCTGTTGCTACAATAATTTCATTTACATCTTTTCTAAGTAGCTGACTTTTTACAGCATTAAATTGTTTACCAGTTTGTTTAATAACCGTTAATTTCAAACGCTCAGGTAGCATCGGTAAATCTTCTAAATTCCACTTTTTATATTTCACATCATAACTTTCTGGATCTGCTAATGTAACGAGATGACCTAAAGCCCAAGTTACAATATATTTACTACCTTCAAGGTAGCCATTTCCTTTTTTATCGCACTTAAGTACACGAGCAATATCTCGTGCAACGGAAGGTTTTTCAGCGATTACAACGCTTTTCGACATATTAAAAACATCCTTTCAAATTTCCATAAGTTAAATATAGCATACATCTTCTTGAGATTCAGTTTCGCTCCATATTTGAGCTGTTTTTAATGGAGTGAACAAAATCCCAACTAATTAAAGTTTCACTTTATCCCGCATTAACGGGCAGTAAGATCCCCACCTCAAAATTCAACGAAAGCAAATAAGTTAGGGGAGAACAACTGCCCGTAAAAGCCCGATTGGTGAGGGCCGATAATCAATGGGGGATGAAAAAAATCACTGATTAAAGTTTCACTTTATCAGTTGCTTCTATATTAAATAGAAAAGTAAAGAACTTGTTATTTTAGTAGAATAAGAGTAGACTTTGAAGTAGATGAATAAGAAGCACATGGGAGTTTGTGGATGCAAACTGAGAGTATGACTAGTCCGTCATTGACCATTTGAACCTGTTGGATAATGCCAGCGTAGGGAGAGTGTAAAAGCACATGTTCAGGCACTTTGCGTACGCGCAAAGTGTCTTTTTGTGTATCTCCCATCATTATAGTTAGGAGATGAAAAGGATGAATATGAAAGAAATTAGTAAAGTAGTGTATTTGGTGAGAGAATCTAATCCGCTCGTTCATAATATTACAAATGTTGTTGTAACAAATTTTACTGCTAACGGTTTGTTGGCACTTGGGGCATCGCCTGTAATGGCGTATGCAAAAGAAGAAGTAGCAGAAATGGCTAGCATTGCTGGAGCGTTAGTATTAAATATGGGGACACTTCGTCCTGAAGAAGTAGAAGCGATGTTACTCGCGGGTAAATCAGCAAATGCGAACAATGTGCCAGTACTATTTGACCCAGTTGGTGCAGGAGCAACTTCGTATCGAACAGAAGTTGCGAGACATATTCCAGCCGAAATAGATTTAGCAATTATCCGCGGAAATGCGGCTGAAATAGCAAATGTTATTAATGAGAAATGGGAAATTAAAGGGGTAGACGCTGGTACTGGAAATGGCAATGTTGTAAGTATTGCAAGGCAGGCAGCAGATGAACTAAATACAGTTGCGGTCATTACTGGAAAAGAAGATGTTGTTACAGATGGAGAGAGAACTATTGTTATTCGAAATGGTCACCCTATTTTAACGAAAGTTACGGGAACAGGTTGTTTACTAACTTCTGTAATAGGAGCATTTGTAGCAGTGGAAAAAGATTATGTAAAAGCAGCAGTAGCCGCATTAACGTTTTATGGTGTAGCTTCGGAACTGGCAGCTGCTAAGGCGGTAGAAAAAGGGCCTGGTAGTTTCCAAATTGAATTTTTAAATCAATTAGCTAATACAACTTCAGGTGATATTGAGAAGTATGGGAAGATTGTGGAGTTAGAGTAAGAGGGAGTGAAAGAAATGGCACGCATTGAAATAGATAAAATGTCTAAGCTATTGCAAGTGTATTTTATTATGGGAAGTAATAACTGCACGAGGGATCCTTTAGCTGTATTGAAAGAAGCGTTAGATGGTGGAGTGACACTTTTTCAGTTTCGCGAGAAGGGGGAAAGTTCTTTAATCGGAGAAGATAGAGTGCGCTTTGCAAAAGAATTGCAGACGCTTTGTAAGGAATATAGTGTTCCTTTCATTGTAAATGATGATGTAGAATTAGCCATTGAATTAGATGCAGATGGTGTTCATGTTGGACAAGATGATGAAGGAATTACATCTGTTCGTGAAAAAATGGGAGATAAAATTATCGGCGTATCTGCTCATACAATTGAAGAAGCACGCTTTGCAATCGAAAATGGAGCAGATTATTTAGGCGTTGGACCTATTTTCCCAACGAGTACGAAAAAAGATACGAAAGCGGTTCAAGGAACGAAAGGATTAGCTTATTTTAGAGAACAAGGAATTACAGTGCCAATCGTTGGTATTGGTGGGATTACAATTGAAAATACAGCGGCAGTTATAGAAGCGGGTGCGGACGGTGTTTCAGTTATTTCAGCAATTAGTTTAGCTGAATCTGCGTATGAAAGTACGAGAAAATTAGTTGAAGAAGTAAAGAGAAGTTTGTAGGGAAGGAAGTGTAGTATTTTAAGTGCTACATGAAGAAATAGACTGCCCAAAATTTAAACAAATATTTGATTAAAAAAGCACAAACCTTTTTAAATAAAGGTTTGTGCTTTTTCTTTAAAACATAATTGAAATTAAGAGCATTCCAATTCCGATAGAAGTAAATGTTGCAATTAGGCCCGGAATCATAAAACTATGATTTAATACGTATTTACCGATACCTGTTGTACCAGTACGGTCAAAGTTAATGGCAGCAACGATTGTTCCATAGTTTGGAATGAAGAAATATCCATTTACTGCAGGGAACATCGCAATCAGTAGCGCTGGTGGAATACCAAGAGATAGTCCTAGTGGCATTAAGGCACGAACTGTTGCTGCTTGGCTGTACAGTAAAATAGATAGAATGAATAGTGCGATAGCAAATAGCCAAGGTGCACTTGTTACTAAATGCTGAATGGATCCTTGAATCATATTTAAGTTTCCATTAAAGAAAGTATCTCCCATCCAAGCGATACCGAAAATAGCAACAACTGCTGTTGCTCCTGCTTTAAAGACGTTACCAGATACAATGCTTTCTACATTTGGTTTACAGAAAATAATAATAAGAGCCGCGATAGTTAACATAACCATCTCAATTGTGTTCGGCATGGAAAGACGGGCTAACTTCCCATCAACTATCCATCCTGGACGAAGTGCTTCAAATGAACCAAGAAGTACAACAAGGAAGGTTCCTACAAGGAAAAGGATAACCGATAATTTTGCGCCCTTTACACCTACAAATTCTTTTTTCTCTTCAAGCTTAGGAATCATTCCTTCTTTTAATCGTTTTAAGTATTCAGGGTCTTCATTTAATTCTTTTCCCATCTTACTAGCAACAAATGCTGCTAACATACAAGCAATGAAAGTAGAAGGAATACTCACTTTTAAAATATCTAATAAAGTGATTTTATAGTCAGCTAACATTGCTAAAAGAGCAACTGTGGCAGCTGAAATTGGACTAGCTGTAATTGCTTGTTGAGAAGCGATTACGGCAATCGACATTGGGCGTTCCGGTCTAATCCCTGATTCACGAGAGACTTCTGCAATAACAGGAAGTACAGAATAGGCAACGTGACCAGTTCCTGCACAAAGTGTAAATAAATAAGTAACAATTGGAGCAAAGAATGTAATGCGTTTTGGATTTTTTCGTAATGCCTTTTCAGCTAGATGAACAAGGTAGTCCATTCCTCCAGCGGCTTGCAAAGCACCAGCAGCTGTAATTACTGCCAAAATCATAAGCATTACATCGATAGGAGGCGCTGTTGGTTGTAAGTGGAAGACAAAAACGAGTATTGCCATACCAACTCCACCCATTACTCCTAAACCAACTCCGCCTAGGCGTGCACCAATAAAAATACAGAGTAACAAGGTAAGAAATTGTAGCCAAAACATGATAAACTACCTCCGAAATTCATTAGTTAAGATATATTCGAATAGTTTAATTTGAATGAAAATTAAATAAATACCCGAAGAAATCCTTGTTATTTATACATTTTTTATTATATAACATAAAAAAAGTAACATTCACGTACTTTTTGAAATTATTTTGAAAAAGCAATTCATTAAAAATTTGTATTTATATCTCTAAATAAGTAGACATTTTGATTTATATGTTGTAATCTTTGAAAGAGAATAAATTAATTCTCATAGAACTCCCATATCGTTCAACTCGTTCAGCGAGAAAGGCAAACTGATGGAAACATGAGGACGCAAAACTACAGGAGCTAAGGTCGAAAGGCTACGCTAGCCAGTTACCGGACGGATAGGGTTGGTCTTGGCCAATGCTTTTACATTGGCTTTTTTTTATTCTCGAACATATTGAGAAACATTTTCAAACAAAATATTCATATATTTTGTTTTTTTGTTTATGTTGATTAAGGAAGGTGGATATTAATGAAAAAATATTGGCATAAGTTATCGTTCCTTCAAAAGAACGTCTTATTAACCGTACTAGTTATTTTGACGCTTGTTGGAAGTATGGGTGCGTTAAGTTTCAACATGTTTCAAAATAGTATGATGTCTTTATTTGAAAGGCAGTCTATTGAAACAGGAGAAATAGTATTAAAAAAATTGGATTTAGAATTAGTTAGAGACATGGCGAAAGATCCTACAGCCGAAAAAGTGAAAAAAGAAAAGTTAACAGAGAAATTAGATGAAGTATCAAAAGAATTGAAAAGCGTTGGACAAACGTATGTTACAGGAGCAAAGCCGAATGAAAAGCGAGAATTACAACTCGTTGGTTTGACTACAGAGTTAACAAATGCGTTTCCTATAAAGCCGGGAGATTATTATGAACAACCCGCTCATTGGATGAAGGCATACGATAAAGTGATTGATACGAAAAAGGCTCAAATGACAGAAGTATATGAAGATGAAATAGGTTCGTGGGTGACAATATTAGAACCAATTACAGATGGAGAAAACAATATTGTTGCAATTATTGCGGCTGACTTAGATGCTTCCATTGTTCCTATTACAAAAGAGAAGTTTATGATACAGGGCTTACTCTTCATCATTATTTCATTAGCAATTGCGACTATTACTCAATTCTTTATCGTGCGTCACTCGCTAGCTCCATTAAAAGATTTACGAGAAGGGTTACGTAAAATTGGTGAAGGTGACTTAAGTATTAAATTAAAAGAAAGACCAGATGATATTGGAATTATTAATGTTTATTTCAATAACACGATTGAAAAATTTAAAGGGATTATAGATAAAGTAAGGCAAACTGCTGAGCAAGTTTCTTCTTCTTCACAAGAATTGTCGGCGAGTACAGAGGAAAACAGCATGGCAGTTCAAGAGATTGCAAGTTCTATTGAAGGTTTAAGAGTAGGGGCACAGTCTCAAAAAACTTCAGTACAACAATGTTTAGGAATTGTACATGGAATGGAAGATAAGGTAGAAGAAATAACTGGGGCTGCAAAACAAGTTGCGGTTGCTTCTGAAGGTATGGAACAACATTCAATTGAAGGTAATGAAGTGATTGGACAAATTATTAATCAAATGAGTTTAATCCAAAATGCAGTACAAGATTTATCTTCCATCATTTATTCGTTAGAAACAAGGTCAAAAGAAATTAGTGATATCGTAACTGTAATTACAGGTATTTCAAATCAAACAAATTTATTAGCTTTAAATGCTTCTATTGAGGCTTCACGTGCTGGAGCAGCTGGAAGAGGGTTTGCAGTTGTTGCTGATGAAGTACGAAAATTAGCAGAACAAACGGAAGCGTCTGCAAAAGATATAGCGAAATTGATTGGTGAAACACAAGCTGAGACAGAAGATGCTGTAGTTTCCATGCAAAAAGGTTCAAAAGAAGTAGAAACTGGAATTTCGCTTGTTCAAAGTAGTGGAGATTTCTTTGAAAAAATCTCAAAATCAGCGCAATCTGTTACAGATCAAGTAAAAGCTGTTTCCGGTAATTCGAGTGACATTTTACAAAATAGCCAGAATATTGTTCAAGTCGTAAATGAATTATCACATATTGCAAATACTTATGCCAACAGCAGTAGTAATGTTGAAGAAAGCATGAAAGAGCAAGAAATATCAGTACAAGATATTGCAGAATTAGCGACTTCTTTAAGTTGGCTTTCTCAGGAATTACAAGAGCTTATTGGTGAGTTTAAAAGCGAATAAGGAGAAAGTTCAATTCTAATCAAGGGGGTATCTCCGCTACTGATTATGAATTGAACGAATCTGCCCTTTAATAAGGGATGAAAAAGGTGTGAATTTTCACACCTTTATTATATTTAAGAGAGGAATTTACATAAATATGAAATTAGCAATTTCTTATAATGAGATGGTAAAAGAATTTTTAGGAAAAGTAGAAGGAAGTATTAAAATACCTAAAGATGTGCAAGGAACAGAACTTAGGATAAAAAGGAAAACGGAACTGTTTTCAAATTTGACTCACATTGTAGATTTAATAGGAGCGACTGCAACGTGGTTATATCATATTTCTAAAGAAAAACATATTGTCGTGCTTTATCATGTAAGAGGAAATTTATTTCCAATTACTATTGAAGTTTCTAATTTTCTCTCCTATGAAAGTTTAAATTTACAAATTGAAGAGCAACTGGAGCAAATTAAAGAAATGAATGAGGAAGAAATAGAAGAGTTTCAAAACGGTAATACATTATATGAAATGTCACCTATTATTATTGGTGAAACATATTATGAGCTAAAAGACACGAATACATTACAATTTGTATTTAGTAAAAATATGCAAAGTGTAGAAATAATATTTAATAGTGTTAATTGGAAAGAGACAACGATTACTCGTTATGCACAACAAATACAAGGTGTTTTAGTTGATATATCACAAAATACTAATAAGTATATAAAACATTTTAATATTATTACAGAGGCCGAGATGGCACTTTATAGTCAAGTGAATGATACGACAGCAGTATATCCTGAGAAAAGTATCGTCGATATGTTCTATAATACTGTTACTCAATTTCCAAATCGTATAGCTTTATCTTCAAGGGAAGGTACTTTAACTTATGAGGAGCTAAATAAAAAAAGTAATCAAATAGCTCATATGTTAATTAAAAACGGCGTCCAATTAGGAGACTATGTTGGAATATTTATGAAACGTAGCATAGACACAGTAGTAAGTATGGTAGCTATATTAAAAGCTGGTGCAGCGTATGTTCCGATTGATCCAGATTATCCGGAAAGTAGAATACAGTACATTATTCAAGATAGCCAAGCGAAAGTTATATTGATGAAAGAGACGCCTATAACATGTGATGGGGTTCAAACAGTTTCATTGTATGATAGTGAAACTTATGAAGATATAGATGTAAAGTTGTCTATTCATTGTGATGATGTAGCTTATATGATTTATACATCGGGTTCAACAGGGAATCCAAAGGGAACGATGTTAGCACATAGAGGCGTTGTTAATCTGTACACTTGGATGAAAAAGCAATATGAATTGACAGAAGAGGATGTATTTGCTCAATTTCCTTCCTTTAGTTTCGATGCTTCTGTATGGGAGTCATTTGCTTCTTTATTCTGCGGAGGAAACTTGTATGTACTATTAGAGGAAGAGCGATTGTCTGTAGAGGCATTTGCAAATGCAATCTATAAAGTGAAAGCAACTTCAATCTTGGCATTAGCAACAATTTTTGTTCGACAAGTAGCAACTTATTTAGCAGAAGAAGATATATATAAGCTAGCTTCCCTAAAAAGAATTGCGATTGGCGGTGAAATGTTACCTGTAGAGGTTATTAAATTGTGGAGAGAAAGAATAGGTACAAATGTTGAAATTTATAATGTATACGGACCGACAGAATGTACTGTAGTGACGACAACCTATAAAATACCTAGTCAGTTAAATGAGGATGTTGCGAGTATTCCCATTGGTAAACCATGTGCTAATTATCAAGTTATGATTTTGGATGAGAATATGAATCTTTGTCCAATTGGTGTACCTGGTGAATTATATATAGATTCAGTGGGATTAGCAAAAGGGTATTTTAATAAGCCTAATAAAACAATTGAAGCTTTTATTCCGAACCCTTTTAATCCTATAGTTAATATATATAAAACAGGTGATATCGTTAAGTTGCTAGAGGATGGAAATATAGAGTTTTTACATCGGAAAGATGATCAAGTAAAAATTAGAGGACATCGTATTGAACTAGGAGAAATCCAAAGTAAAATTTCTCAAAATCATAATATAAAAGAAAATGCTGTTTTTGCTAAGAAGAGTAAGGAAGGTAGCCAATATTTAATCGCGTTCTATACAACTTTAAATAAAAAAGAAATACCAGAATTAGTTTATCAGTTACAAGAGCAATTACCAGATTATATGGTGCCATCTAAACTAATTTATATTAATGAATTACCACTTACACCTAATAAAAAGATTGATGTTAAGAAGTTAGCTCAGTTAGAAGAAAAGTATGAACCGGTTCGGCTACAAGAATATGTTGCACCTTCTAATAAAGCAGAAAAACAAATAGCGAACGCCTGGGCGGAAGTATTAGGAATTTCAAAAGTTGGAGTGCATGATGATTTCTTTACAATTGGTGGACATTCATTAAAAGTATTACGAGTCTTAACATTGTTAAAAGAAAATTTCTCACATTTAACAATTCAAGATTTCTTTAAAGAAAGAACGATATATGGATTAGCTCGAATTGAGCGAGAAGTAAAAGTAGAGAAAGAAGAAGTATTTCGTGAATATAAAGTGATTCACGAGCCAGATACTATCACGTATGCAAACGTTTTGGAAGAAACCCAGATTTCAAATGTCTTTTTAACAGGAGCTACTGGTTATTTAGGATCACACATATTATATGAATTGTTGAGAGATACATCTGCTACTATTTATTGTTTAGTAAGACCAACCAAAGATGTGCAGCAAAGAATTATAAATACATTAACAGGCTACTTTAATGATGTATGTGAAGAATGGTTACACCGTATACAGGCCGTAGCTGGTGATCTGGGAGAAGAGTATCTTGGGATGAGTGAAGAAGAATTTATGTTCATCAGTTCTAAGATGGATACGATAATTCATTGCGGTGCAGATGTAAGACATTTTGGAGATGTAAAACAATTTGAAAATATAAATGTCCAAGGAACTAGCCGGATGCTAGCATTAGCGGAGAAAGGTGCTACATTCCATTTTATTTCTACAATTGGTATCCCGTTAGAATTAGCGGTAGATCAATGGGATACATACATGAAAACTGGTGATTTTAATTACAGTGTAGACTTAGAGAATGTATATTCAAATAGTAAACTACAAGCGGAAAACATTGTTCGTGAAGCAATGAAAAATGGTTTGCGCGGAAATATTTATCGTGCAGGTAATTTAGCATGTCATTCAGAAACAGGTTCGTTCCAACAAAATATTGAAGGAAACGCATTTTATCGTCTTATTAAAACAATGCTATTAATTGGGAAAGCACCAAATGTGAAGTGGAAAGTTGATTTCACACCAATTGATTTTGCTAGTAAATCAATTGTATCGTATTTACAAGATGCGCAAATTGTAGGAGAGACGTTACATATTTGTCATCCACATCAAATTGAGTTTGAACAATTTATACAGCTAATTGGAGAGTGTGGATACAATCTTGAAATGGTTCCACTTTCAGAATATGTAAATACCGGACTTGCATTAGCGAAGGGAAATGAAGTAATAGCAGAGTTAATTGCTTCTCAAGTTGCAGGAGATGGAGCACAGCAATCTGAAATTGTAATGGGTACGCGTAGAACGAATGAATGGATTAAGAAAAAAGAATTGATAGTACCAGCAATTAATAAAGAATTTATACAGCAGTTATTAGCTCATGGTGAAAAAGTTGGTTATTTTCCAAAAATAATGAAATGATTATGCATGCTTTTGTTTGTTCAATAAAATAAATCATGCTACAATGAAAACGAATTAAGGACCGGGGAGCCAATTGGCTGAGAGGATGTAAGTAAACATCGACCCTCAACCTGATCTGGATAATGCCAGCGTAGGGAGTTACTTAAAGTGATGTAGCATATGTTATTCTGTAATAACTTGCATACAAGGCTTTCCTACGCAGTAGGAAAGCCTTTTCTTATTTTTGAAATTTAATTTTATAAGGGGGATTTTATTATGTCACAACAAGTTACAATGTCATTTTCAGTAGTACCACAAGCGAAAACGAAAGATGTATATTCTGTTGTCGATAAAGCAATTGAAGTTGTGCAACAATCGGGAGTTCGTTATGAAGTAGGGGCAATGGAAACAACTTTGGAAGGAGAATTAGATGTACTTCTTGATGTCGTTAAACGTGCGCAACAAGCTTGCGTCGATGCTGGAGCAGAAGAAGTGATTACTTCTATTAAAATCCATTATCGTCCAAGCACTGGTGTAACGATAGATGAAAAGGTTTGGAAGTACCGTGATGAATATGCAAAACCAGAAGCAATCTAAACTTATTACAACTATTTGGCTTATCCTTCTCATTGCGATATGGGAAGGATCTGTTTCATTATTTAAAATCGAACCGTGGATTTTACCAAAGCCTTCTGCCATTGTTCAAGAATTAATTGGGATGAAAGATTTACTATTACCAAATACGATGCAAACACTGCAGGAAGTTATAATTGGACTATTCTTTGCGATTTTATTGGGGACGAGCATCGCAATTATTATGGACGTTATACCGTTATTTCGTATTTTAATAAATCCATTGCTCGTTATTTCGCAAACAATTCCAATTGTTGTACTTGCACCGCTATTTATTATTTGGTTTGGATATGGGATGTTGCCGAAAGTAATGGTCGTAATACTCGTTTGTTTCTTCCCAATTGCGCTTAGTATTTTAGAAGGTTTTCAAACAGTAGATAAAAATATGCTGAAACTGTTACAAACAATGAAGGCGACGAAATGGCAAGTTTACCAGAAGGTAAAATTTCCAGCAGTGCTCCCATACTTTTTCTCAGGTTTAAAAATTGCAGTTACATATAGCGTAATGGGGGCAATTATCGGAGAATGGCTCGGTGCAAGTGAAGGATTAGGCGTTATGCTTACGAGGGCTACAAAATCCTTTTTGACTGCCCGAGTATTTGGTGTTGCAGCAATCATCGTTATAGTGACATTATGCCTGTATTTTATCGTAGAGTTTATGGCAAGAATAACAGCACCATGGATATATAGAAAGGACGGCAGAAAATGAAAAAAGGTTTGAAAGTTATGTTAGCTGCCTTAGTAGCGGTAGGTGTGGCTGGATGTAATCCGGCGAAGAAAGAAGAAAGTGCAAGTAAAGATCAAAAAGTAAAAGTAGTATTAGATTGGTTTCCAAATACGAATCATACTGGCTTGTATGTAGCGAAAACGAAAGATTATTACAAAAAGCAAGGATTAGATGTAGAAATTATTCAACCAGGTGACAATGTAACAGCAGAGCAAATGATAGCATCAGGAAAAGCAGACTTCGCAATAAGTGCACAAGAAAATGTAACGTTAGCTCGTGTAGAAGGAATTCCTGTTGTATCTGTAGGAGCGATTATTCAGCATAACACTTCAGCGTTTGCATCGCTGAAGAAAGATAATATGACGTCCCCGAAAGATTTTGAAGGCAAACGTTACGGCGGCTGGGGAGGACCAGCAGAAGAAGCGACATTAAAGACGATTATGGATAAACATCAAGCTGATTTTAATAAAGTTGAAAAAATCATCTTAGGACAAACAGATTTCTTTAAATCAATCGGTCGTGATGCAGATTTCGAATGGATTTATTACGGTTGGGATGGTATTGAAGCGAAGCGCCAAGGAAAAGAGTTAAATACGATTATGGTGAAGGACTTAGATCCAGCGCTTGATTTCTATAGTCCTGTTATTATTACGAGTGAAAAACATACGAAGCAAGATAAAGACTTTGTGAAAAAGTTTATGAGTGCAACGACAGAAGGTTATAATTTTGCAATTAAGGAACCGAAAGAGGCTGCTGATATTTTAATTAAAGCTGTTCCAGATGTGAATAAAGATTTAGTTCAAGAAAGCCAAAAATGGTTAAGTACGAAGTATCAAGATGATGCTAAAGCATGGGGAGTACAGAAGGAAGAAATTTGGACGAATTACATGAATTTCTTATATGACAACAAAGTTATTAAAAAGAAAATCGATGTAAAAGGTGCTTTTACAAATGAATTCCTTCCAAGTGAAAAATGAGCGGATTACAAATAAAAAATATAGTAAAATCTTTCGACGGAAAGAATGTATTAGAGAATATTAGTGCCTCTATACAAGAGGGAGAGTTTGTTTCCTTTGTAGGACCGAGTGGTTGCGGGAAAAGCACATTATTAAACATGGTTGCAAATGTTGAAAAACCAACAAGTGGGAACGTAACGTATAACGATAAGCAAGTACAAGAGCAAGATGTTGTTAGTTATATGCCACAACAAGATTTATTGCTACCGTGGCGATCAGCTTTGCAAAATATCGTTCTTCCGTTAGAAATTGAAGGGAAACCGAAAAAACAAAGGCTAACAGAAGGAATGGAAGCATTAAAGCAGTTCGAACTAGATGAATATGCAAACCATTATCCAGATGAATTGTCTGGTGGTATGCGTCAAAGAATTAGTTTTCTGCGCACATATTTATGTGAAAAGCCAATTATGCTGCTTGATGAGCCTTTTGGTAAATTAGATGCATTTACAAAAATGGAAGTACATAGCTGGCTTTTAAACTCTTGGCATCAAGAGAAGCAAACAATCGTTATGGTTACACATGACTTAGATGAGGCAATCTTGCTTTCAGATCGCGTATTTATTTTATCTCAAAGACCAGCGTCAATAGTTGGCGAGGTACAAGTGAAATTACTTAGGCCGAGAACGATGGATATGTTAACATCACTCGAATTAAAAAAGGATAAAGAAGAGATTTTAAGTGTGTTAGCTCCTTATATGAAAAAATAGAAAAAGCTGATGTTTTAATTTTAGACGAACCGACTAAACATTTGGATGTAGAAACTAAGATGGCTTTACAGGAAGCGTTACAACAATACAAAGGAACGGTTTTAATTGTCTCACATGAACCTTCTTTCTATGAATCGTAGATAACAAAATTATGAAATATAGAAGAATGGAATGCTGAACAATATGAATAAAGAAAAGGCATTAGCTTTTATGAGCTAATGCCTTTTCTTTATGATTAACATGATTTTCGAGAACTCTTACATGAGAATTGTATGAAGAAGCACTCTTATGGTGCGCTTATAAGCGTGCTTTTTCTTTTGTTATATTTATAATACGAAAGCCTTTCCCTAACAGGTGACTATCTTTCTTTATATATATAGATAGTTCAAAATGGAATAAAAATAATTCCTTTATGTAAAGGATAATATGGATATTATAGGAAGACAATAGAAATTAAAGGAAATTCATGTAAAATTCAAATGAACTCCATATAAACTTCATATTAGAAATTAAATATAATTATAATAGGTTATTGTGATATTTTTGATTTTTTATAAAATTAAAAGTTTGAATTTAGGAGGTATTGCTCAAACCTAAATTCAAACTTTATTGAAGTAATTAATGGATATTACGTCTAGTTTTCGCTAATGACGGCATTTAAAAGTTCGGCAGGATTACCTGTTCCTGCACCGCCAATTGTAATAGATCCACCAGGAGGAATTTCACCATTCCATCCTGCGTTCGTAATTACATAATGATTATTTGTTTTACTACTAATTTTAGAATCCCAAACTTGTGTTAAATTGCCGCTATAATCAAATTCTAATTTCCAATTTTTAATAGGAGTCGTTCCATTATTTTTAATTATAATCGAGA
Organism: Bacillus cereus group sp. MYBK15-3; assembly: GCF_051916765.1. Classification (NCBI taxonomy): domain Bacteria; kingdom Bacillati; phylum Bacillota; class Bacilli; order Caryophanales; family Bacillaceae; genus Bacillus; species Bacillus cereus group sp. MYBK15-3. Next base: position 121,013 of record NZ_JBQAHG010000007.1, read on the forward strand.
AGTTATAACCGCTGCCCCAATTCGAAGTGACTGAAAATGTAGCAGTACCATTTCCATCAGGAGGTGTCGTATTAGCTTCATCCGTTTTGACAGTAAGAGCGGTAGGTTGTGATTTATTTCCAGCAGCATCTTTGGCAATTACCGAAAATGTGTATTCCGTATTAGGTTTTAAGTTTTTAATTGTAATGCTATTTGTTGTTGTACTCCATTTCTTTTCTCCAGCAGTAATTTCATATTCCGTAACTCCTACGTTATCAGTAGATACAGTCCAGTTTAATTGAACTGAGTTTGAATTTTTATTCGTAACTACAATGTTTTTAACATTCGTTGGTGGCTCAGTATCTTTTTGACTAATAGGTCCACCAAGTAATTCTTTTACTAGCGTATCAAGTAATTTTGGACCACTGCAACTATATTTTGGACTTGTACGGCAATCTCCGCTTAGTTCCCAAAACATTGCTCCACTTAAACCTTTCGTCTTTATATAGTCTGTTTTGTATTTCATAGATTCATTGTCATCGTAGCTAATAAATGTGCCTGTAGTTGCATTATATAAGTAAGGTACTTTAGCTGTGTCATTCCAGTAGCGTACAAAACCATTTTTATTAACGTAATTGGCTGCTAAATCACCGTAATCATACACACCTGTGTCACCGGTAGAGTAATCATCCCAAGTACCTTTAGAAGCAAGTTTCCCATCACTACCTGGTTTGCAAGGTTGATATTGTCCGTTATTTTCTTTGCCACAACTTTTCCAGCCACGTCCGTAAAAGGGTACGCCTAATACTAGTTTATCGACTGGAACACCTTCATTTGTATAAACATTTATAGCACCATCTACGTAAAAATTCGTATTTGCTGCTGGGTCATTTGGATCCTTATATAGAGCTGCATTATGATTAGAAGTAGCTTCCCATCCGCCATGGAAATCATATGTCATAATATTAATCCAATCGAGTATTTGAGAAATTTTCTTTAGTTCTGTATGATCAGCATAGCGTTGGCTTGCACCTGAAGCGATTGTTAGTAAATATTGTTTGCCATCTTCAGCACCTGCTTTATTCAAAGCATTTCGGACGTCTTGAAGAAGGAGAGTGAAATTTTGTTTATCTTCAGGACGATAACTACCACCAGGAATCGTTTCAACGCCCGGATATTCCCAGTCTAAATCTACGCCATCAAACCCATATGCGCGAAGAAAAGCTACTGTAGATTCAGCAAATACTTTTCTTGTTTTTTCATCAGCGGCCATATCAGAAAAGCGGTTAGACCAAGTCCAGCCACCAACGGAAATAATTGTTTTTAAGTGAGGATATTTAGCTTTTAATCGTTTTAGTTCCCCGAAATTTCCGCAACGGGCATATTTATCGCAATCTTCCCAAGTTGTCCCTGAGCCAGGATACGATTTGGTAACATCAGCCCATGGTTCACCGAGTACGAGAGTACCATTAGGAACCTCTTTATTTTGTAATGGTACACCAGATTCTTTACAGTTCCACGTTTGTTTATTTGGATTATCAGGATGAGTAGAAGGGTTTCCATGTTTTCCGTTCCAACAAATATCCGCGAAAGCATAGTTAAGGTGAGTAAGTTTTGATGCATCAATGTCAGCAACTTGATAATTACGTCCGTAAACGCCCCACGAAGGAAAGTATCCAACAATTTTTTGACTTTGCTTTGGTGAATCTGCTAATGCGAGATTTGGAGTAATAAAATTTGTGAGAAAAAGAGGTAAGAAAAGTAGTAGGGATAGTAATAGCAGTGTGAATTTTTGAGACCTCATAGCCATTTCTCCTTTCAAAATAAAAGATATATTTAAAGGCATACGCCAATAAATCAAAATGAATCTAGACGTGTGAAACGTCTAGATAAAATGATCAGACATCACGAAGTCTATACAAGGGAGCTGGGGGTGATTAAATCGTAACAAATGTAAGATTTAGTGTAAACGCTTTATTAAGTTGAAAAAGACTTTCTCAATACAAAAAGGCTTGAATACAAACTATATATGAAAACGAAAAATCGGTATGGGAGGAAAAAGCTCATTATGAATAAATTTGAGAAAAAATTGTATGGAGCCAATTATTAAAGACGTAGAAAGATAAGGAAATATCATGTAAAATAATAGTAAAAATATGTAAAGGAGGGAATAGTGTGGATGTGTTTTTGAACATTGCTGAAGAAAAAATTCGACAAGCAATAAGGAATGGTGATCTTGATTATCTTCCGGGAAAAGGAAAACCACTACAATTAGAAGATCTTTCAATGGTACCTCCAGAACTTAGAATGAGTTATAAAATTTTAAAAAATGCGGGAATGATTCCACCAGAAATGGAACTACAAAAAGATATATTAAAAATAGAGGATCTAATTGCTTGCTGTTATGATGAAGAAGAGAGAAAGAGATTAGGAGAAGAGTTAACAGCAAAAACGCTTCGTTTTCAGCAGGTAATGGAAAAGAGAAAGATTAAAGATAGTTCAGCTTTTCGTATGTATCAAGACAAAGTATTTCGTAAATTACGCTAAGAGGGATAAGATGACTACATTTAAAACGATAGAAGAATTAGCGACCTATATCGAAGAACAACAATTGGTACTTCTGTTTATTAAAACGGAAAATTGTGGTGTTTGTGATGTTATGCTAAGAAAAGTAAATTGCGTATTAGAGAATTATGATTACGTAGAGAAAATAGAGATATTACTACAAGACATGCAGGAGATTGCGGGGCGATATGGAGTATTTACAGGGCCAACAATTTTATTATTTCATAATGGAAAAGAAATTCTTCGTGAATCACGCTTCATTTCACTTGAAAATCTAGAGAGAACCATTCAATTATTCGAGGAATAAGGGAGGCTTTTAAATGGAATTTATTATTGTCATACTATTATTTGTTGTAGTTGGAACAATCGTAACAGCAGTTCGATCGAACAAAAAGAAGGTAAATCTTACAAAACAAAATAACATTCATAATTCATCTAACAGCTCATCACCATTATTTTTCTTTGCTGGATCTGATAATGATAGCTCGCATGATGGCGGCTCACATGATTGTGGAGGATCTTTTGGGGGAGATAGCGGAGGAAGCTGCGGTGGCGGTGGTGATTGATAAAAATGCGCCTTATATAGGCGTATTTCTTTTTAAACAAACGTTTGATTAGTCGGCTTACATATGCATAAACACAGTTAAACAAACGTTTGTTTAATATTTTTAACATACTAAGGGGAATGGAAATGAAAAGGGAACCGAAAGTGAAAAATAAGGGGAAAGTAGTGTTATTTTTATTAGCTGCGGGAGGCGTATTTCTTGTTAAATTAGCATTTAAATTTGGAACCATACATATGATTCGAAATTGGTTTGAAAGTACGTTTTCTTAAATAAGGAATATAGCCTCTTGCGATAGAGGTTTTTGATTTGTTATTATTAGACTGAACGGTCGGTTTAAAGAGGTGTGAATATGAGAAGAAGCGCAGAAGAGATAAAGAAAGAAATTGCATATAAAGCAGAAAGTCTATTTTCACAGAAGGGCTACGCAGCTACATCTATGGAAGAGATTTGTGAAATTACAGAGCGAAGTAAAGGAAGTATTTATTATCACTTTAAAAGTAAAGAAGAATTATTTTTATTTGTAGTGAAACAGCATACGTATGATTGGATTGAAAAATGGAATGAAAAAGAGAAGTTGTATAGCACTAGTACTGAAAAACTATATGGTCTCGCCGAATATCATGTAGAGGACATACAGCAACCAATTTCAAATGCAATAGAGGAATTCTCTATGAGCCAAGTTGTAAGTAAAGAGATTCTGGATGAACTGTTAGCTTTAACTAGAGAATCATATGTTATGTTTGAGAAATTAATTGAAGTAGGTATAGAGTCTGGAGAGTTCCGTGAAGATAATACTCGTGATCTTATGTATATTGTAAACGGATTATTATCAGGACTTGGAGTGCTTTACTACGAATTAGATTATAAAGAGCTGAAACGTATTTATAAAAAGGCAATAGATGTATTGTTAAAAGGAATGGCAGCTGAATAATAGGTCAGTTGCTTTTCTTACAAAAAAAATTAGACCGAACGGTCGGTTTGTGAAAGGGGAATGAAAATGAACGCTTTATTTAAAAACCGAGCATTTATGCTCGTTATGGCGTCTGATATTTTACAACAATTTGCAATTTGGATCAGAAATATGGCTCTTTTGTATTTTATAATGGAGCGAACGAATAATGATCCAGTTTCTGTTTCGTTGTTATCAGTTATGGAATATGCACCTATTTTTATTTTCTCGTTTATCGGTGGTGCGCTAGCTGATCGCTGGAATCCGAAAAGAACAATGGTCGCTGGAGATGTATTAAGTGTACTGTCTATTATAGGAATTGTCTTGTTGTTAAAGCTGGATTATTGGCAGGCTATATTTTTTGCAACACTCATTTCCGCGATTGTAGGTCAGTTTTCTCAGCCCTCATCTTCGCGTATATTTAAGCGCTATGTAAAAGAAGGAGAGGTAGCAAATGCGATTGCATTTAACCAAACATTACAGTCATTATTTCTGATTTTTGGACCAGTGGTAGGATCGCTTGTGTATACACAACTTGGTTTATTTACATCACTATATAGCTTAATCATTTTATTTTTGTTATCTGCTATCGCCCTTTCATTCTTACCAAAATGGGTTGAAAAAGAGCAGGTGGCGAGAGACTCATTAAAAAATGATATAAAAGAAGGTTGGAAGTATGTTCTTCATACGAAAAATTTACGTATGATTACGATCACTTTTACAATTATGGGTTTAGCTGTTGGATTAACGAATCCATTAGAAGTATTCCTTGTAATTGAACGTTTAGGTATGGAAAAAGAAGCTGTTCAATATTTAGCGGCAGCTGACGGAATAGGTATGTTACTCGGTGGTATTGTTGCTGCAGTTTTCGCTTCAAAAGTGAATCCGAAAAAGATGTTTGTATTCGGTATGGGTATATTAGCCATTTCATTTTTAGTAGAAGGGCTATCTACATCATTTTGGATTACTAGTTTCATGAGATTTGGAACAGGTATTTGTTTAGCTTGTGTTAATATTGTTGTCGGTACGCTTATGATTCAACTTGTACCAGAAAATATGGTTGGAAGAGTAAATGGAACGATTTTACCACTGTTTATGGGGGCAATGCTAATTGGAACTTCATTAGCTGGAGGATTAAAGGAACTAACTTCACTAGTTACTGTGTTTTGTATAGCGATGGCACTTATTTTATTAGCGATAGGGCCAGTTGTACGTATGCAAATAAAGAAAGAAGATATCGCTAACAAAGAGGCACTAACAAATTCATTAGCTTCAAAATAACTATTGTAAGGGAGCAATATTGCTCCTTTTTTCTTTGAGGAACTTTTGACAACTATATGAGCCAATTATATACTGATGTTGTAAAAACGATTTTACAGGTTAGGAGCAATGGTGTGAAAAATCAAATCTATGAATTACGCACTGAAAATAATATTTCACAAGGCGCATTAGCTGATAAATGTAAGGTTTCTAGACAAACGATAAATGCAATTGAGAATAATAAATATGATCCAAGCTTAGCGTTAGCGTTCCGTTTAGCTGAAGTATTAGGAACAACTGTTGATAAATTATTTTTGTACAAGCAGTAGAGTCGTTCATTATAAGGCGCACCTTTAAAAATAAAAAAGATCCTCTTCTTATGAGAAGAGGATCTTTTCTTATAGCGTTTTAGTCTTTGGACTAGGTGGTGTAACGGATGTATTATTTTCTGGAACTCTAGTTAGTAAGAATCCTCCGATAATAAATAGAACAATAATACTAAGAACACCAGCGTTTGTTTTTCCTGTTAATTGCGTTGTAACACCGACTAATACCGGACCCATAATTGCGGCAAACTTCCCAAATATATTATAAAATCCGAAGAATTCATTAGCAGATTCTTTTGGTACTAGTTTTGCAAAGTATGAACGACTTAGTGCTTGAATACCACCTTGAGATGTAGCAACTAACATTGCTAAAATCCAAAAATCAAGTGTCGTTTTTAAAAAATAAGCATATGTGCAAATAATGATATAAATAATGATACCGACATATAGCATTTTTTTGCCAGTAAATGTTTCAGATAATTTTCCGTATAGTAAAGCAAATGGACAAGCGACAATTTGTGTTACAAATAATATGATTAATAGATTCGTTGCACTAATACCGAGATCGGTTCCGTAAGCGGTAGACATAGTAATAATTGTATCGACTCCGTCAATATAGAAAAAGTAAGCGATTAGAAACATAAATACAGTTTTATATTCTTTAATATTTTTAAAAGTATCAGCAAGACGTTTGAAGCTCATTCTAATAGGTCTTGGATGACGCTCAATATAGTGTGTTTGCTCTACGTTTTTTAGCATTGGAATTGTAAATAACCCCCACCAAAGAGCTGTTATTGCAAAGGAAATTTGACTAGCAATGCCGACCGATAAGGGAATAGTTCCTTTTTGAGAAAGAATAATAAGAGCGATACAACCGATAAAAGGAATTGTACTCCCGATATAACCTAATGCAAATCCTCTTGTAGAAATTCGGTCCATTCTATCTTCAGAAGTGACGTCTACTAAAAATGCATCATAGAAAATGTTTGCTCCAGCAAAGCCGATTAAGGCGAGCATATAGCACCCTAGCAATAAGTACCACTGAGAGGTTGGAACGACTGCTAACATACTTGTAAATACGATACCGAGTCCAAAGAAGAATGTGAAAAAACGTTTTTTAAATCCTTTATAATCAGCAACTGTGCCAAGAATAGGAGCAAGTATAGAAATTAAAAGTGTTGCGAATGAGTTTGCATATCCCCAATATGCTGTTGAAGTTGCCCCAGATAGTCCAGCTTCTTTTGCAGCTGCTTTAAAGTAAATTGGAAATAATGCAGTTGTAATGACGAGCGAGTATACAGAGTTCGCCCAATCGTATAATATCCAGCTTTTTTCTTGTCTGGACATTTTTTTCATATAATGTTCCCCCTTAAATTTGTTTTACTAACAGTGTACAAAAATAAAAATTATAAAAAGAGAAACAGTGATGAATTTTACATAACTTTTACATATATACACAGTTCTTTACAATTGGAGTAAATCCTCTACAATTGCTCCGTCTGTTTTACCTAAGTGTAAACCGAGTAGTCTAGCGATAGTTGGACCTTCATCAATAAGTCTCATATACGGGACGGTAAAGCCACTTTTTATTCCTTTCCCAGCAGCGATAAAAATTGTTTCATAGTTAGGTTTTGTTGGAGAGTATCCATGCGTACCAAATGTATATTTTTTACTAGGCGTAACATCTTTTTCAGTAATTTCTTTTATGAAATCTCCTGTATAGTTTTCAGTGAAATAATACCCTTCTCGTGCTTCTAACATGAATAAACAATTACCGTCTGCACCGCAGTCTTTGGCAGCTTCATCATGAAGTATAAATTCAATTCCGTTTTGTTTATTTTGAAGTAGGTCTTCAAGGAGTAGTTGTACCTCGCGAATTGTATCCGTATCATTTTTGTCCTTTACATATACATAGGCAGAGCCGTCGCAACTTTGGCAATAGGCTTTCCAGTCTACTAATTTTCCTTTTTTATTAAGAGATATAAGTCCTCTTTGATGGAATAGCACATTTAATTGGATGGATTTGTTTTCACTTAAAGCGCTATGATCACCAAGGGCAATAATTGTACTTTCTTCGTATAGGTCACTTTCTTTTAGTGCTTGAATAATTTTCCCTAGACGTTCGTCATGTCTCTGGATAGCAGCTATTGTTTCGTTAGATTCAAAGCCGTGATAGTGTCTTTGGGTGTCTAGATCGGTGAAATGTACAAACATGACATTAGGCTTTTTCGTCTGGATTGTATGCACAGCAGAGGCGAGGACGAAATCATCCAGCTCTGGTTGTGATAAACCATTTCTTATATGGCCGAAACGACGATTTAAATCTAATTGGTATAGTGGGCTACCGCTAAATAAGGAAACTAACACTTGATTTTGCCAAGGTCTATTGGGGAAAATTTCTGGTAAATTGTAATCGATGTTCGCTCTTCCAGTAACAGGCCATAGAAGGGCGGCTGTCGTTAAATTTGCTTTGCGCGCTTCATCATACAATGTTGTTCCTTTTATTGATTTTCGGTACCAATGCCAATCAGGTGATTCACGCCCTGGTTGAAGTAACGTATTGCTAACAACACCGTGCTTGTTAGGGTAATTACCAGTTACAATTGTTGAGTGGCTTGGATATGTTACAGAAGGATAAATTGGTTCTACTTTTTCGACAACCGTGCCCTTTTTTATTAGAGATTGGAAATGAGGTAGTTTTTGTAGTATAGGAAAATCTAAAGCTGATAAACAGTCGAATGATAAAATAATGACGTGGTTTGTTAATGCTTTATCCATAAAGTTCCCTCCTGATTATATAAAACCTATTCTTATATATTACTATTAATACCTAGTAATAAAAATATATTTTTAGGTGAAAATTTATTATTTATTTTCAGAAAAATTAAACATATAATTAAGTATAAGGGAATCTATGGAAGGAGGAAACACTATGGATTGGTTAGATGGATTTGGTATCTTTTACATCATTGGTGGAATTACGATTATCCTTGTATTTGCTATTTCATATTTACTAAAGAAACGGTTTCCAGACAAACAGTTCGATATTATATTTGCACTTAGTTTAATACTTCTTTGCTTAGCGTCCTTTCCCGTTACAATGATGGTTATTGGTGGGTGGGAAGGAATGGGATATGGATTTATTGGTTTCTTTGTCCTACTTGGTACACTTATCGGTATGATTGCACATCAACTTGTGAAAATTACGCGGAAAAGCTACGTATAAAACTGTAAAAAACGAAAAGAATATATAATAATAAGAAAATTAGCTATTGTTTTAAAAAAGAATTTGTATTATGATAATCAACAAATTTATTTCGTTATAACGATGAAAAAGGACTAGTACATGTTCAACCTTTTTAGCAGAGAGAGAATCCGCCAGGCTGAAAGATTCTTAAAAAGGCAATATGGAACCTGCCTTTGAGTTCTGCATATGCAGCGGGAATTTCCCGTTATCAAAAAGAGAGCATGCGCAATTTTTGTGCATGAATCAGGGTGGTAACGCCGGCAAAGCTCGGTCCCTATTTAGGGACGCGGGCTTTTTTGTATTTTCTAGAAGGAGGAAGACTGACTATGGCAAAAGAACAAGTGCAAGCCATTACGAAGATGGAAGAGGACTTTGCGCAGTGGTATACCGATATTGTAAAAAAAGCCGAACTTGTTGATTATTCAAGTGTAAAAGGGTGCATGATTTTACGTCCGTATGGTTATGCCTTATGGGAGAATATGCAGAAGGTGATGGATGAGAAGTTAAAAGAAACTGGCCATGAAAATGTATATATGCCAATGTTTATCCCAGAGAGTTTATTGCAAAAAGAGAAGGATCATGTTGAAGGATTTGCTCCGGAAGTAGCATGGGTTACGCATGGTGGAGATGAAAAGTTAGCGGAAAGACTTTGTGTACGTCCTACATCTGAAACTTTATTCTGTGAGCATTTTTCAAAAATTGTGCAATCCTATAATGATTTGCCAAAGTTATATAATCAGTGGTGTTCAGTAGTTCGTTGGGAGAAGACAACTAGGCCGTTCCTTCGTACGACTGAATTTTTATGGCAAGAGGGTCATACAATCCATGAAACGGCAGAAGAATCGCAGGCTGAAACATTAAATATTTTAAACTTATATGCTTCTTTCTGTGAGGATTATTTAGCAATACCAGTTATTAAAGGACAAAAAACAGAAAAAGAGAAGTTTGCTGGAGCAAAGGCAACTTATACAATTGAAAGTTTAATGCATGATGGAAAAGCACTTCAAACAGGAACCTCTCATAACTTTGGGACGAATTTCTCAGAAGCATTTGATATTAAGTTTTTAGATCGTAACGGTAAGTGGCAATATGTGCACCAAACATCTTGGGGTGTATCAACAAGAATGATAGGCGGGCTAATAATGGTTCATAGTGATAATAATGGACTTGTAATGCCACCAAAAGTCGCTCCAGTGCAAGTTGTTATTGTACCAATTGCTCAGCATAAAGAAGGAGTTTTAGCAAAAGCAATAGAGTTACAAGCACATATTCAAAAGGTTGCACGAGTAAAAATAGATGCTAGTAATAAAACACCAGGCTGGAAATTTAATGAGTATGAAATGAAGGGGATTCCAATTCGATTAGAAGTTGGCCCTAAAGATATTGAAAAGAATCAAGTTGTACTTGTAAGAAGAGATACGAAGGAAAAAGAGTTTGTACCAATGGATCAATTAGAAGAACGTATTCCAGCATTACTTGAAGAAATTCATATTGCTTTATTTAATAAAGCAAAAGCATTTCGCGATGAGAATACGTATGTTGCGACAAATTTCGAAGAGATGAAAAAAATAGCTGACGAAAAGCAAGGCTTTATTAAGGCAATGTGGTGCGGGGAATTAGCTTGTGAAGAAAAACTAAAAGAAGAAGTTGGAGTATCTTCACGTTGTATGCCTTTTGAGCAAGAGCATTTAGCTGAAGAATGCATTTGTTGTGGTAAAGAAGCTAAACAAATGGTGTATTGGGGAAAAGCGTATTAATACTTTTTCTGATAGGTGATAAAAAGGACTTTGGGCTGCATAATAAAATATAATCCAAAGTCCTTTTTAGTTTTATACTGTATTTCATGTATTCTTTTGATGGAAGGATGCTGCTCTTATTTTACGTTTTTACGACGAATAAACAGTAACATACCAATTAGGAATGTTGAAAGACCCATTAAAATAGATATAGGGTAATGCGTTGCAGTATTAGGTAATTTATCACCTTGTTTTTTTGTATTATCTTTTACATTATCCCCTTGAGAACCTTTGCCCTCCTCAGAATTGCTATCGCCTTTAACACGATTGCCTTGAGAGCCATTACCACCTTGAGAACTGCTATCACCTTTAACACGATTGCCTTGAGAGCCATTACCACCTTGAGAACTGCTATCACCTTTAACACGATTGCCACCTTGAGAGCCATTACCGCCGTGTGAGCCACTGCCACCAGAACCATTGCCACCAGAACCGTTATCACCAGAGCCGTTGCCACCAGAACCGTTACCGCCAGAGCCGTTGCTACCAGAACCGCTGCCACCAGAGCCGTTGCTACTAGAACCGTTACCACCAGAGCCGTTGCTACCAGAACCGTTACCGCCAGAACCACTGCCACCGGAACCGCTGCCACCAGAGTCATTGCCACCAGAACCGTTACCGCCGGAACCGTTTTCACCAGAACCACTGCCGCTAGAACCGTTGCCACCAGAGCCATCGCCACCAGAACCGTTATCGCCGGAACCATTGCCGCCAGAGCCACTGCCATCAGAACCGTTACCGCCGGAACCATTGCCGCCAGAGCCACTGCCATCAGAACCGTTACCGCCGGAACCATTGCCACCAGAGCCGTTGCCACCAGAACCGTTGCCGCCAGAGCCACTGCCATCAGAACCGTTACCGCCGGAACCGTTGCCGCCAGAGCCACTGCCACCAGAACCGTTACCGCCAGAACCGTTTTCACCAGAGCCGCTGCCACCAGAACCATTGCTACCAGAGCCACTGCCACCAGAACCACTATCGTCCTGAGAACCGTTATTTCCTGGAGGTTTATTATTATCCTTTGAGTTTCCTTCTGCAAAATGATCGCTATTTTGTACAATAGCGTTTGTTAATGGTTGGAAGTTTTCAGTTGCAGCATTACCGATATTTAAACCGCTAAAAAAAGATAGAGAGAGTGTTGATGCTAAAATGAAGATTTTCGTCATGGTTTTCCTCCTAAGAAATGAATGTTCCATCTAAAATACATCCCTTTGTAATATTTCTTAGGAAAAAGAGTTTTATGCAAAAAAAACTATATATAGAAAAAGGTGGTGTATTTGTCAAAGCAGAAAAGAGTTAATGTAGATTTCCTACAAATAATAGAGGTGGAGAATTTACATTCATAACGGTAGAGGAAGTGGCAGTAGATGAAAGAGTATATAGCGTTTGATATTGGCGGTACGCAAATTAAGTATGGCATTATTTCAGAAGCAGGGAGAGTATTAAAGCGTAAAACAGTTGCAACAGAAATTCATTTAGGCGGAGAACAAATTATTCAAAAACTCATTCTTTTATCAAAAAAATTAATGAATGAACATACTATTGCCGGAATTGGTATTAGCACTGCGGGAATTGTTGATATTAATAAGGGAATTGTGACGGGAGGCGCGGATCATATTCCGGGATATAGTACTATTCCTATTATTGATAGATTGCAAGAGATATTAAAAGTTCCAGTATCGATTGACAATGATGTGAATTGTGCAGCGTTTGGAGAAAAGTGGAATGGTAGTGTAAGAGAGAAAGAGAACTTTATTATGCTCACCATTGGAACAGGAGTTGGGGGAGCAATTTTTATAGATGGAGAATTGTACCGAGGACATTCATTTAGTGCTGGTGAATGGGGGAATATGCTAATAGAAGGAAAAACGTTTGAAGAGGTTGCTTCGATTTCAGGATTAATTCGGCTTGTAAGAAAATATAAAGGCAAAGGCGAGTGGAATGGGAGAACAATTTTTGAGTTGTATGATAAAGGAGATAGAGAAGTTGCTCAAGCAGTTGGGATCTTCTTTAAACATTTGGCAATCGGAATTAGTAATCTTGCTTATATTTTTAATCCAGAAACGATTATTATTGGTGGAGGAATTACCGATAGAGGAAATGAGTTTTTAAAAGAAGTAAAAGAAGAAATTAGTAAATACTTAAATCAAGAGATTTATAATAATTGTGAGATTGAACTTGCACAAAACGGTAATTGTGCAGGAATGATTGGTGCTATTTACCACTTCTTACATCATCATAAGTAAATTATATGAATGTTTTCATATAACTGAGAATTTATCCTTTTTATCGCTAGGTAAATAATGCTACAATATAAGAGAAGAATACAATATTTTCCGATTTGGAAAATGCTTTGTAGAAAGGGAGAAACTTCATGCCTATTATTTTAGAAAAAGGTCAAAAGATCGATTTAACGAAAGGACAACCAAAAGTAGCAAAACTACAGGTTGGCTTAGGCTGGGATCCAATTGGGCAATCAGGTGGATTTCTGTCTTCATTATTTGGAAGTAAACCAAATGTAGATTGTGATGCATCTGTTGTTATGTTAGAAGGAGATCGTTTTTTAAACAAAAATGATTTAGTTTACTTCGGAAATAAACTTTCTACTTGTGGTAGTATTATTCATTCAGGAGATAATTTAACAGGTGAAGGCGCTGGTGATGACGAAACAATTTTCGTAGAATTACATAAAGTTCCGAGCCGTATTAATCGTTTAGTATTCGTTGTAAATATTTATGACTGTGTAAATCGTCGTCAAGATTTCGGGATGATTCGTAATGCATATATTCGTATTCAAAACCCGCAAACTGGTGAAGAATTAGCACGCTATAATTTATCGGATAATTATGCTGGCAAAACGACTCTAATTGCAGGTGAAATGTATCGTCACGGAAGTGAATGGAAGTTTTCAGCAGTTGGAGAAGGCACGCAAGATAAAAACTTAAGTGAGATTGTATCACGTTATCAATAAAATAACCGAGGAGGAATTGTATATGGCATCAATTTCATTGAAAAAGGGACAAAAGGTAGACTTAACAAAAACGAATCCAGGTCTTTCGAAAGTTCTTGTAGGACTTGGTTGGGACACGAATCGTTATGACGGACAAAACGATTTCGACTTAGATGTTAGTATTTTCTTAGTAGGTGCGAATGGTAAAGTTTCAGGAGCTGAAGATTTCGTTTTCTATAATAATCCAAAAGGTGCGAATGGTGCTGTAGAGCATTTAGGAGATAACCGCACTGGTGAAGGTGAAGGCGATGACGAAGCGATTAAAGTAGATTTGAAAAATGTTCCTGCTCACATCGAACGTATTTGTTTCACAATTACAATTTATGATGGAGAAGGCCGTAGCCAAAACTTCGGACAAGTTTCTAATTCTTTCGTACGTATTCTCGACGAAGAAAAGAATGCAGAATTAATTCGTTACGATTTAGGAGAAGATTTCTCTATTGAAACAGCCGTAGTAGTAGGTGAATTATATCGTCATGCAGGTGACTGGAAATTCAATGCAATCGGAAGTGGATTCCAAGGTGGATTAGCGTCTCTATGTAATAACTTTGGTTTAGATGTAGAGTAATAGATTTGATTTGTATATCCATCGGTGAAATGTATGTTTACTGATGGATATATTTTTAAAGATAAAAATATAGAGGTGAATATAGATGGTTATTCAATTACAAAAAGGCCAGAAAATCGATTTAGGTAAGACAAGCCCTGGTTTAACAAAAGCAGTAATTGGTCTTGGATGGGATATTAAATCTTATGACGGCGGAGCCGATTTCGATTTAGATGCATCTGCCTTTTTATTAGATGCAAACGGAAAATGTACGAAGGAAACTGATTTTATCTTCTATAATAATTTACAGTCTCCTTGTGGATCTGTTTTACATACAGGAGATAACCGTACAGGTGAAGGTGAAGGTGACGATGAGCAACTTGTTGTAGATTTGAAGAAAGTTCCAGCAGATGTGCACAGAATTGCTATTACAGTTACGATTTATGATGCGGAAGGCCGTAGTCAAAACTTTGGACAAGTAGGAAATGCGTTTGTTCGTTTAGCGAATGAAGAGACGAATGAAGAAGTTCTTCGTTTTGATTTAGGGGAAGATTTCTCCATCGAAACAGCAGTTGTCTTTTGTGAATTATACCGTCATAATGGACAGTGGAAGTTTAATGCAGTAGGAAGTGGATTCCAAGGTGGTTTAGGTGCGCTTGTAAGAGCGTATGGCTTGGATGCATAGAAAGGAAACGATATTCGTTTCCTTTTTTTGACCTTTCTATAAATCTAGCAAAGAATAGGGGATAAAGGTAAGATGAGTATTTTGCAAGGAATCCTTGATACGTATGCTCAGTTTTTCGACTTGGACATGTGGATTAAAGTGTTGCAAGATCCAGTATCTTGGGGATTAATTGGTACACTTGTTGTACTTGAAGGGTTGTTATCTGCTGATAACGCACTTGTGTTAGCAGTAATGGTAAAACACCTTCCTGAAGAGAAACGTAAAAAAGCATTATTCTATGGACTTATTGGAGCTTATATATTCCGCTTTATTGCAATTGGAATTGGAATGTTCTTAATTAAATTATGGTGGGTAAAACTTCTTGGTGCACTTTACCTTGCTTGGTTATCAGTAAAATACTTTATTGATAAGCGTAAAGGTGCAGGTGAAGAAGAGGAAGCTCATGGTATGAACCAAAACAGTATTTTCTTCAGAATGTTCGGTGTCTTCTGGGGAACAGTTGCAATGGTCGAATTAATGGATATCGCATTCTCTGTAGATAGTGTACTTGCTGCATTTGGTGTATCTAATGAAGTTTGGATTTTATTATTAGGCGGAATGCTAGGTATTTTAATGATGCGTGGTATTGCCGGTGTATTCTTGAAATTGTTAGAGCGTATTCCAGAGCTTGAAACGACAGCATACATTTTAATCTTAATTATTGCATCGAAAATGTTACTGTCTTTAATCGAGATTGAGATTAGTCATACACTATTCTTTATTATTTTAGTTGTAGCATTTGGAGCAACATTTATAATTCACTACATGAAGAATTCTGGACAAGCTAAAGAAGAAGTTGCAGCTACTAAAGAAGACAATAAATAATTGAAATGGGTTTGCTCGTTTTGTGAGCGCCCATTTTTTATAACCAAAAATAGTTTATAATAGAAGAAGGACTTAGAAAAAACGTAAATGTTTTTGGAGGTGAACTGTTGTGTTTTCACGTTTTACACTTCAACCATATGCATTAAAAGATGAATCAGATTTAAAGCAATTTGAAACGCTTTTAGAAAAACGTCCACAATATGAACTGACAGAGAATGAGATGAAATTTAGTTATATAGCATGTCGAATCCTTGGCGTTCCTAATGATGTAGATGAATATTTTAATGAACTGTTTGATTATAGTGAAGCGAAAGGAATCGAAGTTTTACACGAACAAAATTTAAACAAAGTGATTGATTCGGAAAAGCTTCGTCATATTCAAGAAGTGTTCGGATTACATCAAGAAGCACCAAATGGTCTGACAGTAAATAGGTTAGTTGCACACTTATCTGGGAAACAACTTTTACCGAAAGTAGACAATCCTGATTTACAGCATTACATACATACGACGTTTATTTCACTATTGAAATTATATGAGAAACAACATAATCAGTCTTTAAAGACAGAAGGCTTCCGTCGTTTCTTAATCGACATAATTAAACTAAGCGAAAATTACGTAGCGAAGTGGTTCTCTACAATTAACTATAAGAAACAAATGCCGCGTATCGTTTGGTATGGTGATGCACAGGAAAGCCGTATATATTTCTTATACTTTCTTATTATGCTCGGTTGTGATGTGCTTTATTATCATCCAGAAGGAAAAGATGGATTTGAGAATGTCGATGAAGAGGGAAGGACCTTTATTGTGTCTCATCCAGGCCGTATTTCTCTTGAACCATTTCCAGATCGCCGCCGCGAGCGTGTGGCAACAGTAGCGTATCAAGCTTCAAAAGAAATTGAGCAAGTACTTCACCACGATAATTCACTGCTGTACAAGCCGTGGCAATTCCGTTCCTATACGCCTGTAGCTCGTACACTAAAAACAACATATGATGAACTCTTTTTAATTACGAAAGAAAAGGCGTTTGTACGTCCGACATTCTTTGTTGAAAATAAACACATTTATATCCCTTCTTTATTTGCGAAAATATCAGGTGTTTCAAAGAATGATAAAGAGTATTTTCAACGATTAAAGGCTGTTACATCATTTGATAATAGTTTATTAATTAATACATTCCCGTTTACGAAAGAACAAAAAGCAAATTTCCAATATCATTACCGAGATGCATTAGACCGTGGGGGGAAATTACATCCTGATTTAATTATGAATAGCCATTGGTGGCCGCATAAGCGTTTACCGGAAGGTTTACAACATGGGATTGCAGAAGCGATTATCCATACGTGTGAAAGTGAAATGTGCAAACCAATTGCGAAAGAGACGAAACAAGATGTAGCGCTATATGTTTTCGCGCAACTTTCTCAAATACCACCGAATATTTTAGAACAGCTTGAGAAATTTGATTATTCACAAGATGTACCGAAAATTGTTATATTTAATAATGAGAAGAGTGGAGAGTTAACTCGTTCTGATGCTGTTTTATTACTATTTTTAAATCAAATTGGAGTAGATGTATTCCATTTCAATCCAACGGGAAGAAACGATATTGAACCGTATATTGAAGCGGGGGCATTTGATTCCCATTGGCTTGAAGAGGTTAATTTCGATCTTGAGTTTCATGGTTCATCAGCTTATAAAAATTTATCACAAACAATAAAAGGACTATTTCGTCCATTTTTATAAGGAAAGGGAGAATACTATATGAATAACCCAGTCGTACTAGATCCGAAAACAGAATTAAATGAGCAAACAGCACAAGATGTTCGCTTACAACTTAGAAAAGATGCGGATGTACAACGTATTTATAATGCGGTAGATATTAAAGATCAATTAGAATTAATTGAACTTGGAAAAGAACCTTCTATGGAAATTTCACGTTTTGCTGATCAAATTTTACATACAATGTCATTATCAAAGATAGAAGATTCTGGTGAATTATTAAAACAGCTTGGTAAAATTATGGACAGATTTGATAGCAAAGACTTTGCGGAAGAGAAAAGTGGTTTCTTCTCACGTATGTTCAAAAAAGCGGATAAAATGATAGAACAAATTTTTAGCAAGTATCAAACGATGGGCCGTGAAATTGATAAAGTATATGTGGAAATTACGAAGTACCAAGATGAGATGAAAAAATCAATTGGTACGTTAGATGGCTTGTATGAGCAAAACTTAAAATATTATTTAGACTTAGAGAAGTACGTAGTAGCAGGAGAAATGCTATTAGAGCGTTTAAATACAGAATTAGTTCCGATGTATGAAGAGCGTGTGCGTAATAATGATCAATTAGCAGGTATTGAATTAGAGTCGCTTAAAAACTCTGTTGAAATTTTAGAGCAACGTATTGATGATTTAGAAAAAGCACGTATGGTTGCGTTACTTACAGCACCACAAATTCGTATGATTCAACGTGGTAATAATAAATTAATTGGTAAAATTAATACAGCATTTATTACAACGATTCCTATTTTTAAAAATGGTATCATTCAAGCGGTAAATGCGAAGCGTCAAAAGCTTGTTGCAGATTCTATGGCTGAACTGGATCGCCGTACAAATGAATTACTTAAGAAAAATGCACAAAATATCGCAACGCAAAGTGTAGAAGTAGCAAGATTATCAGGTTCTTCTAGTATTAAGATGGAAACGCTTGAGGAAACTTGGAACATTATTTCAAGAGGTATGCAAGAAACACAACAAATTGAAGAGCAAAACAAACGTGAGCGTGAAGAAAGCCGCAAACGTATGGCTACATTAACTGAGAACATTAAAAAAGAATTACAAGGGTAAATGAAAAGGCAATGAGGACTATTCCTCATTGCCTTTTAGTTTCTCTTCACTAATTTAATAATCTCATTCACAACAAGTGGAATGATACTTAATAAGAGAACAAATCCCCAATCTCGCATCGTTAATGCATGTACACCGAATATATTTGCAAGAGGTGGGATAGAGATGATACAAACTTGCATTAAAATACCGATAAGAAGAGAGAAGACTAAATATTTATTTGTAAATACCCCAATTGAAAAAATGGATTTCGTTCTTGAACGCAAGTTAAATGAATGAACGAGCTGAGAAAAACTAAGAACGACAAATGCCATCGTTTGAGCGTGTAATAGAGCATCTTCATCAATTCGCTCTGGGAAAAGAGGGAATAAATTTGTATCTCCAGTATAGAATTTTGCTCCGGCGATAAAAGCTATTAGCGTTAAAAGTCCAATGATAACTCCATTGAAAATCAGGAAAGGAACGCTGCCACTAAATAAGCTTTCTTTCGCATGTCGTGGTTTTTCCTTCATCACATCTGGATCTTCAGGATCAACCCCAAGTGATAATGCAGGCAGTGTATCTGTAATTAAATTCACCCACAAAATATGAATAGGTCGTAGTGGTGTTGCCCAGCCGAGTAAAATCGCTAAAAATAAAGCGATAATTTCTCCGAAGTTACAAGAGAGTAGAAAGAGAATTGATTTTTTTATGTTACGATAAATATTTCTACCTTCTTCAACGGCTTTCACAATAGATGAGAAATTATCATCTGTTAACACGACATCTGCTGCCCCTTTTGCAACGTCTGTTCCTGTAATGCCCATCGCTACGCCAACATCTGCTTGTTTTAAAGATGGAGCGTCATTGACGCCATCACCAGTCATAGAAACGATATTTCCTTTCGCGCGTAATGCCTTTACAATTTTCACTTTATGCTCTGGAGAGACCCTCGCGAATACATTCAAGTGATTAATTTTGCTTGCTAGCTCTGTATCTGAAATGTTATCTAATTCAGTTCCAATCATAATTTCAGATATTTCTTCAGCAATACCAAGTTCTTTGGCAATCGCAAAGGCGGTATCTTTATGATCTCCAGTAATCATAACTGTGCGAATACCGGCTTTTTTACATTCTGTAATGGAATCTTTTACTTCAGTTCGCGGTGGATCAATCATACCGACAAGACCAATAAAGATGAGGTTTTCTTCGAGATGATCTATATCCACATTGCTTGAATTGTATTGTTTAAATGCGAATGAAAGCACTCTTAAAGCTTCTCGAGACATTGCCCCAGCAGCTTCTAATATTTGATTTTTATCAGCCTCTGTTAGATCCTCTATTTTACCGTTTTTAAATATGTGGGTACATCTAGGTAAGAGCTTATCGATAGCGCCTTTCGTCATGCTATAGTAGCTTTCATCGTATGTATGCACGGTTGACATCATTTTACGATCTGAATCGAAAGGTACTTCGTTAACACGTTCATGTATTTTTTCTAAATAATCTTTTTGCATGTTAAAAGTGGTTCCAGCAACGAGAAGTGCAATTTCAGTCGGGTCTCCCGTTTGTGATTCTTTATTATAAGACGCATCATTACATAGCACCATATTTTCTAACAATAGACGTTGCGCATCATTATTTACATTTAAACTTTCTAAGCGATCGTATGTGTTATCACTATAAAAGTGAGTAACGGTCATTTTATTTTGCGTTAACGTACCTGTTTTATCTGAACAAATAATTGTGACAGAACCGAGGGCTTCAACAGCTGGTAGTTTGCGAATGATAACGTTTTGTTTAATCATACGTTGCACACCAATTGCAAGAACGATGGAAACGATAGCTGGCAAGCCTTCTGGAATAGCTGCAACGGCTAAACTAATAGCAGTCATAAACATTTCTAACGTATCCCGGCCTTGTAAAAAACCGATGAGGAACATAATGATACAAATAGCTACAGCGACAAAGCCTAAATATTTTCCGACTTGTGCTAAGCTTTTTTGAAGTGGTGTCATATCATCGTCTGCTTCATGTAAAAGGGTAGCAATCTTACCAATTTGTGAGTTCATTCCAGTTTCAACAGCAACACCGACGCCTCTTCCGTATGTTACAAGAGTAGACATAAAGGCCATGTTTTTTTGATCGCCGAGTGGTACTTGTTCATCACTTTGCATGGAAGGGTGGTAGATTGCCTCTTTATCAACAGGGACAGATTCACCAGTTAGAGCAGATTCTTCAACTTTTAAATTTGCGGTTTCAATAAGGCGTAAATCGCATGGGATATATCGTCCGGCATCGAGCATAACGATATCCCCTGGAACGACGTGTTCAGATGGAATTTCTTTTAGTTCACCATGTCTCTTGACGATAGCTTTAGGTGTTGCCATCTTTTTTAGTGCCTCTAAAGCTTGTTCTGCTTTAGATTCTTGGACAACACCGATAACAGCATTTAAAACTACAACAAGCGCGATAATACTGGCATCCGCCCATTCACCTACAAAGGCAGAAATAAGGGCAGCAATAATAAGGACATATACGAGGACGTCATTAATTTGGGCGAAAATACGCTGCCATAAAGTGCGTTTTTGTTTTGTAGCTAATTCATTAGAACCGTATTGCTTTAAACGTTCACTTACAATTTCATCTGTTAAACCGTGTTGTTCGTTTGTTTCTAGGTCAATTAATGTTTGATCTTTCGTCTTACTGTACCAATTGCTCATAAGTAAGCACCTCCAGTAAAAACAGTTAGCAATGGTAGTGTTGCTATTATTTGTGAGTAGTATGTATGGAGAAAAAATCTAAGATGAGGTTCTACTTCTATTGTACAATATTTTACAGTTGGTTGAGGGAAAGAGATGAGTTGTCATGAATTTGTTGGAAATAAAAAAGAGCCTCATATAAGAGAGGCTTTTTTACTTTTTAATTAATGTACCTAATTCTTCTGTAATAGCTTGCATTTCACTAATGCTGAATGTTTCACGTTTCATAACATGATCATAAATGTCACGTAAATCTTCGTACATTTCTTCGTTAAAACTAGCAGCTCTCATCGCTCCAGCATTAACCATACGTAATTTTTCTTTAATAGCTTCGACCATATATTCAACGTTTTCTTCTGACTTTACGGATAAATCCACCGAAGTGTCCCCCTTTAAAATAACATAAGGCTATCTTAACATTTTTTATCATTTTCGTTAATGAATCTTTTCAATCCCATTAAATTAGTAGGGATTTCCTTTATATTTAATAATTGGTTGTTTATACTATAAGTATATATTAAGAAATGCACCAAGAAGGGAAGAAACAAAAGTATGGTTCAAGTATTGTTTGTTTGTCTTGGGAACATTTGCCGTTCTCCGATGGCAGAAGCGATTTTTCGAAATCTTGTCGTAAAAGAGGGACTTGAAGAGAAAATTGTCATTGATTCTGCAGGAACTGGAGATTGGCATGTTGGCCATCCGCCACATAAAGGAACACAAAAAATTTTAAAAGAAAATGCAGTCACTTTTGAAGGAATTAAAGCAAGGCAAGTAGAAAAAGAAGACTTAACAAAGTTTGATTATATTATTGCCATGGACAACAAGAATATAGCAGATTTAAAAAGTTTAGGTAAAACTGGAGGCTATATTGGTAGGCTGTCCGACTTTGTTCCAGACGGTGGCTGGACAGACGTTCCTGACCCTTACTATACAGGGAATTTCCAAGAAGTATATGACCTTGTAACAGAAGGGTGTGCAAAGCTATTAGCTTTCATTCGAAATGAACAAGGAATATGAGGAAGCTTAGAAAGAAATACTTTCTAACATAAGAAATGAAAGGGTGAAGGAATATGGCAAAGAAAAATAATATTGCTCGAAACATTGCGATTGGTGTAGCGGCAGGTGTAGCTGTATCCATGTTAAAGAAAGAAAACCGTGAAAAAGTAAAAAATACAGCAGAAAAAGCAAAAACAAAGATGATTGAAATTGGTGAAAATGCAAAGATCAAAGAAAAAGTGCAAACTGTTACAGATAAAGGACGCGAACTTGCTGATTTCAATGTGGTAAAAGCGAAAGTAGCAGAAATTAAAAAATTAACGCCATCTGTTGTAGAGACGTTAAAAGAAACGAAAGAAATTTTTAGTAAGAAAAAAGTTGAGCCAGAAGAAAAGCCAGAAACGATTGAAATTCAAGCTGTATCTCCAAAGGTAGATGAGCTGAAAGCAGAAGAAGAGCCAGTAGTTGCTGAAGATGGTGGTATGAAAGAAGCGCGTGAATTATTTATGAAAGACTCAAATGCAGTGGAAAAAAAAACTGAAGCGTACATTGAGTTAAAGCAAGATAAAGAAGAGAAGAAAAGCGTTTAAACATATATGAGAAAAATTTTAGAAAAGGTGAGAAGAAATCGTACTTATTCGTTTGGTAAAGATTTATATGACCGGACGATGCGCGATGATGTAGCGGGCTTGGCAGCACAGCTCGCTTATTTCTTCTTGCTTGCAATTTTTCCTGGGCTCGTTTTCTTAATTACGCTTCTTGGATTTATTCCCATTCAAACAGAGGATGTGCTTAGTTTATTAGAGGTTTATGTACCAGATGATGCAATGAACTTAATTGAGGTAAATGTAGATAAAGTTGTAAACCAGCAAAATGGTGGTTTATTATCATTTGGTTTATTATCCATGTTATGGTTTGCCTCAAATGGTGTTAATGCGGTTATGAATGCTTTTAACCGCGCTTATGACGTGAAGGAAACACGTTCTTTTATTACAACAAGAGCGTTATCAATTGTGTTTACATTAGCCATTATTTTTATGATTGTCTTTGCGTTAATTGTTCCGGTATTCGGACAAGTTATTGGAGCAGCAGTGTTTAAAGCACTCGGTTTATCAGATAGTTTTTCTTTCGTGTGGAGCATTACACGATTAGTAGCGAGTTTCTTCGTGCTATTTGCTTTGTTTAGTTTCTTATATACATTTGCCCCAGATCGAAAGTTAAAAAGAAGAGAAGTTATTTCAGGGGCGTTATTTGCTACTGTAGGATGGATTGTGGTATCGTACTCATTTGCTTATTATGTAGATAAGTTTGCGAATTACGCCAATACATATGGTGGTCTCGGTGGTATCATTATTTTAATGTTATGGTTTTACTTAACTGGATGGGTAATTTTACTTGGCGGTGAAATTAATGGTTTACTCCACCATTATAGAACCGGTGACAATAATTCCCGTAATGAATAATGAGCTCTTGTTCCATAATAAAAAGGAACAGGGGGGATATTTCATGAGTAATAATAAAAAGAACCATAACAATAAAAGTAATAATAAACAAAAGAGCAGTTCGCATCCAAAGCATAAAACGAGTAGCAGTGCGAACGGTCATAATAGCTATCATTAAAAAAAACGGGTCCTCTATGAGGGACCCGTTTTATTTGCTGCCTTTTAATAATCGTAAGCCATTCAAAATGACAAGAATCGTACTTCCTTCATGGCCAATAACACCGAATGGAAGAGCTAAAAATTGCAAGAAGTTTGAACAAATTAGCATGGCAATAACGGCTAGCGAAAAGATTACGTTTTGCTTCACAATACGGTTCATTCGTTTTGATAAACGAATTGCTTGGGAAAGACGAGATAGTTCGTTCTTCATCAGTACAACATCCGCAGTTTCTAAAGCTACATCTGTTCCTTCTCCCATTGCGACACCAATGCTAGCAGTAGCTAGTGCAGGTGCATCATTTATACCGTCTCCGACCATTGCTACTGTACCGTATTTTTCTTTTAACTTTTTAATCGTTTCAACTTTTGTTTCTGGTAAACATGATGCGTAATATTCCTTTATATTACTTTCAGAGGCAATTGCTTTTGCCGTTTCTTCATTATCTCCAGTAATCATAATTGCTTCGACACCAATGCTTTGTAATTCACGAATAGCAGCTATTGTTTCTTGGCGAAGCGTATCTTTTAAAGCGATAAGTCCAAGAATGCCTCCCTCATCACTAATATAAACGACAGTTTTACCTTCCTTTTCAAGTGAGGCAGAAATACCATTATGAAATGTTTTTGTTTCTTCACCGATAAAATCAGCTTTACCTATTTTATAAGCGTTGTTTTCGAATATTCCTTTTAGCCCAAAACCAGTTACATCTTCAACCTTTTCAGGTTTTTTTAATGTAATGTCGTACGCATGTTGTGCATATTTAACAATAGATTCAGCCAAAGGATGTGTAGAGTGACTTTCAATGGATGCTGTAATAGAAAGTACTTCTTTTTCTGTTATATTTTCTCGAACATATACATCTGTTACGGTAGGTTTACCTTCCGTTAATGTACCTGTTTTATCAAAGGCGATTGCTCTTACTGAAGCGAGGCGTTCTAAATGTATGCCACCTTTAAAGAGAATTCCATTTCTTGCTCCGTTAGAAATTGCAGATAACGTTGCTGGTGTAATGGCAGCAACGAGTGCACAAGGAGATGCGACTACAAGTAAGATCATAGCGCGATAAAACGTTTCATTCCAGCTCCAGTCAAGTAAGAAATGAGGAACGAACATCATAAGCGCAACAACGAGTAGTACACCTTTTACGTATGTTCCTTCAAACTTTTCGATGAATAGTTGTGATGGTGATTTTTCACTTTGTGCACTTTGGACGAGACGGATAATCTTTTGGAATAATGTTTGATCGCTCGGCTTCGTAATTTTAATTTCGATAGCACCACGTAAATTTACAGTACCTGCAAATACTTCATCGCCATGTCTTTTCTCATTTGGAATAGGTTCTCCCGTGATTGCTGCTTCATCGATATTTGTTTCACCGTTATGAATCGTACCGTCAGCAGGAACACGTTCACCTGGTTTAATTAAAATAATGTCGTTAATTTGTAACTCTCCAACAGGAACACGTTCCTCAGTTCCGTTGGAAATGCGTAATGCTTCTTCGGGTTGTAAGTCAAGAAGAGCGGAAATTTCTTTTTGGCTCTTACTTAATGTATAAGATTCCATAGCACCGCTGAGCGCGAAGATAAAGATTAAGATAGCCCCTTCTGC
Source organism: Bacillus cereus group sp. MYBK15-3 (assembly GCF_051916765.1). Taxonomy (NCBI): domain Bacteria; kingdom Bacillati; phylum Bacillota; class Bacilli; order Caryophanales; family Bacillaceae; genus Bacillus; species Bacillus cereus group sp. MYBK15-3. The sequence continues at coordinate 146,656 of NZ_JBQAHG010000007.1, forward strand.
CCAGTAGCCAATAATTGCAGCACCAATAGCTGCAAAGAGCATTAGCATTTCAACATTTAGCTCTTTTTCTTCAATCGTATCTTCAATGCCTTCTTTCGCTTTTGCATATCCACCAACTATATAAGCAAGGATATAGCAAGTAATACCTACATTCATTACATCGTTCTTTGTGAATAACCAGCCAACTAAAATAAAAATACCAGATGCTACTGCAAATACAAGTTCATAATGTTTTTTTAATGTGTCCCATAAAGAGGGATGGGAAATTGTTTCTTTTGACTGTAACGTTTTTACTTCTGAGTTCATTACTACCCGCTCCTTCCGCATTCTTATTGAGAAAAATAATCAAAATCGAAACCCCTATAAAACGACGAAAGCTGCCATCCATAATGGATAGCAGCATTTCTGTTGAATCTGTTTTTAATAGTTCTTATGTTGTAATTATTCTATAGTATATCATATGTTTTTATGAGATGGTACGGTTTTGTTTCAAGTATAAACGGAAAACTTGTGTTTTCGCAACTCCTCTGGTATATATGAATATTGTTCATAAAAAGGTCGGAAAGGAAGACAACAAGTGAAGACAGAGAAAATTTTTACCCATCCGATTGGCGTATTTATTGCTGCAATAGTAGCAACTTTTTTATGGGGAAGCGCATTTCCTTTTATTAAATTAAGTTATGTTGAACTTGGAATTCAACCACAAGAAGTTGGAGAGCAAATATTATTTGCCGGTTATCGTTTCTTTTTATCTGGAGTCATGCTCTTATTATTCTTTAAAGTGTTAGGAAAAGATATGAGCTTCAAAAAAGGAACAGGGAAACAGTTAATACAAATTGGTTTATTCCAAACGTTTCTTCAATATATCTGTTTTTACATTGGAATGAGTTATAGTTCAGGAATTGAAGGAGCTATCATTTCAGGAACATCATCATTCTTTCAAATTTTACTCGCCCATTTTTTATATAAAGATGATGCTCTCAATATGAGAAAATTAATTGGGGTATCTATTGGTTTTTGTGGCGTCATTTTAGTAAATGTGCCGAGTGATGGTAGCTTATCATTTCATTTTGGGATCGGAAGCTTATTACTTCTTAGTGCAGCAATGCTGTATTCATATGGAAACATATTAGCAAAAGAAGGTAGTAAAACATTAGATATTGGTTATATGACAGCATACCAAATGATTTTTGGTTCTATAGGATTATTATGTATAGGGGCTTTACAAGTTGGAGTCATGCCATTTACATTTAGTCTACATGCACTACTTATGCTAATTTATTTATCTTTCTTATCTGCAGCTGGTTTTTACATTTGGAATACAATTATGAAGTATAACAAGGTTGGAAAAGTATCTATGTATATGTTCTTTATACCCGTATTTGGTGTGTTATTATCGAGCATGATTTTAGGTGAAGCAATTCATTCATTTGTGCTACTCGGTTTAGCATGTGTAGCCGCGGGAATCATTGTGGTAAATAGGACACCAGCTAAGCAAAAAATGGAGCAAGAAAAACAAGTAGCATAGAGAGCAGAAAAGCGATTACAATGGAAGAACAGTACTGTTCTTCTTTTTTTATAGAAAAAGGATAATAGACTAAGTGTAACGAAAAAAGATACAAAAAGCATTTATTGAGGAGAAAATATTATGAATCTACTTTATGTGGTGTTAATTGGGCAAATATTTCTTTTTTTTATTGGTGCAATTTATGCAATGGGGCAGACAAAAAGAACGAAAGATAATATGCCGTTACCTTTAGCAATTCGTCTTATTCTTAGTTTTTCTTTAACAGGTAGTGCAATTTGCATATGGTTACAAGATCCATCTGTAGAGTATAGTACGTGGGTTGCACTTGGTATGACTTTATCGACTGTGGGAGATTTGTTTATGGCTGGGCTGATTCCAATTGGTCATCGATTAATTGGAGGGATGGTTACTTTCGCTCTTGCTCATTGTTTTTATGTAAAAGCATTTTTGCAAACAGGAATTTCATGGAATGGTTTTTGGATTGGCTTACTCGTATATGGGCTCTTTCTAATTGTAGGATGGTTCTTCTTTATCCGAAATGATAAGCAGGATAAGTTGTTTACGATAGGAGCTCTAATTTACGGATTGTGGGTTGGAGGAATGGCTTGCTTTGCATTCGCCTTATATTATGAAAATACAGGGATATGGTGGATACCAGCGTTTGGTGGCTTACTGTTTGTAATTTCTGATTTCATTATTGGCGTGACAGATATCGGAGGGCGTAAATTGAAGTATGAGCCACTTTGGATTTGGTTTACATATGTAGCTGCTCAAATGTGTATTATATATGTGGGATTATAAAAAGATACTCTCAAAAATAGTGGATAGACTATTTTGAGAGTATCTTTTTTGCTTGTTAATTTGATCAGTATTTTTATTTTAAAATTTCTAATATTATAATTTTATAATTCAGAATTTTGTAGAAAATCATCGGTCGTATTATTTATAATAAAAGTAAAAAGATGATGAGTTGGTGAAATGATGCAAAAGAAAAAACGTTGGCGTGAATTCTTTGGAACTATTGCAATTGCATGTTTATTGGTGTTTTTGGCGAAAATTTTTGTGTTTTTTCCGACGACTGTAAAAGGAGCATCTATGAGGCCAACGTTGCAAGATGGAGATAAGGTGATTGTTAATAAGTTAGCAAAACAATTTGAAAGCTATGGGAGAGAAGATATTATTGTTGTGAAAACAGATAATTTTTATGTCAAAAGAGTGATTGGATTGCCTGGAGATATAATTGAGATGAGAAATGATCAATTATATGTAAATTATGAAGTGAAAGATGAAGAGTATTTGGATAGTAATAAAAAACAAGCAGAAAAAAAACTTATGAATTTAACAGAGGACTTTGGACCGATTACAGTTCCTGAAAATAAGATTTTTGTTATGGGAGATAATCGCTTAATAAGTAAAGATAGTAGAAATGGTTTAGGTTTTATTGATAGAGAAGATGTGTTAGGAAAGTTAGCAGGCATTTATTATCCGTTTGAACATATGAAAATAATAAAGTAAAAAAAACCAAGCAAATTTTAGTTTGCTTGGTTTTTTTGTTAAACAATAGGAGATTCGTTTGATACAAAGATATCTTCATGTTTCTTTGTAGTACTTAAAACAAATTTATGTTGTAGTAATTGTAGTTTAAATAACGCCAAAGGATCATGATATGTTTCTGGATTGCTTCTTAGCGTCGCTAATGTTTGCTCGTCTTCCTGTATCTCAAGTTGAGCTGCATCTACATTTTGTTTCAATATATTAAGTGGATCTTTGAAGAACATCATGATATCACGTTCTAATGCACCTTCAAATACTTCAAATTGAAGGAAGAATTGTTTGGAAATTGTGTGAGCAATTTCTGTATAGTCTTCTGTTTCAATATATTGTTTATATTTGTTGGCGAGCATAGATTGGTTTTTTTGCATATTACCAAATAATTTTCCGGCACTTTTTAAGAAAAACTGTGTCGGTGTAAAGCGTAATAAAATATTGATGTTCGTTACTGTAATTCGATTTGTCATTCGTGCAACATCTCGATTCCAATCATCTAATAATTTGAAATCGCAAGGAAGTTTCATACGTTCTTCTTTATATAATTTATTAAACGTTTCACTCATTTCATCTAAATAAGCTTGAGCTTGAATAAATTCATTATGTGCGGTTTCAATCCATTCTTGAATAGACCCAGTAAATTTAGGAAGAAGTACCTGTTGTACATGCTTTTGAACACGTTCATTCATTGCAGCATTTAATTCTTCATGAACTAGTTTGAAATCACTATCTTCTTGAACAAGATCAGAGCAACTCTGTAATAATTCAGGAATTTGAGAATGTATATCTCGTGTAATTTCTTCTTTCGTTAAAAGATAGGATTCGGTAATAGAGCGAATTTTATCTTTTTCAAGAGCAGTAAGGTTATTAATAAATCCGGTAAGTTTCACTGAGATGTGTTTATTCCAGCGTACGGATTTTACTAATGTATTTTCTAATTCCACACGTTCATTTATGAGATAAGCAATTGTCTTTTGTGTAAACCATATTAGCTTTTCTATACGTTCTTTTTCTATATCGCGTTTTGCAAGAGTAGAGAGAATAGATTCTGTTACATCTCCAAGTTGCTGGCTACTCTCTTGCGAAGGAGAGTATGGGAAGAATTGTGCATCTGGAAAATGTACTTTAAGTTTACTAATTAGTTTTTCATTAGTAGTCGTATTATTTGTGTGTAATACGAAGTGAATTTGTAAGTTTGGTACTTGTTCACGTAAATAAATTAATGTATCAATTTCTTTACTATGCAATGGTGAAGAAGAATTTAATACGTAAACAAGACTATCTGCTGCTTGTAAGTATTCAAAGTATGCATTGTTTTTATCCAATTGCTCTTGAATGGATGGTGTAAGAAGAAATGTAAACTTATTTTTTCTTAAAAACCTACTTGGTAGCTTAATTTCTATACATTTTTTCTCAATTTCTGACTGAGCAGATGTAGCCGTTATTTGATGGAATTCATCAAGGTTAGGGATATTTCGTATATCTAACTCGGTAAATTCTGTTATTTCAGTTTGACTAGCGTCTTTAAATAGAATAGGAGTTGTTAAAGTTTCAGTTAAGATGTTCTCTCCCAATATTGAATTAACAAATGATGTTTTATCATGGTCACTAGTTCCAGCTATTAGTAGTGGTGTGACATTTAAATCACATAGTTCATGGACTAGTAGCGTAAATTGATGACTTAAATCTACATCATTTTTCTCAGCCCATACAGCGATTGTTTCGAATAAATGAGAAACTGTTTCCATATTTACATCTGCTTCAGCTGATGTATTAGAAAGTAAGGATCCAGCACTTTTTACAAGTAATGATTCTAAAGTTGTAGGTGAGACTTCATTCCATGCTAACACTGCTGCAGAGACAACTAGAGAATCTTTTGCTTTCGTTAAACTAAACCAATTTGTTAATAAATTTGGTACAAGTCCGTTTAATTCATGCATAAAATGATTTCCGGTAATTAATGCAAAGTATGTTTCTTGATAGCGAGTAGAAATTTCATTCCAATCGTCATTATTGTCTGTTTCAATATGCAAGAATAAATGATTAATACTTTGAATCCAAGGAAGGTATAAGGATTCATGTTGATAGCTATTCCAAAGAGCAATAACAAGTTCTTTAAATTGAGCTTGATCAACAGCATATAGAGCTTTTAAAGACTCATAGAAATATTCAGGCTTAATATTTTTTGTAAATCCTTTGTTTATGTAATTTATTAACGTATCAAACCAGTGTAAAGATTGTGTTCGAATACCTTCTTGAACAGCTAGTTCGATAGCGTTGTTCCAATCTTCTTGTTTTTCATAGAAAGAACGTGCAATTGCAGTAATATTTGGATAATCCGGTTGGAATGCAACAGCTTCACTAATCGTCTTAAAAGCGAGTCCTAAACGATCTTGTTCGATATAAAGAGAAAGAAGTTGTAAGGAAACCTCCATCGTAAGAGTTGTATCTTCCGTTTGAATAGATTGATAAATTTCTTCTGCCTTTGGTAAGAATCCTAGTTCAAAATAAGCATCTGCAATATTTTTTGTCGCCCAAAGTGCAAGAGCATTATTTACTTTTTCCCATTTAAATATAGCTGCTTCAAAATCTTTATTTTGATAATAAAATTCACCTTGAGCAAATCGAATATTAGAAATGTTGGAGAATTCATTTTTAGATTCATTTATATATGCTTCACCGAGTACTTCGGATGCAGGAGTAGAAGTTTCTTCTGTTAAAAATGTTTTATAGTAAACTTTTTGAATAAATTGATTTTCAATGGTCATGTTCGTTCCCCCCTGTATAATTTAGAAAAATGATGTCGTATGTAAAAGGGTGTATGTTCTTTTAATAGGTAGAAGTTGCATTATATAGACCAAACTATGTTTTTGCTAGATATATCATTTTTCTTGAGAGTTAAACCGTTGCGAAAAGTAACTTTCCTTTATTGTAACAAAAAAACACGCATATGAATTTTTATTTTTTATCGGGTTATTTGCGGGCAGTAAGAATCTAATCTCAAAATTGTTGAATGTAAGTAAGTTATGTGGGAGTCGGGATGTCTGTAGAAGCAAGATTGGCATAGGTTAATAATTAGTAGAGGATGAACAAAACTCCCACTGATTAAAGTTTCACTTTATCTCTGTTAAAGGAAAGAATAGAAGTAGAGTTCATTATAAAAACAATGTATAGTGAATATGTATACCATGTTTGCCTTAAAGATAGAAAGGGTACAATGTGGAATAACGATCGTGCATAGGATGTGTCTTCCGAATGGAACAACATATTGGCGAGTTAATCGCGCATTATGGCTATTTTGGAATTGTTATAGCTTTGGCTGGTGGGATTGTCGGATTACCGATACCAGACGAGTTTTTATTGACCTTTGTTGGTTATAATGTTTCAAAAGGAGTTATGTCAGGAACTGCTGCTTTTTTAAGTGGGATGGCTGGTGCGATGTTAGGGATCACGTTAAGCTACATATTAGGTTTAAAACTTGGGCTCCCTGTTTTAAAGAAATATGGGCCGAAAATTAGAATTAAAGAACATCACATTGAAAAAACACATATTTTATTTGAAAAATATGGGCCATTTCTTTTAATGATTGGTTATTTTATACCGGGAGTACGTCATTTAACGGCATATTTTGCTGGGGTATCAAATTTGACACTTTGGCGTTTTTGTTTGTACGCTTACGGTGGTGCGCTCATTTGGATAAGTGTTTTTATTGGGCTTGGCTGGAAGTTAGGCGAGAAGTGGCGCTTCGTTGAGTATAGTTTACATCATTATGGAATATGGATTTTATTAATTTCAGCAGTTGTTACATGTGTTGTATGGTTGTACATAAAGAAAAAGAAAAACCGCTAATAGCGGTTTTTTAGCTGAAAGCAATAAATAATACACCAGCTGTAATAAAGACTACACCAACACCGGTCATAAAGTTTAACTTTTCACCGAGGATAATCATAGCGAGAATGATAGAAAATACGACGCTTAATTTATCGACAGGAGCTACTTGTGAAACCTTTCCTGTTTTGAGGGCAAGAAAATAAAATAGCCATGACGAAGCACCTGCAACCCCACTTAATGTGATAAATAGCAGTGCTTTTTTATTTAGCAGTACGTCGCCGATATTTTGAAATTTACCTTGTATGATAATAACGCCTATCATAAATAATGCCATAATAATAGATCGAATTGTTGTTGCAACGTTTGCATCGATGCCGTCTAAACCAAACTTTCCAAAAATAGATACAAGGGCAGCAGCAATTGCTGATAATAGTGCAAATAAGAGCCACGAACTCATAGTAAAATTCCTCCAATCTTACAGTATTATACATGAAAATGATTCTCATGTATAAAGTTGAAGCAATTGAGCTTTATAGAAAGCGCGACTTCAACTTAACTTCTTGCTCCACCTGAATTTTAAGGTGGGAGTTTTACTGCCTGTAAATAGTGGGCTAAATAACGAAATAATCCCCACCTTATATTTTTAATAAGGTGGGGATTATTATACTACTCTGCAATTTCCTCATATAAAAAGTACGTTACATTATAAATATGTTCTACTTCATCGTCTGTCATAAACAATAATTCGTCACGCTCAATCCCTTTTTTCTTTTCAATAAATTCAATCATATTTTTGCGTTCTTCTCTCTTCATCAATTTTATTTCTCCTCTCAATCTGTTTTAATACAGTTTATTTAAGTTACTGCTATTATATAACAGAATCTTTGGAAAGTTCCACCTATTTTATTATTTTTTTTAAAAGAACTTTTCGACAAAACAAGCCCACCTAAGGGGGGGCTTGTTTTATTTTATAGTCGTAAAAACTCAGGCTCCGTCGTACCCGCACCATCAATGTAATAAATTGTGTCGGGATTGATTTTGATCAATACGTAATTAGGGTCTTCAGGACCGAGTAACCAACGTTTTAAGCTATTATTCCAAAACTTGTTTTTTAATGTTGAGTCTTCCTCGATTGAAGCTAACCCTTCAACTTCAATATAATCTTCATCTAATTTTTTTCCTTCTCGTCCGAGTAGTACATGGACATTAGGATTTTGTTCAATATCTGTTATCTTTTTTGATTGTCGATCTGTTGCAACATATAGTACAAAATCTTCATGGAAAAACATCATAAAGGCGCTATGAGGTTTCTCATTTCGTACTGTAGATAATACACCGGTACGTTGACCTTGAATAATAGTTGCGATTTTTTCTTTTAAGTGCATAATTTTAACCCCTTTTCACAATTTATAATTCTGTCTGTTTAAACAAGATAATTTAAATATCTTTCATACTGTTTTCTTCAATCCGATTTTTTAAACGTAATTGTGATGAAATCGGACAAGTTAGGAGAAGAATAATAATAATATTGAGGAGAAATACATACGATGGAAGGATGAAAAGCATGTTTAATAAAATATTTCTTATAGTAGCGCTTATAGGTGTACCACTATCTGTACTTGGAAAAACACTTCATTGGCCAGAAACAATTATGTTCGCTGTGTATTGTATTACGATTATCGCATTAGCTGGTTTTATGGGGAGAGCAACAGAGAGTCTAGCAATTGTTTCTGGTCCTAGAATAGGCGGATTATTAAATGCTACTTTCGGTAATGCTGTTGAACTTATCATTTCAATTTTTGCACTTCAAGCAGGGTTAATTGAAGTGGTGTTAGCTTCTTTAACCGGTTCTGTACTTGGAAATTTATTATTGGTAGGAGGGTTATCTTTCTTTGTTGGAGGTCTTAAATACAAAAGACAAAGTTTTAATGTATATGATGCAAGGCATAATTCAGCTTTATTAATATTTGCTGTTGTTGTGGCCTTTGTTATTCCAGAGATCTTTTCAATGAAGATGAACGCTGGCAAGACGTATCAATTAAGTATAGGTGTTTCTATTATTATGATTATCATGTACCTTGCTGCATTACTATTTAAGTTAGTTACGCACCGTGGTGTATATCAACATAAAAGTGACGAAGTAGCGCATGAAGAAGAGCCAGAGTGGTCAAAAGGGAAGGCGCTCCTTATTTTAGCGATAGCAACACTGGCAGTAGCTTATGTGTCAGAGGCACTCGTACATACTTTTGAAACTGTTGCAAAGTCATTTGGCTGGTCAGAGTTATTTATAGGGGTTATTATCGTTGCAATTGTTGGGAATGCAGCGGAACATGCGTCTGCAATTATTATGGCTTATAAAAATAAAGTAAATATTGCAGTCGAAATTGCAATAGGCTCTACATTACAAATCGCCATGTTTGTTGCTCCTGTATTAGTATTGCTATCTATGTTCTTCGCGCAAAGGATGCCTTTAGTATTTACCATACCAGAACTTGTGTCTATGATTACAGCTGTTTTCTTAACGATTGCGATTTCAAATGATGGAGATACAAACTGGTTTGAAGGTGGCACTTTACTAGCGGCGTATGTCATTATGGGAATTGGTTTTTATTTATTATGAAAAATAGGCATAACAATTGCACTCAGAGAAAACAATAAACGAAGTAGTATATATACCTACATAGGAAGGAGCCAGACAGGTGAAACGAGTATACAGCATATGTCTTTCAACTATGGTCTCGTTTATTTTATTATTTCCTAACATGAGTTTTGCAAAGACAACAGTAGGAACAAAAATGCCTTCATCTGTTTTAAATATTTCTAAAGACAATACATTTCCAAATGATGCGCAAGATTTACCGCGTTTACAGCCGAGTAAGTTTGCTCAAGAATTATTAAAAACAGCAAATATTAAAATTGAAAATCCGGACTTAATTCGAATGTTTAATGAAACGACAATTTCGAATGCGCCGCTTGCGGTAGGGTACCGAGCAAAGATTTATTTAGGGCAATGGGCTTTACATTATGAATCGATTGATACATCGGTTAATTGGGAATATAAACAAGTAAATCGCAATGTTTACGATAATCGTGGAGGAGATCGCCTATATCCACTTCGCTATAAGCAAGAAACACAAAAGACGGTTGAAGGCGATTTAACAGCAGATATGAAAGATGCTGCAGATGTGAAAAAAATGATGCTTCTCAAAGCACTTGAAAAAGTACAATTCCCCCTTTCGTTTAAAACGACCATTGGTTATGGTACTGGACATGAGCGTGTGTATAATATTAGTCCGAGTCAACTCGGATATTTATACGCTTATACACCAGCAGTAAATGAAAAAGGAAAAGTAACATTTGGAGAAGTGTATCTTGTATTAAAGGGAAATCAAAAAAGACTTGTTGTGAAAAATATTACTTCTCAAGGAATTGGAGCTGCTATTCCAATTCATGATCATTTGTATTTTAAATTCATTTCTTCTTCCCACTCGCAATAACATGAAAAAACGTCAGCTTATAAGCTGACGTTTTTTTATAATGTAATGTTTGCTGTTTTTGATAAGAAATCTTCTGTCGGATAGTAGCTGTTTTTTACAAGAACATTTGGTCCAAGACATTTTACTGCAGGACAGTGACAGCTTAATGATTTTGCTGTTTTTGAAGCGCTCCATTTTTCATAAGCTTCTTGTAATGTGTTTGTTTGTATGTTTCCTAGAAGTGGAACATCACCAAAATCAGTAACGATAATATTGCCATCAAAAATATTTACATTTAAGCGTGAACGACCATCTGGATCGTTACGAACAGTTACATTTTTGCTCTCTTGTAACTTTTTAAATGTGGCAATGTCTCGCTCGTCATCGCTACAAGCATAGAAAGGTAAAGTTCCAAATAACATCCATACATTTTCATCGCGAATTTCTAGTAAATGCTCAATCGCATCACGAATTTCAGCTTTTGTTAAAATCTCTAGATTACTCGCGAAGTCACTTGGATACATTGGATGAACTTCATGACGTTTACAGCCCATCTCTTCGACGATTTGGCGGTGAATATGTTCAATATGTGGTAGAGTTCTTTTGTTTAACATTGTTTCGGCAGATACAAGTACACCTGCATCTGATAGAGCCTTACTATTTGTAATCATTCTTTCGAATAATTTTGCACGTTGTTCGTAAGTAGGTTTACGCTCCATCATTGCAAATCCGCCTTCAACGAAGTCATCGATTGTTCCCCAGTTATGAGAGATATGCAATACGTCTAAATAAGGAATAATTTGTTCGTAACGTGCTAAATCTATAGTTAAGTTAGAGTTGATTTGAGTGCGAACGCCTCGTTCATGGGCGTATTTTAAGAGTGGTGTTACATAGTTGTCGACGGATTTTTTTGAAAGCATAGGTTCTCCGCCAGTAATACTTAAAGAACGTAAATGAGGAATCTCATCTAATCGTTTTAATAAAAGATCCATCGGAAGCGGATTTGGGTCTTTCGGCTGTAACGTGTAACCAACAGCGCAATGCTCACAGCGCATATTGCATAACGTCGTCGTTGTAAATTCAACATTTGTTAATAGTAGTTTGCCGTACTCTTCAAGGTCCATATACGCTTCCCATGGATCGTAAGAAGGAGTAATCGGCTTCATTTTTTGTGATATCGTCATATGAAATACTCCTTTGACTATTGAAATAACAATTTGTCCATTCTCTATAATAGAAGAATATGTGCTTTTTATAAAGTGAAACTTTTTATCATGAAAAGAGAGAGGGCTTACATTATAGTGGATGACTATGACAAAATTGATGAAATTTCATGCCCATAGCAATCGTTTTTGCGGTATAATAAAAGCAACTCGAATTAAAAGGAGAGTGCCTTCATGGGAAAAGCAATTCAAGATAAAGATACACAATTAGTATATTTAAAAGAACGTTTAAATATGTTCATTGAAGTAATTGATACAATTGAACCCGAAGAAGTAGAATTAGAAGATGTAGATCGTCTTCTTGCAATGTTAGATGAATTAGAATTAAAATGTGAGCAATTTAAAAAAGACGAATAATATATTAAAAAGGCTACCAATTCCAATTTGGTAGCCTTTTTCTGTTCGGGTAATAGAAGGACGATAGAAAAAGAGGTATAATCAAGTTGTGAAAAATTTCATTTATGCTCTAATAGCGTGAAATAAATAGCTAAAGAGCATAACAATTGAATTTTCAGCTCATAACGTTTTGGTAGCGTTCACAATTGAGGGGGAAGTAACAATGGAAAAGCTTCAAGAAAGCATGTATCAACTAATTGTTGAAACGTCAACGAACTTACCGAAAGATGTTCGTCGTGCGATTCAACAAGCGAAAGAGCGAGAAAATGCAGGGACTCGTTCTGCGATGGCACTTGGCACAATTACAAATAATATTAAAATGGCCGATGATAACATCTCGCCGATTTGCCAAGATACAGGGATGCCAACGTTTAAAATTTATACACCAGTTGGTGTGAATCAATTAAAGTTGAAGGAAGCTATCTATAATGCGCTTGAGCGGGCGACAAAAGATGGTAAACTTCGTCCCAATTCTGTTGATTCTCTTTTTGGAGACAATAGTGGAAATAATTTAGGACCAGGTACACCGGTGATTAAGTTTGAACAATGGGAAAAAGATTATATTGATGCACGTTTAATCCTAAAAGGTGGTGGCTGTGAGAATAAAAATATTCAATATAGCTTACCGTGTGAACTAGAAGGACTTGGACGAGCTGGCCGTGATTTAGAAGGGATTCGTAAATGCCTTCTTCATGCAGTATATCAAGCACAAGGGCAAGGATGTAGCGCTGGTGTAATTGGTGTTGGTATCGGGGGAGACCGCACATCAGGTTATGAATTAGCAAAAAATCAATTATTCCGTACATTAGATGATGTCAATCCAGTACCAGAGTTACAACATCTTGAAGAGTACGTATTAGAAAATGCGAACAAGCTTGGCATTGGTACGATGGGATTTGGCGGAGAAACAACTTTACTTGGTTGTAAAATTGGCGTCTATAATCGTTTGCCAGCTAGTTTCTATGTATCTGTTGCGTATAATTGCTGGGCATATCGTCGCCTTGGTGTGAAAATCCATCCTGAAACAGGAGACATTATGGATTGGCTATATCAAGAAGGGGAAGATACACTTCAGCATGAAGTACAAGAAAAAACAGAGCAACGTGAGATTGTATTACAAGCACCAATTACAGAAGAGCAAATTCGTGAACTTCGCGTTGGTGATGTTGTAACAATTAATGGCATGATGTATACAGGTCGTGACGCAATCCATAAGCATTTAATGGATAATGATTGTCCAGTAGATTTAAATGGACAAATTATTTACCACTGTGGTCCAGTTGTTGTGAAAGATGAAAATGACAATTGGCAAATTAAAGCGGCAGGTCCAACGACAAGTATTCGTGAAGAACCGTACCAAGGCGATATTATGAAGAAATTCGGTATTCGCGCTGTCATTGGAAAAGGCGGTATGGGTGCGAAAACATTAGCGGCTTTAGAAGAACATGGCGGTGTATATTTAAACGCAATCGGTGGTGCAGCGCAATATTATGCTGAATGTATTAAAGAAGTGAAAGATGTTGATTTCTTACAATTTGGTATTCCAGAAGCAATGTGGCATTTACGTATCGACGGGTTTAAAGCAGTTGTAACGATGGACTCTCATGGTAATAGCTTACATGCAGATGTTGATAAAACATCACTTGAAAAATTAGCTAGCTTTAAAGAGCCAGTATTTAAGTAAATAAAAAATGCATCTCGAATGATTCGAGATGCATTTTTTTGGTATATATAGAAAAACATGTTCAGCATGAAAGAATGCGTTGCAACAGAAACTACAAGTACGATTATATATGGAAAGGAGACTATTTATGAAATATAAATGGTTATATATCGGTCTCATTTTTTCAATTATGATGGCACTTGTTCCAGTTTCAGCACTGGCTTATACAAATACTCCACATAACTGGGGAATCCCGCGTCCTAAAAATGAAACAGTACCAGATGCAGGAAAGTTATATACAGATTTACTACAAAAAAATGGCGGGTTTTATTTAGGAGATACGAAGAAAAAAGATATTTATTTAACATTTGATAATGGATATGAGAATGGATACACAGGGAAAATATTAGATGTATTAAAAGAGAAAAAAGTACCAGCAACTTTCTTTGTAACGGGACATTACATTAAAACACAAAAAGATTTATTGTTAAGAATGAAGGATGAAGGACACATTATTGGAAACCATTCTTGGAGTCATCCTGATTTTACAGCGGTAAGTGATGAGAAACTTCGTGAAGAATTAACGAGTGTAACAGAAGAAATTAAAAAAGTAACTGGGCAAAAAGAAGTGAAATATGTACGTCCTCCGCGCGGTGTATTTAGTGAAAGAACGTTAGCTCTTACGAAAGAAATGGGCTATTATAATGTATTTTGGTCACTTGCATTTTTGGATTGGAAAGTGGATCAGCAAAGAGGATGGCAATATGCGCATAATAATGTTATGACGATGATTCATCCAGGATCTATTTTATTACTTCATGCAATATCAAAAGATAATGCAGAAGCACTTGCAAAAATCATTGATGATTTGCGCGAGAAAGGGTATCATTTTAAAAGTCTAGATGACTTAGTAAAAGGCAATCAACCGTAAGCATGTATGCTTACGGTTTTCTCATGCTATAATGATGTGTAAAAAGGATGGGGAAACGTATGTGGAGCGAGCATGTTACGTTAGAGTATCCGTATCATTTTGAAGAGGTATTAAAACGTTTATCTTTTGATCCTCTTAACGTCATTCAATTAGATGAGAAAGTTATTTATATCCCGCTTTGTATCGACGAGGAACAGGTTGTTGTTCGCTTACAAGGGATTGGTACTGTTCAAAATCCACAGTTTTGGATTTCTAGTCAGACAGGAAATCCGGAGAAAGTCATGAAACGAATGAGAGCCATTTTTCATTGGAATGAACCGTTTCAAGATATACAAAATCATTTTTTAAACACATCATTACGTCCACTATTTGAAACATATGCTTATACTCCAATTATTTTAGAATTTGATTATTTTGCTTGTCTGCTTCGCTGTATCATTCACCAACAAATAAATTTGAAATTTGCTACTGTGTTAACAGAACAATTTGTGAAACGGTATGGAACAGAGAAGAACGGTGTATTCTTTTTCCCCACTCCGGAAATAGTAGCAAATATTTCAATAGAAGAATTGAGAGAGCAGAAGTTTAGTCAGCGAAAGGCTGAATATATAGTAGGATTAGGTCGAAGTATTGTCAGTGGTACATTAAATTTAGCGAGTATAGAAAATGGGACGGAAGAAGACATTTCAGCACAATTGTTGCCAATTAGGGGAATTGGTGCATGGACAGTGCAAAACTTTTTAATGTTTGGGCTTGGACGGAAAAATATGTTCCCGAAAGCGGACATTGGGATTCAGCGTGCAGTGCAAGGTATATTTCAATTAGATGATAAACCTGATGATGCATTTTTAGAAAAATTGAAACAAGAGTGTGAACCATACTGCAGTTATGCAGCGTTATATTTATGGAAAAGTATAGAGTAGAGGTGTAATAATGATACAAAAGCAACATGAGAGTAAGTTGGAAGTTGGTCAAACGTTTCCTGTGACAATTAAACGTCTTGGGATTAACGGAGAAGGCGTTGGTTATTTTAAGAGACAAGTTGTTTTCATTCCAGGGGCATTACCAGGAGAAGAAGTTGTTGCAGAAACAACGAAAATTCAGCGTGGCTTCGCTGAAGCGAAAGTGAAAAAAGTTCGTAAAGCTTCACCGCATCGTGTGAAAGCACCGTGTCCAGTATATGAGGAGTGTGGCGGTTGTCAGCTGCAACATTTAGATTATAAAGAACAATTGAATCAAAAGCGTGATATCGTTGTACAAGCATTTGAGAAGTACATGAAAAATAGTATGGAAGAGAAAATTCGTCCAACGCTTGGCATGGAAAATCCATGGCATTATCGTAATAAGAGTCAATTACAAGTGGGGCGTAAAGACGAAAAGGTTATTACAGGGCTATATAAACAAAACTCACATCAGTTAATTGATATCGCTCACTGTATGATTCAACATAAAGCAACGAATGAAGCGACAAAAGTTGTAAGACGTATTTTAGAAAAATTAAATGTTTCTATTTACAATGAGAAAAAACAAAAAGGTTTAGTACGCACAATTGTAACACGTACTGCAGTTCAAACAGGTGAAGTACAAGTTACACTTATTACAACAAAAGAAGAATTACCAAATAAAGAACAATTTATTGCAGAAGTACAAAAACAGATGCCAGCGGTTAAATCAATTATGCAAAATGTAAACTGGCGTAAAACATCTGTTATTTTTGGCGACAAAACATTTAAATTAGCTGGAAAAGAAGTAATTCAAGAAACACTTGGTGATTTATCATTTGAATTATCAGCACGTGCGTTCTTCCAGTTGAATCCAGAGCAAACCGTTGTTTTATATAATGAAGCAAAAAAAGCCGCTGCGTTAACAGGCGATGAGAAAATTGTAGATGCGTATTGTGGCGTTGGTACAATCGGTCTTTGGCTTGCAAATGATGCAGCGGAAGTACGTGGTATGGATGTAATTCCAGAAGCGATTGCAGATGCAAGAAAAAATGCAAAGCGTCACGGATTTACAAATACGAAATATGAAGCAGGTAAAGCTGAACAATGGTTACCGAAATGGGTAAAAGAAGGATGGCGTCCAGATGTAATTGTTGTCGATCCACCACGTACAGGTTGCGATGATAAATTACTGGAAACAATTTTAAAGGTGAAGCCGAAACAAGTTGTGTATGTGTCTTGTAATCCTTCTTCATTAGCACGTGATGTACAAGCATTAATGAAGAGCTATGAAGTGGAGTATGTGCAACCAGTTGATATGTTCCCGCATACAGCTCACGTAGAAAATGTAGTGAAGCTTGTTAGAAAGTAAAGTTTATTAATATTCCCTCATGGTATGAGGGAATATTTTCTATGAAGGAGAATATTATGCATAATTATAAATTAACAATTCAGTACGATGGCGCACGTTTTAAAGGATGGCAACGTCTCGGTAATAACGATAATACAATTCAAGGAAAAATCGAAAGTGTCATATCTGAAATGGTCGGAAAAGAAATTGAAATTATTGGTTGTAGTAGAACAGACGCTGGTGTACATGCTTTGAATCAAGTTGCTAACTTTCAAAGTGATGAGAAGTTAGTGGAACATAAAGTGAAAAAATATTTAAATCAATATTTACCTAATGATATTAGCATTACGAATGTGGAAGAAGTACATGATCGTTTCCATGCTCGTTACAATTCTAAAGCAAAAACATATCTGTATAAAATTTGGAATGAAGAGCATACAAATCCATTTATGCGTAAATACAGCATGCATGTGAATAAAAAATTAAATGTGAAAAGCATGAAAGCAGCTGCGAAACATTTAGTTGGTTCACATGACTTTACTGCTTTTTCAAATGCGAAATCAAAGAAAAAATCTATGGTTCGAGAAGTATATACACTTGATGTGATGGAAGAGGCAGGGTTTGTACAAATTAGAGTAAGTGGTAACGGCTTCCTTCATAATATGGTAAGAAAAATTGTCGGGGCATTAATTGAAGTTGGATTAGGACAATTAGACGCTGAAGCAATTCCAAACATTTTAGAGGAAAAGCAGCGCAATCAAATTAATTGTCTTGCTGAGGCAAGTGGGTTGTATTTAGAGAATGTTGAGTTTTAATGGCAAATAAAAAAATCGGGCTAAGTAGCTCGATTTTTTTAGTATTACGAAGATTTCTCGTTTTTTATACGTAGCTTCAAATTCCAAAAAGCAGCAAGCATAATAGCTGCAAAGGAGCCACTAATTGTTCCTAATAGCTTTGCATAAGGAAAGCTACTCATATCACCATTAATGAATAACATTATACATAGAACAGCAGGGAGAAGGTATAAGTAGTGTAATAACTTTAATTTTTTATCATTACTCATATATAGCCCCTTTCTAGCATGTTATATGTTTATTATAACATATTTTACCAAGTTGTTTTTGCACTTGGAGACATGTTTATTTCATATGTGTAAATGCAGTTTTTTAATTCGATATTGTAAGTTTTGCCTACTTAATCCTAAAAATTTTGCAGCTTGTGAAATGTTGCCATGATTCTCTTTAAGAATTTGATTAATGTAGTTCTTTTCCATTTTTTCTATTGTGTGTTTTAAAGTTTTAGGTGCATGAGTATTGTGATTAGTTAGTGCATGTTGCATATTGAATTCTGTTTTTATTCGTTCACGAAAGCGAGTAGGCATATGAAACGCTGTAATGATGGTTTCATCTTCTATCAAGTTCATGGAACCTTCAATTATATGTTCCAACTCCCGTACGTTTCCAGGCCAATCATATGCATAGAAAAATTCTCTTACATTTACATCTACATCGGTTACATTGAGCCCAAATTGAGTATTATATTTTTCAATAAAGTGCTGAACAAGATCTGGAATATCTTCTTTTCTTTCACGTAAAGGCGGAAGACATAAAGTAACGACGCTTAATCGGTAATATAAGTCTTCTCTTAATCGATTATGTGCGATGGCTTCGAAAGGATCTTCATTGATAGTTGCTATAATACGAACATCAATTTCTTTTTCGTGTGTGCCTCCGATTCTTCGTATTGTTTTTTCTTGTATAGCTCGTAGTAACTTCGCTTGAAGTGCTGGACTTAATGAGTTGATTTCATCTAATAACAAAGTTCCTCCGTTCGCTTCTTCGAATAAGCCTGATTTATCTATTGCTCCTGTAAAGGCACCTCGATTTGTGCCAAATAGTAGGCTTTCCATTAAGGTATCAGGTATAGCGGCACAGTTTTGTGAAATAAAGGGTTTGGTTGAACGCTGACTTTCATTATGGATGCTTTGTGCAAATAGTTCTTTACCAGTGCCTGTTTCCCCTACGAGAAGTATGGAGGAAGATGTACGAATTACTCTTTTTCCTTCTGTAATGATTGATTGAATGGCTTCAGAATCACCAATTATGTGATCAAAGGTAAATTTAGTGCTTTGTTTTCGAGAAGGACTTATTTTTATCGTTTGTTTTAAGTTACTAATTTCTTTTGATATTTCAATAGCGCCTTTAATTTTTCCATTTTCTATTATAGGGAAAGTATCGTTAATCGTTGTAATTTCTTGTCCTTTATTGTTAAAATACGTTTGTTTTATATTTTTCTTTGTTTTTCCAAATTTTAATGCCTCTATAAGAGTACTATTTTTATTTTCTTCAAATGCAAATACCTCTAAAGGACTTTTATATAATACATCTGAGCGTTCCATTGATTCAATTTCCATCATTTTGCGGTTATAGACAATCGTTTTACTTTCCTCATTAATAATATGAATCCCGATATCGAGTTCATTGATTAAAGTTTCATATAGCATATTCATTTCAATAAGTTGTTTGAAATTAATTTCTTCTGTATGCATGTAACATCTTCTCCTCATTTCACCCTATGAAGACTGACTTTTTATAATTTTATTAAAATTCTTATAAAATCGCAAAAAAATTTTGCTATTTTTCGTTTAAAACTTTTTAAATGATCGAAAAATTTTGCGGTTGTGCACATTTTTTTGTATGAAACTCTCATTTAATATATGAATTAGAGACTTGGTACGTATTTTGCATAAATAATATTCGAAATCTCTAGAGGGGAGAATATGAATTTTTACAGGATATACAACGTTTTGGTGTCAATTAATAAGAGGGAGGAATTTATAAAGTGAAGACAGTTATAGAAGGTGTGTATAGTCCTTGTTATGGAAAAGTAGAGAAGTTATTTGTTACGGAAAGTTCTTACGTATACGAGTGGGAGAAATTAGCGTTAATTGAAACAATAGATAAACAGAAAGTAGAAATTAAGATAGGGATCAGTGGTTATATTGAATCATTAGAAGTAGTAGAAGGACAAGCTATTGCTGATCAAAAATTATTAATAACAGTAAGGGATGACCTTTTAGTAACAGGCAGTGATTAATGTAAGTGACGTGTATTTTTGCTCTTTTCAATCATTATTTTTACAATGAATACTTTTAAAAACGCTTACATTAAATGGGTTGGCAAAGTGAAAAGGGGGGATTTATATGATGGATCAAAACCAAGGATTAAAAAGAGAATTGAAAAGTAGGCACATATTTATGATTGCACTCGGTGGAGTTATTGGTACAGGACTTTTTTTAGGGTCAGGTTATACGATTCATGAGGCTGGACCTGGAGGAGCAATTGTAGCGTATCTTGTCGGTGGATTTGTAATGTATTTAACGATGCTCTGTCTTGGAGAATTAGCTGTTGCGATGCCTGACGCAGGGTCTTATCAAACGTATGCGACAAAGCATATTTCCCCTGCAGCAGGTTATGTAGTGGGATGGATGTCATGGTTAAACTGGTCTGCTACGATAGGTATTGAATTAATTGCAGTTAGTATTTTGATGAAACGTTGGTTTCCTGATGTACCGTCATGGATTTGGTGTGTAGTGTTCGCGGTACTGCTCTTTGCTATTAATGCGTTATCTTCAAGAAGTTTTGCGGAAGTGGAATTTTGGTTTGCAAGTATTAAAGTAATTACAATTATTGCATTTATTATTTTAGGCGGGGC
The DNA here is from genome assembly GCF_051916765.1 of Bacillus cereus group sp. MYBK15-3. Classification (NCBI taxonomy): domain Bacteria; kingdom Bacillati; phylum Bacillota; class Bacilli; order Caryophanales; family Bacillaceae; genus Bacillus; species Bacillus cereus group sp. MYBK15-3. The sequence goes on from NZ_JBQAHG010000007.1 coordinate 167,258, forward strand.
GGCAATGTTTGGTTTTCTAGATATGAAAGGAAATGAACCAGCACCGATATTCTCTAGCTTTACTGATTACGGGGGACTGTTTCCGAATGGATTATCAGCCATTTTAATTACGATGATTGCAGTTAATTTTTCTTTCCAAGGAACAGAACTAGTTGGTATTGCAGCAGGTGAGAGTGAAAATCCAGAGAAAACGATCCCGAAGGCAATTAACAATACAGTTTGGCGTATACTTGTTTTCTTTGTACTATCTATTTTTATTCTTGCTGGACTATTCCCTTGGCAGCAAGCAGGAGTAATAGAAAGTCCATTTGTAGTTGTATTTGATAAAATTGGTATTCCTTATGCAGCCGATATTATAAATTTCGTTATTATTACAGCAGTTCTATCCGTTGCGAATTCAGGATTATATGCAACTTCTCGTATGCTATGGTCTATGTCTAATCAAGGAATGATTAGTCCGATTTTTGGTAAGTTATCTAAAAACGGTGTTCCTATTTATGCATTGATTGTAAGCACAATTGTAGGTTGTCTCTCATTATTATCAGGTATTTATGCGGAAGATACAGTTTATTTATGGCTGCTTTCTATCGCTGGATTTGGAGCGATACTAGTTTGGGCATCTATTGCTCTATCTAACTTATTAGCTAGAAGGTCATACATAAAGCAGGGCGGGGATGTGAAAGACCTGAAATTTAAAACACCGCTGTATCCATTCGTACCACTGCTTGCGTTAGTATTAAATGTAACAGTAATCGTTGGCATGGCCTTTATTCCAGAACAAAGAATGGCATTGTATTGTGGTATTCCATTTATGATTGTTTGTTTACTGTTTTATCGTGCTACAAGAAATAAGGGAAGTAATGTAGAGCATATTGAAAAGACAAATACAACGGAAGTAGAGAGTTTATAATAGTGATCAATTAGGAGACTGTAAAATTGTAAACAGTCTCTTTTTTTGTGAAAATAAAGCTGGAAACATACTATGTATGCAAAGGGGAATTAGCGATGAATCGAGAAATTTCGCAGTTGTTAAAACAAATAGATTCAAGGAAAGAGGAATTGTTAGAACTTACAAAAACATTAATTCGTTTTGAAACACCAGCACCGCCAGCGAGAAATACAAATGAAGCGCAAGAATTTGTTGCAGAGTTTTTAAGAAAACGAAATTTTAGTATTAATAAATGGGATGTATATCCGAATGATCCGAACGTTGTTGGGGTAAAAAAAGGAATAAAAAGTGACTCATATAAAAGTCTTATTATTAATGGTCATATGGATGTAGCTGAAGTGTCAGCAGATGAGGCGTGGGAAACAGATCCATTTGATCCATTTATAAAAGATGGCTGGTTAGTTGGACGTGGCGCAGCAGATATGAAAGGTGGGCTGGCTGGAGCGCTATTTGCCATTCAACTTTTACAAGAAGCTGGTATTGAATTACCTGGAGATTTAATCTTTCAATCAGTAATAGGGGAAGAAGTTGGAGAGGCAGGAACACTTCAATGCTGCAGGCGAGGTTACGATGCTGACTTTGCAGTCGTAGTGGATACGAGTGATTTACATATGCAAGGGCAAGGTGGTGTAATTACTGGATGGATTACAGTGAAAAGTCCGCAAACGTTTCATGATGCAACGCGCAGACAAATGATCCATGCTGGAGGACGTTTATTTGGAGCGAGTGCGATTGAAAAAATGATGAAAATTGTGCAGAGCTTACAAGAATTAGAGCGTCACTGGGCAGTCATGAAAACATATGAAGGCTATCCATCTGGAACAACAACAATTAATCCAGCTGTTATTGAGGGGGGAAGGCATGCGGCGTTTATTGCGGATGAGTGCCAGTTATGGATAACCGTGCACTTCTATCCGAACGAAACACATGAACAAATAATAAAAGAAATTGAAGAATATATTGGAAAGGTAGCAGCTGCCGATCCATGGTTAAGCGAAAATCCGCCACAATTTAAGTGGGGCGGAGAATCAATGATTGTAGATCGTGGTGAAATTTTCCCTTCATTAGAAGTAGATAGGGAACATGCAGCTGTAAAAAAACTTAGCTCAGTACACGAGTCTATTTTATCAAAAAATGCAATTTTAGATATGTCTGCAACGGTAACTGATGGCGGTTGGTTTAGTGAGTTTCATATTCCAGCGATTATATATGGACCAGGTACATTAGAAGAAGCACATTCTGTAAATGAGAAAGTTGAAATTGAACAGTTAATTGAATTTACAAAAGTAATAACAGCATTTATATATGAATGGTGCCACACGAAAAAATAGATTTGTATAGTAAAATCGTACGAGTATGTATACTTGTACGATTTTTTAGTGAACTATTTCAGAGGTGAAAATAAACAACTGAAATAGTTCTTTATTTTGCTATGTTTTTCGTTTTATTTCAAGTAATTTCTCTTTTGCTAATTCAACGGCGATCGCATCATCTAAATAGCCAATTGGAAAGAGATAGTCGGGAATAATATCTGTCGATAAAATGAAATACAGTAATGCGCTTCCAAGAACTGCACGTTCTTCTTTTGAAATGGTTTCATTGCAAAATTGTTGATACATATCTGTTAATTGTTCAATAAAAGGACCAGCACTATCAATTTGCTCTAATTTGCTTGCGAAACTGTCATGAATACGTTTTTCGCCTTCTGTTGTCTGGGCATAGCGTTCGTAATTTTCGAGTTCTTGTTTTACGCGAGTTGTAGTGTAATCGAAATCGAATAAGTTAGAGGATTGCAGCGTTTGCTGAATGGTATCAAGAGATGTGTACATATCTGTTTTTTCTTTATTAATGTGAGGAGAATCAGGGTACATTTCATCAAATAAAAATTGGGGTGGAACTTGAAGACATTCTGCAAATTTTTGTAGATGTTTTTGTTTTGGCGGTTGTTTACCATTAATAATTCTTGAGACTGTCGCAGGATCAATATTTGTAAGTATTCCTAGTTGGCGCATAGATAAGGCGCGTTCTTTTAAAAGTTTTTTTATTAATTTGCCAAGCCGATCATTCGGGTTTTCATTAGCCATAGTGTAGGCACTCCTTTTTTAGTATTGAAAAAATATTGAGCATTTATTACAAGTATATGAAACAGACAGGCACAGTTGCTCAACATTTTCATAATATGCATTGAAAAGTGAGAAAAAGGGGTGACTATTTATGAGTACGGCAGGCTTATTTTCAATTTTTTTAATCGGGATCGCTTCTAATTTAGATAATGCAGGTGTTGGAATTGCATATGGCATTCGTAAAATTCGTATTTCGTGGTTTAACAATTTTATCATCGCATTCTTTGGATTTTTATTTACTTTACTAGCTGGATTTTTTGGAAACTGGATTGCGTTATTTATTTCAGAGTTTACAGCAAATCTGATTGGAGCAATCGTTTTAGGGGTAATCGGTGTGTTTATTTTGTGCCAGCCTTTCTTGGGTCAAAAAAATACTGCAGGTTCTAAAGATGATAATGTACTTATGGGCATTTTACGTGATCCGGAAAAAGCAGATTTTGATGGTTCTAAAACAATTAGTTTCTCAGAAGCAATTGTTTTAGGAGTTGCGTTGTCTATTAATAATATTGCAGGTGGATTTGATGCAGGGGTAACAAATTTAAATCTTTGGCTTACAGCGACTATTTCTGGGGTGTTTAGTTTTATTTGTATTAGTGGTTTTGCGTATGTAGGAAAACGATTTTTAGCAGAATACTTAGGGAAATGGGCGACAGTTATCGCAGGACTATTATTAATTCTTATTGGGATCGATCAGTTGTTGTAAGGAGAGTAGAAAACAAGGTTCGAGTATTTCCTTGGAAATACAGCAAGAGATTGCATATATCGACGTACTTTTCTCCATACTAATACGGATTTCTTTTAAGAAAGGGGGATTTGTATGGGACGCGGGAAAGCATTTGATCATAAGAAAAAAGGGCATGATCATCAACCACCTAAAGGTGCGTTCATTCATAAAGATGTAAATGAACATACTTTGGAAGAGGAAGAGCTACCAGTAAATATTGAGGCGTATAAAAATAGTTTAAAAAAACATTAAAAGCACCTACATAGGTGCTTTTTTACCGTATATCTTCAATTAATTGTTCGGATTCTTCATGCATACTGTACTCACTTAATACTTGAATGCAAAGCCACTTTAATTCCTCAATCGTATGCTCAAGTTCTTCAGGAAGCACATGATAAATGTCTTCAAGTCCCATCCCGAAATGAATAAGTTCAAGTACTTGATCATCGATGTTCCGATCCATTAATAATTCAAGTACTTCTAAATTGAATATGTATCGGTGAGCTTCGTCGAGTGAAACAACTTTTAACTTCAAGCTTTCTACAATACTCAATATAAAAAGAAGGATTGTTTTTTCAAGAACAGGTTGTTTTCCCATTTGAAATATTAGTTTCATCTTTCACACCTCCACATATAGCGCTAGGTTGTACTATATTATTCAGGAGGGGGGAACAAATATGCATGATATAGAGAAACTTTCAGCACTGTTTTTGTAAGAGGATTGATAACTGACAAAAGTGAGGTTTTGGCGAAATAAAAAATCCTGCTAGTATAGCAGGATAACTCGCGATTAAAAAATGCTCCAACCTTCTTGAGCAGAAAGAAGTTCAAGAATTTTAAAACCGGCAATACTATTTCCGTTTGCATCTAAAGCTGGTCCGAAAATACCGATTCCCATGTCTCCTTTTACGCAGCCAAAAATACCACCGGCTACACCACTTTTTGCAGGAATACCAACACGAATTGCAAATTCACCAGATTCGTTATACATACCACATGTGACCATAAATGTTTTGCAAATTTTTGTAATATGCTTAGGGATAATTTGTTTTTTCTTATATGGATCATATCCATCCATTGCAAAAATTAAGCCGATACGTGCTAAATCGATGCAGTTTACTTCAACTGCGCATTGACGAGTATATAAATCCATAAGTTCTTCAATATCACAATCGATAATTCCGTTTTGTTTCATATAATAACAAAGTGAACGGTTTAGGTAAGCTGTCTCTAGTTCTGAATCGGCAACTTTAGAGGAATAATTAATAGTAGGATTATCTGTTATTTCACGTACAAAATGAAGAATACGTTCCATTTTTTCCTCGTTATCTTTTCCTGCTAGCATGCTTGTAATAGCTAAGGCCCCTGCATTTATCATTGGATTAAGGGGTTTGGATGGACTTGTCGTTTCTAACTTAATAATAGAATTAAATGGGTCACCCGTTGGTTCCATTCCAACTTTAGAAAATACATATTCTTCACCACGGTCTAAAAGGGCAAGGGCAAGTGTAATTACTTTGGAAATACTTTGAAGAGTAAATAGTGTTTGTGAGTTGCCTGCATGGATATATTCTGTTTCTTTATGGAAAATGGCAATCCCTAAATCGTCTGGATTTGCATTTCCTAGTTCGGGGATATAAGTAGCAAGTTTTCCTTTTTTCGTATATGGTTTTACTTGTTCTAACAACTGTTGTAAGTTGTTTGTTTCAATGCACTGCATAGTACCAACGCTCCTATTTTGAATTAACTAAGTTTACTTTTCCCGATATGCTCGGAAATAAATAATAACATGAAAAAGTGGAATGATAAAACGAAAGTTCAATGTGCTATAATAGGTCTTTCGTTTCGAGTATTCTGTATTTTAAAAAGGAGAATTTTCCTTTTATATAACAGTTTGGAAATAGGAGATTTATCCATAAAAAGTTCAGAAATAAAAACTACACATCTATACAACTATATGTTATTATGGTTATGTAATAGAAAGCGTTTTCTAAAGCGTACTTATAATGATAACGATTTCATAAATTTGATTAGGGGGAATTAAAATGTTGCAGTTTTTACAACGTATTGGTAAAGCTTTAATGCTTCCGATCGCAGTACTACCAGCAGCAGGATTATTGCTTCGTTTAGGGCAACCAGATGTATTTGATATTCCTGTTATGGCACAGGCCGGCGCAGCAGTTTTTGATAACTTAGCACTTATTTTTGCAATTGGTATTGCAATCGGTCTTTCAGTGGATGGTAGTGGTGCAGCAGGTCTTGCAGGTGCAATTGGTTATCTTGTTATGAAAAATAGTATTGATGCACTTAGCAAAGGGTATTCAACTGCTGAATTACAAGGTAAATTAAGTAAAGTCCAAGATTTAATAGGTAATAGCGCAAATGTAGATCCATCTAAGCTTGCGGATACAATGACACAAGTATCTAAGGCTGCTGAATTATCGACTAAAGTAGATATGAAAGTCTTAGGTGGTATTATTGTTGGTGTTATAGCAGGACTTCTTTATAATAAATTCCATAAGATTAAACTTCCAGAATGGTTAGGTTTCTTTGCTGGAAAACGTTTCGTTCCAATTGTTACATCAGTCGTGATGCTGATATTAGGAATTCTATTTGCACAAATTTGGCCAACAATTCAAAATGGTATTGATGCATTAGCTCATGGAATTGTTAATTTAGGTGCAATTGGTTCAGGATTATTTGGTTTATTAAACCGTTTATTAATCCCAATTGGTTTACACCACGTAATGAACACATACTTCTGGTTTGTATTTGGGGACTTTACAAATGCAGCAGGTAATGTTGTTAATGGTGATATTGCTCGTTTCCTTGCAGGTGACAAAACAGCAGGTATGTTTATGACTGGTTTCTTCCCAGTTATGATGTTCGGTTTACCAGCAGCATGTTTCGCAATGATTGCAGCTGCTAAACCAGAAAAGCGTAAAGCAGTTACTGGTATGTTAGCTGGTCTAGCATTAACTTCATTCTTAACTGGTATTACAGAGCCTATTGAATTCTCATTCATGTTCTTATCACCAGTATTATATGGTATTCATGCTGTATTAACAGGTCTTTCTTTATTCATTACAACATCGCTTGGCATTCATGATGGTTTCTCATTTAGTGCCGGTGCAATCGATTACGCTTTAAACTTCGGTATTGCAACAAAACCAGTCTTACTAGCAGGTATCGGTTTAATTTACGCAGCAATTTATTTCATAGTATTCTACTTCTTAATTAAGAAGTTCGATTTAAAAACTCCTGGTCGTGAAGATGACGATGAGTTAGTTGAAGATGGTGAGGCACCAGTTGCAGGTTCAATTGGTGAAACTTACGTAGCAGCTTTAGGCGGAAAAGAAAACTTAACAGTTATTGATAACTGTGCAACACGTCTACGCTTACAAGTAAAAGATGCTGGTCAAGTAAATGAAGCAGCATTAAAACGTGCTGGTGCAAAAGGTGTTATGAAATTAAGTAATACAAGTGTCCAAGTTATCGTAGGTACAAATGTTGAATCTGTTGCCGATGATATGAAAAAACACGTATAAATAATGAGATAAGAGGATGTCCAAAAAGATTGATAACATCAATTTTTTAGAGGATATCCTCTTTTTTTTGTTAATAATTTAACGGGAATCTTACTTTTGTAAATTTTCTTTTTCTTTTTTGTACATATAGGTTGGTAATATGTGCAGTGCGTGATAAAGTAGGGATGATATAGAGTGGATTATCCATAATCTACTAAAACGAATCTTTAGTAAAGGAATTAAATTATTGGTGAGTAAGGGGAAAAAAGCAATTATGGATCAGGAAAAAAATAATGCGAATGGGAAAGTACGTCGGCCGATTGTATACATAAAAAGAACAATCATTCTCGTCTTACTATTATCACTTGTATATTTCATGTATACAAAAATTGTTGCGCATAATAAGAAAGAAGAAACTTTAAAAGCGGCAGCAGAAATGAAGAAACAAGAAGAGCTAAAAAAGAAAGAAGAAAAAAAGAAACAAGAAGTACAGAAGCAAAAACAAAAAGAGCAGGAAGAACAAGTGAAGCAAGCGCAAGCTGTGGAGAAGCTTCCCGAGGGACCACCTCAAGAAATTAATGAAAACGCTCAATTGGACCAGTATTTACAAAACGCAGGATTTAGCGGGACAGCTGTTATTGTGAAGAACGGAAAAGTTCTTTTGAATAAAGGGTACGGTATGGCAAATAAAGAACAGAAAGTACCGAATAATTCAGAGACGACTTTTTATATTGGTTCTATTTCAAAGGCGTTTGTAGCAACTGCTATTATGCAGTTGAAAGATCAAAATAAATTACAAGTAGAAGATACTGTTGCAAAGTATATTCCAAATTTTCCTCAAGGTAATAGTATTCAGCTAAAACATCTATTAACACATACATCAGGGATTCCCGAATATGAGCAGGGAAAAGAAGATATTTCTCATGAAGAACTGATAAAGCGGATAGGAAATCAAAAGCGTATCGGTGATCCAGGAGAGAAGTGGAAGTATTCTGATTCGAACTACTCTATACTTGCATACATTGCCGAGAAGGTAAGTGGACAGTCGCTCGAAGAATATATTAAACAACATATTTTTGCTATTGCTGGTATGAAACATTCTGGTTTTGGTACAGCGTTAGAACAAACAAGATTCCCATCAACGGGTTATAAAATAGTAAATAATAATATGACAACACCTAATATTCCGAGCATGTCACAACTATATGGTTGTGGTGATATATACACAAGTGCGCATGATTTATATTTATTTAACGAAGCACTATTCTCTGGTAAATTAATTTCAAAAGAGAGTTACGATCAAATGTTTACGGGTGGAAAAAAGGATTACGGGTTTGGATGGTACGTAGACCCAGGAAGCTATTCGAATCACGGTGTAATGCCAGGATGGAATTGCTTAAACGGATTTAGTAAAAATGGTAGTGTATATGTTGTTTTATTATCTAACATTCAAAATAACATTAAATCATTTGGTAAAGTGAATAACGATATTTATTCGATATTGCGGAATATTGAAGTGTAAGAAACTATCCTTTTGGATAGTTTTTTTTATGCCTTGAACCAAATATTTCTTTTAGAAAATGTATGTCTTACCTATCACAAAAATATCTATTTTGTATACATTAAGATGTATGGATGTGAAATTTTATAATCTAAAAATAATAGGAGGAGAAGTGTATGTGTCTGTTCAGAAAATATTGGCATAAATTATCGAGAGTGTTTAATAGGCAATTAGAATATTTTTTAGATAATAAGTTATTACCTGCTGTGGAAAGACTTTTATTTTCACAAAACTTCGCGAGATTTATCCAAAGAAACTCTAAGCAAGCTACTGAAGAAGTTATTGAATCAAGTAGATTTCAATCTATTATTTGTAAAATTTTAAAAGAATGTACTACATCACCTTTTAAAGAAATTGCAGAGCAGTATTTAGGTAAAAACGTAGAAATTACTGTGACAGTGGGACAGTTAACAGGCGTTATTGTAGCAGTTGGTGATGACTTCTTAACATTGCAAGAAGGAATAGGAACAGAAGTTTTATTACCATTTACAAGTATTATATCAATTAAAGAAGCGTAAGAAAGGAGCGTTATATATGTTATTTACTGATGAATTACGTAACCATGTTGGGGAACTAGTGCAAGTTGTGACAGCTGTAGAAATCATTGCAGGCGTTCTTTTATCTGTGACGGATGGGGCAGTAATTGTTCGTACTTCTCCTTCTTATGGACCACCAGAAGATGTAGTTGTGCGTATTCCTATTATTGCTTATGTTCGCTTGGAAGGGTAAGAGTGATACAAGTATGAGAGTGTCAGTTGTTATTCCAGTGCATAATGAAGCAAGTACTTTATCAAAAGTTTTAGTAGAAGTAAGAAAGCTCGAACCATATGAAATTATCATAGTAGATAATGGATCGACAGATGGTACGAAAGAAATAGCGCTACAGCATAATTGCCGTGTAATTTATTATAGATATTCCCTTGGTAATGATGTGGGACGGGCAATTGGTGCTAGAGAAGCAAAAGGTGAAATTGTTTTATTTTTAGATGGTGATATCGTCATGAAAAGTGAAGAATTATACAATTTTATTAAAGGAATACAGCAAGGACATGAGATTGTTTTAAATAATTTAACATGGTCCGTTTATTTGAAGATGAGACCGCATTATACGACGGTTGGAAAATATATGTTAAATCGTTATTTGAACAAGAAGGAGTTTGTTGTAGGATCTTTAATTGCAATACCACATGCGATAAGTCGTAAAGTGATTGAAAAACTGGGGTGGTGGAATTTAGCAGATCCAGCATTATTTCAAGCGATGGCGATGTCTAGAGGAGTAGATATTTCTGATATGGCTTCAGTTGATGTCATTTACACAAATAAAGTTCGTCCTGTCCATACGGGCACATCACCTGGCTCGCCTTATCCGAAAGCGACTAGTCGTATTATGGGTGATCATTTGCGTGCTTTACAATACGTAATCGAAACATACGGTAATCGCGGTGGTTTTTCAGAGGACAATAGAGATAGAGCGTTTGTAGGAAAGTATAAACCAGTTTTATTACAAAAGAAAAAAGCGAAATATAGTGCCATTATCCCGGTATCAGAAGAAAAAATAACTATAAGGTCTGTTATACAAGAAGTGAAAGAAGCAGGTGTAGATGAAATTATAGTTGTCGCGAATGGAGCAGATGTTGAGACTGTTAAACAGGCAAAGCTAGAGAATGTTATTGTAGTTGAATTTACGAAGGCGCTTGGACATAATGTAGCACGAGCAATAGGGGCCATGCATGCTACGGCAGATATTTGTTTATTCGTTGATGGTGATTTTGTTATTCCAGCAAAAAAACTCACTCCATTTTTACATGCTGTTGAAGATGGAAATGACGTGGTGTTAAATGATTTACAATGCTTATTAGATATGTTTCATCCAGCGGATCCAATTAGTATGGGAAAATACTTTTTGAATTTGGTAGCGAAAAGACCAGATTTATGGAATAACTCACTAACTGCTGTACCACATGCCATTCATAAGAAGGTAATAGAGAAAATAGGATATAACTCCCTTATCATTCCGCCATTAGCACAAGTGAAAGCTATTTTAGAAGGATTCTCTATTACAACAGTAGAGTTAGTAGATGTTATAAAAACAAATCAAGTACGTCCAGAGCAACACGAATTTGTAAATGGGCGTATTTCAGCGTTTGATCGTATTTTCGGTGATCAACTTGAGGCGGTTACGTATTTATTACAACGTACGGACGAACGTGGTGGCTTTACTGATGGAGATAGAGATAGAGATATCATTCAACAATTGAGAAGGGAAGAAGAGAATACAAATGAATAGTAGTAAAGTAGCTATTATTGGGTTAGGGTATGTTGGCCTTCCTTTAGCGGTACATTTTGCAGAAAGAGGGCATACAGTACTTGGATTAGATAAAGATATTAGAAAAATAGACTCAATTATAAAAGGAGAAAGTTATATTCCAGATGTTTCTTCTAAAGAGTTACAAAGTTTATTGACGAAAAAAAAATTAACAGTAAACACACCGGATCAAGGCATTGCTGATTTTCAAAGTAGTGATTATGTTATTGTCACTGTCCCGACTCCAATTAATGAACAAAGAGAACCAGACTTAAGTGCCCTCATTTCAGCTTCGCATTATATACAACAAAACCTTCAAAAAGGACAAACCTTCATTTTTGAAAGCTCCACATATCCAGGCACACTTGAAGAAGTCATCCTACCTATTATTTCTCAAAATAGTAACAAGGTAGGGGAAGATTTCTATATCGGATATTCGCCTGAGAGAATTGATCCAGCAAATAGTCAATATTCAGTTCAAGCTATTCCAAAAGTTATTAGTGGACAAACAGAAAAGTGTAGACAAAAGGTACAGGATTTATATAGTACCATTTTTGACGAAGTTGTACCTGTTAGCTCTCCGAAAGTAGCAGAGATGTGTAAGCTATTTGAAAATATTCAGCGCTTAGTTAACATTTCTTTAGTAAATGAACTAAACACACTATGTGAAAGTTTAGGCATTGATTTTTATGAGGCCATTGAAGCGGCATCTACAAAACCATTTGGGTTTACTCCATATTGGCCAGGGCCAGGGATAGGGGGACACTGTATTCCAGTAGACCCTTTATATTTTCAATGGAGAATAAAAAAGAATGGGGCAATTAGTCAATTAATTGAGGCAGCACATATAATTAATGAAGAAATGCCAGAGAAAATGGTCCGGAAAGTAAAAAGTGTGGTGCAATCACCTGCAACGGTGTTAATTGTAGGGATTGCGTATAAAAAAGATGTAAATGATTTGAGAGAATCACCAGCGTTACCGATTATTCAATTATTAAGAAATCAAGGATACGAGATAGAATATCATGATCCTTATATTTCTTTCGCGGAAATTGGAGATAAGGTGTATCAATCTGTTTCTTTAGATAAAGAAAAAGTTAAAAAAGCGGATTGTATTTTAATTTTAACGGATCATTCTAATATTGATTGGAAGCTTTTTAAAGGAATGGACCGAGTAATAGATACACGCGGGATTGTAAAGAAGGTGAGTAAATGAGTAAGAAATGTTTAATTACAGGTGGGGCCGGATTTATCGGGTCGCATTTAGCTGAAGAGTTGATGAGAAGAGGTTATGAGGTCACTGTTGTGGATAACTTTTATAAAGGTAAAAATAAGTACCATGAAGAGTTAATGAAAAAAATCCGTGTTATTCCAATAAGTGTTTTAGATAAAAATTCTATTTATGAATTAGTAGATCAGCATGATGTCGTGTTTCATTTAGCAGCAATTTTAGGTGTGAAAACAACAATGGAAAAAAGTATAGAGCTCATAGAAACGAATTTTGATGGGACGAGAAATATTTTACAAGCAGCGTTAAAAGGAAAGAAGAAAGTAGTTTTTGCTTCTACTTCAGAAGTATATGGTAAGGCCAAGCCGCCTTTCTCTGAAGAGGGAGATCGATTATACGGGGCAACTTCTAAAATTCGTTGGAGTTATGCAGTTTGTAAAACGTTGGAAGAGACATTATGTTTAGGATACGCATTAGAAGGTTTACCGGTAACGATTGTTCGATATTTTAATATTTATGGTCCAAGAGCGAAAGATGGTCCGTATGCAGGGGTAATCCCGCGATTTATTAGTGCGGCTTTGCAAGGCGAAGACATTCTCGTATATGGAGATGGAAAGCAGACACGTTGTTTTACGTATGTGAGTGATGCGGTAGAAGCAACAATTCGGGCAATGGATGAGAAGGTAAATGGTGAGATTATTAATATAGGTTCTGAGAATGAACAGAGTATAAAAGAAGTAGCAGAAGTAATTAAAAAATTAACGAATTCTTCTTCGAAGATTGTACAAGTGCCTTTTGAAGAAGTATATCCTCATGGTTTTGAAGAAATTCCAAATAGAAGACCAGATGTAACAAAATTAAAAAAGCTTGTTCAATTTCAGGCGAAAGTAACGTGGGAAAACGGATTGAAGGAAACAATTAAGTGGTTTCGTGAACAAAACAATGGCTAAGTCATTATCTGTTATTATTCCTGCATGTAATGAGGTCGATACGATTTCAGACGTTATTCAATCGGTAAGACCATTAAATCCAGTAGAAATTATTGTAGTAGCAAACGGTTGTAATGATGGAACAGAAGATGTTGCAGATCGTTTAGGGTGTAAAGTAATCAAACATACAGAGCTACTAGGGAACGATGTTGGACGTGCAGTCGGCGCAAAACATGCGATAGGTGATGTATTACTATTTATAGATGGTGATTTTGCTATTCAAACTTCAAAATTAAAATTATTCCTTAATCCGATTTTATACGATCAGGCAGATGTAGTTTTAAATAATTTGGATGCATTATTTTTAAAAAGGCAAAAACCTACTTCTATTACAGTATGGCGCCAAATATTAAATGCAATGTTAGAGCGTGAAGAATTAAAAATTAATTCTTTATTAGATGTACCTCATGCGCTGACGAAAGAAGTCGTTCAAAGCATCGGATATGAATGTTTTGTTAATCCTATTGTGGCTCATTTACGCCTACTTCAAAGTAAATGGAGAATTAGTCGTCATTGCGCCATTGACGTTATTACGCCAAATAAATTTCGTCCATTCCAACATGCTGCATATGGAACAAATCTTTCCCAATCTGAAAAAAGAATGATAGGTGATCATATAGAAGCAGTAGCGGCACGGATATTAAGCAGTGATGAGCGCGGAGGATATTATGATGGAAATAGGAAAAGGGATAGTGGCTATCATACTTTAAGTTTTGAAGAGTTTTATCAAGGATGGAGCGTCACATCTAATTTGTATAAAGGAAAGCAACTATCTGTTGTTATTCCCGTACAAGATGAAGAGAAAACAATCGGAAACGTTATAGAAGAGCTTCGCAAAATTGAACCCTTCGAAATTATCGTTGTCGTAAATGGTTCGTCAGATAAAACGAAAAAAATTGCAAAAGACAAAGGGGCAACGACAATTGTATATAAAGAAGCACTCGGAAATGATGTGGGGCGCTCACTTGGAACGTATTTTGCAAAAGGAGAAATTGTGTTATTTATAGACGGCGATTTTGTTATTCCAGCGAGTGAGCTATATCCTTTTGCAAAAGCTATAGCAGATGGAAAGGACGTCGCATTAAATGATTTAAATCATTATTTAGATTTAAGAGTACCGCTTCATCTTGTAACTGCATTTAAGTATGCACTAAATTTAGCTTGTGATAGAAAGGATTTAGGGGTAGGCTCACTTATTGCGGTACCTAATGCATTTAGCCAAAAGTGTTTGAAAGCAATTGGGTATAAATCTTTATTGTCACCTTGTGTAGCACAAGTGAAGGCTCTTCTGTCTGGATTTGAAATTGCATGTGTATATCGTGTTGAGGTTGATAAGATGAACCGTATTCGTCCCAGTGAACATTTCGCAAAAATAGGTCACCCTCCAGCTGTACTTCGAATTATAGGTGATCATATAGAGGGGCTAGAGCAAATAATTTCATTAACAGACAATCGTGGCGGATTCTATGATGGCAATAGAAAAAGAGATGTTTTATAGAAGTAACAAAAAAAGTGTACAACATGTGTACACTTTTTTGTTCTGTTATAAAAACTATAACAGATTAGGAGATAAGAGTATTACAGCTCTACAATGGGTATTGTTCTTATATTACAAAATAGGACTCGTATATAAGGATACCAAAAAAATACAATTAAGGAAAGGGTTAATTTTAAAGACTTTTAAATGAAGTTAACACTATATATATAGTAGTTTGCTCAATATTTCACAAACATGTCACAACTATTTCGTTCACTTTCGTAAAAAAGTAGTATTCTAAGTGTGTAAGCTGTTATATAAAAAATCTTAGTCCTGTACTAATCAAAAATGGAGGAGATTAGGATGACTCAAGTATTAGAAAATGTTAAAAACGCATGGGAAAACTTTAAAGGTGAAAAATGGAAAGCAGAGATTGATGTTCGCGATTTCATTTTAAATAATGTAAACGTTTTCGAAGGAGACGAATCTTTCTTAGCAGAAGCAACTGAAGCAACGAAACAACTTTGGGATCAAGTAATGGATTTAACAACGAAAGAACGTGAAAACGGTGGCGTTCTTGATATGGATACAAAAATTGTTTCTTCTATTACATCACATGCCCCTGGATACTTAAATAAAGATATTGAAAAAGTAGTCGGTTTCCAAACTGATAAACCATTTAAACGTTCTTTACAACCATATGGTGGTATTCGTATGGCAGAACAAGCTTGTGAATCTTATGGATACGAAATGGATAAAGAACTTAGTCGTATTTTTAGAGATTGGAGAAAAACTCATAACCAAGGTGTATTTGATGCATACACACCAGAAATGAGAAATGCACGTAAATCAGGTGTTATTACGGGTCTTCCAGATGCATACGGACGTGGACGTATTATCGGTGACTATCGCCGAGTAGCGTTATATGGTATTGATCATTTAATTGAAGCGAAAAAAGCTGATTTAAATTTAACTGGCGGTGTAATGAGCGAAGATACAATGCGTTTACGCGAAGAGTTATCTGAGCAAATGCGTGCACTTCAAGAGTTAAAAGAAATGGCCGCTTCTCATGGCTTCGATATTTCTAAGCCAGCAACAAACACGCAAGAAGCATTCCAATGGTTATACTTCGCATACCTTGCAGCGATTAAAGAGCAAAACGGGGCTGCAATGAGTCTTGGGCGTACTTCTACATTCTTAGATATTTACATTGAAAGAGATTTAGCAAATGGTACTTTAACAGAAGAAGAAGTACAAGAAATTGTAGATCACTTCATTATGAAATTACGTCTTGTGAAATTCGCAAGAACACCTGATTATAATGAATTATTCTCTGGTGACCCAACTTGGGTAACTGAATCTATCGGTGGTATGGCATTAGATGGTCGTCCATTAGTAACAAAGAACTCATTCCGTTTCTTGCATACATTAGATAATTTAGGACCAGCTCCAGAACCAAACTTAACTGTTCTTTGGTCTAAACAATTACCAGAGAACTTTAAAAACTACTGTGCGAAAATGTCTATTAAAACATCAGCAATTCAATATGAAAATGATGACATTATGCGCCCTGAATACGGCGATGATTACGGTATTGCATGTTGCGTATCTGCAATGAGAATCGGTAAACAAATGCAGTTCTTCGGAGCTCGTGCAAACTTAGCGAAAGCATTATTATATGCGATTAACGGTGGTAAAGATGAAAAATCTAAAGCACAAGTTGGTCCTGAGTACGCACCAATTACTTCTGAAGTATTAAATTATGAAGAAGTTATGCATAAGTTTGATATGACAATGGAATGGTTGGCGGGTCTATATTTAAACACATTAAATGTTATCCATTACATGCATGATAAATATAGCTATGAACGTATTGAAATGGCACTTCATGATACAAACGTTCTTCGTACAATGGCAACAGGTATTGCTGGTCTATCTGTAGTAGCAGATTCATTAAGTGCAATTAAATACGCAAAAGTAAAACCAATTCGTGATGAAAATGGTATTGCAGTTGACTTCGAGATTGAAGGAGATTTCCCTAAATACGGTAACAATGATGATCGTGTAGATGAGATTGCTGTAAATCTTGTAAAAACATTTATGAATAAACTTCGTAAACATAAAACATACAGAAATTCTGTTCATACAATGTCAATCTTAACAATCACATCTAACGTTGTATACGGTAAGAAAACTGGTAATACTCCAGATGGCCGCCGTACTGGAGAACCATTTGCACCAGGTGCGAACCCAATGCATGGACGTGATACAAAAGGTGCATTAGCTTCATTATTATCTGTGGCTAAATTACCATATGAAGATGCACAAGATGGTATTTCTAATACATTCTCTATTATTCCGAAAGCACTTGGTAAAGAAGATGATGTACAAGTACGTAACTTAGTATCAATGCTTGATGGCTATGCAGTAAAAGAAGGCCACCACTTAAATATTAACGTATTTAACCGTGAAACATTAATGGATGCAATGGAACATCCTGAGAAATATCCACAATTAACAATTCGCGTATCTGGTTACGCTGTAAACTTTATTAAATTAACTCGTGAACAACAAATTGATGTAATTAACCGTACAATGCATGAAAGCATGTAAATGAAAAAAGTGTCCCTTCGCTCTTAATATATAGCGAAGGGAGGCTGTTTCAATAAAGGAGGAAGTAACATGGTAAAAGGAAGAATACATTCTGTAGAGTCTTGTGGTACTGTTGATGGCCCAGGGATTCGTTATGTCATATTTACACAAGGGTGTTTATTACGTTGTCAATATTGTCATAATGCTGATACGTGGGAAATCGGTAAAGGTAAAGAAATAACAGTTGAAGAAGTGATGCAGGATGTGACATGTTACCTTCCATTTATTGAAGCTTCCGGAGGCGGTATAACAGTTAGCGGTGGAGAGCCATTATTACAGCTAGACTTTTTAATTGAGTTGTTTAAAAAGTGTAAAGAGGCTGGTATCCATACAACAATCGACTCTTCTGGTGGTTGTTATTCTGAGGAACCAGAATTCCAAAATAAGCTAGATATTTTAATGGATTATACAGATTTAGTTTTATTGGATCTGAAACATATCGATTCCAAAAAGCATCGTAAATTAACAGGGAAACCAAATGAACATATTTTACAATTTGCTCGTTATTTATCGGATAAGAATAAACCGATTTGGGTACGACACGTATTAGTTCCTGGTGTTACGGATAATGAAGAGGATCTACAAAAACTATCTAGCTTTATTCAAAGTCTGTCTAATGTTCAAAAAGTTGAAGTGTTACCATATCATAAGCTTGGTGTATATAAATGGGAGGCGCTTGGACACAAGTATCCACTCGCAAATGTAGAACCACCTACTGAGAAAAATGTAGAACATGCTAAATATATTTTACAAGCGGTCTAATCCAAATATTGGATTAGGCTTTTTGCTTTCTTTACAATAAAATCTAGAGTATATATTGATAAAAGAGTATACTGAAAATAGAATATCCATAATTTTGTACGGAATAAATGGAGAAATTTACATAATTGTAAAGGGAAATCAAAATAGTAAAAAGAATTAAGAAGTAAAAGAGTGAGTATCATGGAATAGAGAACATTTGTAAGTTATTGCGAAAGCTCTTATAGGAAAGTATAATGTAAAGATATGAGCACAGATAGGATTAAGGGGTCAATCTTATATGCTTTGCATATCCACGACAGGTACATAGCTGAAAGGGAATTATTAAAATCTGTTTATGTAATTTTTAAGGAAAATGTTTTTCCTATTGTCGTATATGCAATATGGAGAAACAAAAAGCTAGGAGTGGATTTGTTTGATAAAAAACCCCAAGGTTTTAATATTAACTGCACATTACGGTAATGGTCATGTGCAAGTAGCAAAAACATTAGAACAAACATTTCGCCAAAAAGGAATTGAAGATGTTATTGTATGCGACTTGTTTGGAGAATCACATCCATTTATAACTGACATTACAAAATATCTATATTTAAAAAGTTATACAATAGGAAAAGAATTATATCGTTTGTTTTATTACGGGGTAGAAAAAATTTATGATAAGAAAATAGCATCTTGGTATGCGAACTTTGGAAGGAAACGTTTGAAAACACTTTTACAGGTGGAGAAACCAGATATTGTAATTAATACATTTCCAATTATCGCTGTACCAGAATTAAAGAAACAAACAGGTATTTCAATTCCTGTCTATAACGTATTAACGGATTTTTGCGTGCACAAAATATGGATTCATCGAGAAGTAGATCGTTATTTTGTTGCAACGGATCATGTGAAAGAATTGATGGTTGATATCGGTGTACCTGCGGAACAAATTGTTGAAACAGGAATTCCAATTCGGAGTAGTTTTGAGTTAAAGGTAAATCCAGAAATCATATATAATAAATATCAGTTATGTAAGAATAAAAAGATTTTACTAATTGTAGCAGGTGCTCATGGGGTATTAGGAAATGTAAAAGAACTATGCCAATCATTTATGTCAGTGCCTAATTTACAAGTAGTTGTCGTTTGTGGGAAAAATGAAGCTTTAAAACAGGATTTATTAAGTTTACAGAAGCAAAATTCCGATGCATTAAAAGTGTTTGGGTATGTTGAAAATATTGATGAATTATTCCGTGTTACTTCTTGTATGATTACAAAGCCAGGCGGAATAACATTAAGTGAAGCAGCAGCGTTGCAAGTACCTGTCATTTTATATAAGCCTGTTCCAGGACAAGAAAATGAAAATGCGATGTACTTTGAAAGAAAGGGAGCAGCAGTTGTCATTCGCGATGATAGTGAGGTTTTTGCAAAAACAGAGGCATTATTACAAGATGATGTGAAGCTTCTTCAAATGAAAGAAGCAATGAAAAGCATCTATCTTCCAGAGCCAGCTGGCCATATTGTAGATGCAATTTTGGCGGAAAATCATGCAGAACCGCGTCATATACCTATTAAATCACCTGCTCTTGCACAATCTTTTACTTAATATGAAACCCTCTTTGTATATGTAAAGAGGGTTCTTTATTATTTTTAAAGAAAATTTAGTGAGTTATCCACAAAAGGATTGCGCTTTCATTAAACAGTAAAGTCGGAATATTAACAACTATATCCACATTGTCCACAATTTTTAGAAAAATATCCACAATTAAAACAGCTGATATATGCTTTAATATAGAAAAATATTAAATGTTTTTGAAAATTACTAACAATTTCATCGGTTTTGTGGATAAAGTTGTCCACAGCAAAAAAGTCCCTTATGTATAAGGGGCTTTTTTGCTTACTTCTATCAGTCGAGAAAATTATGTAATGAAAATGAATAATTAGGGGGGAAACTTCTAATTATTCATTTTCACTTTAAATGCTTTTCGAGCGATATCCTGCTGCACGATCTGCTTTTTGAAATTCGCGTTGATAGAGAACTTCTTGTGTACTAGATAATGTGTTTTTTGCTTTATCACGTTTCTTTTTATCCATTACAAATCACCTCGTGTCTTAAAGTTACTATTTATCGTTTCCAAAGACATGAGGGGATATACGCATATGGAAAATGTTAACGATTGATTATCATTTCAGAAAATTTAGATTACGCTTCTTTTAATTGATGAGCATCTTGGAAGGTTGTATCTCGCATTGTAGCAAGTGTGTATTGATCTTTTGGAATTTCATATAAGTTATACACTTCTTCGTTTGCGTTAATTTCATCATATACGGCTTTTCTTGTTTCGTTTGCTAGATTCACATATTGCAGTTTTTCTGCAGCTTTAATAGAACGAATATTTATTTTACGAATACGCATGAAAATTGTTTCAATATCTAATTCATAGAAAAGTTCACTAAAAAATGAATCTTTTGCCAATTTGTTATAGCCTTTTCCATGATATGGTTTGCCAAGCCATGTCCCGAGAAATCCAGCTTTTTCTTGCACATCAAATAAAGTAATTGTTCCGATAGGGTTACCCCATTCATCTAAAATTGTGCGTGAAATTAATTCACCACGCTCTTCAGCTTCAATCGTTTGTTTCGTTAAGAATAAATATTCTTCATAAGAATAAGCCTTTTGACGCACAAAAGGGAAGACAGCTGGATCCACCATTAACTCGTATAGAACGTGGCTGTCGTGTAAGTCGCGTTTTTTCAACATACTAACTCCTCCTCACACGAGGGTAGCATGACGAAAAAACACCCCACCCTCGAAATTTTTATATCAATCTTTAAAAAATTTCGGGGTGGGAATCGAACCCACTAGAACCAGTTTCTAACGCTGGTGGCGCACCATTTGCCTTCCCCATTCATCAATTTGAAAATGATAATCACGACACAAATTGATTATGGTTTCATTCAGTTTATAATCGTATAATACTTTATCTAGTCAAAAAAATAAACTAGTTTTTTTTATTTTTTTTGTAAATTATTTTTCCATCAATCATAGTTAGTACAGGCTTGGCTAAATAATGGAAAGGATGATGAGTCCATAGCACGAGATCGGCGTCTTTTCCAACCTCGATGCTTCCAATTCTATCCTCTAAACGCAAATTTCGTGCTGGGAATATGGTGATTCCTTCTAGTGCTGTTTTCTCGTCTAACCCTTCTCTTACTGCAACAGCAGCGCAAACATTTAAATATTGAATGGGTGTATAAGGATGATCTGTTGTGATAGAAACTTCCACACCATTTTTTGATAATATATGGTAAGTATCCCATGTTTTATTTTTTAGTTCGATTTTAGAACGGCGTGTCAGAGTGGGACCAACTGAAACCTTCAAATTGTGTTTTGAAAGTTCTTCAACAATAAAGTGTCCTTCTGTGCAATGTTCAATGCGTAAATCGAGATTGAATTCTGTTGCAAAGCGTAGAGCAGAACTAATATCATCTGCTCGGTGAGCGTGGATACGTACGGGTATTTCACGACGTAGTGCTTTTAAAATAGGAAGCATTCGAAAATCAGCTTCGTGCCCGTAGTGTTGTGCTTCATAGAATGATTCCCGAAGTAACCCCATAATCCCCATACGTGTAATGGATTCTTTTGTTCCATTACTATGGACTTTTTTAGGATTTTCTCCAAAGGCAATCTTTAAACCAGCAGGTTCTTGAATAATCATATGATCAATACAAGTTCCAGCTGTTTTTATTACACAAGTAGTACCCCCGATAATATTTTGACTGCCAGGCATAACGTGAACGGTTGTAATTCCGTTTTGTACAGCGTCTTGAAAGGCAATATCGAAAGGATGGATTCCATCTAAAGAACGAATATGTGGTGTTGAAACTTCAGATGTTTCATTGGCATCATTTCCAGCCCAACCAGTACCTTCATCATAGAGACCAAGGTGAGTATGGACATCAATAAAGCCAGGTAAGAGATGGAGTGCTCGTGCATCTATAACGGTCATATCTTGAGTAGGTGGAATAAAAGGTTTGACCTCGGTAATTCGCTCTCCTGTAACGAGTACATCTCCTTGAAACTTTTGAGATGTAATAGGGTATACAATGGCTTGTTTGAGCAATATTTTCATAGGTACCTCATTTCTGTTACTTTATAATGCTAATGGAAGTTAAGGGAAAGTAACTGAAAGGTTATTTGTATGGTAATGCTTCGGATCCTAGAAAATGAAAGTTTTGAAAGAGCCCATGTAAAATTGTGTTTTAGAAGTACTACATTGTATGCGAAAGTATATTTTGTAATGCATGGTCTATTTCTGGAAATGTGTATTGGTATCCATGTTCAATTGCTTTAATGGGTAATACACGTTGCCCTTCTAGTACAAGTATGCTCATTTCACCTAATAAAGTTTGAATGATAAAAGAAGGTACAGGCAACCAATGAGGCTTTTTCATTATAGTTGCAATGGTTTCTCCAAATTCCTTCATTCTTATAGGTGTTGGTGCTGTCATATTAAGAGGACCATCAATTTCTTTTTTGTGTATAATGAAATCCATCATACGAACGACATCGTCTATATGAATCCATGATAACCATTGCTTCCCAGAACCAATGGTGCCGCCGATATAGAATTGATAGGGAAGTAGCATTTTTGGAAGAGCTCCTTCATTTGCACCTAATACAACTCCAAATCTTGCGTAGATTGTTCGTATTCCGAGAGAACGTGCTTTAGATGCTTCTTGTTCCCATGAATATACTGTATTTGCTAAAAAGTCATTTCCAGGAGTCTCATGCTGTTCTGTAAAAGACTCTATTTCAGACGTTCCATAGTATCCAATAGCACTTGCGTTAATAAATGTGTGTGGCTTTGTATGGAGTCCCTGCAATTGTTTAATGAGTCCTTTTGTTGTTTGAATTCTACTGTTTAAAATGGCTTTCTTTTGTTGCTTTGTCCATCTACTATTAATAGACTCTCCGGCTAGATTAATAACTACATCAATAGAAGAGAGGGGGAAGGTTTGTAAATCTGGTGTCCATTGAACATACTGAAGGTTAGGATCGGAAGTTTCAGTAGTTTTTTTTCGTGTGAGAATGTAAACAGTATATCCTTTTTGAATAAAAAAAGTAGAAAGGGATTTACCGATAAAGCCTGTACCACCAGAAATTGCGATTTTCACAAGTATTTCCTCCTCATTATATATATTCTTGAAAAGAAAAAATGTTCCTCGACTATGTTAAAATAATAGAGAGGTGAGAGTATGGCTGTCATTACAAAAATAGAAGTACAAAAACGATCGAAAGAACGATTTAATATTTATATTGATAAAGGTCAAGGCGAAGAGTACGGATTTAGTGTGGATCAAGTAATCTTAATAAAACATGGATTACAAAAAGGCTTAGAAATTGATGAAATCGAGTTAGGAAATATTTTGTACAATGAAGAAGTGCAAAAAGCATATTTACAAGCAATCTCCTATTTATCCTATCAAATGAGAACAAAACAAGAAATAGAAGATTTTTTACGAAAAAAAGAAGTGGGACAGGCCATCATCTCTGAAGTCGTTTCGAAATTATTACATGACCGATATATTAATGATAAAGAGTATGCTGTTTTATATACGCGAACGCAAAGTAATGTGAATCGAAAAGGTCCAACTGTTATTAAAAGAGAGTTATTAAATAAAGGTGTTCAGGATTTAATTATTACACATAGTTTACAAGAATATCCGAAGGAAAAGCAAATTGAGAATGCCTTGTTTCTCATAGAGAAGAAGAAAAAATCTTATCAAAAACATTCTTTTTTACAAATGAAACTAAAGTTAGATGAGATGCTTGTTCGAAAAGGATATTCTAGAGAAGTAATTCAAATTTGTTTGGAAGAATTGAAAGACGAAAAAGATGACGAAAAGCAACAAGAAGCGTTACACTATCATGGGAATAAATATTATGAGAAATATAAGAAGCATGATGGATGGACATTTGAAAACAAGATGAAACAAGCGTTATATCGAAAAGGATTCTCTATTGATGAAATCGAGATATTTTTGCAAATGAAACGCGAAGAGGAATGAGGAGAATAAGATGAATATGCCAAAACGCTACAGTGAAATGACACCGCATGAGCTAAGGGAAGAAATTGGCGCTTTGAAGGAGCAAGCAGTAAAAGCTGAGCAGCTTGGGATTGTCAATGAATTTGATGTATTAATGAGAAAAATGGCAATGGCTCGTGCTTATATGACGGATATAAACAAATTCCGTATTGGTGAAACATATGAATTAGTAGAAGAACCTGGTGTATTATTTAAAATTACGTATTTCAATGGGGTATTTGCTTGGGGATATAAGCAAAATGATAATGAAGAGATTGGCATACCAATTTCCTTATTGCAAGAAAAATAAAAACCAGAGAGCATATATCTCTCTGGTTTTCATCTTTGGTAGGCGTTAAAGGAGATAGGAGATTCTAAAATTGGCGTTTTTTACATTCATTTGCCAATATAATGAGAGACTGGGTTTGTTGCGTCTGTCCGTTAACTTGCGCTTTCGCATGTTTTGGACGAGTCCACGTATGGTTAAATAATTCAGAACGACTATCTAAGCGATCACGGTAGCTCATCTTTATCACCTCGTGTAGGAAGTTAATTTAATTTGTATTACTCTTCCTGCTGATTTGCAGCACGCATACGTTCTTGTGGGTGCGTGTTAATTGTGCCGTTAGGTCGTTTCGAAGCGAAGCGTGATTTCGCTTTCGGTTGACCGTCGATTTTGCTGTTGTTTTTTGACTCAGACCAAAATTCGGCTTGTTTACCCATTACGAACGCCCTCCTCATTATCGGTTGATACCTCTTTAAGAAGTATCAATTATAGAATGTGCAAAATTGAAGAAACTATCCTTTAGAAATGAAGGGATAAATAGGTAAAAGGAGATTATAATATGAATGATATTTATGAAACATTAACGAAAGAATTATTAGACAAGAATGACAAGCTTTCTTACGCACAAGCTCGTGCGTGGGTTGAGTTACTATGGGAAGATTTTCAAACAACTTATGCAAAATCAGGTCGTTATCAAGGCGATGAAATGACAGAACAAGTGGTACGATCATGGATTAATAATCATGGTGTACGCCTTCATGAAATGCGTACAAATAATCCGAAGTATAGTCATTTAATTAATCAAGAAGATCATTTGAAACATTAAAAAAAGCGACTTAAGTCGCTTTTTTTAATGTGGAAGTAATTCCAGTTTTTTTCGAAGCTTTTCTTCACTAAAGATCCATCCTGTATAGGAACTAATAATATTTAAATTGTGGTCGAGCTGAACGATTGCAACAAATGGATAATAATCTTTACTTCGATATCGTAAATCAATGAATCGTACTTCATAATAATGGTCATGATCAAAAATATCCCAGCGATATACAGGAGAGAAAGATAGAAAGGCCGAGATGTTTTCATCTTGTTTAGCTGCTCGCATAATATTATTGTCTGGGAACGGTACCCGATCGAACTTATCATATATCATGATGTTACCACGGTGCCATCTCGCAACGTAGTAATAATCAGCCGTAACGATTGCTAAATGGTAATGGTAAAATCGGTAAGAAGGAGAAATGATAATCTTTTCGACATTTTTGAAACGTTTGTGTACAACGCTTCTTATATTTCTGTGCATCATAATCCGTCCGATATAGTAAACAATCATTAATATATATGCCGCTAAAGCTGTATATCCCTTATGAGAACCGACGAGCATGCAAGCAATTGCAAGTATATGGATAAAGAAAATTACGGTATCGAATGTATTAATCACGCCGAGTGCGACCCATTTTTTTGTGAAAGGCCGTAATGCTTGTGTACCATAGGCATTGAAAATATCTACAAAGACGTGAAGGAAGACAGCAATAAATGACCAAAGCAGTAGATGAAGATATGGAGCGTCTGAAAAGAAGGCGAAAGAGATGCCACTTATAAGGAATGACCAAAGAATTACCGCAGGAATAGAATGAGTAATCCCACGATGATTTCTTATATATTTAGCGTTATTACGCAATTTTAAAACTGTGTCAATGTCAGGAATGTTGGAACCAGCAATTGTAGCAAGCATAACAGCTTGGGGGCCAATATCACTTTGTGCTATGGCTGGATCTAATGTTGCTAAGCTACCTAAAGTGATACCCATAACAAGGTGAGTGGCTGTGTCCATAGAAATCCACCTCCGTTTTTTATTAATGTAACTCTTTTTATTCGATACCTCAAGTCCTTTGCCTTCTATTTCCTGTATCATCTTACTTAAATTTTTTCCTAAAATCTTTATAATAGTACTTATATGCAAAAAAATGAGGGGGATCAAGTTTGACACTTGAAATACTAAACAATTTTAATATAGAGCAGTTTCAAAATGATTTAATTGGTTGGTTTGAAGAAGAACAGCGCGACTTACCATGGAGAAAGAATAAAGATCCATACCGCGTTTGGGTTTCTGAAATTATGTTACAGCAAACAAGAGTAGAAGCTGTAAAACCATATTACGCAAATTTTATGGGGAAGTTTCCTACACTTGAAGCGTTAGCGAATGCAGATGATGAAGAAGTATTAAAAGCATGGGAAGGTTTAGGATATTATTCTAGAGCACGTAATTTACATGCGGCAGTAAAAGAGGTAAAAGAAGTATACGGCGGAGTTGTACCAAGTGATGTAAAGAAAATTGAAAAGTTAAAAGGAGTCGGACCATATACAAAAGGTGCTATTTTAAGTATCGCATATGGTATACCAGAGCCGGCAGTTGATGGAAATGTTATGCGTGTATTATCTCGTATTTTATCAGTATGGGATGATATTGCAAAACCAAAGACTCGAAAAGTTTTTGAAGAGATTGTGCGTGAAATTATTTCAGTAGAAAACCCATCTTATTTTAATCAGGGATTGATGGAATTAGGTGCACTAATTTGTATTCCGAAAAATCCAGCATGCTTACTTTGTCCTGTACGTGAACATTGCAGAGGATATGCTGAAGGTGTTCAAAAAGAATTACCAGTAAAAAGTAAAGCGAAAGCTCCTAAAATGGTACCTATTGTTGCAGGTGTACTTCAAACTGAAGACGGTCGTTACGTTATTAATAAACGTCCAAGTACAGGTTTGTTAGCTAACATGTGGGAGTTTCCGAATGTGGAACTTGGAGAAAGTATTCGAAATCAGAAGGAACAGCTTATAGATTATATGAAAGAAAAATTTGAGCTCGAGGTTTCTATTGATGAATACGCAATGAATGTACAACATACGTTTACACATCGTACTTGGGATATATTTGTATTTTACGGAAAAGTAACAGGTAATATTGTTGATACAGATACATTAAAATTTGTATCAAAAGAGGTATTTGAGCAATTACCTTTCTCAAAATCACACCGTACTATTTATGAAAATTGTGTGGAGAAAATTACAATGCAATAAATAAAAAAGTGTTCCCAATCTAGGGAACACTTTTTTAATCGTAAGAAATTTTTGTCCCATGAGTCCAACTAGCTTCACCTTCTTGTAAGCCGCCTCTTGATTCGATTTCTACTACAATTTCTTTGTAAATACTTTGCCCTTCTACATTTAAATAAGGCAGAACCTGTTGTAGTGAGTGATGAAAATAAGCTAATTCATCTTCTTTCCATTCATTTTTTGAAATCATCGTTAGTTCAGTCATATCGCGTCCTATATACATATTTACACCTCCATTTTCTATAGTTTGAATGAGTAACAAAAGTTATATGCGGAAATTTTAAAAAAGAAAATTACGGATAGCTTCTAAGTGAATTGGTTACATTATTGATTGTGGAGGTGAGAAAGATGAGTAAAAAACAACAAGGTTATAACAAAGCAACTTCTGGTGCTAGCATTCAAAGTACAAATGCTAGTTATGGTACAGAGTTTTCAACTGAAACAGATGTACAAGCTGTAAAACAAGCAAACGCACAATCAGAAGCAAAGAAAGCACAAGCTTCTGGTGCACAAAGTGCAAACGCTAGTTATGGTACAGAATTTGCAACTGAAACAGACGTGCATTCTGTGAAAAAACAAAATGCTAAGTCAGCTGCAAAACAATCACAATCTTCTAGCTCAAATCAGTAATGAAAGAAAAACACTTCTCTAATTCGGGAGAAGTGTTTTCTTTTTGCGTGGATCGTTGTAATGAAAAGAAAGCGAACGACATAACTTCTAATAAGTCAACAAATGTAGTCAAAGGAGAAGGAAGTTAACAATTAGAATTATGTAATTAGGAATAATAACTGATGAATAAGTCCAAAAGGGGGTAAGTAATGAACGATTTTGATAAGTTGGTAGGGGAGCAATTAGAAACGATGGATGAGTTGTTAAAGTTACAAGCACATCTAGAGAAGTATCAACAAATCGAAATGAATGAAAAAGATACGTGCGATAAAAAAGAACTGCATTTTATCCGTCAGGAAATATATAGAACAGAAGTAGCGTTGAAGATGTTACATGAGAAATTTGAAGAACAAACGAATAGTGTAATTCAATCTTTTGCAACTGAAAAAATGATTTCAAATTTAGGGTAAGATATATTGTTATCTTCAGGTGAAAAGTCCTTCTTTGTATGGAAATAGAGAAGGGCTTTTTCTATTACATGTCCTCGCTTATAAATAATGCAGTACAATCCCTATCTCTTAAGAAGAGTTGGGGCATAGTATTCAACGATAAACCTCCTGCATATTCAGTTTGAAAAATAGAGTCTTATCCCTTTAGTTTTAAAATTTCGACAAAAAAGTTATAATAGAAAAAAAGTGAATGCCGTTCAAAGGGCATTTGCAGTTGAAAGAAGGGAGCATATATGGGATTTCCCAAAGAAGGAGAAAAAGTACAAATACATAGTTATAAACATAATGGCTCCATTCATAGAATGTGGGAAGAAACAACAATTTTAAAAGGGACACAGAGTCTTGTAATCGGAGCGAATGATCGTACAGTAGTTACAGAATCGGATGGCCGAACATGGATTACTCGTGAACCAGCAATTTGTTATTTTCATGCCAACTATTGGTTTAATGTGATTGGGATGCTTAGGGAAGATGGCGTATATTATTATTGTAATTTAAGCTCACCTTTTGCGTATGATCCTGAAGCATTAAAGTATATTGATTATGATTTAGATATTAAAGTATATCCAGATATGACATATACGCTTCTAGATGAAGATGAGTATGAAAAACATAGTCAAATTATGCAGTATCCACCTGTTATTGATACAATTTTAAAACGAAATGTAGCACATTTAACACAGTGGATTCATCAAAGAAAAGGTCCATTTGCACCAGACTTCGTAGATATGTGGTATGAACGATATTTAATGTACAGAAATTAAAACAAACCTGCAGGGGGCTTCCCGGCAGGTTTGTCCTATTAGAGGGGGGATTATGTGCAAGGCATAAAAAGATATTTACAATTTGTTAAACCATATCGATGGCTTATTGCTATTACAATTATTATTGGACTAGTTAAGTTCGGTATCCCACTTATTATGCCGTGGTTATTAAAGTATATTATCGATGATGTAATTCAAGGCGCGGGCTCACTTCAAGATAAAACATCTCAATTAATAACAGCGATTGGAATTGCTTTTTTTATTTTTGCGGTATTAAGACCACCGATTGAATATTATCGTCAATATTTCGCCCAACGTATCGCAAATACAATACTGTATGATTTGCGGAAGCATATTTTCGGTCACTTACAAAAGTTAAGTTTACGTTATTACTCCAATACAAAAACAGGGGAGATTATTTCGCGTGTCATCCATGATGTAGAACAAACGAAGGATTTTGTAATTACTGGTTTGATGAACGTCTGGTTAGATACTGCAACAATTGCTATTGCTATCATTGTTATGTTTTCTATGAATATAAAATTAACATTTGTTGCGTTATTGATTTTACCTATTTATGTAATTGCAGTGAAATATTTTTTCGGACGTCTTCGGAAATTGACGAAAGAGCGTTCACAAGCGTTAGCGACGATGCAAGGGTATTTGCATGAACGTATTCAAGGAATGCAAGTGACACGTAGCTTTGCGTTAGAAGAGTATGAGGGGAAGCAGTTTGAAAAAAGAAATAATGAATTTTTAACGAAAGCATTAACCCATACAAGTTGGACGGCAAGAACATTTTCGGCAGTAAATACGTTAACCGATTTAGGTCCGTTACTTGTGATTGGTTTTGCAGCATATGAAGTAATTCAAGGGCAGTTAACGCTAGGAACGATGGTAGCTTTTGTTGGATATATGGATAGTTTATATAGTCCGCTTCGCCGCCTTGTTAATTCATCTACAACATTAACACAATCTTTTGCATCGATGGACCGTGTGTTTGAACTGTTAGATGAAAAATACGATATTGTTAATGTACCAAATGCGGTACAAACGAAAAAATTAAATGGAGAAATTGTATTTGAAAATGTTTCTTTTCGTTATAATGCAGATGAAAAAGAGATATTACACAACTTGTCATTAACTATGCAGCCTGGAGAGAAAGTAGCGCTTGTAGGAGCGAGTGGGGGAGGAAAGTCATCTCTTGCTAGTTTAATCCCGCGTTTCTATGATGTTTCTGAAGGCGCGGTTTATGTAGATGGCATAGATGTAAGAAAGTACAATATGAGAAATTTGCGTAGTCATATTGGAATTGTACTGCAGGATAATTTATTGTTTAGCGATACAATTGGAGCTAATATTTTATATGGAAATCCGAAAGCTACAGAGAAAGAAGTGATTGCAGCTGCCAAAGCTGCGCAAATTCATGATTTTATTATAGACTTACCAGATGGTTATAATACTGTCGTTGGAGAACGTGGTGTGAAGCTATCAGGCGGGCAAAGACAACGCGTGGCAATTGCACGAGTGTTTCTAAAGAATCCGTCGGTACTTATATTAGATGAAGCAACTTCAGCATTAGATTTAGAAAATGAAAGGTATATTCAAGAGGCGCTTCAGACGTTAGCTGCTGACCGGACAACGATTATAATTGCACATCGATTAGCGACGATTACACATGTTGATACGATTATTTACATTGAAGACGGTGAGATTAAAGAGACTGGTTCTCATGAAGAGTTAATGCGAAAAAGAGGATTTTATTACAATTTATATCAACTTCAACATATAACAGAAACAGCTCCTTTAGCATAAAAGGAGCTGTTTTTTTATTCGTCTTCTTTTTTATCATCGATTTGGAGTTCTTTTTCTGGTTTATGATATGTGTAGAAGCTATCTACAAGCAAATCTAAATGCTCTACTTCTTCACTATAGTTAATGATGGAAGAAATAAGAGGGAAGAGATGTAACCATGTTTTATATGCTTCTTCATCGTCTTTATTTTGATATTCCATAAAGATATCAATTAATTCTTGTTTACCTGTTTCAACTTCATCAAGCATTTCAACTGATTGTTGTTTTTTTGCTTTACCAATAAATTTTAATAAAACTTGTTCATGATAATGCGTTAATGAGTCAAGTTCGTTTTGGATAGATTCCTGAAATTCTTCTGGCATATAGCGCAGTTCATTTTCAGTACGGTGTAATGATTTTAACGTACTTAAAGCACGGCTTGTTGTCGCTAACATTTGTCTGAATAAAACGAGCTTACGAATTTTTGCGAACTTTACTTTTTTCGTATAGCTTCTTTCTTCTTTATACAGCAAATAGTAATGATTTAGTTTGATCATTTTTTCTTTCATACGATCAATATCAGTTTTTAGCGTTGTAAAATCAGAAGCCTGCCTGCTATTCATTCGAATCCATTTTACAATTTCTTCTGTATTATCAACGATACGATGATAAAGTTTTGTTTCATATTTTGGCGGCATAAATACTAAATTTACAAGTGAAGCCGCAATAATACCAATCATAATCGTCGCAAATCGAAGTAAGGCAAAACTAAAGAAATCTTCGCCTTGATACTCCATAATGGCGATAACTGTTACTAAAGCAATTGATATTGTGTTTTCTAATCGTAATTGTAATGTAAGAGCAATTACTAATATACATGTTAATCCAATAATAAAAGGATTATGTCCAAAAGCAGTAGCAAATGCGATAGCAAATATCGCACCAATTACATTTGCTTGAATTTGTTCAAGTGCTGTTAAATAAGAACGGTATACAGACGGTTGAACAGCAAAGATAGCTGAAATTCCCGCAAATACCGGACTCGGTAATTGAAGTAAAATACAAGCAAATAAAGCTAACGTGATGGCAATACCCGTTTTTAAAATGCGAGCACCAAGTTTCATACCCTTAATAAGATCCTTTCTCTTGTCATAATGAATGTACAACATGATACTATACATTCATTACAATATGTTAGCAAGTGATATTTTAGTGACGTTAAAAGAAATTAGTGTTCATTTTATCCCGCTAATTGTGAGTAGTAAGATTCCTGCCTCAAAAATTAGAAGCTAGATGCCGGTAAACGCTCGATTGGTGTGGGCTAATTAAAGTTTCACTTTATAATTTTTCCTAATTCCTTTTAAACATCAGTTTTTAGTAAAAAAACCTGCTGAATTTCAGCAGGTCTCAAATTGTTACTATAGATTACTATGAGAAGCGTACTTCGTCAATTTTTTCTTAATAATGAAAATTACTCATTTTACTCTGTTGAGATAGATGGGTCTGCCTGTTCTTTTTTCGGGATAATCTCAAAAAACTGGTTCTGTATATCATCTAATAATGCTGTTAATAAAGCAACTTCCTCATATTGCTCATGTTCGTTTAGTACACGAATATAGTCTAGCAATAATTCAGTTACATCTTTCAAACCATTTTTACTAATTGGTTGTAATGTAACATTTGCCCCTTTTGCAATTCTTCTTTTTAAGGCCTGTTCTGTTAGGCCTAAGTTTGAATCATGACGCAAATAAACAACACCGCCAGTCATGCCAGCGCAAATCCATGGACCAGGGTCACCTAAAACAAGCGCTCGCCCATTTGTCATATATTCAAAAGCAAAACCTTTAATATTGGAGTATGCCCCTATATTTCCTTGCTCTTTTTCACGGAGTGGTTTTGTTATTCTACCTCCAATTATCATGTCTGCCCCAGAAAGGCGAATGCCAGCGCGAGCATCAGCGTTCCCTTGCACGTATAGTGCCCCTTTTTGTGCACCATATCCAAATCCTTTTCCGACAGAACCGTTATAATATACTCCGTCTTTTCCTTTTGATTTCGTTATATAAATCCCACCACCAAAGGAAGTTTTACCAATGCCATCTTGTGCGCCGCCATTTACGTGTATAAATAAATTTTCACTATTGTAAGCGCCTAACCCATTTCCGGGAATAGAACCATTCGTATACTTTAATGTAAGTGGTTCAAGTTGAGTAGCTTCATATAGTTTACTGCGAACGCGATAACATGATTCTAGACCACCCATAACGCGTTGCTCTACACCAACGCCTACTAATTCTTTTGAGTCAGCGGAATGAACTGTCTTAAATTGTTTTTCTGGTACACCATCTGTTGTTGTAACAGATGGATGTTCTATTATTTGTAATAAATTACGTAAGTTTAATAAATTTTCGCCTCGAACTTGCTCTAATAAATCAGAACGCCCAACAATTGCTTGTAAATTTGTATACCCAAGCTGTCCTGTTAATCGTTTTAGTTCTATACCGAAAGAGGTGAATAAATTTAGCAGGCCAGTAACTGCGCTTTCTAATTCGCGTGGGACGAAGCGGCGTAACCCATGTTCCTTTGCTTGTGCTTCAGACTCGATTTGTGTTGCAATTCCGACATGGCAAGTATCTAGATGACACCCACGGCAAGTAGTGCAGCCGATTGCAATCATTGATAGTGTGCCAAATCCAATACGGTTTGCTCCGAGAAGCATGATTTTCAAGGCATCATTTACACTTCGAATACCACCATCTGCCCAAATCTCTACTTTATGTCTCATGCTCGCTTCTAATAAAGCGTTGTGAGCGGCTTTAACACCAATTTCTACAGGAAGACCTACATGTTGCAAGGCGTGAATACGTGCAGCACCTGTTCCGCCATCGAATCCGCTAATGTTAATAAAATCAGCACCAGCTTTGGCGATACCGACAGCAATTGTTCCGATATTAGGAACGACAGGGACTTTCACGGCTACTTTGGCAAGTTGATTAGCTGTTTTAATTTCCGTAATCATTTGAGCTAAATCTTCAATTGAATAAATATCATGGTTATTAGAAGGTGAAATTAAATCTGAGCCAATTGTCGCATTACGTGCTTCAGCGATTTTGGCTGTTACTTTTGAACCAGGTAAATGCCCACCTTCCCCAGGCTTTGCGCCTTGACCAATTTTGATTTCAATTAAGTTCGATGAGTTTAGTAGTTCGGCATTTACTCCAAATCGCCCAGATGCCACTTGTTGTCCACGTGTATGTGGATATTTTCCAATCATATCTTTAATTTCGCCGCCTTCACCGTTCAAGCTAATCATATTTAGCTGATCGGCCGCTTCTGCATATGCGCGAAAGGCAATTTCGTTTTGAGAACCAAATGACATAGAACTAATAATAAATGGAAAATCATGGTTTTTAATGCCGATAGATACTTCTTCAGTTGGAACGACATGTTTTGTTTGTTTCGTTTGAACAAGGTGTCTGATTGCGATGGGATTATTCTCTTCTAGTTCACTTAACTTGTCACGGTAATCATCATAAGAATTTCCTTTTGCAACATCGCCGATTGCTTTCCAAATTCGCGGGAATATATGAAATGATTTTCGCATTCTAATTTTAGGATTGTTATAATCATCCGCTCGCATTTTTGCATCTTCAACAAGTGATTCAAGTGAAAAA
Organism: Bacillus cereus group sp. MYBK15-3; assembly: GCF_051916765.1. Lineage (NCBI taxonomy): Bacteria > Bacillati > Bacillota > Bacilli > Caryophanales > Bacillaceae > Bacillus > Bacillus cereus group sp. MYBK15-3. Next base: position 202,368 of record NZ_JBQAHG010000007.1, read on the forward strand.
GCTAAATCATTTGAACCGAAGAAATTTGTAATCTGTAATATATTTGCGATTTCTTCATGTAACCCAATAGATGAATAGAGACGTCCGTAACCACGTAACTCATGAATTCCAATTGTTGAAATGACTTTTTCTAATCCTTTATTAAGTGCATTATACAGATTCGTAATTGGTGTTTTTGTTCCGTCATTTACAGTCGCGAATAATAAATATGGATTAATACCATCTGCTCCTAATCCATATAGCGTGACAATGTCATGTAAGGAGCGAAGGGCACCAGAACGTATAACGAGAGAACAATTGCGGCGTAATTTATTTTCACTTAATGCTTGATGTACTTTAGCAGTAACTAAATGTGGATCAATCCACAATCGCTCATTTAGATGGGCTTTTGCGTCATCTAATACTAGTAGGGAAGCACCATTGTTAACAGCAGCTATCGCTTCAGAACTAATGCGGCTTAATGCACATTGTAGAGTTTCTGACGAGCTGAATGTAGCAGAGATTGTGGCGATAGAGTTATGAGTTTTAAATAGCTCTATGAGTTGTTCGTACGTAATTGTGTGTAATTCCTCTGCAATAGGTTGTGCCACGCTGCCTTCTAAAATAATTGGTGAAAGCATTTCAACTACAAATGGCCGTTTTGCGCCGCTTAATAAACTTGGACGCTCTCCAAGTACAGTACGTGTAGAGAAGTGTTCAATTTCACGGTCACGGTCAATTGCAGGGTTTGTAACAACAGCTACACTTTCTTTAATGAAGTCAGCGATATTTCGTCTATCAGTATCAAGTGCGGCAAGTGGTGAGTCATGCCCAAGTGAGCGTATTGGCTCAACGCCTTTTGTTGCCATCTGTTCAAGGAGTTGAATATGTTCTCGGTCCCATCCGAAAGCGACGTATTGTTTCGTTTCAACTTGAACAGAATCACATAGCCCTTGGATTTTTTTCGTTTCAGGGATAGATAAATTTAAATGGTAATTGGTAGTATCAATTCGCTTTTTAAAACGGTTATATACTTGGATTTGATATTTGTCATATTCATAAAGAACAAGTTCATCTTGTTCATTCCATTTTAATCCGACTTTTTCTCCAGGAGCGAGTGGTTTTGGTTCTGCTACATATTTAGTTGGTGATACAACTCCAGGTTCAGAAGAGAAAATATAAGAGCTCTCTGTCTCTACTTTCCATACTGGGCGTAATCCAAGGGAATCAACGCTGAAAACAGCTTCATCTTTAAAACGGGAAATGATGCCAGCTGGTCCTTGGGCAAAATGTCCCCACGCTTCACGTATATACGTATATAAATCTTGTAAAGGTGTTTCATAAAGTTTAATTTCATTAATAATTGGTGGGAATAGAATTTCCATTGCTTCAAATAAGCTGTAGTTGTATTGAACAAGTAGGGTTTCTAAGGTGCGGTTTAAATCTTGAGAGTCACTGCCTCCTGCAGTAAGTGGTACATCAATCATTTCAGCTTGATCGCGTAATTTCGCAATTGTGTTAATTTCACCATTATGTCCGAGAATGCTAAATGGTTGTACACGAAAAAAATTAGATAATGTATTAGTAGAGTAGCGGTTATGTCCTAATGTCATAGTTGAAGCGATAAGCGGATGTTGTAAATCATTATAGTAGGCAACAAGCGTATCACCAGCACCTAGAACTTTATATACAACATGATTACGACTTAATGAAGCAACATGAATTGCTTCGTTTTCCTCTATTTTTATTGTGACAGAAAATAATGTTTGCTCAATATTTGTAATTTCGTTTTCTGCGATAAGGGCAACTTGCCAAAATAAAGGTTCTTCTTGTTTACCAAGTGGACCGAGTGCATCTGAGTTTGTTACATCATCACTTTCGAAAATGATAGTAAAGTTTTTGTTGTTTAATTGCGTACGAATATAATCTTTTAAGGCAGTAATGTCTTCTTTTTTATTTAGAAAAAAATGTCCAACGATAAAGTGGGGATGATCCACAATCGTTGGATTATATCCGCTACTTTTTAGTTTTTCATTCCAAAGCGTTTTTGGTATATCAATGTGAATGCCGATGCCATCGCCCTCACCATTAATGAAACCAGCTCTATGATTCATTTTGACGAGTGATTGTATGCAAAGGTCAATGTTTTCTTTTGTAGCAATTTTTCGTTTCTCCATAACGGAAACGATTCCACACGCATCATGTTCTGCATTTCTATAATCTCGAAATAAAGACGGTGTCCATGTATTTTTTTTATTGAGCATCCGTCAATCCCCCCTCTTGTAAAAGTTAGAATAATCTTACTATTTAAGGTGCGAATCACCTTGTACACAGAGATAGTAATGCTGTAAAAGAATATAAAACAGATAATTATGAATAATTATACTATTAATACGGAATTTATGAAATAGAAAAAAGGAAAAAAGAAAGGTGAGCTTTCTTTTTTCCTTTTAATGACGGGATTATTTATTGTCTGCTAGGGCAGCAAATGCTCTGCCGACAGCTTCGATTGTATATTCAATATCTTCTTTTGTATGTTCTGTAGTTAAGAACCATGCCTCGTATTTAGAAGGTGCTAAGTTAACTCCTTCTTGAAGCATAAGCTTGAAGAATTTACCGAACATTTCACCGTCTGTATCTTGTGCGGCATCGTAATCTTCAATTGTGTTTGTTGTGAAGTATACAGTTAAAGCCCCTTTTAGACGGTTTAATGTAATGTCGATATTATGTTTCGCTGCTTGCTCTAAAATTCCTTTTTCAAGCATTGCACCAAGTTCATCTAATTTCTCATAAAGCCCTGCTTGTTGAAGTACTTCTAGACAAGCGATACCTGATGCCATAGAAGCAGGGTTTCCTGCCATTGTACCAGCTTGGTATGCAGGTCCAAGCGGAGCAACTTGTTCCATAATTTCTTTCTTACCACCGTAAGCACCGATTGGTAAGCCGCCGCCAATAACTTTACCAAGCGCTGTTAAGTCAGGTGTCACACCAAGTAAGTCTTGAGCACCACCGTACATAAAGCGGAAAGCAGTAATAACTTCATCATAAATTACTAGTGCGCCAGCTTCGTGAACAAGTTCATTCACTTTTTCAAGGAATCCTGGTTTAGGCTCTACAATACCGAAGTTTCCAACGATTGGTTCTACAAGGATAGCTGCTACTTCATGACCCCATTTATCTAAAGCCTCTTTTAAAGTTTCTACATTATTAAATGGAACGGTAATAACTTCTTGTGCAATACTTTGTGGTACGCCAGCTGAGTCAGGAGTTCCTAAAGTAGAAGGACCAGATCCAGCTGCCACAAGTACTAAATCAGAATGACCGTGGTAACAACCAGCGAATTTCATGATCTTTGTGCGGCCTGTATAAGCACGAGCAACACGAATCGTTGTCATCACTGCTTCTGTACCAGAGTTTACAAAACGGACTTTATCTAATGCAGGCATTGCTTCTTTTAACATTTTTGCGAATTTTACCTCTAGCGCTGTTGGTGTTCCATAAAGTACCCCATTTTCAGCAGCTGTTGTAATTGCTTTTGTTATATGCGGATGAGCATGTCCAGTAATAATAGGACCGTATGCTGCTAAATAATCGATATATTTATTTCCGTCTACATCCCAGAAATAAGCGCCTTTCCCACGTTCCATAGCAACAGGAGCGCCGCCGCCAACTGCTTTAAAAGAACGAGAAGGACTATTAACACCGCCAACGATATGCTCTAAAGCTTCTTTATGTAATGCTTCTGACTTTGTGAATTTCACTACAATTCATCTCCTTACAAAAATCTATGTATTATTCTAACATGTTTTTTGAAAAGACGTATTGTTTGTGATAGCGCAGGCAGTTGGGTAAACTATTCGTTGTGACATTTAGGAGGGGGGTCCGATTATGAAATCGGTAATTGAGGTACAAGGGTTACGTAAAGAGTTTACAGCCTATTCAAGTCGTCCGGGCTTAAAGGGTGCATTTCGCGATTTATTAAATCGTAATTATAAAATAGTACCAGCAGTAAATGATGTATCTTTTACTGTAAAGCAAGGTGAAATGGTTGGTTATATCGGTGAGAACGGTGCTGGTAAATCAACAACAATTAAAATGCTTACGGGGATTTTAACTCCGACATCAGGGCAAATCACAGTAAATGGAATGAACCCACATAAACAAAGAGAAGAATTTGTAAGAACAATTGGTGTTGTTTTTGGACAGCGTTCGCAACTTTGGTGGGATATTGCAGTACAAGAATCGTTTCGTTTATTAAAGAAAGTGTACGGTGTATCAGACGCTCAGTATAAGGAGCATATGGAGCACGTAATTGAAACGTTAGATATAGGGCCTTTATTAGATAAACCAGTTCGAAAATTATCTCTTGGTCAAAGGATGCGTTGTGAATTAGCGGCAGCCTTAATTCATAATCCACCGTTATTATTTTTAGATGAGCCAACAATTGGGTTAGATGTACTTGTGAAATTGAAAATACGTGAATTTTTAAAAGAAATGAATGAACGTTATAAAACAACAATTTTATTAACAACACACGATATTACTGATATTGAAGCTTTATGTGAGCGCGTTATCATGCTGGATGAAGGGAATATTATGTATGACGGTTCTTTAAGTAATCTTCGTACGCAGTGGGGAGCAGAGAAGGAAATTCACTTTCAGTTTGTTGCACCAGTTTCCTATCAGGCTTTATCAATGGTTATGCCAGATAATCATGTTGTTTGGTCGAAAGCGAAAGAGGAAAATGCATGGGTTGCAAAAATTCCGAATGAAGAAGTTATTATTTCAATGCTTATTTCTAAAGTAGTACAAGCATTTCAAATTAAAGATTTAAAAATTAACGAAGTGTCTACAGAGGAAATTATTCGTAACATTTATGAAGAAGGTATTACGCATGGGTAAGTATATTGAAATGATTCGAATTCGCTTTTTAATGATGCTTGCGTATCGTACAAATTACTATAGCGGGATTTTAATTTATACGATTAATATCGGTGCTTACTATTTTTTATGGCAAGCAATTTATAGCGGAAAAGAGAATATTGAAAGTTTATCTATTTCGCAAATGACCACGTATATCGCAATCGCGTGGATGGCACGTGCCTTCTATTTTAATAATATAGATAGGGAAATTGCGATGGAGATTCAAGAAGGACGTGTGGCTGTAGAATTAATTCGTCCGTATAACTATTTGGGAATGAAAGTTATGCAAGGTCTTGGCGAGGGAATATTCCGTTTTGCCTTCTTTTCCATTCCAGGCATGGTTATCGTTACGTTATTATTTTCGTTGCAAATTACAACGAATTTTCAAACTTGGTTATATTTCTTCTTATCTTTAATATTTAGCTTTATTATTAATACACAAATTAATTTAATGACGGGAATGCTTACGTTTTTCCTATTTAATAATAGTGGAATTATGTATGCAAAACGCGTTGTTATTGATTTATTTTCAGGTCTATTATTACCAATTAGTTTTTATCCGTTATGGGCCCAAAAAGCAATGATGTTTTTACCGTTTCAGGCTATTAGTTATATTCCAAGTATGATTTTTTCTGAAGGTATACAGGGGAGTAAGTTGTATGAGGCTTTAGTATTTCAAGTGATTTGGGCGATTGTACTTATTATTCCAATTGTACTCATGTGGAGAACGGCGAGAAAACGTCTAATTGTACAAGGGGGATGATGAGATGCTATATATAAACTTATTTTTACAATATGCAAGTCAATATATAAAAACGAAATTGGAGTATCGAGGCGATTTTATCGTTGGTTTACTTTCTGATTTATCGCTTCAAGCAGTTAATTTAATATTTATTCTCGTTGTATTTGGGCATACACAAGCATTGAAGGGATGGAGTCGAGAAGAGGTAATCTTTATTTATGGTTTCTTTTTAGTACCATTTGCCATCTTTTCAGCTTTCTTTAATATATGGGATTTTAATGATCGATACATTATTAAAGGGGAGATGGATCGTGTATTAACGCGACCGATCCATAGCCTATTTCAAATTATATTAGAAAGAATGGAACTTGAATCTTTAATTGGAGCTATTACAGGGATTGTTGTAATGGGATATGCAGCTGTGGAGTTACAATTATCTTTTTACTGGTATGATTTCTTCTTATTTATATTGATGGTAGGAGGAGGAGCACTTGTATATGGAGGGATATTTGTTACGCTGGCGAGCCTTGGTTTTTGGTCGGATGCGAAAAGTTCAATTATGCCTCTTATGTATAACATAGGTAATTACGGGCGCTATCCTGTTAATATTTATAATCGTGTAATTCGTTTCATTTTAACGTTTGTTTTACCGTTTGCATTTGTTGGAGTATATCCAGGGGCATACTTTTTAAGAAAAACAGAATGGAATAGTTATGCATTTGCGACGCCAATGGTTGGTATTATCTGTTTTACGATTGCAATCACCCTCTGGAACCAAGGGGTAAAAAGGTATCGTGGCGCGGGTAATTAATTATAGAAGCTTGTTCGTTTCTAAGGGATAAATCAGTTCTCCACCTCATACATATAAAATGAGGTGGAGGACATGTTATGGGGATTTATTCTATTAATTGCAGCAATCGCTATTTTGAAAAGTGTCCAATTATTATGGAGTTCCTATTCGGATTCAACGCGTTTTTTTTCGCTCTATAATTTGGCCACATTATTTTTAATCTATACAACAGTACTAATCGCATTTGGATTAAGTTACGTTGTATTAGAGGAAATGGGTTTCGCAGTTTTGAAAGAGGACGGAGAAAGTTTGAACGCTCATTCTTTTCAACTCGTCGAAGTTTGTTTATATTTTAGCGCAGTTACTTTATTGTCTGTTGGATATGGTGACATATCTCCGATTGGAATTGGGCGATGGATTGCAATCGCAGAAGCGCTAATTGGATATACACTCCCTTTTGCTTTTGTGATGAGGTCTGTAATAGACAATGAAAAATAAGGAAGCATTTGTTATAGTAAAGGAAAAGAGTAGGAGTGATAACTATGATTACAGTAGGAGAAATGGCACCAGAATTCACATTAGAGGGAAGTAACGGAGAAGAAGTTCGCCTAGCTGATTTCCGCGGTAAAAATGTAGTTCTCTATTTTTATCCGAAAGATATGACGCCAGGATGTACAACTGAAGCATGTGATTTTCGTGATGCGTATGGAGTATTTCAAGAGAAGGATACGGTTATTCTTGGAGTAAGTCCTGATTCAGCGAATAGACATTTGAAATTCATTGAGAAACATGAATTGCCATTTACACTTTTAGTAGATGAAGATCATAAAGTAGCAGAGTTATACGATGTTTGGAAGTTAAAAAAGAACTTTGGGAAAGAGTATATGGGAATCGAGCGTTCTACATTCCTTATTAATAAAGACGGTGAACTTGTAAAAGAGTGGCGTAAAGTGAAAGTGAAAGGACATATTGAGGATGTTCTTTCTTATATAAAATAAATCTACATTGGGGATAAAATATGTAGAAACAAGGCAAGTGTCTATACATATTTTACTGCCTTACATAAAGTGGAAGTGTAGGGCATACCTCCTCAGATGATAGTATTCCAAGTGCGATTATGTCGCACTTTTTTCTATGGAATATATGAAGAAAAAAGGGAAAGATACATAAAAACAAGTCCTGAATATAAAAATAAACTACATACTTATAGTAGAAATATTGACGATTTATAAGAAAAGGAGTACACTCTTTATAAGAATTATAAAATAATAATCCGTATAGAATCGGGGTGCATGACGGTGGTCAAAGAAGAATTAAAAGAAGCGCTAGAAATGCTGAAAAATACGGGTGTACGCATTACTCCACAGCGTCATGCTATTTTAGAGTACCTTGTGGAATCAATGACGCACCCAACAGCGGATGATATTTATAAAGCATTAGAAGGTAAGTTTCCAAATATGAGTGTTGCAACTGTCTATAATAACTTACGTGTGTTTAAAGAGGTTGGACTTGTAAAGGAATTAACTTATGGAGACGCTTCAAGTAGATTTGATTATGTTACAAGTCAACATTATCATGTGATTTGCGAAAAATGTGGTAAGATTGTTGATTTTCCTTATGGAGGCTTGGAAAAGCTGGAAGAGGAAGCTGCGAAAACGACAGGCTTCGTTATCAATAGTCATCGCTTAGAAATTTATGGCGTTTGTCCAGAGTGTCATAAGGCGTAATATATAATAAAGAAAGAGGCTGACGGCTATACGTCAGCCTCTTTCTTTATTATATAAGGATTAGCGTGAGGTTAATCGGGATTTACAGTGCTAAGTTAGTAAGGAGGGTTAGATAAAAGTTTGTCGAATTTACTTTGTATTGGTGGAAATGAATTCTGGGAGGGGACATTTTGAAGAAATATGAGATTAAAAATAACATTCCAACATTGGAAGAATATAAATATTTATGTGATTCTGTGGGATGGACTAACTATATGAACTTTGAGGTGGCGGAAATATCACTTCAAAATTCGATTTACTGTATAACAGTCAAGGATAATAATCAAATCATCGGCATGGGGAGAATTGTTGGTGATGGGGCTATCTATTTCTATATTCAAGATATAGTGGTTCATCCAGAGTATCAAAAGAATGGTATTGGAAAGAAAATAATGAATACTTTAGTAGAATACTTAAATCAGAATGCTCCAGATAAAGCATTCATTGGTTTGTTTGCGTCGCAAGGTAAAACATCATTCTACGAAAAATATGATTTTAAAGATTATTCGCCTAATATGACAGGGATGTTTACTGTTATTTCGAAAAAATAGGTGTAATAAATTTAATAAAACAATTAAAAAGTTGATTTTTTAATAAATCAACTTTTTAATGAGTTGAAACGTTTGTAGTGTTGCAAATTCGTATTTCCCTTGATACTTATGATTTATAACTCTTCTTATTATACTTTTCATCAAATTCTTTTCCTTCTAGATCTCGATCTAGTGTTAAAGGTTGATTGCAGTGCATACATGCATCGACACGGCCGAGCATTTTTGTTGGCTTATCACAGCTTGGGCAAATAATTTGGATAGTCTTAGTAGATAACATACCAATCCAAAAGTAAACGACAGTGCTAGCGATAACAGCTAAAAAGCCAACCATCATAAACGTTGTCATAATAATAATGTTTTCGCGGAAAAAGACACCTAAGTATGCAATGAAGAGGCCGATAAATACTAAACTTAATGCAAAGGTCCGGATTTTATTGATTTTGTTTGAATACTTAATGCTCATTCTCACCACGCTCCTATACTAATAATATAACATAAAATTTAGAATTTTCACTCTCATGTAAATTGATAAAGGGATAAGATATGAAATGAATAGGAGGGGGACCATGAAGAATGAATGGACGCTATAATGATTTTTACAGCGGTTTTAAAGTTTTTAACGGGATGTGAAATTTTTTTATAAAAAGTATTGACCCTGTATATACTGCATGATATATTAATAACCGTCGCTGATGCGGAAACGCAGAAAACGACAAAAAAGAAATTGAAAAACTTAGTTGACATTGAAAAATGAAGATGTTAACATAAGGAAGTCGCGAATGAGCGACTAAGTAGTTCTTTGAAAACTGAACGAAACAAACAACGTGAAACGTCAATTTTTATTTTAGATGCTAGACAAACTAACTTTATTGGAGAGTTTGATCCTGGCTCAGGATGAAC
>NZ_JBQAHG010000008.1:0-203191 GCF_051916765.1 Bacillus cereus group sp. MYBK15-3
CAGCGTTCATCCTGAGCCAGGATCAAACTCTCCAATAAAGTTAGTTTGTCTAGCATCTAAAATAAAAATTGACGTTTCACGTTGTTTGTTTCGTTCAGTTTTCAAAGAACTTGTCCGCCACTTCAGAAGCGACTTCATCATATTAACATCTTCATTTTTCGATGTCAACTAAGTTTTAAAATTTCTTTTTTGTCGTTTTCTGCGTTTCCGCATCAGCGACGTTTATTAATATACCATCACAACTTTTAAATAACAAGTGTTTTTTTATAAAAATATAAAAAAATTATCTACCCTACTTTCTTCTATAGAAATAACTATTATCCTCTCCACTAAAAATAGTTATTCTGATTGTATATTACTACACTTCATTCAACTAAATTGAATTTCACAATACCTTCCCAAATTTTCATTCTCTTCTATATTAAGGTTTATAATAATTATCCTTCTATAAAATAACTATACAAATTAGCCGTAAGAAAAAATCCCATCTACATTAAACAGCCACTCGCGCGCATTATCCCCTTCCTTCTCATTCGAAAATTCCCCCCTACAAATTAACAACATTCCAATCCTAATATAAACTTAAGGGCATTGTTAGAATTTTTTTACATTTAATTAATGAAAAATATCCATTTTTTGTTATATAGTAAGAAAGGACGCACTCAACTATAAATAAACCAATGGAGGAATTATTTTATGGATAGGTTAACAAAGTTTTCATTAAAAAACCGAGCTGCCATTATCATCATGATCTTTCTCATTTCCATACTCGGTGTTTATTCCGGCTCTAAATTACCTATGGAATTTTTACCAAGTATCGACAATCCGGCAATTACCGTCACAACCTTATCTCAAGGACTCGACGCTGAAACGATGACAAAGGATGTAACTGATCCTCTCGAAAAACAATTTCGCAATTTAGAACACGTCGACACCATTACTTCTTCTACATACGAGGGATTATCACGTATCGACATTACGTATACATCAAAAGCAAACATGAAAGATGCAGCACGCGAAGTCGAAAAAGCCGTCAATACAATTAAATTCCCTAAAGATGTAACCAAGCCCGTAGTTAGTCAATTAAACACTTCTATGATTCCACTCGCTCAAATTACTATCCAGAAACAAAACGTTTTTTCAAAAGCAGATGAAAAACAAATTGAAAAAGAAATCGTACCACAACTCGAAAACATTGATGGTGTTGCCAACGTTATGTTTTTCGGAAAATCCACCTCTGAATTATCTATCGTACTTGATCCGAACCAATTAAAAAACAAAAACGTAACATCACAGCAGGTACTAACTGTTTTACAAGGAAAAGAAACTTCTACTCCAGCTGGGGCAATTACTGTTAATCAGGAAGAATACAACCTCCGCGTCATTGGGGACATAAAAAATGTAAATGACATTAAAAACATCACTGTGGCACCCCAAGTGAAATTGCAAGACATTGCTCAAATTGAAATTAAACAACACTACGATACAATTTCACATATAAACGGAGAAGAAGGCACAGGATTAATCATCATGAAAGAACCGAGTAAAAATGCAGTTGCCATTGGAAAAGAGATTGATAAAAAAGTTAAAGAGATAGATAAGGAATATAAAGATCAATTTTCTATTAAGCTTTTGGCTTCAACCCATGAACAAGTTGAAAATGCTGTTACTAGCATGGGAAAAGAAGTAATACTTGGAGCAATCGCTGCAACTCTAATTATCTTAATCTTTATACGTAACTTCCGAACAACACTCATCGCTGTTGTCAGTATTCCATTATCTATTTTATTAACACTCTTTTTACTACATCAATCTAACATTACGCTTAACATTTTAACCCTCGGTGGTTTAGCTGTTGCGGTTGGGCGTCTCGTCGATGATAGTATCGTTGTCATCGAGAATATTTTCCGCCGTTTACAAAAAGATTCTTTCTCTAAAGATATCATTCTCGATGCAACGAAAGAAGTCGCAGTCGCAATTACTTCTTCTACTTTAACAACGGTCGCTGTTTTTTTACCTATCGGCCTCGTATCAGGAGCAATCGGAAAATTAATGTTACCTATGGTATTAGCAGTTGTATATTCTATACTATCATCCTTAATCGTTGCACTAACAGTTGTTCCACTTATGGCTTTTTTACTACTCAAAAAAACAAAGCATCGAAAGCCAAGTTCTTCATCACGATATGTCGCTACATTAAAGTGGGCTCTTTCTCATAAATTCATTATTCTACTTACTTCATTTTTATTATTTGCAGGATCAATTGCGGCCTATATATTACTACCGAAAGCAAACATAAAATCTGAAGACGACACAATGTTATCTATTAACATGACATTTCCAGCCGATTATAATGCTGAATCTCAAAAACAAAAAGCATTTGATTTTGAAAAGAAATTACTTTCTAATTCGGATATAACAGACGTTATTTTACGAATGGGATCTAGCGCAGAAGATGCACAATGGGGGCAAACAACTAAAAATAACCTCGTTAGTATATTCGTAGTCTTTAAAAAAGGTTCTGATATTGATCAATATATTAAAGAGTTAAAAAAGGAAAATAAAACTTTTGAGCCTGCTGAACTTGATTATATAAAAACAAGTTATTCAAGCTCTGGCGGCGGCAATAACTTACAATTTAACGTAACAGCTACTAACGAAGCGGATTTAAAAGAGGCGGCTACTATCGTTGAAACAAAACTAAAAAGCATGGATGATCTTTCTAAAGTAAAAACAAATTTAGAAGACTCTAAGAAAGAATGGCAAATTCATATTGATCAAACAAAGGCTGAACAACTAGGTTTAACACCAGAAATAGCTGCGCAACAAGTAGCATTCCTTATGAAGAAATCACCTATTGGCGAAATTACAATTAATAATGAAAAAACTACTATTATGATAGAACACAAAAAAGAAAACATTAATAAACAAGAAGATATTTTAAATACAAACATACTATCACCTATTAATGGCCCAATACCTTTAAAAGACATCGCAACTATTTCAGAAAAACAAACACAAACAGAAATTTTCCATAAAGACGGAAAAGAAACAATCCAAATTACAGCCGAAGCTTCAAATGAAGATTTGAGTAAAGTAAACACAGCAGTAAATAAAGCGATAACTGACTTAGATTTACCTAGTGGTGCAAAAGTAAATATCGCAGGAGCTACTGAATCTATGCAAGAGAATTTTACAGATTTATTCAAAATTATGGGGATTGCAATAGGGATTGTATATTTAATTATGGTTATCACCTTCGGGCAAGCACGTGCTCCTTTTGCAATCCTATTCTCTTTACCGTTAGCTGCTGTCGGCGGTATTTTAGGATTAATCATTTCAGGAACACCTGTTGATGTAAATTCCTTAATCGGCGCATTAATGTTAATCGGGATTGTTGTTACAAACGCTATTGTATTAATAGAAAGAGTCCAACAAAATCGGGAACACGGAATGGAAACAAGAGAAGCCTTACTTGAAGCAGGTTCTACTAGACTACGCCCAATTATTATGACAGCTATTACAACAATCGTTGCTATGCTCCCACTTCTATTTGGCCAATCCCAAGCAGGGAGTATGGTATCAAAAAGTTTAGCCGTCGTTGTCATCGGTGGTTTGGCATTCTCAACTCTTCTTACATTAGTAGTTGTTCCAGTTATGTATGAACTATTAGATAAAATCGGGAGAAAAAGACGCTCCCGTAGAAAAATAAGCACTTCTACAGAAACACCTGATATTTAAAAGAAAAGGGTTATCTTCACGAATGAAGATAACCCTTTTTCTCTACCTACTTATATAATCCATCATTTTTTCCGCATACCGTTCTAGAGATTCACTAGAATCCACAATCTAAATTACATCTGTTCGTCTATATAATTAATCACAAATTCAACAATCGTTACGCCCTTTCCTTCTATAATTAAAATACAAAAGAACCCCCTATTTATAAGTAGAGAGTTCTTCTTTATAATTTATGCCGCTTTTACCTTTTTCGTCGTTTTACTTTTTCTTTTCGTTCCTGTAAAGCGCTTGTGTAATATAGATGCTACTAAGCGTGAAATAACATTGAATAGTAATACCATAATAATTAATACAGCTGCAGATTTTGTCGCAATTAACTTCGCATCCGGGATAATTCCTTCAGAATTTAACTTCCAAATGTGAACCGCTAACGTTTCAGCTGGTCTAAATGGATTTAAAGGATGAGCAGGACTTGAGAAGTCCGCTGCTGAATTTAAAATCGGAGATGTTAAACCCGCTGTATAAATTAATGCCGCTGCTTCACCAAATATACGACCCGCAGCTAAAATAACACCTGTAATGATTTGTGGTAATGACGACGGAATAATAATACGAGTGATCGTTTGCCACTTCGTTGCACCTAGCCCAAGACTTGCCTCTTTCACATTAGAAGGAACTTCTGAAATCGCATTTTCACAAACACGCGTTAAGCCCGGTAAGTTTAAAATAGTTAAAGCAAGGGCACCACCCATTACTGTATATCCCCAACCAGTCATTGTAACAAACACTAACAAACCGAATAAACCAACAACAATAGAAGGTAAAGATGCCATTGTCTCGATACATAAACGAACAAAGTTTAAAAAACGTCCTTGCTTTGCATACTCTGCTAAATATATTCCAGCACCTAATCCAAGAGGAATAGATATAATAAGCGTTATAACAAGCATATAGAAGGAATTGAATAACTGCGGACCAATCCCACCACCAGCTCTTGTATTGCTTGGTTCTCCAAACAAGAAATTAGGATCCCAAAAACCCCATCCCTTTTGTAAAATCTCAAACACTAAGAACACTAGCAAAGCTACAACTAAAGCTGCAATCGTATAAAAGATACCTGTCCAAACTTTATTTACCGTTCTTGCATTCATTATTATCGCTCACCTCTTTGCCCAATCGCTCGAATTACTAAAATAAACAGGAATGAAATAACAAGTAAAATCATTGCTAAAGTCCATAGCGCATTGTTCCAAGCAGTTCCGTTTAATGTATTTGTCATGTCCATTGTTAAAATACCAGTTAACGTCGCTGTCGGACTGTATATTCCTTCTGGTAATTTAATCGTATTCCCGATTACCATTTGAACCGCTAGCGCTTCGCCAAAAGCACGCGCTAAACCTAAAACAACACCTGTTAAAATCCCTTTCTTCGCAGCAGGAACAATTACTCGGCTAATCGCTTGCCATTTCGTTGACCCTAGACCATAAGAAGCTTCTAAATAATCAAATGGAACAGAACGTATTGCATCAGAAGCTATACTAGCAATAGTTGGCAAAATCATAATACTTAATACAACAATACCCGCAATTAAACTAAAGCCCACTCCCCCAAACGAATCACGTAATAGCGGCACTAAAATCGTAACCCCTAATAATCCGTATACAACCGAAGGAATACCAACTAATAATTCTAAAACAGGCTTCAATACTTTATTTCCAAACTTTGGCGAAATTAAATTCATGAATATAGCAAGAGCTATAGCAATTGGCGCACTAATAATGACCGCACCTAACGAAACCACCGTTGAACCTACAATGAAAATTAAAGCCCCGAAGGATCCTTGATCAGCATTTGGATTCCATTTTGTCGATGTTAACATCTCAGTAAATGAGATACCACTTTGTGTAAAAGATTGAATACCTTTACCACAAATAAACGCAATAATAGCTAATGTAATTAAAACAATAAAAATACCACAAAACGTAACAAGTGATCTTCCTATATATTCACTTTTTACGTAATTAATTTGTTTTTTCCCCTTCATCACAGGACAGACCCCACTTCATAAATTGAAATGAACAGGACTGGCCTTGCAGCCAGCCCCATAAATTTTATTACTTATTTAATTTAGACATTGGAATATAACCCATATCTTCTACTTGCTTTTCAAAATCTTTACCTTTTACATAGTCAATGTAAGCTTTTGTTGCTTCTTTTGCCTCACCTTTTGTTACCATGTACTCGTAAGACCAAAATGGATATTTACCAGACGCAATGTTTTCAACTTTCGGTTCAGCACCATCAATTTTTACTGTTTGTAGCGCACCTTTTTTCTCGCCGAC
The DNA here is from genome assembly GCF_051916765.1 of Bacillus cereus group sp. MYBK15-3. NCBI lineage: Bacteria > Bacillati > Bacillota > Bacilli > Caryophanales > Bacillaceae > Bacillus > Bacillus cereus group sp. MYBK15-3. The sequence continues at coordinate 6,084 of NZ_JBQAHG010000008.1, forward strand.
CATGTAAGACATCGCTAAATAACTTACTGAACCTGGAGTAGAGTTAATTGCTTGTTCTACTGCACCGTTAGAATCTTGTGTAGTACCAGTTCCATCATTGATTTTCGCGTCTTTCATAATTGTTTTTTCAAATGTAGCACGTGTACCAGAAGAAGCTGGACGATTAATCACGTTGATTTTTTCATCTTTCCCGCCTACTTCTTTCCAGTTTGTTACTTTTCCAGTGAAGATATCTTGTACTTGTTGTACTGTTAAGTTATCAACTTTTACATCTTTATTTACGACAAGTGCGAATGCAATACCCGCTACCTTGTTATCTACTAATTCTTTCGCCTTATTAGCATCTTTTATTTTATCTGCAGATGGAACATCTGAGTTACCAATTTGGACTGCACCAGAAGCTACTTGGTTAATTCCAGTTCCACTACCGCCACCTTGCACTTGAATAGAAACGTTTGAATTTTTCTCCATAAATTTCTTTCCGGCTTCCTCTGCAAGAGGTTGAAGTGCTGTAGAGCCTGCAGCTGCTATCGTACCTGACAATTCTTGTTTTGCATTATCGTTTCCTTTAGCATCTTTACCTGATGTCTCTTCTGCTTTTCCACATCCCACTAATGAACCCGCTACCACTAAAGCTGCTAAAGAAAATTTAATACCCTTTTTCATAACCATGTCTTGTACCCCCATTTGGATTATCACTTTTCACATTTGTCTACTTCTTTCGAACACAAATTCATTGTAGGACAATAATATTATGTAAGTGTTAAGCAATTTTTAATTTTAAGTAAATGACGATAATAATCCTTAAAAACTAGGAATCCCAACATTTATAGTTAAAGAACCCAACAAAATCCACACCATTTAAGCTGTAATGTAAATTTATTCTTAACAATGTAAATCCAATGTAAATGTTTTTCTCTCTTTTTCCCTTTTAATTAAAGTTACATTTACAATTCCGCTGTATTTTGTAATTTTTACACACCTAATTTATGCACATTAAAAATAATTTCAGTAATATTTTTTAGTACAACTAAATAAATTGGAACAATTCTAAAATTAAATGAATATTTTTAAAGTACCAATTGACAGCATCATCCAATGTAGTCTACTATATTACTAACAAAAAGTTTACCTAAGGAAACTTTTTAAACTCAAACTAAAAATATAGAGATGAGGTAACTTTTATGGTATCGGCTAATATAAAACCACTTTCCGAATTTAAAATAGGAGAGTTTGTACAAATTGAGAAGATACAATTAGAAGGAACTATGAAACGACGCTTATTAGACTTGGGATTTATCCCAGGGGCGACGATTAAAGTATTGCAACGCAGTCCACTTGGAGATCCGGTCGCTTATCAAGTGAGCAACACAACTATTGCACTGCGTAAAGAAGAAAGCTCCCTTATTTTCGGGGTATTAATAGGAGATGATTTCAGATGAGCAAACATCGTATCGCTTTAGCTGGTAACCCGAATACAGGGAAAAGTACATTATTTAATACTTTAACAGGCTTAAAACAACATACTGGAAACTGGACGGGAAAAACTGTTTTAAAAGCTGAAGGAGAATATGAACATAACGGAAGTAATTATACATTAATAGATTTACCTGGAACTTACTCACTATACTCAAATTCCGCAGACGAAGAAGTAGCAAGGGATTATATTATATTTGAAAAACCAGAAGTAACTGTAGTTGTTATAGACGCAACTGCTATGGAAAGAAATTTAAATTTAGCACTCCAGGTGATGGAGATGACAAATAATGTAGTCATTTGCATTAACTTAATTGATGAAGCCGAGAAAAAAGGGATTGTTATCGATGAAAAGAAATTAGCAAAATCACTTGGTGTACCTGTCGTTAAAATTTCAGCACGTAACCGAGTAGGTATTGGTCATTTGCTAAATGTTATTGCAAAAGTAGCAAATAAAAAACTAATTCCAACACCAATTAAAATTACTTACAGCGAAAAAATCGAAAATATGATTCAGGAATTAGAGCCACAAATTTATAAAGTGTTCGGTGATACGTATCCAGCACGTTGGATTGCGTTACGTATATTAGATGGAGATAAAAATTTCTTAACTACACTTCAAAAACACCATAATGAACCACTTGTAAGGGAGGTCGTAATTAATGGAATCTCACTCAGCCAGTAAAGCTCTTCCATTAGACTATATTATTCAACATGCACAAACACTTTCAAAAGAAGATATACGAGATGATATAGTCGGAGATATTTACCGAACATCCGCAAGCATATGTAAAGAATCCATCCAATATACAAATACTGATAAATTATATCGTTCCGAAAAACTAGATAAAATTTTCACATCTCCAATCTGGGGATTCCCAATTATGCTCGGTATTTTATCTATTATTTTTTATCTTACAATTGCAGGCGCTAACGTACCATCTGATATGATTGCCGAATTCTTCGGATGGGCCGAAGGATATTTAACATCTTGGTTCCAAGCAGCACATGCACCTGAATGGTTACATGGCATTTTAATACTTGGTTTGTTCCGTGGTATCGGTGCTGTTATTAGCGTTATGTTACCACCTATGGCAATCTTTTTCCCTATGTTCGCGCTATTAGAAAACTACGGATACTTACCACGTGTCGCGTTTAATATGGACCGCTTATTCAAACGATCCGGCGCACACGGGAAACAATCTTTAACAATGGCAATGGGATTTGGTTGTAATGCAGCAGCCATTATGTCAACACGTATCATTGAATCACCACGTGAACGTATGCTAGCAATTTTAACGAACAACTTCGTTCCTTGTAACGGTCGCTGGCCTATGTTAATTTTAATGGCTTCACTATTTATGGCTGCTGGTTATACAGGCAGTATGCAAACATTGGTTACTGCTGGCGTTGTAGTTGGAATGGTTGTAATTGGTGTTATTATGACATTAACCGTTTCTTGGGTACTATCAAAAACAGCCTTAAAAGGGGTTCCAACTCACTACACACTTGAGTTACCTCCGTACCGCAAGCCAAAAGTTTGGAATACAATTGTTCGCGCAACACTCGATAAATCAATCTATGTTTTAAAACGAGCTATAGTTGTTGCTGCCCCTGCGGCTGCATTAACTTGGTTACTTGCTAACATTTTTATCGGTGACACAAGCTTACTTATGTATTTTGTAAACTTCCTAGATCCATTTGCTAAAATGTTAGGACTTGACGGGTTTATTCTAGCTGCATTCATTCTTGGACTACCCGCTAATGAAATTGTAATCCCAATTTTATTAATGTCTTACTTATCGACTGGGGCTTTAACTGAAATAGATGATTTTAATCAAATTAAAAATCTATTCCTAGAAAATGGTTGGACTTGGTTAACAGCGTTAAACACAATGTTGTTCTCACTTCTTCATTTCCCGTGTGGAACAACACTTGTTAATATATACAAAGAAACAAAAAGTGCAAAATGGACATTCTTATCGTTTGCAATCCCTACCGTTATCGCCATTGTTGTTACATTCCTCTCTACACAATTGGTACATTGGTTAGGGCTTGTATAAAGCAAAGCATACATAGAAGGTATCCCCCTTCACATATGCTTTGCACGAAAGAAACCTGAAATTATTCAGGTTTCTTTTTTTGCACATCAGTATTCCACGGCTGTGCTCCATACGTTGTGAGTTTTTTATGAATAAAATATATAGTTCCTGGAAGAACTGCCATTAATATCGTGCAACTAATTCCTAATCCAGTAAACAACTTTCATCACCTTATTTCACTCTTTTCGGTAAAGCTGAACCTGAATGTTCAATTGTTGGATGAACATGAACAGTAATTTCAGCATTACTAAAGTAATTTTCGCCTTGATCCCAATTCTTACTTACCTTTTTCCACTCTTTATAATTATGTCGCTTATACACTTCCCCTAACTCTAGTACATCTACCTTATATTTTTTTTGAACAAGTTTAATTGATTTTTGAATACGCTTCTCCATTTCTTCCGATATATCCTTCTCTAAACGCTTTTCATTCAAAACCTTTTTATGATCACTAAAATGCAACTCAGCCAATGTGCCTTCCAGAGATAAATGAATATCAAACTTTGGTTTTGTAGCATTCGTTGTGGATACTTTAATTTTTCGACGTAACTTATGAATTTCATATGTAATAAGTTGATTCTTTTTACGGATGGTAAAAAAACCTCCAATTTTTTTACCTATTATATAATTCATCCCTACTGTTTCTTCCCCACTCAAATTGCCTACACACTTATTATCCTTTCCACGAAACAATGCTGCACCGTTCATTTGTACTCCTTGTTTTGTTAGTTCCAGAATAGGTAATACAAAACTTCGGTTAGAGATCATCTTTTCCTGCACCTCACCAATTCTTGCAGCCTCAATCATTTGGGCATTTTTCGGAGGGTGTTCAGCTAACATATCAATATACTGCGCCGGTAAATTTTCAGGCTTGGCACTTTGTTTTAAAATAGCTTCGGCATTTTTATTAGAAACGAACAAACGAATATTTCTTCTCATCTCATGATCGCGAATATATACATCTAACGTATTTTGTAAAATGTATGGATGTGAAAGTAATTCTTCAGAGAAAATAATCACCTGTATATGAGGGAAAAATAATGTACGACTAATTTTTTTGGCGATTATTCTTATTTGTTCAAATACACTATCTGCTTTTGCACTAACATTAATATAATTTTCGCTATCCCCACCCCCTTGTCCACCCTGTTGAGACAATTTACTGGGGAGTACCATCTGATAGGTCCCTTTCATAATTGGATTCGCTTTCTTCTCCTTCACAATATCGTAAGCCGCTCCTACTACAAATCCTCTTTCTTCTATCTCTTCTAACTCAGAACACCCACTCATAAATCCAGTTAAAGCCATAACCATTATAATTTTAAGAAGGTGTTTCATTTCCACCATTCCTTCTTTTTATTTTATATACAATTAAAACGAGCAAAGGTGCTAACACAACAAACCCCATATCTATCCAAGCTAAATAAGTCCCATAACTTGATAAAGCATTCAAACTACTAGGTATCATATTCACCATAAAAATAATAGGGGCACTTATGAAAATAAAAATTTGTTTCTTCACTTTCGGAAACATAGCACAAAACAATAAAGATGCAACGTCATAATACATTGCTGTAGTGTTATAAATAGTAATAATCCAAGTCGTAAAAAAAATCGCATCAAACCTTTCTAAAAATCCTCCACCAATTTCAATTTCTTTCCCTAATTCAATTGTTGGATATGTCAATCCACGTGTTGTCATATACGTAAAAACACTAATACAAGTTACATAAATTAAAATGTATGACAGCACGTTTACCATCACCGCTTTCGCGACTGCCATTGGCGCTTTTTTCGCTGTCTTATCATTCAGCAACACCGCATAAAATAAAGCTACTTCAAATCCAATAAACGTAAAAATAGAATTTTTAACTCCAACAGCATATTGACTTACTTTCGTTTGAAAAGCTGGTAGTAAATTATTTATTTCCATTAAATTTATATTTAATAAAGAAAGAAGTACTATCGCAATTAAAACAATAGGTAAGAATAAAACATTTAACCTTAATAAGGCTGCTCTTGATCCTGCTATTCCATAAATAACAACTAATAAAAAGAAGAAAGACAGTAGTTGTATTGGTGTATCACTAAATAAATACGTTTGAGAAATAACTGAAATCATTCGCGATTCATATGCTGTCAAAGCAGCGAACGTTAATACTAAAATGCTACTAATTGTGTATGCAACAGGCTTCGTCAAATGCGCACTCGTATATTGAACAAAATTTTGTTTCGGAAATAAGATAGCCACTCTCGTCACAAACCAACCTAAAACTGCACAGATCAATCCACCCAAAAGCAAAATAATCCAACCGTCCGAAAATAAAGTTTGGTTAGCAATATCTCTTGGCATAGACAATGCCCCTATACCAATAATGGTCGATGATACCGCAAACCCAATTTCCCGAGATCCAATCTCTTCATCGCCATACTCAAATGGTTTCAATTATTTTCGCTCCTTTGGACGTATTGTAGAATCTTTTGTTTGTAAGTACTCCGGTCTATCTTTCAACATCGCTTTTGGTATGCGAATAAATTCTTCTTTCCAATCTTTATAAAATGCAGGAGCAATTGGAGTTGTATACGGTATACCAACACTTGTTAAATTTGTAATATGAACAGCAAGTGCAATCAGAGCTAGAATGATCCCATACAACCCAAAAGCAGTTGCAGCTAATACAAAGACGAAAAGTAAAATCCGGAACGTAATCGTAATACTATATACAGGAAGCGAGAACGTAGCAATCGCAGTAACTGCAATAATAATAACTAAAAACGGATTTACAATCCCTGCATTTACCGCAGCTTCTCCAATTACAAGACCTCCTACAATCCCTATCGTTTGTCCCATTGGTTTGGGCAATCGGATTCCAGCTTCTCGTATTAATTCCATAGTCAAGGCCATCATTAACGTTTCAATATATGCTGGGAACGGAACACCTTCCCTCGCACCTGCAATTGAATAAGCCAGTTTAGAAGGAATAAGTCCTTGATGATAAGATACAAGTGCTACATACATAGCTGGTAACAAAACCGCAATTATGCCTGAACCCATACGTAAAAATCTTAATAACGTTCCAATCACCCAGCGCTCGTAATGATCTTCTACAGATTGAAAAATATCAACAAACACAAGTGGTGCAATAAGAGCAAACGGGGATCCGTCTACTAAAATGGCCGCCTTCCCTTTCGCTAATGAGGCTATAATATTATCAGGCCTCTCTGTATTCAAAAACTGTGGAAATGGGGATAAATTATTATCCTGAATTAATTGTTCAATCGTACCTGTTTCCAAAACGACATCTGTCACTATTGATTGAAGACGGCGATCTAACTCTTTTACAATGTGAGGATTAATAATATCTTCTATATATACTAGGGTTACTTCTTTCTGCGATCGCTTCCCCATAATATAAGATTGGAACCTCAACTTTGGATCGCGTAAGCTGCGTCGGATTAACATTTTATTCACATTAATATCTTCATTTAATCCAACTCTCGGTCCACGTATTAAATCTTCTGTCACTGGTGGTTCTAAACTTCGCTTCTCCCAAGCCCTACTATTAATAATGATAGCGGTTTGAATATTATCAATTAATATAACTGTATCTCCCGCTAAAATCGCATTTATAATATCCGGAAATGTTGTCTTCTTACCCACTTCCGCAATAGAAATAAAACGATCCAATAACGTCTGAACGACAGCCGCTTCATTTTGCACTTCTTCATATTGAAGAGTACGAACTACATATTTATAAACATTATCCTTGTCTGTTAACCCACATAAAAATACAACCGCACAACGTGTAAAACTCCCAGCAAGAGCAACTTCTCTAATTGTTAAATCATTAGGTGAACCTAACTCATCCCTAATTTCTTTCATAACTTCAAATAAGTTACCTTCAAGCTCTAACAATTTCCCCACCTAACTTCCTTTTCAACAAGTTTTTAGTTAGATTCCGCTAATTGAAGAAAATATATACAAAAAAGAGCTATCTCTTTTCAAAGATAGCTCTAATAAAGTAAAACTTTAATCAACCCTCACCAATCGGGCTTTTACAGGCAGCAGGGCCCCCACCTAACTTCTTTGCTTCCGCTGAATTTTGAGGTGGGGGTCTTACTGCTTGTTAATGCGGGATAAACGAATTACTTTTCCACTATTATAGTGTTTTTCTTTATAAATACACCTTTTGTAAATCCACTGACTCCAAACATCACAATTATATTAATTAGCAATGCGACTATACCTACATTCAAATCTTTTATATACTGCGGGAAACTCGGAAACATCGTGGCTATAGTTGAACCAGATAAGGTAATATATGCGACCACTAATAGCCCAACTCCCATTCCTGCAATAGCTCCTTGCTTCGTAATAATTTGACGTGGAAACAAACTACATACAAGTGCAGGGAAAAGTTGTGTAACGATACTGTATCCCATTAATAGAAGCGCTCCTATCGTTTCTCCTCCTTTAAATGTAAATAAAACTGCCACGAGCGTTACTACAGGCACAAATAATTTTGCCATCTTAGCAACTTGTCTATCTGAAGCAGCTGGAACTATCGTTCGATAAATATTTTTCGCTAACAATGTAGAAGCCGCCATAACAAGCATCGAACCCGGAACCAATGCCGTTAATACTCCCGCACTACCAATAATTCCAATAAACCAAGGGTCAAACGTTTGAAGAGCAAGTCTGAACAATGAAAGGTCTACATCCCCTCCTTTTAATCCCGGAACCTGTAATATAGCAGCAAATCCTGCAAAAAATACGAAAAGTAAAACTAAAGAATACAATGGCATAATTGCTGCATTTTTACGAAATACTTTTTCATTTTTTGCAGAAAAAGCAGAAGCAAATGTATGAGGCCACATATAGAAACCGAGGGCCGTTAATATAATAGTAGAAACAAACCAAGAAATACTCATTCCTTCTTCAGGTAAAGATAAAAATCCCGGTTTCGCTGCCTCTACAGCCTCAAACATCGGCTGAAATCCTCCATAATAATGATACGGTAAATATATACCTAAAAACATAACGATAAACAGTATCATAATATCCTTCAAAGCGGCCGTCCAAGCCGAACCATGTATACCTGAAACCATTACATATATAGTTATAACAATAGCACCAATCCAAACCGCAACAACAGGTGACACCCTTCCGTAAGAAGCTTCTGAAACGATAATTCCCAGTCCTTTTAACTGTAAAACAAGATATGGGATGATGGAAACAACACCAACAATTGAAACAATAATCCCAAGCGCTTTACTTCTATATTTCTTCGCAAAAAAATCCGACTGTGAAACAAGGTTATGCTCTTTCGCATACTTCCAAATCGGTGGCAATAAAAAATACGATAAAAGATAAGCTAAAGCGCCATAGCCTAAAATATAAAAGGTAGGTGCTCCTTTACTATACGCCCAGCCACTTCCTCCCAAAAATGTAAACGTCGTATAAATTTCACCTGCCATAAGGAGAAAAACAAAAATAGTGCCAAACCCTCTTCCCCCAACTGACCATTGCTCTAAATTCATATCTTTTCCATGTTGTGCCCGAATCCCTAAAAATAGTGCGAGAAACAAAAATAAAATAATGATAAGTAATGCAGTCATTTTACATCCTCCTTATTAGCAGGATCAAACACGTACACAAGCCCCATACAAAAAGATGTAATAAACACTGATAATAATACCCAAAATAATAAAAATGGCATCCCTAATACGTAAGGAGTAACTGAATTCGCAAATATTGGCCCAACTACTAAACAAAGAACTGGGATAAGCGCTAGAATGTGTATTTTCTTCATCTCATTCTCCTTTACTTATAAATTTCATAATGGCTGATACAAAGACTTCCACTCCAATCGGTAATGCATCTTCGTCAATCGTAAAACGAGGGTGATGGTGAGGATATATAATACCTTTCTCTTTATTTCCCGCTCCGATAAAAAAGAATGTCCCCGGTGCCTTTTGTAAAAACGCTGAAAAATCTTCTCCAGCCATCGTCGGCTGTAAACGAACAACTCTATCCCTTCCATAAAGTTGTAAGGCCGTTTGTTCAATAAGCTCTGTAGCTTCATAGTCATTTACAACTGGTCGATACCCATATTCATATGAAAATGTATATTTCGCTCCGTAAGATTCCGTAATATGCTTCACAATCCGCTCAATCTTCTTCTCTGTTTCACCTCGTAATTCATGTCTTAAACTTCTCACTGTCCCTTCAATCTCGGCTTGCTCTGGTATTACATTATGAGTTGTCCCCGCATGAAATTGCGTAACAGATATTACGAGAGAATCTAATGGATTCGTGAGGCGAGATACAATTTGCTGAAGTTGCGAAACGACTTGTGTTCCGATTGCAATACTATCCACCGTTTCATGAGGGATTCCAGCATGCCCACCTTTTCCCTCTATCTTAATTTTAAAAACATCCGGTGCAGCCATTGCAGGACCATAAATAACACCTATTTTCCCAACCTCTAACGACGCCCAAAGGTGAGCACCAATAATATAATCCACACCTTCCATTACACCTGCAGCAACCATCTCCTCTGCACCACCAGGAAAATTCTCTTCAGCATGTTGGAATAGAAAACGAATCTCCCCTTTAATCTTCTCTCTTTCTTCTACTAACTTATATACAACCCCAAGTAATATCGCTATATGTCCATCATGACCACATGCATGCATTACACCTTTATATGTAGAAATAAAATCAAACTCATTTTCTTCATGAATAGGAAGAGCATCCATATCGGCGCGAATCGCAACTGTTTTGCCCGGATGTTTACCTACTAACTTTGCCATCACACTATATTTAGTCGGTCGTGACACTTCTAAACATGGAAATTTCCGAAGTATATCGAACACAAACTGCGATGTTTTTTCTTCTTGAAAAGATAACTCTGGATACTTATGAAAATGCCTTCTCCACTCAACTAACTGATTTTTTAACAAAACAAGTTCCTTTGCAACATCCATTTCTCTTCTCCCCTTCTTCACCAAGTTAAATGTTATTATAACGTGAATTGTTAACTTTTAAAAGAATGTTCTGAATTTTCAGTGATGATAGACTAAAAAGAAAAAGCCATCCAAAAGATGACTTTTTCATTATTATAAAATAGTAATTGCTTGTTTTCCCATTTGCTCCCAAGCTTTCTCAAATTCTGCTCGCGGAACAGCCAAACGTGGATTATTTTTAAGAGGATCATTTACATATACAAAGTTTTGATCATATCCAATTACTACTGCACTATGCTCATAATATGTAATTTTCACTTCGCCTGAACTCGTATTCCATGTTTCAAAACTACTTTCAGCTAGCGGCTTAAACGTCGTATTAATAATGACCCATACCGGAGAGCCTGAACTAATTACTTTATATATATCTTGCATGTCTCTACCTGTTAAATTAATTACTTTTTCAGGAACATATTTTTCTGCTAAATCAAAGATTGGTTTATTGTACACACCATATCCAGGCTCTGCCTTTGTATAAATATTTCCCACAAATCCCTCGTAAGGATTTCCACGCAAACCATTTTGTTCAAATGGAACACGATGAATTTCGCTAGCAAGTTGCATCTTATCTACTTGTACACCTTTATATTGCAGCAACATAGCTAAACTTGTCACTTCACATCCTCGAGGTAATTCTGGTAATTGTTTAATAAACGGAACATCTTCAATCATAGCTACTTCTTTCATTTCAGATAGAAATTCTAGGCGTAGAACTTGCGCCTTTTGCATGATTTTATCTTTCCCTATAAAAAACGCAGCAGCAATTATAATCCCAAAAACAAAAAGATATTTTAACTTTTTCATTATAAACAAAACTCCATTAATTATTATTTTACAGACATAACTCTTATCATTGTACCCTTCTTCTTACTAGTTTGCTAGAAAGATCATGTGAATTATCGCTCATAGAATGAATCATAAAAATTCTAATTATTTTTAATAAAAAGAAAAATAAATATACATTTACAGAATATTTTGCTAAAATCAAAATTGTTAACATAGTGAAGATATCACCATGTTAACAAACATTCTTAGAGTATTTAGTCATAGTTCTTTTTTTACATACTCCATTCATTTCATAGCAAATAAACCGAGTGTGTGTTGCATCCCCCACTAATGATTAAAAACTCAGAATAAAACGAAGTTCACACATTCAAGAAAATACGGGGTGAGGGCATATGAATCAACAAATTGAACAAACAGATTTAAAACGAACAATGAAAAGTAGACACCTATTTATGATTGCACTCGGCGGTGTTATCGGAACCGGGCTATTTATGGGATCTGGTCAAATTGTCCATAATGCCGGACCTGGTGGTGCTATTCTTGCATTTTTAGTCGGTGGATTTGTTATGTATTTAACGATGTTATGTCTTGGTGAATTATCCGTTGCTATGCCAGAAGCAGGTTCATTCCAAAGTTATGCAAGCAAATTCATTTCACCTGGTTTTGGATTTGTTGTCGGTTGGATGTATTGGTTAAATTGGGCTGTTACAGTTGGCGTAGAGTTAACAACTGTAAGTATTTTAATGAAACGCTGGTTTCCAGACGTTTCTTCATGGATTTGGTGCGTTACATTTGCAGCGGCACTCTTCCTCGTCAACGCTTTATCAGCAAAAGCATATGCAGAAGCAGAGTTTTGGTTCGCAAGTGTAAAAGTCGCAACAATTGTTATTTTCATCGTACTTGGCGGCGCTGTTATGTTCGGTCTACTAGACTTTAATGGAAAGCCAGCTCCAATGCTTCATAATTTCACTGAAAATGGCGGGCTATTTCCAAATGGTGCATTAGCTGTTCTTCTTACGATGATTACAGTAAATTACTCCTTCCAAGGAACAGAATTAATTGGAATCGCTTCAGGCGAAAGTGAAAATCCTGAAAAAACAATTCCAAAAGCAATTAAAAACACAATTTGGCGAACTCTCTTCTTCTTCGTCTTAGCGATATCAGTTGTTGTAGGTTTACTCCCATGGCAAGAGGCTAATCTAGTCGAAAGTCCCTTTGTACTTGTATTTGATGTAGCCGGTGTCCCATATGCAGCAGACATTATGAACTTTGTTATTATTACAGCTGTATTATCCGTTGCTAACTCTGGTCTATACGCAAATTCTCGTATGCTGTGGGCGATGGCAAAACAAGGAATGGCAAGTCCAGCATTTACGAAATTAACTAAAAAAGGTGTACCGCTAAATGCATTAATTTTCAGCCTAATTTTCGCTAGCCTGTCCTTACTAACAAGTGTATTTGCGGCAGATACTGTCTTTCTAGTTTTAACATCTATTGCAGCAATGGCTGCCGTTGTAGTTTGGATGTCAATCGCCGCTTCACAGTTTTTCTTCCGTAGAAATTTCGTGAAAAATGGTGGCGACATAAATAATTTAAAATATCGTACACCGCTCTATCCACTCGTTCCAATCGTAGCGTTCTCGCTCAATTTCATTACATTTGTTAGTTTGGCTTTCATTCCAGATCAAAGAATTGCTCTTTATTGCGGCATTCCATTTATGATTATTTGTTACATTTTATACCAAGTTAAATATAAAAAAATTGTCACACTTGAACAGCCACGAACTGTCACACGAGAAATAAACTAAATATACAAAATATTCAGCTATCTTTCTTATCATAAGATAGCTTTTTTCTATTTCTTGGATATCCTGGTATAACTTTATTTATCTTAAAATTTTCACAATCACGTTTTTCTCTGGAAAATAGTTTACAATGTAATCAAGTTACAAATGATATTCACCTTAAAAAGTGTGCATTTGTGTCTATTTTTTAACAATATATCAAAAACTATTGCCTTCTATAAATTAATAGGTTTATATTGTTTTATTGGCATAGTTTCAATCCAAGGAGAAAGGAGATTTTCAATCGTGCAACTAAAGAAAGCGTTTTGGAAGTTGGCTTCGCTTCTTCCGTTATCATTACTTCTGTTCCTCGGTGGCTGTGATAAAAAACTCGCAGTATTAAATCCGCAAGGACCTGTTGCAAAAGCACAGTATGATTTAATTGTTTGGTCATTCTTGCTTATGTCATTAATTATCGCAATTGTATTCATTCTGTTTACAGTCATCTTGATTCGTTATCGTGAAAAACCAGAGAATATGGACTATGAGCCACCTGAACAACACGGTAACACATTACTAGAAATTATTTGGACGCTTGTTCCTGTTATTATCGTTATCGCATTATCGATTCCAACAGTAAAAGCAACTTATGCTTCGGAAGAGGTTCCGAAAGAGTCCAAACATATTAAACCAGTTGAAATTTATGTTACATCTGCAAACTGGAAATGGTTATTCAGTTACCCAGAGGAAAAAATTGAAACCGTTAACTATTTAAACATCCCAGCTGGTGTACCAATTCAATTCAAACTGACTTCTGTCGGCCCAATGAATGCTTTCTGGGTACCAGAACTTGGTGGTATGAAGTACACAATGGATGGCATGATTATGGATCTTTATTTACAAGCTGATAAGCCAGGTTCTTACCTAGGCCGTAGTGCGAACTTCTCTGGTGAAGGATTCACACACATGGAGTTCGAAGTTGAAGCAAAAACTAAAGAGAAATATGACAAGTGGGTTAAAGAAGTACAAGAAACTGCTCCTAAACTAACAGAAGCTAAGTACAACGAAATTGTTAAACCTGGTGTAGTTGGTCGTATGACATTCTCTAGTCACCACTTAAGTTATGTAGATCCAAAATCACTTGAATATTGTGATTACAACTACTACAAAAACAAAAAATAATAGCTATTATTCCAACAGATTGGAGTGAACACAGTGAAGCTTGATGAATTCTTTGTCACAGGTGACCCGATTATTTACGGTGCAGACGCTTCTATCGTTCTTGTGACATTAGCAATCATTTTCGTACTAACAAAGTATAAAAAATGGAAATGGCTTTGGGACGAATGGTTAACAACTGTTGACCATAAAAAAATCGGAGCTATGTATATTATTTCTGCGGTTATCATGTTATTCCGTGGTGGTATGGATGGTTTAATGATCCGTGCACAATTAACATTCCCAGAAACAACTTATTTAAACGCTGAACACTATAACGGGATCTTTACAACACATGGTACAGTAATGATTCTTTTCATGGCAATGCCATTCGTTATGGGATTAATGAACCTTGTAGTACCATTACAAATTGGTGCTCGTGACGTTGCATATCCGTTCTTAAATGCTTTAAGTTTCTGGTTATTCTTTGTCGGAGCAATGTTATTCAACATCGCTTTCGTAATTGGTGGTTCTCCAGACGCTGGGTGGACTTCTTACTTCCCAATGGCAGGTACAGAGTTTACTTCGGGCGTAGGAAATAACTACTACGCAATTGCATTACAGATTTCAGGTCTCGGTACGCTAATGACCGGTATTAACTTCCTTGTTACTATCTTAAAAATGCGTACACCTGGTATGACTTTAATGAGAATGCCAATGTTTACTTGGTCAATCTTAATTACAACAATTATCATTATTTTCGCTTTCCCAGTATTAACAGTTGCTCTTGCATTAATGACATTTGACCGTCTATTCGATGCTCACTTCTTTACGATGGCGAGCGGCGGTATGCCGATGTTATGGGCCAACCTGTTCTGGGTATGGGGTCACCCTGAAGTATATATCGTTATTTTACCGGCATTCGGTATTTTCTCTGAAATCATTAGTACATTCTCACGTAAGCGTCTATTCGGTTACAGTGCGATGGTATACTCAATGGTTGCAATTTCTTTACTAAGTTTCGTCGTATGGCTTCACCACTTCTTCACGATGGGTGCAGGTCCAGCGGTTAACTCATTCTTCTCGATTTCGACAATGGCGATTTCGATTCCAACCGGGGTTAAGATCTTTAACTGGTTGTTTACACTGTATAAAGGACGTATTCGTTTTACAGTTCCAATGCTTTGGTCATTGGCATTTATTCCAAACTTCGTAGTCGGTGGGGTTACAGGGGTTATGCTTGGAATGGCAGCAGCTGATTATCAATACCATAACAGCTACTTCCTAATCGCTCACTTCCACTACGTATTAATCGCAGGTACAGTATTCGCTATGCTTGCTGGATTCACATTCTGGTATCCAAAAATGACTGGTCATATGTTAAATGAACGCCTAGGTAAATGGACATTCTGGATCTTTATGAGCGGATTCAACATCTGTTTCTTCCCAATGTACTTCTTAGGTTTAGACGGTATGACTCGTCGTATGTACACTTACTCTGAAAGTCTTGGATGGGGATGGCTAAACCAAATCGCATCTGTTGGTGCGGTAATGATGGGTATCGGCTTCCTACTTCTTTGCTACAACGTAATTTGGAGTGCACGTCACGGTGAACGTGACACAACTGGAGATCCATGGGATGGTCGTACACTTGAATGGGCAACTCACTCTCCTGTACAACATTACAACTTCGCGAAGCTTCCTGAAATTAAAGAAGCTGATGCTTTCTGGTACATGAAAAAACGCGGAGAAACAGTTACACCAGCAGCAGAAGATATCAAACCAATTCACATGCCAAGTAACTCTGGTGTGCCTATTATTGCGTCTGGATTCTTCGGTCTTGCAGGTTTCGCATTAGTATTTAGCTGGTTCTGGCTTGCAGCAATCGGTGGAGTTGGTATTTTAGCTTGCTTAATCTATCGTTCATTCGATTATGATGAAGGTTACTATATCAGTGTTGATGAAATTAAAAAAACAGAACATATAGCATGAGAGGTGAAATGACATGGCGGCTTTAGATAAAAGCTTACCTTTGGAATATCAATCCGAACAAAGCAGATTGAATATCCTAGGATTCTGGATTTTTCTTGGGGCTGAAATTATGCTGTTCGCAACACTTTTCGCCTCTTATCTAGTCCTTGCTGGTCGTACGGCAGATGGCCCAACACCAGCGCAATTGTTTGAACTTAAAACGCTTTTAATTCAAACATTACTACTTTTAACAAGTAGTTTTACATGCGGTATCGTAATTCATGAAATGCGTAAGCATAACCAAAAAGCGATGCTTGGATGGTTCGTCCTTACATTACTTTTAGGTGCAGGTTTCCTATTCTTTGAGATCGAAGAGTTCATTATGTACATTGGTGAAGGCGCAACAATTCAAACAAGTGCTTTCTTATCTGGATTCTTCGTTCTTCTTGGAACGCACGGAGCTCACGTAACAGGCGGTATCATTTGGGCAACTTGTGTTATTATCCAAATTTTAAAACGAGGTTTAACACCAGTTACAGCTCGTAAAGTATTCATTATCAGCTTATACTGGCATTTCCTTGATCTAGTTTGGGTCTTTATTTACACACTAGTTTACTTGAACGGGATGGTGGCGTAAATGGCTCAAAACAACAATCAAGCAAACGGGCATGCGCATAGCGGATTCCCTTGGTCACACGTTTTCGGATTTATTTTATCGCTTGCATTAACGTTTCTAGCGTTATACGTGGCACTTTACACAACATTGCCACTTTCAACAGTCTTAACAACTATTATCATAATGGCTGTTGCGCAAGCATTGTTACAATTAATTATGTTCATGCATTTAAAAGAAGGAGAAGGAAGAGTTCAAATTCTTACAATGATATACAGTTTCTTCGTTGCAACTGCAACAGTTGGTTTAACTGTATGGATCTTCTTCTCAATGTAATGTACATGAAAAAGACTGCTGAGATTCCTCAGCAGTCTTTTTTTATCCCCTCCCCTATTACATCCACATTACGGAATTAACAACAGAATCATGAAAAATATACTTATTATGACAAATGTTAAGAAAAATCTTTCTTTATGAAATCGAATCCATATGCGTTGCTTTTCTACCTATTATATGGCTAAATAGGTACTATATTTATTTGAAGGGAGAGAACGCAATGGAACATCATACTTCTGTTCTATCACTTATGGTTGTCGTTGCAATCGCGTTTTTCGTTCCCCTTTTGTTACAACGCTTTAAATTAAAAGCACTTCCTGTTGTCGTTGCAGAAATTATTGCAGGAATCTTTGTAGGTAAAAGTGGGTTTAATATTATTGAGCCAGATATATGGCTTCAAGTTTTATCAACATTAGGATTTATCTTCCTCATGTTCTTAAGCGGTTTAGAAATTGATTTTTCTATCTTTAAACAAAAAGGGAAAAAAAATACGACTAATGAGCCAAATACATTTCAAGTAGCAAGCATTATCTTCTTATTTATTTTCATCTTATCTTATGCCCTATCATTACTATTCGTATGGCTAGGATTTGTAGATAATGCAATGTTCATGACTTTAATTATTTCAACTATTTCTTTAGGTGTTGTTGTACCAACATTAAAAGAAAACAACCTAGGAAAAACTGCAATCGGACAAATCATTTTATTAGTTGCTGTTATTGCAGACTTAGTTACAATGATTTTACTCGCTGTTTTCGTCGGATTAAATTCCGAAAGCGGTCAAAGTATGTGGCTCTTACTTATTCTATTCGGTGCCGGTATTGTCATTTACTTTATTGCAAAACGCTTTAAAAACATTCCATACTTAGATAGTTTAAAAGCTGGTAGTGTACAAATTGATACACGAGCTGTTTTTGCACTCATTTTAATCTTAGTTGGGTTATCGGAATCTGTTGGAGCAGAAAATATTTTAGGCGCCTTCTTAGCAGGTGTACTTGTATCGTTATTATCACCAAATGAAGATATGGTGGAAAAACTTGATTCTATCGGCTATGGTTTCTTCATCCCTATTTTCTTCGTAATGGTTGGTGTAAATCTAGAGGTGTGGTCTATTTTCAAAGAACCTTCTAGCATGCTAATGATTCCAATCTTAATTGTAGGACTCTTTATTTCGAAACTCTTACCATCACTCGTCTTAAGAAAATGGTATCCACGTAATATCGTACTTGGAAGTGCAATCTTATTAACATCGACACTTTCTTTAGTTATTGCGGCTGCACAAATTGGTGAAAAACTGGAGATCATCAGTCCAAGTTTATCTGCCTCTCTTATTTTAAGCGCAGTTATTACTTGTATTTTTGCACCTATATTGTTTAAAAAAATGTTCCCAAAAGTAGAAACACCAAAACCAAAAGTAGCTATTATTGGCGCGAGCAGAATTACCCTTCCGTTATCACTAGATTTAAAACGAGAAGATTATGACGTAACGCTATATATGATGCGTCAAAACAAAATAAATGATGAAGAAGCGAAATCACATGACTTCCCTATCGTGAAATTAGATGACATCACAATCGCATCATTAACTGAACAAACAGCATTTGATGCAGATCGCGTCGTTGTTGCAACAAGCGATGATGAACAAAACTTATTATTGGCAGAACATGCAAAAGATCTAGGTGTTGAACATGTTATTGCAAGTGTAGAAGATCCACTTCTACAAGAAAAAGCAACGCAAGAACATATCGCTGTATTCTCAACAATTAACTCTACACGTATTTTATTACGTGCACTTATTGATAAACCTAGTCTCGTTCGCTTAATTACAACAGCAAACGAAACAGTACGTGAAGTTGAACTGCGCAGCAATAAATATAACGGCGTTGCGCTTCGCCGCCTCCCGTTTTTAGGTGATGTACTTGTCATTCAAATCTACCGCGGTAACAAAGCATTAATACCACATGGTGATACAAGACTACAACACGGTGACACATTACTTGTAACAGGTTCAAAAGAACATATCGATACACTAAAAAACATATTAGAGTAAAAAAATGCCCCTCACATAATTGAGGGGCATTTTTTTAACTTCATATGGTAAAATGTTACTATCACATATTATGAGGATGGATCACATTATGTCTATTGTAACTTTAGCTCTTTTATTATTAGCAGAAATACTCGTTGCCATTATTCTCATCGGTGTTAGTATTGAGATTTGTAGTTACGGATGGAAAAAATCGAATGGAATAAAATATTCTTGCCTCCTACTTTCACTCCTTCTCGGAACTGCTAGCATACTCGGACTTCTCGCCGCACCTGCTTATTTCTTTATACAATTAACAGAAAAGGCCTTATAAGAAAGGATGTTAATATGATTATCGTGAAAAATATTGAGGGATCTGAAACTTACGTATTACGTCAAAAAATTTTACGCCCCAATCAAACATTAGCAGATTGTAAATATCCTTCCGATTATGAAACAGACACCTTCCACTTAGGCGCATTTATAAACGATGAACTAATTAGTATCGCTTCCTTCTCAAAAGAAATATACCCTGACCTACCAGCCGGTATTCATTATCGTCTACGAGGAATGGCCACATTACCTGAGTTTCGAAACAACCACGCTGGAAGCTCCTTAATTCAGAATGCAGAACAAATCTTACAAGAGCGTCAAGCAAATATGTTATGGTGTAATGGCCGAATTACTGTAACTGACTATTACAAGCGATTAGGCTTTCAGGAGCATGGTGAAATTTTTGAAATTGAACCAATTGGCCTTCATAAAGTTTTGTATAAAAAGATATAAGAAAAGCTTTCCTCAATACGGGAAAGCCTTTCTTATATTTCAATTTTCTCTTTTTATTTTTTTCATATATATGTATATAAACAAACTAGGAACTAAAAAACAAGCAAACATAATAAGTCCTGTCATACTAATTTCCTTTATCGAAATATCTGGTGTTACAACGATACAAATAGCTAAAATCCCAATAATAATACCCACCGGAATGAATAATAGCTTCATAAAATAACGACGCGACACTCCGCCCGTATGCTCATACACTTCCACTGAATTTTTCAGATTTAAAAAGTTAATAATTATTATCCCGCCCATAAATACCATTAATAAATCCGAAACACTTTCATATCCTGCCCCTTGCAAGACATAGCGGTAAAAGAAGATAGCTAGTATGACGATATTTTGTAAGATGAAAGCTAATCTAATATGTTTTAACCCTTCAATCATTAAACGTTCATCTTTCACGATTTTCATCCTACCACTCCTTTTCCTCCCAAAATAAATCATTCAACGTTTTATCTACTGCATAACAAATTTTTAAACATAAATCTAAAGATGGATTGTATTTCCCCTTCTCAATTAAACTAATCGTTTGCCTTGTAACGCCTACTTTTTCTGCTAATTGTTGCTGTGTTAAATCTAACTGAACACGCGCGACTTTTATTTTACTTACAGCCATTCATGTTCCTCCTCTATCTATATTGTAACATATATATTCCATTAAGTAATTTATATTTTACAAAACCAATTAAGTTTTCATCTTATCCCGATTGGTGCGGGCTAATACACAGTGAGGATATCCCCTACTGCCCATAGTTTCACTTTATTATACACAAAAAGGGAGCCTCCCATAAGAAGGCCCTCTCCTATATTTATATTATAAGAATAAATGACATCCAAATAAGAATGCAAATAAGTATAGTAATGGATGCACTTCCATCCCTTTACCCTTCACAATTTTCAAGACTGGATATACTAAAAATCCAATTGCGATTCCATTTGCAATACTAGATGTTAACGGAATACCTATAAAAATTAAAAATGCTGGTAACGCATCTTCAAATTCATTCCAATTAATATCTCGAATGCTTTGTGCCATTAAACTACCTACTATAATTAATGAAGGAGCTGTAATAGCGGCTACACTTGATAAAGAAGCAATAACAGGACTAAAAAATGCCGTTATAATTGTTAGACCAACAACTACAATCCCTGTTAATCCAGTTTTACCACCTGCAGCAATACCTGCTGATGATTCAATCGTCGCTGCTGTTGGGCTTGTTCCAAAGATAGAACCTGTAGTCCCGCCAATTGCATCTGCAATAAACGCTTTACCAAAACGCTTCTCTGTATTGTCTGTAATTAAACCTGCTTGTTTAATTAAACCGAGTAATGCACCTGTTGTATCGAATAAAAGTACAAGTAAAAATGAAAATACAACGCCGTATAATCCGTATTCAATTACATCTGAAAAGGCATTGATTGGGTTTGAAACGATGATACCCTCTGGTAAATGAGGCATCGCCACAATTTTATCAGCAAACTTCAATTGCCCTGTAAAGAAGGCAATAATTCCTGTCACAATCATACTAATAAATAATGCACCGCTCACACGCAATGTCATTAATACCGCCGCTAATATTAAACCAATTAAAGTTAAAATAACAGCTGGAGAATGAAAATCACCAATCGTAACTAAATTAGACGGATGATCCACGATAATTCCAGAAAGGCGCAATCCAATAAAAGCAATAAATAGTCCAATTCCACCTGCAATTGCATGCTTTAAACTATCAGGAATTGCTAAAATTAACTTTTGCCTAAACGAAGTAAAAGATAATAAAAGAAAAATAATCCCCGTTACAAATACAGCTGAAAAGGCAACTACATATGTAATCCCTTCTGCCTTCTGTACAACAGAATAAGCAAAATATGCATTCATTCCCATAGCTGGAGCAATAACAATCGGGTAATTCGCGAAAATCGCCATACCTACTGTTCCAACAACGGTTGCAATAATTGTTGCTGTAAACGCTTGGTCAAATGGTACACCTGCATCAGATAATATTTTTGGATTGATGACAAGAATATACGCAAATGTAAAAAAAGTTGTGATGCCAGCTAAAAACTCTTGCTTCACAGAAGTGTTATATTTTTGTAATTGAAACATGCTTATGTACCCTTCCTACACCTGAATTATTATCACACATTCTTTTTCTTACTAGTATGTGAGCAAATATAATACTTAATCTTAACAATCAATAAAAAGAAGAGTCAATATATTCCCTAATAGTTCGAATTTTAAGTTTAAGTCTGACAAGTACAGATGTAGTACAGTTCATTATGATTATTTTTGTAGCATAACAGATAGAAATGTTTTATAATTTGAAATAGTTAAATATTTAGTAAACGCATTCAAATATCGTTCACTCTACAAGGGGGATTCTTCTTATGCAGCACACAAACAAATCTGGAACTTTAAATCGTGGTTTAAAAGAACGACATATTACTTTAATGTCACTGGGCTCAGCTATTGGCGTTGGGCTATTTTTAGGATCCGCTTCCGCCATTAAACTAGCAGGTCCTTCTATTTTGCTAGGCTATATGATTGCCGGTCTCGTTATTTTTTTCATTATGCGAGCGCTTGGGGAAATGGCAATTGAACAACCTGTTGCTGGTTCTTTTAGTAAATATGCATATGATTATATTGGACCACTCACTGGTTATATTACTGGTTGGAATTACTGGTTCTTATGGGTTGTTACTTGCATGGCTGAAATTACAGCAGCTGGCATTTACATGCAGTACTGGTTCCCTGATATCCCGCGCTGGACTTGGGCGTTACTTGCTCTATTATTAATGAGCGCTTTTAACTTCTTATCGGTAAAAGTATTTGGAGAACTTGAGTTTTGGTTTGCTCTCATTAAAATTGTCACAATTATCTGTATGATAGTAGTCGGAGCTGGTATTATTTTATTCGGATTCGGAAACGGTGGTATCGCTACTGGTATTTCAAATCTTTGGTCACATGGTGGCTGGTTCCCAAATGGATTTTCTGGGTTACTACTCTCCATGCAGATGGTACTATTCGCTTATTTAGGCGTTGAATTAATCGGTGTTACAGCTGGTGAGGCTCAAAATCCGAAGAAAACACTCGCAAAGGCAATTGATAACGTATTTTGGAGAATTCTACTCTTTTACGTTGGGGCATTATTCGTTATGATGGCAATTTATCCATGGAACGAACTTGGTGAGAAAGGCAGTCCATTCGTATTAACATTCCAGCAAATTGGTATCGCAAAAGCAGCAGGTATTATTAACTTTGTCGTATTAACAGCAGCTCTTTCTTCTTGTAACGGTGGTTTATTTAGTACAGGCCGTATGCTATATACATTAGCTCAGCAGAAAAAAGCTCCTAAAAGATTTGGTCGTTTAAATAAAAACGGTATTCCAAGCCAAGGAATTGTAGCAACTGCTATCGTTTTACTCATTGGTGTTATATTAAACTATCTCGTACCTGCAAAGGTATTTACATGGCTTACTAGCATTTCAACTTTTGGTGCAATTTGGACTTGGGGCATTATATTAGTCGCTCAAATTAAATTCCGTAAAAGCTTGCCTACTCAAAATAAACAAAAGTTATCATATAAAATGCCTTTATACCCATTAAGCTCATATTTCTCACTTGCCTTCCTTGCACTAGTCTTATGTATAATGGCGTATTCAGAAGATACACGAATTGCATTGATTGTCGGCCCAATTTGGCTTATCGGCTTAGCAATCGTATATTACATGAAAGGGTTTCATAAGATTGATGAAACACCTAACTCAAAAATTAGTTAAGCAAAACATCCCTTCCTTATTACTTGGAAGGGATGTTTTTATATCTATATAAATATTTCTCAACAAAATTCACGGTATTTTTACAATTTTTTAATATTTTTTATGTTTTCCGTCTTTATTTTTACAGAAAAATAAATTACATTATTAAAGCACATATATTTATTATTAGGGGGATTCTTCTATGAAGAATAAAAAATGGATTACATTTTCTTTAGCAACAGCAATTACACTAAGTATAGGGACCTCGTTCATACCGTCTACTTATGCCGAAAGCTCTGTAGACCCAGCTCCTGAAATTGCTGCAAAAGTTGTAAATCAAAACAATGGGAAGAAAGTATTATTTGATAATACACACGGTCAAACTGCTGGGACAGCTGACTGGGTTATTGACGGCGGCTTTTCTGACTTCGGAAACGGCATTGCAAAAAACGGATATCACGTAAAGGAACTTCGTAAATCAACACCTATTACGTACGAAGATTTAAAAGATTACAATGTATTTATCGTTCCAGAAGCTAATATTCCTTACAAAAAATCTGAGCAGGACGCTATGTTACAATATGTAAAAAATGGTGGTAGTATCTTCTTTATTGCTGATCATTACAATGCAGATCGTAATAAAAATCGCTGGGACTCTTCTGAAGTATTTAATGGATATAGACGCGGTGCTTGGGATAATCCAGCAAAAGGAATGTCTAATGAAGAAGCAAATTCACAAGCTATGCAAGGAGTAGAAAGCTCTGATTGGCTCTCTGACAACTTCGGTATTCGCTTCCGCTACAATGCACTTGGTGATGTTTCAGCGAAAACAATTGTATCACCTCAACAATCTTTCGGAATTACAAAAGGTGTTTCGTCTGTAGCAATGCATGCTGGTTCTACTCTAGCAATTACAAACCCAAAACTAGCAAAAGGACTTGTTTACCTTCCAGAAAATCCATCAAAATGGAATAACGCTGTTGATAGCGGCGTTTATAATGGCGGTGGTATTGCAGAAGGCCCATATGCTGCAATTGCAAAAGTAGGACTTGGAAAAGCTGCCTTTATTGGTGACTCTTCTCCTGTTGAAGATGCTACGCCAAAGTACGTTCGTGAAGATTCTGGCCAAACAAAGAAAACTTACGATGGTTATAAAGAAGAAAACGATGCTATCTTATTAGAAAACATCGTAAATTGGTTATCGAATAAAGAGACATTTACAAGTTTAGATCAAGTAAATGGTTTACAACTTGATTCACCTACAGCTCTACAGACATTTGAACAGCCAAGCTTATCAACAGAACCACAACCTGAACCTTGGGGTGCACCAAATGCAGGTTATCAATGGTTTAATACAAATACTTTCAAACCAGGTTCATACGGTTATAATGGTGCGGTAACAACAAGCGACTACGTCGTTACACACCCTAGCATTCTACCAAACAATGAAATTTTCCAAATGAAGATTCAAGTAAACAACTTACTACCTAATACAACTTATAACAACTATTCTTTAGGTATCTTCACTACTGGTGGAACACAAGTGGCTAAATTACAAAATGCAAACGGCACTTGGCCATCTACTTTTGGATATAGTAGTGCATTTTCTTTCACAACAAACAGCTTAGGCTCTGCTGAGAAAGTTGTAAATGTACAGATTGATTCAAATACAACTGGACAAGCAACGCTTCGTCTACGCCAAAATACAACAACGAAATATAATGAAACTGTAACGATTAATAAGAAATAATAAAAAAGGCAATCCATACATGGATTGCCTTCTTCTCACTTCTCTTCCTTCGAGAAAAACATTCTTGAAATAACGATACCTATACTACCGACGATTAGGAATAACACTGCCCTAATCATCATTGATACCTCTGGTAAGTCAAGTAAGAATAACTTCCCTACCGTTACGACTAAAACGACTAAACCAGCATATAATATTTCATTCATATTTCTATTTCTTCCAAACCAAACCGCAAATAATGCATATACCATCCATAATAACGATACTGATACACTAATTACGCTTCCATCTGTAGATAAAACTTCACCGATTCTCGTAATTGTAATAAATACAATTATCATAAACCAATAGAGCACTATAGAATACATATATTTGCCG
Organism: Bacillus cereus group sp. MYBK15-3; assembly: GCF_051916765.1. Taxonomy (NCBI): domain Bacteria; kingdom Bacillati; phylum Bacillota; class Bacilli; order Caryophanales; family Bacillaceae; genus Bacillus; species Bacillus cereus group sp. MYBK15-3. The sequence goes on from NZ_JBQAHG010000008.1 coordinate 32,095, forward strand.
AAGCTCGCTAATACTTCTTTCGCTTCTCTCATGCAATAATAGAACGTTCCTATTAAAATAAGATGAGCAACAAAGCCTGCCGAAATAAATTGATCAAACGGGCTAAAAATAGTCTGTATCATTCCAATTGCGTAAACCGTCGCACTAACATACAATTTTATCTGTTGTTTTACTTTAATAGAAGTGACCATGCCGAGGAAACCTTGTAATAATAGTACAATCGCTGCATTCACTAAACTATACTCATATAAAATTGCTAAACTAAATGCTCCCATTGCGAAACCAAATAAGAGATTTGTAAATGTAGAATGTCTATTTTTCCTATATTCAAATACGAACATAGCGGCATGCACGATTGCACTAATAATTAATCCCCATGTTGTAAAATCATGTATTTTTGAAATAGCTAGTATAAAGAACACTGCATTTGCACTAAATATCGCCAAACGTGGTTCTAGTATAAAACTTCTCTCCGTAAACATATGCCAAAATAATAGTAAATGAATCAAACCATATACAATCGTTAACTGTACTTGCAAGTTCTCTACTAACATTGACATAACAGCAAAGAAAACGAAAAGGACAATGGCAGCAACAGCGTAAGAAATCATATATAAGTATTTATAACGATTTTTCAACGCATACCATAATAAACTAAGTGTTAATACTGTCTCATATCCAAAGAAAATATAAGGATTAGGAGTCGTACTATTTAACAAGAATGGTACGAAGAACGCTCCGACCGCTACGAAAATAGTGAGATATTCCGATTGATATCTTTTCGCTAAATAAATACCTAAAATAACCCATGCAATATTACAGAGAAACGCGACACTTGCCGGAATAAATCCATATAAATAATGTGCTGCAAACGTTGTTAGAACAATCCCGGTAATACTTCCTCCAGCTAATACTAACCCTAACGCCTGCCGCTCTCTTTTAATTTGAATATCTCCTATATAATACAATCCGATAGATAATACGATACCAAACACAATTCGTATCGCTGGTGTTAATAAGCCAGCATCTACCCCTGCTTTAAATAACCAGATCACTCCAAGCAACATAATACCGACAAATACACGCGGTAACCATGTTTGACAAAACTTAATAATATTAAATGGCTCTGGTTTAAAAGTAGATATATCTACTTGTTTTACCTGACGTTCTTGCAAAGGCTCTTTTATCTTAACTATTTCTTCTTTTGGCTTTTCCTCCATTACCGTTTCAATATATTCTTTCTTGTTCTTACTAACACGTTGCTGAGCGTTTTCTACTTCTATTTCCCTTTGCTTTACTTTTAATTCAGCAAGTGCTTCTTGAATTGTTTCAATTGCCGTTTCGAGTGCTTCTATTTTCTTATCCAAATCCTTCTTCATACGCTCCCCCCTTATTCGTAACTCTCATTAAACCTATATATTACCAATTATCTTTATCATACTCTTAGTCTATTCATTTTCAATAGTATTTTTCCAAAAAAAGAAAGGTGTCTTCCCAAAATAGGAAAACACCTTTTTACTCATTTATTCTTATTTAGAAAAATGCTAACGATAAAACCAAGACACATGCCTACAATAGCTGGAACAATCCACCCAACACCTTCTGTATAAAACGGGATGTATTTTAATGCTGACGTCCACTGATTCATCATTACATTTTTATTTAAAATATCAATTGCACTAAATATCGCTACAACCAAAACAGTTACTGCATATACGTATGCATACTTTCCAATATACTGATGGAATAACCCTAGAATAATAAGCGTTAACGCAATTGGATAAATAAATCCAAGAATTGGTACTGATACTTTTAAAATTTGCGTTAACCCTAAATTAGCTAAAATCATACTAACAACGCTTACTATAAATGCCCACACTTTATAAGATACTTTCGGAAATGCACTCGCAAAAAATTGACTACAAGACGTAACAAGTCCAATTGAAACACATAAACATGCGATAGTAAAAATAAGACCTAATAAAACGACTCCGCCCTGCCCAAATAATGTAGTCATAACTTGCGCTAACACTTTCGCACCGTTATCGAATGTTCCTAATGAGCCACTAATTGCCCCCACATATCCAAGGATGACATAAATAATCGATAATAATAATCCTGCCACAATGCCAGCAATACTCATATATTTCGCTAAACCTTTATCATCTTCAATACCTTTTGCACGTAATGCATTTGCAATAACAATTCCAAAGATTAAAGCAGCTAACGCATCCATTGTTAAATATCCATCTAAAAACCCTTGAAACATAGGAGCTTGTCCATAGTTCCCTATTGGTTCTTTCATATCTCCTACCGGTGTAAACATACTCTTTATAAAAATAAGTGCAATCATACATAATAATAACGGCGTCAATACTTTTCCAAACAATCCCATTAATTTAGATGGAGATAAACTTAACCAGTAAACAATACTAAAGAAAATAACTGTGTAAAACAACAATAGTCCGCTTCCTGCTTCAGGGAATAACTGACCTGGCCCCATTTCAAAAGCTAAACTTCCCGCACGTGGTATACCAAGCCCAGGTCCAATAAATACATACACGATACATGGAAAAATAATTGCAAATGAAGAATGAACCCTACTCGCTAACGTTTGAAAACTTCCTGCTTTTGCAATAGAGATAACACCTAATATAGGAAGACCTGTTGCTGATATAATAAACCCTACTAATGAAATCCAAACATGTTCTCCTGCTTCATACCCAAGGAAAGGTGGAAATATAAGATTCCCTGCTCCAAAGAACATAGAGAATAACATAAGGCTAATAAGTAAAATTTCTTTTTTCTGTAACAATTTCATTTCTTTCTCCTTTTTTAATTTCATCTTTTATGAAATCAATTTCACATATAAAAAAGTACAATAACCCGCTTCCTTACAAAGAAAACATAGTCCATAGTCTATCACAAAAGAAACACCCATTCTATAGCTATTCCTCTTTTCCAATTTCTTCTGAAAAATCAACCTTTATTGACTTATAATAGTTAATAAGGTAAAATATTAAGTGTACAAAATTATTAACTTTGTTTTTGTTTGTGTCAGGAGGAAAATAACATGGAATCAGCGATACAACTAGAAAGAGAACAACAAAGAAAAAAGAAACATCCTCCAGGTTTATACTTACTCTTCTTTACAGAAATGTGGGAAAGATTTAGTTACTATGGATTACGAGGATTATTAACATTATATTTAACGACAGCTTTAGTAAGCGGTGGTCTTGGGTTTAGTCCCGCATGGGCACTCTCTATTTACGGATTTTATACTGGAGCCTGTTATTTCACACCAATGATTGGTGGATACTTAACAGACCGTTTTCTAGGTAGACGAAAAGCAATCACAATTGGTGGTATAACAATGGCAATCGGTAACCTTACACTATTTGCCTTGCAAAACCAATTAGGTCTATACCTCGGATTAGCGCTTATTATTATAGGTAACGGATTCTTCAAACCGAACATCTCTACACTGGTTGGAGAATTATACGAAGAGAACGATCCAAAACGTGATAGTGCATTTACCATTTTCTATATGGGTATTAACGTCGGGTCATTTTTAGCTCCACTCGTTTGCGGATTTTTATCAGAAAATTTATTCAAAACAACAGTTGATGGCGTTGTACATTACGGATTCCGTTACGGTTTCTTAGCCGCTTCAATCGGAATGATCATTGGACAAATTTTATTTACAACACTATCAAATCGCTTCCTTGGTAATATCGGTAAAAAACCAACTCGTGATTTACAAACAGCTGCTGGACAACCATCAGTAGGAGATACACCGTTAACAAAAAAAGAAAAACAACGTACCGCAGTTATTGTCATTTTAACATGCTTCGTTGTCTTCTTCTGGGCTGGCTTTGAACAAGCTGGTAGCTCATTAACATTATATACAAACAAATTTGTAGACCGCTCTGTGTTCGGATGGGAAGTTCCAACATCTTGGTTCCAATCGGTCAATCCATTATTTATTATTTTACTTGCTCCAGTCATTTCTGCATTATGGGCAAAACTTGCAACTCGCAAGCAGGGTGATTTAAAAATCCCAACTAAAATGGGACTTGGTATGATCTTACTCGGTATCGGTTATATCATTCTCGTTATCGCTACATTAAAAACAGGTAGTGATGAACATAACATTACAGAAAAAGCAAACTTACTGTTTATCGTCTTTACGTATCTTTTCCATACGTTAGGTGAGCTATTCTTATCACCTGTCGGACTATCAATGGTTAGTGCGCTTGCTCCGGTAAAATTAGCATCTTTATTAATGGGTGTATGGCTAGCAAGTTCAGGTATCGCCAACATTTTAGGCGGACAACTCGCAAGCTTCACAACTTCACTTGGATACGCTGAAGTATTCACAGTTATTGGCGCTGTGGCAATTGTATTAGGCTGTGTTTTATTATTAATTTCTAAGAAATTAGTGAAATGGATGGATTAAAAAAGATGAGGAATTTCTCCTCATCTTTTTTATGCTGTTTTACCTTTTTCTATTGCTTGTTCGTACAGCTCTTTATGTTCTTTATATTCACTTGGTACGAAACTCTTATAGAAGAATGAGAACCAGCTGTCTCCTTTTTTATACCCTTCTTCTCGAATTTCCGCTGCTTTTTTATTCGATTTAAATCCTTCAGTAAACCACTTCTTTAACAATTCATTTCGTTCATACTTAGCAGGAACTTTTAAATCATAGTTTTCAAATGCATACTTATAGCCAGCCTTTTCTACTGCCTTTTTTGTAGACTTATAGCCTTTTTCATACGCTGTTTCATATGCCTTCACGTATACTTCTTTCTCTCTATTTTCAGGATTCTTTTCAGCTAGTTCTTTCCCTGTCTTTTCCCCTAATTCAGCTTGCTCTTTTTCAATTTTTTCTGTTCTTTCTTTATTCCCTACTTTGAACCCGTCTGCAAAGTTTACCTTAAACTCTGGAGCAACTTGACTATCGTCCATCGTCTCTTGTGCTAAACCTTGTTCTTTTCCTTTTTCAAAATGCGTTTTCTTCTGCTCTTCTAAAGACCATGCGGCTGCATAAGTCGCTTTAAACGCTTGTTTATATGCATCAGATTTTCCAGCTACATGCACTTCTGCATCATTTTTTCCTGCTTTAAAATCAGTTTCTCCATTCTTTTGACCTTCAAGTTGACCTTTTTCCATATCAGCTTGGCGCTGCGCTTCCTCTTGCTTACGTGCCTCTTCAGCTTTTCTTTGTTCCTCGGCTACACGTTGTCTCTCTTCTTCAGCTTTACGCTGTGCTTCTGCAGCACGTTGTTTTTCAGCCTCAGTATTGCGCTGTGCTTCTGCTTGTCTCTCAGCTTCTACAGCACTATTATTATTCTGACTAGGAGCTGGGCTCGTTGCGCCACTACTAGAAGCTGGTTTATTGTGATAATGATATTCCCCGTACTGTAATCCCCACTTCTCACAATTTGTACGACATGTATGTCCGCCATTAGCATCTGTACGCCCTGGATGCGCATAAGCTGAAATTGGAGCTACCAATAACGCTATACTCGTTGTTAAAAGAAGTTTCTTCACCTGTTGTCTCACTCTTGTTCCTCCCAAAATATAGAATTCTAACTTTATTATACATAAATAGAAGAATATTTAAATACGAACCGAAATATTCTATTATTTCTCAACATTAGTAAAAAAGAAGGTGAACTCTTTAAAGAGTTCACCTTCTTTTTTACTTCTTCGCCTTCGTTCCTACTAAATCACCAGCAACAACATAACGCTTAGAATTATCCTTTACAGATACACATGTAATAAGCGTTATCTCATCTTTCCCATGATCCTCTACAACTTCCCACTTATCAGGAGTCACTTCAGATACACCAGTAACCGCATACTCATATTCATTTTCATTGTCATACAAATAAATTTTATCGCCTTTTTTCAAAGAAGCTATATCACTAAATAAAACACCTTTTTTAGACATATTATGTCCTGCTAATGCGTAATTTCCTTTTCCCATAACTTGATTCTCTTTTACTGTCGCTGCACCTGATAATAAGTTTTTTTCAGTAGAAGCTTTTAAAACAGGCAGTTCTACTGAAACACTTGGAATCGAAATACGACCAATTACTTGTTTCTTATCTAATGATGCATTCGCTACTTCCGCCAAGTCTGGTTGATTAATTTTGGAAGCATCTACAAATTCCGTCTCATGCTTTTCATAATCCATCTTTTGAACAGCCTGCACATTTTCAGTCTGTTTCTTTTCAGCCTGATATCCATCATAAAATGGCTTTCCAATTAACACGCCACCTACAACAAATAGCAGAATTGCTACTATACTATAAATTCTTTGCTTATTCATACACAGTTCCTTTCCCTTACAAAATCTTACTCTATATAAAATGATAAAATAATATCGCTATATGTACAAGTATTAGCTTAAAAAGAAACCTTCTTGCCGGTGCAAGAAGGTTTCTTTTTAAGCTAATTTATTTCTGTATAGTGATACGTGAAATACTGTCATTTGAATAAAGAAAATAGAAAATAGAATATATAATGGGTATCCAGGAAGATATTCATTAATAATAGGCGAAAAAGTTAAAAATCCAACTGCACAAGGTAACACAAACCATAACGATACAAATGTTGTTCTACAAGCTTTATCCGTAATCGCTTTTTCACGTTCATCTTCTAGTGGAAATAATAATGGATACATCCAAAAAGATAAATTCTTATATTTTTTCTTTTGAATTCTATAAAAAATTGTAACTATAATTGCTCCAATAAATAATAAAATGAATGGTACTCCATTAAACCATACTTCAAACGGGAATTTCTCGTTTTTAATTATATCTGCTAACTCTGTAATAACACTATAAAATTCAACAAATGTCCAACATGCTAGTGCAGTATAGAGTACATTTATAATATAAGAAAAAACAATTCTATTCATCCTTTTCCCCCTCCTTATTTAAAACAAACACATCTTCCATCTTTAACTGAAACACATCACAAATCGTAAGTGCCAATAACAACGAAGGAACGTAATCCCCTTTTTCAATTGCTGCAATTGTTTGTCTCGTTACTCCAACCTTTTCTGCTAATACGCTTTGCGTAAAGTTAAAACGAGCTCTTAATTCTTTTACTCTGTTTAAAATGGTCAAATTTACCACCTCTCACCGTTATTGTATGCTATCCTTAACAAAATGTAAACTCAACTTAACATTATTATTATAAAAAAATCCAACTCTACGTATTGTAAAGTTGGATTACGTGTTAGTTTAAAATTGTAACTTTAACTGTTCTTCTGCCCCAACTACTTGATGAACCTTTATCTGGCATTAAAACATCAATTCTATGCCCCTTAATAGCTCCACCAGTATCGGCTGCAATTGCTACTCCATAACCTTCAACATTTACAGTCTTACCTAATGGAATAACATTTGGATCTACAGCAATTAATTTCATTCCTGGGTTTGCAGTTAAGTTATAGTGTCCCCATGCAGAAAATACTTGTTGACCTGGTGCATAACCATTTTCCGCTGGATCAGCTGTATAAGCTGTAGCTTCTACATAAATTTCTTTCCCACCAGCAGTTGGCTTAGAAGGTGGTTCAGGTTGTGCAGGTTTGGTAGGTTCTACCTTCGAATTATTATTAGCAACTGGTTCAGCTGGTTTACTAGCTTTTTCCTGCTTTTGCTTTTCAGCAATTTCTGCTTGTGCTTTCGCTAAAGCTTCTTGCTCTGCTTTTGCAGCCGCTTCTGCTTTTGCACGCTCTTCCGCTGCGATTCTTGCTGCTTCTTGCTCACGAGCAATCGTTTCTTGTACTGTCTTCATATTTGATTCAATTTTAGCTTTTTCTTCCGCTGCTAAATTAAGTTGACTTGCAACTTCATTATATTTAGCTTGAACTGTTTGTAAGTTATCTTGACGTTTTTTCAAGTTATCTTGCAGTTCAGCTTGCGCTTTTGCTAATTTTTGTTTGTCTACTACTAAAGATGCTTCTTTTTCGTCAATTGTTTTCTTGTCCTCTTCAATTTGACGAAGATCTTGTTCTTGTAGACGTAAAATTTCTTTATCAGCTTCTAGAATAGTAGAAACTGCGTTCATACGTTGTAAGAAGTCTGCAAAGTTTTTTGACTCTACTACAACTTCTACTACTAAACTTGTATTTGAACTGTTTTGAACAGAAACCATACGTTTTCTCATAATATCTTTACGAGCAAGGACTTTATCCTCCAAAACGACAATTTCTTGCTTTTTTTGCTCAATCTGCTTATGTGTTTCATCGATTTTACGTTGAATAGCAGCTTGATCCTCTTTATTTTTTGCAATTGTATTATTTAAATTATGTAGTTCGTTTTCGATACCTTTAATTTCTTTACTAACAGCTTGCTTCTCTTGCTCTTTCTTTTGCATTTCTGCATCGTTTTGTTGCAATTGCTGTTGCATGTTGTTAAGTTTCTCGTCGTTTGACTCTGCTTTAACAGCGACTGTACTAGAAAGACCGATAATTCCTGCTAATACTAGACAGCTGATTCGCTTAAAATAGTTCATAATCCGACTCCCTTCTTATACAGTTATACATGATTTATTTTACAGTTTGTTTACAAAACGATTAAATACAGTTTATTTTTCGTGACGAAAAAAAGAGAATTATGAATAAAATGTAATAGATTCTTAAATATTTAACAATTCCTATATTTAAAAAATACAAAATATGCTAAAATCCAAATATAGAGAAAATATAACTTTCGAAGGCGGTTGAAATAAATACATGTTTACTCAAAAAAAATCACTCCAACATACAATTGCTCAATTAGAAGAGCGTATACAAGAATTAGAAGCAGAATTAAAACAAAAAGATATCGAAAAGCAAGAGACTATTTCTACTATCCACGATCATGTACAAAGCGCTATCCAAGAGCATCAACTTGTAAATAACCAACATAATACACTTCAAAATTTAGTTCAACAGTTAAGTTCATGTTTCGAAAATGTTTCAACACGTACGACACATTCCAATGAGTTAAATAATGAAATGTTACAAAAGGAACAAAGCTTAATTCAGTCTATTGCAGAAATTATTGACTGCTCTAATGAAGGAAAAGAATCCGTTCACCGTTTACTTATTGTAATTAATAAATTAGGTGAACAATCTCAACGCACGTCTAATAGTATGAATCATCTAAGCGAACGCTCAAAGGAAATCGAGCAAATTGTAGAAGTCATTCAAAACATTGCAGCACAAACAAATTTACTTGCATTAAATGCGAGTATTGAAGCCGCACGTGCTGGAGAGCACGGTAAAGGATTCGCCGTCGTTGCCAATGAAGTAAGAAAACTAGCGGAAAGTACAGCAGAAAGTACAAAAAACATCGGCAACTTAACGAAAAAAATACAAGAAGAAATTGAAAAAGCATATGATAACACAAAAGATAATTTACATTTAGTCGATGAAGGTGTAGAAATGAGCGCCGATACAAATGCTAGAATTGAAAATATTTTAGTTATGATTCAAACGTTACAAAATGGTGCTACAAATGTTATTAAGGCTATCGAAAACCAAAAGTCTTGTAATGATGACATATTACGAGAATTCGCTAACACACAACAAATGTTCCAAAAATTAAATACTACTATTATGAATCATATTCATGATGCTGAAAAAGTCGATGTTCAATTATCTAAAAGTCTTCAAGGAACAGTGACTTCTTAATTAAAATTAAGAATCCCTTATACTGCTATAAGGGATTTTTATTTTATTTTGAATATTTATTTCTTTTCAATATTCATCCATATCTTTGTTATAATGGAAAAGTTGTTTCTTTCAACTAATAAACAAGGAGGTTATTATGGAACAATTTTACTACGTTTTAAAATATTTAATTCTCGGTCTGTTCCAAGGACTAACAGAACCAATTCCGATTTCTTCAAGTGGTCATCTCGTTTTAGCACAACATTTGCTAGGACTAAAAATAGAAGGGTTTAGCTTCGAACTACTTGTTAATTCAGCTTCATTATTAGCTGTATTACTTATTTATAGAAATGATTTAATTCGTCTAACGAAGAATGGTCTCTCTTATATATTTACAAGAGCAGAAGACGCAAAATCAGATTTCTTCTTTATTATTTATCTTGTTATTGCAACCATTCCAGCAGGTGTTATTGGTGTTTTATTTAAAGATTACATCGATCAGTACTTAAAAGGTGTGAAGATGGTTGGGGTTTCCCTTCTTATTACTGCTGTCGGCCTTTGGATTATTAGAAATTTACGCGGTCGTAAAAATGATGGCGACCTTTCTATGAAAGATGCAATCATCGTCGGATTAGCACAAGCTTGTGCACTGATTCCCGGAATAAGCCGATCTGGTGCCACAATCGTAGCAGCAATGTTACTTGGTATGAAGCAAGAAACAGCTCTTCGCTTCTCATTCTTACTATACATTCCTGTTAGCTTAGGTGGCTTATTGTTAAGCATTACAGACATTGCAAATGACCCAAATCTAGACACATTATTCGTACCATATGTCGTTGCATTCATCGCAACATTTATCATGACGTATATTTCACTAAAATGGTTTATGAACATTATGGCAAAAGGAAATTTAAAATATTTCTCTTTCTATTGTATTATCGTAGGTGTACTTACTCTTATTTTCTTATAAAGTAAAACTTACAAATTAAAAGCGAGTCATCTAGTGTAATAGAATGACTCGCTTTTTTATACCTTTATTAAGTTAAAACCTATTATTTACTTACAATTTTCAGAATAGTATAATATTTATCAAGTTCACTATTACAGTAATTCTATCTTTCCTACTATTATCGTAAAAGAGGTGTTTATATGTTTATAGTTACTAAACTCATTCACATTAAGTACGAATATGAAAATGAGCTACTTTATGGGCTTAGACAATATTATCCTTCCCCCGGAACGAACGGTTGTATTAACATAGAGTTTTCACCTGTTCATCGTACAAATGATAAGGCAGAGTATATGATTCGTATGTTATGGAAAACACAACAAGATTACCATACATGGCTTTCTCAAAAAGAAGGCAATGAAACTTTGAAGCACAAAATACAAGGCTATATCCTTTCTTCCAAATCAAATGCTACCTATGTGCATTAATCCTTCTCTTTTTATTCCTTACGAGGGGCAAAATGATAAAGTGAAACTTTAATCACCCTCATCAATTGGGCTATTCACAAATAACGAGATAAGGACCCTCTTACTTTTCATACTGTAAGAGGGCTTCTCTTATGCATACACTTTCTTCTCTTGACAATACAAACGAATAACATGTTTATTTTGTTGAAATACATCATGCGTCAGCCGAATAATAATAAAGTTTCGTTTTGTTTGATCATCATGAACAAAAATCTGTTCTCCCTCCTGAAAACGCCATGCACTTTCAAAAGTCGTAATATGATCCCCACTTACAGAAAAAAGTTCATATCGCATCTCTTGTACCCTCTCTCAACTTATATAATCACAATATCCTTATATTAAATTTATTATAACTTAATTCCTATCAAGTTAGTAATTTTTTCTATTTCGAAAGGTTTTAACTTTGTATTTAAATATTTTTAGCGCTATAATGATAAACGAATTTTTATTGAAAGGAGTTTTACTTTGACTGCATATTTATTTCCAGTGAAAACAGCATTTATTTTATTTCCCTTTTTAGCAATGTTTCTTTTAATCCCTTTTTTAATATTTAATTATCGAAAATACGGTTATTTAAATAAATGGCGCTCATTTATTTTATACTCATTATTACTTTACTTATTAAATGCCTATTTTCTTGTTATTTTGCCGTTGCCACAAACGTTTGATACTTGTAGCCTACAACCGGCTAATACACAACACATGCAACTCGCACCATTTTATTTCATACAAGAGATTAGTAGTCATACATCGGCAGTTTTAACGAAACCAGCTACTTATTTCTACTTATTAAAAGAGTCTGCGTTTTTACAAGTTGCCTTTAACGTTCTATTAACTGTTCCATTCGGTATTTACTTACGTTATTATTTCCGACGTAGTTTCTTACAAACAATTTGCATTTCCTTTTTCCTTTCACTATTTTTCGAGCTAACACAAGTGACTGGATTATACGGTATATACAATTGTGCATACCGATTATTTGATATCGATGATTTGTTTTTAAATACATTAGGTGGCGTAATTGGTTTTATCATTGCACCAATATTTACGTACTTCCTTCCGAAGACAAACGAGTTAGATAGTCATATTGATTTGGAAACGAAACCAGTCGGATTCATTCGTCGCCTTATCGCGATGCAAATTGATTGGATTTTCTTATCTATCGTCGTACCTGTCGTTAAAAACAAAGGAAATTCTTTCTTCGTTTCTAATATGCAATCTTACACCAATATGTATGAACTCATTTTCATTACGTGTTCAATCCTTATTTACTTTATTATTATTCCATACTTTACTAACGGAAAAACAATTGGGAAAGCATTGCTTCGCATTCACGTGAAAGGAAAATCAAATCGTATTACATTAAAAGAACTATTTATTCGCTACGGTATATTTTATTTTGCGTTAGGTGGAATCAATTATATTCTTTCTAGTAGCTCTATTTTAAATCACACAGAGCCTCTAATATTACTCGTTACATTGTTATTCCTATTCATCATTAACGGCCTATTTATTATTCATGTTTTACTACATGTATTTAGCCGGGATAAACTACTATTTTATGAACATATTAGTCATACAAGAAATGCAATTACACTAAAAAAAGCTGACAAATAATTATTTGTCAGCTTTTTCATATACATAATGTGAAACTTTAATTAGCCCTCACCTAACTTCTTTGCTTCCACTGAATTTTGAGGTAGGGGTCTTACTGCCTGACAAATAGCGGGATAAATAACTTCTCCGCATAAGGATTAAAAAACATTCCAAGTTCATCTAGAGATTTCCTCACCTGTAAAAACGAATGAAACTCTGGATATATATATTGTAATTGTTCATACGATAATGTATGCATTTTCCCCCAATGTGGACGCCCTTCATACTTCAGAAAAATCTTTTCCACTTCGCCAAAGTAAGCAGCATATTTCATACCTTTATACATATGAACAGCGATATATGCTGAATCTCTTCCATAGGCCGGACTAAGCCATATATCATCCCCTTTCACATAGCGGCATTCGATTGGGAAGTGCACCTTATACTTTTTCTTTTCAATAAGATTTGAGATTTCTTCTACAACCGTCCTCATATACTTTGAAGGAATGCTATACTCCATTTCATAAAATGGCACCGTACGTGATGTAGCAAATACTTCATAGCTCGGGCCAATTATTTTTGTGTTTGGTACAGCTTTAGCTGATAACCGACTCACGCCTTTACTTATAGAAGGAAACCATTTACATCCTTTAGATAGTAAAGAGAACATCCTATTTTCAAGTAACTCCACCTTTAGTTTATGCCATTTCAAATCACTGCCTTTATTCGTTGTTTCGTTCGTAAGTTTCACTTGTACTTCATCAGAATAAGGAAAAACGAAAAATTCAAAATGACGATGCTTCTTATATTCTTCTAGTTTGTTCATTACAGTGGATAATGACTGTTTTTCACTTTCATAAACGAGTGAATACGCTGGAATAACCTTCAATTTTATCTTTACAATGATACCTAACATTCCAAGTGACAACTGAAACGCTCTCCAATATTCTACGTTCTCAGCTTCCGAACAAACTATACTCTCACCATTAGATAGAACTGCCGTAATCTCTATAACTTGTGTTGATAAACTCCCAAAGGTAATACCCGTTCCATGAGTCCCCGTACTAATCGCTCCTGCAATAGATTGCGAATCAATATCCCCTAAATTTTCTTGCGCATAACCTTTTTCCTCAAGTAACTTCCCTAAATCATATAACTTTGTTCCTGCCCATACTTCAGCAACCATCTTCTCTGCATCAATATTCACAATACCCTTCAATTCATCTAAAGAAACTAAAACTTCTTCCGTTTGCACAAGGGGGGTAAACGAGTGTCCTGAACCGACAACACGAATTTTCTTTCCCTTTTTTCGCGCAAGCCCCACAACTTCTACTACATCTTGTATACTTTCTGGATACATCGTATAATACGGCGTTCCTTCTACATTCCCTGTCCAATTTCTCCACTTTTGTCCCTTTATAGAAAGCATTGGCCATCCCCCCGATATGTTGAATACTCCCCGACAATCTCTCCTTTTTTAACACGATATAAAAAAGGAAAGCGTTCACATAATTCACCAGCCTTACTATGACGAAACAAAATGGTCTCTCCTATATCCACTCGTTCCTCGCCGTTATAAAAAATTGGCGTTTGTACCTCGCCAGCACCTTCTAAAGCTAATAATTTTGCACCCTTCGGTCTCCAAACTTCAGGCTCTTTATCTTTTCCAACTGCTCCTGAAGCAATATATCCACCACCTAGGCAAGTGTAAATAAACGGGACTGGTTTACGCACAACTGGTAAGGCAAATCCGACCGCTGGATGAAATTTCACCTCTTTATAATAATCAAACAGCTTCGGAGAATAAAAAGCAGAACCTATTGTAATCTCTGAAACTGAATTATCTTTCTCGGTTGTTTTTATGCTTCCTGTTCCGCCTCCATTTACAAACCTTAGCTCAATACCAATGTTTTGTATTGCTTTTACAATATGTTCTCTTCTTTCTTTAACTTCTAGCACTGATTTCTGCTTTAAATACGAAATCACTTTACTTTTCAACCATTGATTCGGTATATAATCGCCCACCCCGGCAATTTGAGCTTCATATCCCATTACACCATCTAACATTAAATATGATGACCTTCTCACCTTTTCTACTACTTTCAACGCATCCTGCACATTTTTTACTGGGGACCTTTGTACACCAAAATGAAATTGAAAGAAGCGACTACTCATATCAATATCCAAACAAACACGAAAACATCCTTTAGATTGCTCAGCAATGTTTTCTAAATACACAATATGCTCTTCACAATCCACCATACAAGTTATAATGAAACCTTCCTTTGTTAACAAACTAATTTCATACAGAGCTCTTTCATCGTAAGCAGGATATCCAAGCAATAAATCATTAAATCCTTGTTCTATTAAAAATAAAATCTCTCTAGGTGAAAAGCACATAATACCTTGAAATCGATCATTTGCAGCTAGTATCTTTTGCATAATCGGAACAGAGCGTAACGATTTACTCGCTATACGAATCTTTTTATTTCCACTTAACTCTATAATCGATTGAATATTTCTATCTAAAGCCACTTCATCCAAAAATGCACAAGGTAATGGAACTTCTTTAAAAATTCCTCGATCCACATTTTTCTCTCCTCTTCTCAATATGTCTTATACATATTGGAAAGAAAGTGTGATTTTCCTGTTTGCAAATAAAAAAAGTTTCTTCTTTACGAAGAAACTTTTTGAAACTACTTCATAGAAATAGTCGCCTCTACTGGATAATGATCAGAGTAATCATTATACGTATATTTTTGGAACCATGATGTAACAGTCCATTGTGGAGATTGCGGCTGTAACACCTTATTCTCTATATACGATGGGTTCGCATGGTCTTTACTTGCAATAATATAATCTAAATACTCAGCAGGACTATCAGGGAAATTATATTTTGCAATACTGTTTGTCGTTGCGTCCCAAGTCGCTGTATGTCCAGTATAAGATGGTACAGAAGCGTTCAATGTTTTAAACATAGATGCATACTCTGAGTCATTCTTGTTCTCTGCATTTATTTTATTTACGTTCATATCACCACCAATTAACACATACTCATTATTTGGTATATTTTTATTTTTAATAAAGTCTTGAATTTCTTTTAATTGGTCTGTACGTACAGATGCAGGTGAAGTTTTTCCGCACATACTATCTTCCGCTTGCAAATGCGTACCAATTACATGAACAAAGTGATCATTTTTCTTAATTTTCGTGTATACAAATCCTTTATTCGATAAATTATCTGGCCCGCATCCTTTTGCAAATACATATTGAATCTTTTCAGCGATTGGCCATTTGCTCACAATCGCAACGCCACCATCTTCAGGAGTTGAAGATGAATAGTTTCCTAACGTTTTATCCCATTCACTTCCACTACTACGACCTAATACTGCTGTTTGATTTGGATATTCTTTCTTCAAATTCCCTAATAAACGATCTGATGCGCTATTATCAAACACTTCATTTAATATAACTACGTCTTGATTCTTTATATAATCTGCCGCCCCGATTAAATCAGCACGCTCAGTTTGTCCCCAGTTCGGATATAAGTTTGTTGATAGCATATATACATTATGCGTCATCACTTTTAATGTATCGTTTTGATTTGTAGACGCTTCTGCTTGAGCTGACGTTCCGCTATATAAAGCTCCTAGACCAACACCTAAGCTAAGTACACCTTTTAGCAATTTACCTTTCACGTTTCATACCTCCATGTATTGTATAGTGATAAAAAGGCCAAATACTCTATTCTGAGATTTGACCTTTTTTAAATACTTAACGATTTCCGTACGTATCAAACCAAAGCTGAATATATCCAGCAGTAACACGTTGTGCATCCATTAAACGCTTACCTGTCATTGGTGTAACTTCAGCGCGCCATTTATCTGCATATTCTTGTGATACAGCAGCTCTCACGAACCAATCTTTCGTATTATCATTTACAATGCCAGCGTAATCTTGTTTCGCAACTACTGCCGCTCCATGAATCCAATCTTCTGGATTCGTACCTTTCCAGTTCCAATATCCATTTCCATCCGTTACTTTATAGTTATCTTTTATCGTATCTACAAAGTTTTCATATTTAGAATGGAACCCTTGTGGATACGAAAGGTTCGTAAAGTTTGCTGCATGCATCGGTTGGTTTACATCCCCTAGATAATGAAGAGATAATCCTAAATAGAAGAATGCTTGTTTCATATCTTTATTTTTGTAAGACTCACCAGCTAATTTAAAATACTTAGCTCCAGTTTCCTTTGCCTGCTTTGCATACGGAATATAAGTTTTCCCATTGTCAGGGTCATAGAAATGTGAAGCAAATGTGCTATTATCATAGTAAGGATTTTCATAGTCAGCAGCATAAATACCGTTCTCTAACTCCGTACGCCATTCATTTAATAGTGCAACTCGATCTTGTTTTACAAGTGTTGTATTACGAGACATAATATCAATTGCACGGTTTACAATCCATAAATGAGAATTCACACCTTCTTTATGTTTATCTTCAGCAGACCAGCGCGGAATAACTCCAAATCTCTGTCCCCCATCATTTTCATGAGCAAATGCAACACTTTGTAATGGAGCAACTAATGTAATAGCTGCCGCTAAAGCAAGTACTTTCTTTTTCATATAAAATCCTCCATTTTATAATTGAATTATTGTAAACATTTTGTTAGGATCCTATGATGTCGTCCGGTTAACCTATGACTAGAATATCCCACCTTTCACGAAATTTCTATCAATAAATTAAAATATGCAAATGTTCATATCATTATAACTTTATACACAGTGAATATAATGAATGAATACACTTTCATTTTAATAAACTATTATTAAGGCTTGTCTAAACTAATGTAAAAAAAGAGTAAAGCATCTGAATGCTTTACTCTTTTTTTCTATTCGATAATATACTTGGCAATTGTACATTAACTGCTAACTTATGAATAAATCCAAACACTAATCCAATCCCAATAAATATGTATAAGATTGTAAATATCTTTCCGAAATCAGTTTGCGGACTAAAATTCCCATCACCGACAGTCGTCAACGTGACCACACTAAAATATAAAGCGTCAATAGGACGTAATTCTTCAACTGTACTATAAAAAATCGTACCCGATATTAAAGTCAAAATTGTTAATACGAATAATACTTGAAATTCTTTATCTTTCCACGCTCGTAAACAGGCTCTTAACATTCGCTTTAAAGTTAACAAAAATGAAAGCATTAGATTCTCCCTTCCAAACAAAAATACATTTAGTCAAAGGAAAGTCTATCACCTTTCAGTATAGAAAAAAAGTAGCCCTCTTCTATTTCTAGAAAAGGGCTACTCTATTCAATTCTATCTTATTTAGGTGAAACAAGAATTTTCACTTGTGTTTTATCTTTTACAAGTGCTTCAAATCCTTCTTCAACAACTTGATCGACTGTAATTTTTTTCGTAATTAATTTCTCTGCTTGAATTTGACCAGAGCTAATTAATTTAATAACAGCTGGGAAAATGTGACGGTATCCTAAAATACCAATAACTTCTTTTTCTTTTAATACTAAGTTATTTGGAGTAATTGTTGCGTCTTTTTCCCATACACTAACAATTACAGTTTGTCCTTCGAAGCTTGTACTTTCAATCGCTTGGCGTAGTACAACTTCAACACCTGTTACTTCAAAGCTAACATTTACACCTAAACCATTTGTTAAGTTACGAATTTCAGCTAACACATCTTGAGTTGCTGGATTTAATACATAATCCGCACCTGCTAATTTCGCTAACTCTTGACGTTCTTTAGAAAGTTCAACTGCAATAACAGGAGTTGCTCCTGCTGCTTTAGCTGCTTGGATAACAAGAAGTCCAATTGGACCGCAACCAAATACTGCTACTGCTTCCCCTTCTTTTAATTTACTTTGACGTACTGCATGAACTGCTACTGCTGCTGGTTCTACAAGCGCACCTTGTTCATACGTCATTTCATCTGGAATGTGATGAACCATATCTTCTGGTACTACTGTATATTCAGAGAAACCGCCGCCTTCTCCGCCAAGACCGTGGAAAACAAGTTGTTCACAAACATTGTAATGTCCATGTTTACAAGCTTCACATTTACCACAAGAATAAATTGGTTCTACAACAACGCGGTCTCCCACTTTATGAGATGTAACTCCTTCACCAATCTCTATTACCTCACCACTAAACTCATGACCTAAAATAACAGGTGCTTTCACATGTGTTAATGGATGTTCTTCTGTTGGAATAAAAATAGGCCCTGCTAAATATTCATGCAAGTCTGTCCCACAAATACCACACCATTTAACTTTGATTTTCACTGTTCCTGGTTTTACTGTTGGTTCTGGTACTTCTTCTACTCGTACATCACGTTGATTATGCCAAAGTAGTGCTTTCATTTTATACATCCCTCTCTATGTATATACTTAACCTGGTGAAGTTTACAATTCTATTATAATACTTCTATCCATATATTTCAAAAAAACAATCGTATCTCTACTAATTTTTTACAAATAACGTTCAATATTTTGTCACTTTGTACTTTTTTCCACATCTGTTAATTCAATTTCATTGCAGGTGAAATTAGCATTGTGCCATAATAGCATAGGAGAGGTGAATATCGCTTGAAATATTTTATTTACTTTATCGTTATCGTGGCATTTTTAGATACATTTTCACAATTACCTATTATGAGTACTTTCGCTCAAAGCCTTGGAGGAACCCCTCTTATTATCGGGCTAGTTGTCGGTATGTACTCATTCGCTAATATGATCGGGAATATTATTGCTGGAGCAGCTGTCGATAAATTTGGTGCAAAAAAAATCCTTTATATAAGCATGGGAATTACGAGTTTCATAGTCTTGTTATACACCGTTGTTCAAAGTGGTGAACAACTATTAGTTGTTCGCTTTATGCATGGATTTAGTGATGGCTTTTTAATTCCTGCTGCCTTTACATTTTTATCAAAACAAACAAATGCAAAAAGACAAGGAAAAGCAATGGCTCTGTCTGGTGCTGCTGTTGGAACAGCCGCAATCGTAGGACCGGCTTTCAGCGGTATTATGAAAGCAACAGCTGGCGTAGAATGGGTCTTCATTACTATTTCTATTTTAATGGCTCTTGGTACGATCGTATCTCTATTCTTCTTACCAAATAACGTATCAAGAAAAGATACATCAAGAACGCAAATAATGAACAAAGAAGATATGGTTGAACTTTTAAAATCAGAACCGTTATTACAAGCATATATTGGTGCTTTCACATTAATGTTTTCACAAGGAATTGTCACTTATATGTTACCAGTAAAAGTTGAGGCATTAGCGCTTAAAGCATCCACAACAGGCATGATGTTAAGTGTATTTGGTATAACTGCTATCCTCTTCTTCTTGCTTCCAACAAATCGTATTTACGATCGATTTAATCGTTCGAAACTAATGCTAATCGGAATTGCAGTTATGGCATTCGCATTATCTTTACTCGGATTATTTGCTACAAAAGGTATGCTCTTTATCGTAATGATGATTTATGGAATTGGATTCGCAATCCTCTTCCCGTCTATTAACGCTTTACTCGTTGAAAATACTACAGACGATAATCGCGGAAAGGCATTCGGATTATTTTATGCCTTCTTCTCATTAGGAGTTGTTGCTGGCTCCTTTACAGTCGGCGCAATCGGAGCATCACCTAGCATCAGCTTCATTATCGGGACAGCATTTTTATTAACATTTGCTGGGATGATTTATGTAAGAAGCAAAGTAAAAAAGACAATGATGGGATAATCCATCATTGTCTTTTTTAAAATGCATATTGATATAATCCGTAATATAATGGAAGCGTTGGAATAATGCCAATTAATTTAAATATAAAAGGTAACGGCTCATCTCGCTCTTCATATAAACGAAAAACAAAAACTGCAGTTAAAGTCCAAATGACGCTAAACAAGAAGATACATTTCCAAACAATTGAGGTTAATATTTGTATATCAAATACAAAACCAAAGAGCCCTATCGAATAGAACTCTTTTTGCCCAATATATTACTTTTGTGTATAACCAAATAACAATGTAAATAAATTAAACTGTAAAGGCAATACTACATTTCTTCTTTTACAAAAAAGGTGTATACATACCGACGATACTTCGACAATTTCCTCGGAAATATTTCCTTTCCCCACATAATTTGATACACTACACATGAATAAAAACTTGTATTACATAAGCTAAAATAATAACTTACTGTACAAATTAAAAAGCACAATCTTCATATGAAGATTGTGCTTTTATGTTATTAGCGTTTAATCCAAACAGCGCCTGCCGATTTATCTTCTGCCTGTCCAACAACTTGGAATTTAAGTCCAAGGTTTGGAACTTTTCTTCCTGCGTCTGCAATTTGCTTGTTACTATATACTTTTGAATCATCAAAAGTTGTAACACCTTGTAATCCAGAATAGTTAAACTGACCACGTGTTAATGAATTTACACTCCATGCTGGTGTTTTATCAAATGAAAATGCAGCATCTGCAATTTGCATGCCCGTATTACCGTATGCTGGTTTCCCGTTTAAATTACCAACTAGCGCTTCTGGATGAGAGTCAACAACACCAAGGAATCCTTCACCTGGATGCATCCCAACCCAGTTATCTTTAAAGCTATCATCTGCATACCAAACGACAAGACCTGTATTGTACACTGGACCTTTTCCTGCTTTTAATCCATTATCTGATCCCGCATAGTTTCTCCATTCTAAGTAGTAATAATGAGCTTTCTTCTCTGTCCCATCAGAAACAACAAAACCATTTAAATTCATTTTAGAATTTCCTTCTGCATCATCAGAAAATACAACTTGTCCATCAACAGTTACATTTACATTATCCATCGCAAAACCTTTATATGTTACAGCCGGATCTGTAATATAGTCGAATTGTAGTTTCACTTTTTTGCCTTTAAATTGACTTAAATCATATGATTTATCAATCCATTTCCCATCTGTTGTATCTTTATCTCCTTGGACTACTTTTTCTCCAAGTCTATCAATTAACGTCTTCGTTCCATCTTCTGTTACTGCATGTACTTCGACGAAATCGCACTCTGCTTCTAACTCATAATTTGCTTTATAATCGAATTTTGCATTTGTTCCCTTTGTTAAATCAAAGAATGGTGTCTCTAACGTTGTATGCATATCATCGCCTCTTGTACTATAATATGCATGCTTTCCAAACTCCGGTTTAATCGTTTCAACACTTTTACCTGGTAAGTTAACACGTACAACGCCTGGACGATTTGATTTCGTAACACTTTGATCAATATAGGTAGGAACTCCCACACCACTCTTAATTTTATCGTAATCTACTTCTAATATTTTTGCCCAGTTGCCACCCATATTCTTTTGTAAGAAGTCTTTATTTTGTGGTGAAAAACTAGTCGGCTCTGTTCCTGCGATTTTCCCTGTCCAACTACCTCCACTCATTAATGACCAAGCTTCGACTGGTGAACCATTTCCAGTATATTTCGTGTCATATTCATCTGGTAATCCAAGATCATGTCCAAATTCATGTGCAAACACACCTACAGCTCCATCTTCTGGTTCAATTGTGTAATCATGTGCTGCTACTTTACCACCAAAGTAATCTACCTTTGATTTCGTACCTTCAATCGCTACTGGATCTACTGCTAATTTTGAACGATGTGACCAGATCGCATCATCACCTAATTTACCGCCACCAGCTTCTTGACCAACACCAGCATGGATTACCATTAAATGATCAATTACACCGTCAGGTTCATTTTGATTCCCGTCCCCGTTTGTATCATATCTATCAAATTGATCAAACTGGGATAAATCTAGTCCTTTCTCAGCAGCTGCATGCAAAGCTTCTTTCACTAAATCACGTGCACCTTTCGGACCTTTATTATCGTGCCCACTGCTACCATCAGCTCCATAATCAGATGCTTTTCCTGGAACAGTTAGCCACTCCGTTACATATCCATCTGTCGTATAACTACCACCAGACTGCTCTTCATAGTATTGTTTAAACGTTTTTACTTTTGAACCATCAAATAAAGTATACGGCTCATTACCGAACAACATCTTTTGATAATGTTCTCTACTAAAGTCTTTCGAATACATATAACCTGGTGTTTGATCAATATTATTATGTTTATAATCACTAAATTCAACGAGTAGCACTAATACTTTATCTGATCGAACAGATCCCTTATATGGAGCTTGCTTTGCTTTTGAAGTTGGAACTTGCCCATTCAATTGATTTTTATTTGGTTCTGGCTTTTGCTCAAGGCTAACATTTTTTTCAGCCTTTTTTGCATTTTCCTTTTCTTCCATCTTTTTCTCTTTTACTTTTTTTGTGAAATCAGACGTTTCTTGTGAGTGAGCATCTGGAAGAATTTCTTTATTCGCCTGATCTCCTTGTTTCTTTTCAATATATTGCTCAACAGCTTTTTTCGTCTCTTCTTTAGAAGATGATGGATTAATTGTTCCTCTTTCTTTCAGTGCTTCCGCTAAACGATCTTCTTGAATTAAATTGTAATCAATTGGTGTTGTAGATACATTATCTTTCTTTTTTGCTGCCGTTTCTGCATATGCTAACGGAGCACTCATTACAGATGTACATCCGATAATTGCCGCAATTGCTAATGATGACAACACTTTAAATGGTGCTTTTCTTCTCATTCCATTTCTCCCCTTTTATAAAACTTAAAATTCAGATAAATCGGTGCGTTTTTGTCGAAATCTCTGTTTACTACCCTCCCTATATAAAAAGACATAATTCTATAAACATTAAGCTTTTTGTTATAGAATCATGCCCTCCAGTTTTCTGGTCAGACCCTCTATCTTTTTATCCCTTGGTTCAATTAATAATCAGTGGGGGGATGAACAAAGCCCCCACTGATTAAAGTTTCACTTTATGTCGAAATATGAAAAATAAAGAGTTATGTGATATATATTAAATATCTTATATAACAAATTTAAAAGACAATATGCAAAATTGCATGAAAATTCTTTTAAATAAAAAAAAGAATCCTAGTCAATTAAACTAGGATTCTTGCTTTTCTATTATTTCTCTTGTGTTTTTTCCCAATCAGCTAAGAATTTCTCAATTCCTTGATCTGTTAATGGGTGCTTCACTAATGAAGCAATTACGTTTGCTGGGATTGTTGCAATATGTGCACCGTTTAATGCTGCGTCAGTTACGTGAACACTGTGACGTACAGATGCTGCAATGATTTCTGTTTCGATGCCATGAATTGCAAAGATTTCTGCGATTTGACGAATTAAGTCCATACCGTTATGACCGATATCGTCTAAGCGACCTAAGAATGGTGAAACGTATGTTGCACCAGCACGAGCTGCAAGTAATGCTTGAACTGCTGAGAACACTAATGTAACGTTTGTACGAATTCCTAAATCAGAGAACGCTTTTACTGCTTTTAAACCTTCTGTTGTCATTGGAACTTTTACTACAACGTTTGGAGCAATCTTCGCTAGTTCTTTTCCTTCTTCAATCATCTTATCAGCTTCTAAGCTAATTACTTCTGCACTTACAGGTCCTTCTACAACGTTGCAAATTTCACGAATGCGTTCGTGGAAGTCTACGCCTTCTTTTGCTACAAGTGATGGATTTGTCGTTACTCCAGCTAATACACCTAATTCATTTGCCTCTTTAATTTCGTTAACGTTTGCTGTATCAATAAAGAATTTCATTTGTTGTTCTTCCTTCCTAATTTTCATTTTATATTTATTTATTTTTCTTAATAAGCTCTAATTCAATCGGAATAGATTTGTCCACTTTTTTACCTTGTGTTATCTCTTTTGCTGTTTGCATCGCCTTCTCCCCGATTAATTCCGGTTTTTGAGCAACTGTTGCAGCCATACGCCCATCGTTAACCGCTTTCACTGCATCGTCTGTTGCATCAAATCCAACAACGACTACATCTGTTTTTCCAGCAGACTTCAATGCTTCAAGTGCACCTAATGCCATCTCATCGTTATGCGCAAACACGGCTTTAATATCACCATTTGCTTGCAAAATGTTTTCCATAACAGATAATCCTTTCGCTCTATCAAAATCAGCTGCTTGTTTTGCAACTACTTTTAAAGACTTATCGGCTACGTTATGGAATCCTTTCCCACGTTCACGAGCAGCGGAAGATCCAGGGATTCCTTCTAACTCAGCAACGTTTGCTCCTTCGCCAACTAATTCACGAATGTAATCACTAGCCATTTGACCACCTTCGATATTGTTAGAAGCAATGTGAGAAACAACCTTACCTGAATTCGCAACGCGGTCTACTGTAATAACAGGAACATTTGCTGCATTTGCCGCACTTACTGCTGAAGCAACAGCATCTGAATCGGTCGGATTAATAACAACTACATCGACACCCTTTTGAATTAAATCTTCAACATCGTTCGTTTGCTTTGCTGCATCATTTTGTGCATCAACAGCAATTAATTCAATGCCACTATCTTTCGCTTTCTTTTCTGCACCCTTTTTCAAAGTTACAAAAAAGGGATTATTTAAAGTTGAAACAGAGAATCCAACTTTAATAGTTTTATTTCGACCTTTATCGCTAGAATCCTTTGCCCATTCTGGCGGTTCCATTGAACAACCAGCAGTAATGACCATAATACATGCAACGAGTATAAGTAACCATTTCTTCATGAACTGTCCCTCCATTACGCTTCTTTTCTGCGATCAATTAATACAGCTAGTAAGATTACAAGTCCTTTTACAACTTGTTGGAAGAAAGAAGATACACCTAATAAATTTAAACCGTTATTTAATACACCGATAATAAGTACACCGATGAATGTACCAACAATCCATCCTCTTCCCCCAGAAAGACTTGTTCCACCTAATACAACTGCTGCAATTGCATCTAATTCATAAGAAGTACCTGCAGTCGGCTGTGCAGAATCTAATCGTGATGTTAAGACAATACCTGCAAGCGCTGCCAAAATTCCGGAAAGACCGTAAATCATTACTTTAATTCTCGTAACATTAATACCTGATAGTGCTGCTGCTTCTTCATTTCCACCAATTGCAAATGTACGGCGACCAAATGTCGTTTTCTTCAAAATGAAGTACAGTACTGCGAAAGCGATCATCATTGTAACAGCTGGTACCGGAATACCAAGAAAATAACCGCGGCCAAACATTTGGAACATTAAATGATCACCAAGACCAGTGATCGGACGTCCGTCCATATAAACAAGCGTCAACCCACGAAAAATAGTCATTGTTGCCAAAGTTGCAATAAATGGAGCTACTTTTCCTTTCGCAATGATGATACCGTTTACAATTCCCATTACAAGACCTGCTAATAATCCAACTGCCATTGCAAGGAACGGATCCATGCCACTTGCCATCATTCCAGCAACAAGTGCACTTGATAATGCTAAAATAGAACCTACCGATAAGTCAATACCCCCTGTTAAAATTACGAAGGTCATTCCGAATGCAATAAGCGCATTAATCGATACTTGACGCAGTATATTAAATAAATTTGGAATTTCAATAAACGCTGGATTTAAAGCTGTAATTACGACGATAATTAATACTAAACCGATTAAAGAACCGAGTTGTTGTAATACATTCCCCTTCTTAGCCATCCTTACTCTCCCCCTGTAGCTAGTGCCATAATAGACTCTTGTGATGCCTCATCTTTCCCTAAAATTCCGCCGACTTTTCCTTCATGAATAACAAGAACTCGATCACTCATCCCTAAAACTTCCGGAAGCTCAGATGATACCATAATAACGGCATCGCCTTGCTCTGTAAGCTTATTCATAATAGAGTAAATTTCTTTTTTCGCTCCAACATCAACACCTCTTGTTGGCTCATCTAAAATGAGTAATTGCGGATGAATGCCTAGCCATTTTGCGATTACAATCTTTTGCTGATTTCCACCAGAAAGAGATTTCACTGCCTGCTCTCCGCTAGATGCTTTCACATTAAGAAGCTTCATCATATCCTCTGTAAACTGTTGTTCTAGCTCGTTGCTTAGAATACTTCCCTTTGAAAGACTTTCTAAATTCGGTAAAGCTAAATTTTCTCGAATTGAAAAATCTAACACTAATCCTTCAGACTTTCTATCTTCTGTAATAAAAGCAATTCTTTGTCTAATTGCATCTATTGGACTATCAATCTTTACTTCTTGTCCATTTATAAAAATTTGTCCAGAGTCTAAAGGTTCATAACCAAATATCGCTTTCATAATATCAGTGCGACCAGCCCCCATCAAACCAGCTACACCAAGGATTTCACCTTTCCTCACTTGAAACGAAACATTTTCAAATTTCCCTTTCTTCGTTCCGTTACGCATTTCAAAAATGACATCACCAATTTGACTATTTCGCTCTGGATAACGTTCACCAATGCTGCGCCCCACCATCATACTCACTACTTCATCAAATGATGTTTCTGGAATTAATCTCTTTCCGACGTATTCTCCATCACGCAAAATCGTAATAGCATCACATATTGAGAAAATCTCTTCCATACGATGCGAAATGTACACGAATGAAACACCTTCTTTACGTAACTTATTGATTACTGTAAAGAGCGTTTCGATTTCACGATCCGTCAGTGCCGCAGTAGGCTCATCCATAATAATAACGCTCGCGTTTGTCATTAATGCTTTCGCAATTTCGATAATTTGCTGTTGTCCAACCGATAATTCCTCTGCTAACATAGCGCCTCTTACATGCAACCCTAACTCCGCTAGTTGCTGCTGCGCAATCGCATTCATTTGTCGAGTGCGTAAAATACCTGTTTTCCCATACATTAACTCTTTACCGAGAAACATATTTTCAGCTACTGTTAAATTCGGCAATATGTTTAGTTCTTGATGTATAAATGCGATGCCGTACTCTTCAGCTTCTTTCGCATTTTTAAAGGTGCGCTCTTGCCCATCAATTGTGATTGTCCCACCATCTTTTTTGTATACACCTGTTAAAATCTTCATGAGCGTTGATTTACCCGCTCCATTTTCCCCCATCAATGCATGGACTTCTCCTGTTTCAATCATAAACTGTGCATTCTTCAAAACAGGATTTCCATTGAACGCCTTTGAAATGTTTTTCATTTCAATATGCATTCCCATCACTTCCCTTTATTAAAAAATCACGCCCGCATGTAAAATTACATTTGCATAAGGCGTAGCCTCGCCTGTACGAATAATCGCCTTCGCTTTCTTTGTATGCTCTTTAAATTGCTCATGAGATACATACTCAAATGCTGGCTCTATTAATTTCTGCTCTATTTCTTTATTTACTTCCGCATTATTTATAATGACTTCTTCTGCTAACGTCACTTTTTCGATTGCCATATCATCAGCTACCACTTGCAATACATCTAAAAAGCTAGGTTTTCCAATTTCAACAGCTAAATCAATTCTTTTTACTCCGTCAGGAATTGGTAAACCGCAATCAGCAATTACAATCGTATCCGTATGCCCAAGTAAAGCAAGGATTGATGCAATCTCACTGTTTAATACGCCGTGCTTCTTCATCCAACAATCACCTGCACTTCACGTACTTTATCTCTCGTTGGCATGCCGCCTTGCGCCCCAAGTTTCGTTACAGAAAGACCACCGGCAATATTCGCGAAACGAATTGCTTTTTGAAGTGTCTCTCCTTCAGAAAGTGCAACTGCTAACGCACCATTAAATGTATCACCAGCTCCAGTTGTATCCACTACATCAACAGCAATGCTAGGAACATGCACAATCTCCGTACCATTATGGAAACGAACACCGTTAGAACCTTCTGTCATCAATAATTTATTTGGATACTTCGCCAATAAATCTTCAATTGGTGAGATGAAATCATCTAATACGATGCGGCACTCATGTTCATTTGGCGTAATATAAGTTGCCTTTTCTAAAATGTCTTCTGATAAAACTTGTGCTGGCGCTGGATTTAACATAACAGGAATATTATGTTCCTCACAAATAGCCAATACATATTTTACTGTTTCAAGTGGAATTTCTAGTTGAAGAACAACCATATCCGCTTTTACAAGAAGGTCTTTGGAGCGATCTACAACTGACTTATTTACAAGAGCATTTGCCCCTTGTACGACAACAATACTGTTATCTTCTTCTGCTAAAACGATATGAGCAATTCCTGTCGTTCTATCTGTAACCGGTACCACATAATCGATAAAAATGCGTTCGTTCTCTAGATTTTTTCTAACTACTGTTCCATAATCATCATTTCCTACCGCTCCAACCATTGCTACATTTGCTCCTAATCTAGCTGCAGCAACTGCTTGGTTTGCTCCTTTCCCTCCTGGAATTGTATGAAACGCTTCACCAATTACTGTTTCTCCTGCTTTCGGCCGTTTTTTTGAAACAGCCACTAAGTCCATTGAAATGCTCCCTACTACTGCAATATTTGGCATCTGTTTCATCTCCTTACTTCGTTGTATTTCGTTCTATAATTTCAATCGGCAAACGATAATGTTTCTCTTCTAATGTATTTCCTTCCATTTGCTCTAACAACAACTCTGTTGCAATTTTCCCCATTTCATATATCGGTTGTGCAACTGTTGTAATAGATGGATACATCATTTCCGTTAAAGAAATGCCATCAAATCCGATAATTTGTAAATCATTTGGAATGACAATCCCCTTTTGAAGTGCAGCCTTTACAATACCGATCGCAATTAAATCATTCCCAGCAACAATACCATCAATATGCGGGTATTCTTCTAATAATTCCATCGCTACAAGCTCACTATTTGCTGGATCAAACGTACTCTCTGCAATCATATACGAAAGATTATTTTGCGTAATAACGTCTACAAAACCTTCAAAGCGTTCATTTGCAGTACTCACATCACGTGGACCGCGAATATGTGCAATATGTTTACATCCTTTATCTAGTAACAACTTTGTCGCAGCCTGACTTCCTGCATAGTTATCTGCATATACAGTAGAAATACGCTCATTAAACATACGGTCAATCGCAACAACTGGAACAGATACATTCATGTAATTAACACTATTTTGTGGATTCGTTGCTACAATAAATCCATCTACATTATTTTGTCTAAGCACATCAATATATTGTTTCTCTTTTTCTAAACTTTCATCAGAGTTACAAAGGACAACTGTGTAACCTTGTTTATGTGCTACATCTTCTACGGCACGTGCAACTTCCGGAAAGAATGGATTCACGATATTTGGAACAACTAAGCCAATTAAACGAGACTTTTTATTATACAGTGAACGCGCTACTGTACTAGGCTTATAATCTAACATCTCAATTGCACGTTCTACCTTTTTTAATGTATCTTCGTGAACATATCCATTTTTATTTAGAACTCTGGAAACGGTCGCAACAGATACTCCCGCTAATTTCGCAACGTCTTTGATCGTACTCATTCTCTTTTCTCCTCATTTCATGTAACCGTTTACAGAAAATAATATAACGTATTTCTAAAAATACGTCAATCATTTCTCACTAAAAAGCTTTTAAGGTTATACTCAAAAAAGCACCGCCATAAGGCGATGCTTCTTCATTACGAGTATGATACAGTTTTTTCTTTTTCTTCTACAACAGGCTCTTTAGCATCTTTTTTACGATCTGATAATTTAATTTTTTGTAAGAAAATCGTAAAGATAGCACCTACTACGATAAATACTAATCCTGTTAAGAATACAGTATGAAGCGAGTCTACTAAAGAGTTTTTCAAAATAGGTACAATACTGTTAGCGAACGCTTCTGGCATTTGTTTTAATGCCTCTGGGCTAAATAGCATTGAATATAAACCTTGTGGATCTGTGTGAATCATATCTTTAAATTTCGTTACCATTTGTCCCGCTTCTTTCGGGAATGTATCTAATACAGGTACTAAATTCTTTGTTAATGTCGTACCTGAAGTGTTATTCATAATTGATCCTAAAATTGTAATACCAAATGTACCACCGATTTGTCGGAAGAACTGACTTGATGATGTTACAACACCAAGGTCTTTTTTCGGGAAGCTTTCTTGTAACGCTAATGTTAATGTCGGCATTACAAGACCCATTCCTAAACCGATAACCATCATATAAGAAGTAGCTGTAAGCTTCGTTGTGTGCATATCCATCGTTGTTAATAACCAGAAACCACCGGCCATAATAAGCATACCTGCGATAATTTGTGGTTTTACACCAACTTTTAATACAAGTTGCCCACCGATAATACTCATCACAATCATTGTAATCATCATTGGAGTCATAATTGTTCCTGATTCAGCAGCACTTACTCCTACAATACCTTGCATGAAGAATGGTACGAACATAATCGCGCCGAACATTCCAATACTCATAAAGAATCCAATCGCATTCAGTATTGTAAATGTGCGATTTTTAAAGAAATGCATTGGTAAAATTGGCTCTTCAGCTTTCGTTTCAACGATAACAAAGCTAACGATACCAATTACAGCTAGTGCAAATAAACCGATAATTTGCCAAGAATCCCATGCATAATCTTTTCCGCCAAACGTTAGCGCAAGTAATAAACTTACAACACCGAGAATCATCGTAAAGATTCCAGCGATATCAATTTTAATTGGTCCTGTTTGTTTATGCGATTTTAATCCCATTGCAATAAAGATTGTTGCTAAAATACCAACCGGTAAGTTAATGTAGAATACCCATCTCCAGTTCACTGCATCTACAATCCAACCACCAACTTGTGGTCCAATTACAGAAGCAAGGCCGTATAACGCACCAAAAATACCTTGCCATTTTGCACGTTCTTTCCCCGTGAACATATCTCCAATAATAATCATAGCCATTGGCATCATAATACCGCCACCAAGACCTTGAATACCACGGAAAATAATTAATTCTGTCATACCATTTGCCATACCACATAACGCCGAACCAATCATGAAAATAACTAGCCCTGTTATATATACGTTACGACGACCAAGTAAATCCGCTAATTTACCTGCAATTGGTACAACTGTCGTTGATGTTAACATATAAGCTGTTGTTAACCATGTCATTAAACTTAATCCACCTAGGTCACCGACGATACGTGGCATTGCTGTACCAACAATTGTTCCATCTAATGCAGCAAATAGCATCGCGATAATTAAACCGATTAACAACAACTTTCTATTTTGATTTTCTTGTTGCTCCATGTAATCTCCTCAATTCCTCTTAGTTATTCTCTTTTTTCTCTTGTGTCCCGCAAATAATGGTTTCTAACTTCTCAAAGAGACGTAATAAATCTTCTCTTTCTTGCAACTCTAAATGTGAAAAGTATTTTGCAATATGCTCGTTACGAGCTGTCATTGCCTCTTCTACTCTAGCTTTCCCCTTTTTTGTTAACTCGATGATGACAACGCGACGGTCATCTTTGTCGTGATAGCGTTCTACAAGTTCTTGATCGATTAGACGATCAATCATCACTGTAATCGCGCTAGGCTTCACATACATCTTTTTCGCTAATGTTGTCGCTCTTGAAGCCCCATAATGATCTAAAATCTTTAAAATATAAAACTGCGGTGGTGTAAGTCCTGTCGCTTGCATTTGTTCTAATAACTCCGTCTGCATTTTCTTTCCAATCGAAAAGGCAAGAGCTTGAATTTTATCGATATGCGTCATATCATTTGGCATGTTATCCACCTCTTATTTAAACAATAAAATATTTAATGTATTTAAATATTAATCCCACGAACAAAATCCGTCAATACTTTTATTCATAAAAACGTTTACATTTTTGTCACAAAGTTGTATAATTTTCGACGAAGTTAATATTGACAGTCACGGAGAAACGGAGTACACGGCTATGAATCATAAAAGAGGAAACTTTTTTATATTTCATGGCCTTTTTATGTTCTCTGTCTTAAAACGCTTCGAATTAATTAGGGGAGGATTTTCATTTTATGTTTTTCACACAATTATTTAAACCTGCGCCCCATGCGGAACGCTTACCAGCTGATCGCGTTGATAGCGAATACCGTAAATTACGTTTACAAGTATTCTTAGGTATCTTCATCGGTTATGCAGGTTACTACTTTGTTCGAAAAAACTTTTCACTAGCAATGCCATACTTAATCGAGCAAGGCTTTAGTAAAGGGGAACTTGGGGTTATCCTTTCA
This sequence comes from Bacillus cereus group sp. MYBK15-3, assembly GCF_051916765.1. Lineage (NCBI taxonomy): Bacteria > Bacillati > Bacillota > Bacilli > Caryophanales > Bacillaceae > Bacillus > Bacillus cereus group sp. MYBK15-3. The sequence continues at coordinate 64,962 of NZ_JBQAHG010000008.1, forward strand.
GCAGTTTCTATCGCTTACGGATTAAGTAAATTTCTTATGGGTATCGTATCCGATCGTTGTAATCCTCGCTACTTTTTAGCAGCTGGGCTATTTTTATCAGGTATCATTAATATTATTTTCGGCTCATTTTCTTTCATTACAACGAGCATTATACTTATGTTTGTACTTCAGTTTTTAAATGGATGGGTACAAGGTATGGGATGGCCTCCTTGTGGTCGTACGATGGTTCACTGGTTCTCTATTAGCGAACGTGGTACAAAAATGTCTATTTGGAACGTCGCTCATAATGTTGGCGGAGCGCTTATGCCTTCACTTGTAACATTAGGCTTATACTTCTTCGCAGATGACTGGAAAAGTATTTTTTACTTCCCAGGTATTCTTTCAATTTTAGTTGGTATTTATGTATTAATTACGATGAAAGATACGCCTCAATCTTGTGGGTTACCTTCTATTGAAGAACATACTGGGGAATATCCACCAGATGAAAAAGTAAAAGATCGCGAACGCGAGCTTTCAGTAAAGGAAATTTTATTTAAATACGTATTAAACAATAAGTTTTTATGGTACATCGCTATTGCGAACGTTTTCGTATATTTCGTACGTTACGGAGTTGTAGACTGGGCTCCTACTTATTTAGTAGAAGAAAAAAGCTTTACTCATAGTAGCTCACGTACTGCTTACGCTCTATATGAATGGGCTGGTATTCCAGGTACACTTCTTTGCGGATGGATGAGTGATAAACTATTTAAAGGACGTCGTGCACCTGCTGGTATTTTATTTATGGTCGGTGTATTTATCGCAGTTCTTGTTTACTGGTTAAACCCTCCTGGTAATCCAATGGTTGATAGTATCGCACTTGTCGCAATTGGATTTTTAATTTACGGACCGGTTATGTTAATTGGTCTACACGCTCTAGATTTAGCACCAAAGAAAGCTGCTGGAACTGCAGCAGGCTTAACTGGATTCTTCGGTTACTTAGGCGGAGCCGCTTTCGCTAGTGCAGCTATGGGCTTTATCGTGGATGCATTCGGATGGGATGGCGGATTCATCTTATTACTTGCATCTTGTGTACTTGCAATGTTTTTCCTTGCTCTTACTTTAAATACAGGGTCAGTAAAACAAAAGCAAGCTTAAATAATATATAACAAGCATAAAAATAGCTCTTAGCATTTACATACATGCTAAGAGCTATTTTTTATTTTCATTGCTGTTCCTACTAATGATAACAACCAATTCCTTCCCTACTATAAGATTAAAAGATTTGATGAAACACCTTTATTAAAACAGCTAACGTAACAGATGCAGCAAATCCCCCTAAACAAATAAGACTGACACCTTGGCTATATGACAAATTTTGAAATGATTTCATTGCTTCCATCCTCCCTATCTCCCCTTTGATACTTTTATTTTACCAATGGGAAAAATTTCATAACATCGATTTCTCTAACAACTAACTTACAAATTTGTAAGTTAACATCTTTTCAACTTATATATCTAGTATTTCCACAAATAAGAGTCATTTATACATAAAAAAAGACCTCAGTTATACTAAGGTCTTCGTTACATTCTATTTCATTTTACAATCATCACTGGACATTTCACACGCTTTGCTATTTTATGACTTACACTTCCCAGCACCATTTCTTGCAGTGTATTGAGCCCTCTACTTCCAGCAATGACAAGATCTATATCTCCTGTATTTACATATTGAACAATTGTATCTCCAGGATCACCATGTAATATCGTAATTGTATAAGAAATGTTCTCTTTCTTTAATAAACCTTCAATCTCTTTTAATTTATCTTTTCGACTAGCCGATATTGTTTCTAAATCTGTTTGACCTTGTATAATATCTGATTTTGCCGTTCTATTATCTACTACGTACACAACTTCAACATTTGTTTCTTCGCTACATTTCGCAATATAGGTTGCATGCTCCGCTGCTCGAAGTGCATGTTCAGAACCGTCACATGCTAATATAATTTGTTTGTACATATGCTGAATCCCCTTTTCGTTATCCTATTCGTATTATATAATAAAGCCCCCTAAAAAGGAGGCTTTTAACTAGCAATTCTTTTATTATAAGTAGCTAAATTTGCAACAAGTTTTGAACTACGTTCATTTAATCCTGTTATAGTTACTTTCACACCACTTTGTTCATACTTCATGATAACTTTATCAATTGATGCCACTGCCGAATCATCCCATACGTGCGCATGAGTAAAGTTCATTTCGATTTCTTTTACATCTTCATTAAATGAAAAATTATTTATAAAGTCGGCTGTAGATGCAAAAAAAAGTTGACCGTGAATTTCATATATTTTCTTATTTTCAATATATAAATGTTTCACGTGAATCTTTGCCATATTGAATGCAAATAAAACCGCACTAATTACTGTTCCGATAATTACACCTAATGCTAAATTATGTGTAATTAGGACAATCACAACTGTTACGATCATAACAAATGCGTTTCCTTTTGGTACTTTATGAATTGTTGTTACAGAGTTCCAATCAAACGTTCCAATTGAAACCATAATCATAACTGCAACTAAAGCTGCCATCGGAATATGAACGACATAATCTCCTAAAACAAATAGTAATACGATTAAAAATCCGCCCGCTACAAATGTTGATAGGCGACCTCGTCCACCTGATTTAATATTAATAACAGATTGACCGATCATTGCACAACCTGCCATTCCTCCGAAGAAACCAGCAACAATGTTTGCGATCCCTTGACCGCGTGCCTCTTTATGCTTATTACTTTCCGTATGCGTCATATCATCTAAAACTGAAGCTGTTAATAATGATTCTAGTAAACCGATAATTGCAAGCATAACTGCATACGGTAAAATAATCCCTAATGTCTCAACTGTAAAAGGCACGTCAGGAATGCTAAAGAGTGGTAATTCTTTCGGCAAGCTTCCCATATCCCCTACTGTTTTCAACTGTAATCCGCTCATAAGTGCAATACTCGTCACAATAATAATTGAAATAAGCGTAGAAGGTACAGCCGTTGTAATACGTGGAAATAAATATATAATTGCAAGTCCTAATACAACGAGTGCATACATTTGCCAAGTTGCATTTTTAAAATGTGGCAATTGCGCTGTAAAAACTAAAATTCCAAGTGAATTTAAAAAACCACTCATAACAGATTTCGGAACAAACTTCATAAATGAGCTCAGTTTGAACACGCCAAAAATAATTTGGACAATACCTGTTAATATTGTTGTAGCAAATAAATATTGCAAACCATGATCTTTAACGAGCGTCACCATTAATAATGCCATTGCACCTGTTGCAGCTGAAATCATCCCAGTTCTTCCGCCAACAAATGAAATGGTAACTGCAATACAAAAGGCTGCGTATAACCCAACGGTCGGATCCACACCAGCGATAACAGAGAAGGCTATCGCTTCAGGAATTAATGCTAAAGCAACGACAATTCCTGATAACACGTCCCCTCTCACATTAGAAAACCAATCATTTTTTATCGTTTGAAACAAAATACCACTCCTCTACTCCTTTATCATTTGATTTTCTCCATAAGAAAATCAGCCGACTGCACGAAAGCTATTATATAACGAGTAGAAGATTTTTTACTATGTAAAAGTTTCCTAAAAAAGATATTACCTTCGTAGCTTCTTTTCTGAGAATATCAGGAAGACTTTAAATATACTATTACCTATTGTTGACTTATCGTACAATGATTTCGGATTCTACCGTATGTCAAATGAAGAGAACTTTGTTTGGATGGATGCAAAATGCACATGTAATTCAGCTCATTTAATTGAATAGTCCAAGGATCAAGATATTAGCTACCAAGGAAATTCATTTACAGTTCTATAGATATTTCCACTTCATATATGAGGTTTAGTTTTGAGGGTTTAGGATTAGAGGAGTTTATGCTAATTTAATGAAATTAGTAAAAGCACTCTTTCGAGTGCTCATTTTATGCAGATACAGTTGCTTTATCCTTACGGAATATGCCCATTAACCCACCGATTAATAATAATACGCCTGGTAATAAGTAAATTATAGAAATACAAATAAATCCACCGATAGCAGCCACAGTCATCATAATACCGCCAACCTTCGCTTTACTTCTTACCATAACAGATCCAACAATTCCTAAGATTGATAGAGCCACAGCTCCCCAACCTAAACCAATAACAGTATTCGCTCCATCAGCTTCAAAAGCAGCTCCCATACCGCCGATCAATAAAGCAACAAATGCACAAATAATACCAAAAATACCTCCAATAAGACCTAATACAAATTCAGCTGTTCTCTTCATTTTAATCTCTCCTTATTTAGCAACTTCAAATTCAAATTTCACTGATTTCTCGTCAAATGTAAATGTAGGTTTAAATGTACCAACAAACTTATCGCCTTCTGGTACATCAAATAACATTTTGTTTGTAATTTGGTTACCTGGCGCAATATTTTCGTTTATAAACGTATTTTCCCCACCAAAGTACTCTTTGAATTGGTTGCCGTTAGTATCAGCAATTTTTAATTCAGAAGTTCCAAAATATATATCTTTTTTGCCATTATTTTTAGCATTAAAAGCGATTTCTAGTACTTTCCCTTTTTCAGCTTTTACGTATTCGTTAGGCTCAACGAATTTAGCTGAACTGAAAGTAAGTTGTAAGCCATTAACTTCTACCGTATCTCCAATTTTATAAATCTTGCTTTCAGCTTTTTCCTTTTTATCTTTCTTTTCAGCCTGTTTAGGAGCATCGTTTTTACTCACTTCTTTAACTTCAGTTTCACCACAAGCAGATAAACTAAAAGCAAGTGCACCTGTTAAAGCAATAGTACCCAATTTTTTATACATTTCTTTTCCTCCGATTATGTAAAATGTAAGATTTCCGAAACTATCATAACAGAAACAGTTACAACTTTTTTGTCATATTTTGTCGAGGAAAATAAAAAAAGACGCTATATCAGTAGCGTCTTTGCTCATTTCATTAATGTCCACCGTGTCCTTGACCACTTTCCTGAACAATTTCTAACCTCTCATCTAGTATTCCTTGTGTTTCAAATGAAATATCACTCGTACTTCCTAATAAGAAGCCATGATTATATGGTCCAAGTGTTGGATTATCTTTAAACTTCGGCTGAATGCTTGCAAGGAAGTCATACACTGGTTGTGAAGCTTTCCCTTCTTCTAACAAGACAACAGGTGCGTGTTTACCCATATGTGAAAAAGGTGCCCCAGCAACTGCTAAATCTGGTGTTTTGCTTGAAACAAATGATAAACCGTGACCAGGTTTTGTGAATCCCCAGCCAAATTTTGTTTTTTCATCTTTAAATTTCGCAAACGCAACCGAATTTTCTGTTGGAGTCTCTCCACTAATACGCGTTACTTTCCCGTATTTGCTCAGCTCTTTTTCCACTTCTTTTGAAACAATTTTTTCTGGCCCTAATACATATATATTTGCTTTGTCTTTTCTCATTTTTAATGCCTCTATTGTCGCTTCTGGCACTTTATTCTTTTCTGTATAGAGTAGTGGTTCCGGCATATGAGAAATCCAATTTACAGCGGGTGTTGTATATAAACGGCCTTCTTCTGCAGACGAACCAATAATAACACTATTTGGGTAGCTTCCTGTTATATCGGCATACTCCTTATCAACATCCTTCGCAAATATAGCTGGGTCCGTTTCTTTTATTTGTTTTACTTTATAACCTTTTAATTGTTCAAGCGCGCTAGTACCTACATCTCCCATCACCATAATTTGTGTTCCGTCTTTCGTTCCGATTGGATTTAATCGTTTTATTTCTTTTAACGTCATTTCCGGTATCTTTTCTTTTTCTATAAATAAAATCGGCCCGTTATTCGGATGATGAATAAGGTCTGCACTCGCAATACCTAATTGCCACTCGCTTGCTGGTACTAAAATAACAGCACCTGGCTGGTTCTCCTTATGAGTTGCTGGCCATATCGTTTGCGAAGTTAATACTGCCATTTTTAGGGGGTCATTTGTATTTAACCTCGTCACATTTTTTAGACTTGTCGTTAATAAATCATTAGATGCACCTTCGTTCATTTCTTTTGGCGCCGTTACCTCCTGATTCATTTTCATTTCCTTTTGCTCTGTTTTCTTCTCTTTTGTAGATTCATGGTTTTTATGGTCTGTATTCGTTTGTCCGCATGCAGCAAGACCAACTGCTGTAATTATTGTTATCCCAAAAATTCGGGTCATTTTTTTCACTATACCGCCTCCGTATTAATCATTTTTGAGCCAATATGATTACCTAAAATGTAATTTCAACTCCACAATAACAAGCAATTCTGAAGAAATTATGCAGACGCATCATAATCTGCACCATTTCTTCATGATTTTGCATTACACTTTAAGTAACGATTATAAATATGGAGGGCTCTCTATGATTGATATACTGCTCGTAGACGATGAACCGAGAATGCTTGAATTATTAACGCTTTATCTTACCCCAATTGGATATAACTGCGTATGTGCGACTTCAGGAGAAGAAGCTATTTTACATATAGAAAATCGAAACTTTAAATTTGTTTTACTCGATATTATGATGCCAAAGATGGACGGATGGGAAACGTGCAAAAAAATCCGATCTTTTAGTAACATTCCTATTATTATGGTTACAGCTCGTGATCAAACAGTAGATGTCGTTCAAGGATTAAAACTTGGAGCCGATGATTACGTAACGAAACCTTTCCATGAAGAAGAACTTTTCGCAAGAATTGAAGCCGTTTTAAGACGTACAAATGAACATAAACAAATCCAATATCACGGTATTGTATGGGATGAAACAAAACACTTCGTTTCTGTCCATAGTGAAGAACTCCTTCTCACACCAATTGAATTTTCTTTACTCGGATTATTTTTACGCCATGTGAACTACGTATTAAACCGTGATCAGCTCATCGAACGAATTTGGGGATTAAACACAAATACAGAAGATCGCACAGTCGATTCGCATATTCGTAATTTACGTGATAAATTGCGAAAAGCAAATTTCCCTATTGATCATCATTTAAAAACCGTGTATGGAGTAGGTTATCGATGGGTTGATACTGAACAGTAAGGGGCAAAACGATGAAACGAATTTCAATTCAATTCGGATTTTATTTTTTAATTGTTACACTTTTAATTGAAAGTGTTCTCTTTATTTTGCTCTATTATAGTCTCGTAAACACTAGAGTAAATGAAGAAATGACAGCTTTATTAAAGCGAGGAAATAGTCATCGAGATGTACTTGAAAAATATTACGATGAGCAAACCATCTCTCACGTAGCATTAATGGAATCTGAAGCTGAAACAACTGTCGTTATTACAAATACAAATAAAGAAGTGCTAGCTAAATCTAACGAAATAAACACGACTATAAAAAATCACATTAGTAGCATGCAGACTCGAACAGACCATAACGGAGCGATTATAGAAAATCATTGGAAAACATCTAATTATATATGTACAGTTAGTCCTATCATAGTAGCTGGAAAACATGAAGGGTATGTGTATATGTTTCTTGGAACAAAATCCATTGAAAAGTTGGTAAATGGATTAACGAAACAATTCATTATTGCTGGCGCCATCACGTTTCTACTCACAGTCATCACAATTTTCCTATTATCACGTTTATTAACAAAACCATTGTTACACATGAAACATGCAACTGAAAAAATGAGTAAAGGCGATTTGTCCGTTTCATTAACGACTACTCGAAATGATGAAATTGGTGAACTAGCATCATCTATTCAAACGCTCGCAAATGATTTACATTATATGAAAACAGAGCGAAGTGAATTTCTAGCAAGTGTTGCTCACGAATTACGAACACCATTAACATACGTAAGAGGTTACGCTGACATTGCTTTAAAAGAGACCACATCTCCTGAGCAACGTTTGCGATATTTATCAATTATAAAAGATGAGTCTGATTACATTACAAACTTAGTTCAAGATTTATTTTCACTTGCACAAATGGAACAACATAACTTTTCTATTCAAGTAAAGGAAGTACATTTACACACCTTCCTTACTCGCATAGCCGAAAAAGTTAACGCTATGTATAAAGAAAGGTACATTAAAGTTTCTTTCTCTTGTCCTCCTACACTGGTAGTAAACTTAGATGAACAGCGATTTGAACAAGTTATAATAAACATTTTAAATAACGCTTATAGGCATTCAAAAGAACATTCTCATATAAACATTTCTGTTACAGAAGAACATAGACGTATTTTCATTACAATTGAAGATGAAGGCGAAGGTATTCCGCCTGAAGACCTCCCTCACATTTTCGATCGTTTTTATCGAGTTGATAAAGCGAGAACACGAGCTACAGGCGGAACTGGTTTAGGACTATCTATCGTAAAAGAAATTGTAGAACTACACGGCGGAAATATTACTGTAACGAGCGAAGTCGATTATGGGTCTTGCTTTATAATTTCATTACCATCCATAAAGAAACACGACTATCATCAATAGTCGTGTTTTTTATCACTTTACTTTATAATATAAATTTACAAATTGCCCAAAACGTTTCGTATCCGTTAAAGTTAAATTAATTTCCGGGTTCTTGTCTTGAAATAACGGAACTCCAGAACCTAATATGTGAGGTGTAATCGTAACAACATATTCATCAATTAGATTATTCTTAAAGAACTCTCTTAAGAGACTCCCTCCACCGACCATCCATATTTTAGATCCTTCTTGTGCTTTTAACCTTTTTGTAAACTCCACTACATCTTCATTTACAAACTCCACGTGTTCGTTTGAACCTTTTTCTGAGTTAGAAAAAACATAACATTTTTTATCTAAATACGGGAATGGTTCTATATGCTCTACTACATAATCATACGTTCTTTTTCCCATAATTATTGTATCAATAGTTTCGTACATTTCTGTATAACCGTTATCTCCCTCTCCTTCGGTTTCCATTAACCACTGTAAATCATCATCTTCTTTCGCAATATATCCATCTAAGCTCGCCGCAATAAATAAAACTATTTCACGTGACATATTTTTTCCTCCTTATACCTCATCTTGATAACATTATGATGTAAACAATATACTAACAATAAAACACGACAATTTATGTCATGTTTAAAAAGAAAAAAGGTGATACATTTGTCAAAAGCTAAACGCTTATTAGATATTCTTATATTTGCTTCTGCGAAAAAAGCATTTACAGCGCAAGAAATAGCCGATGAATTTAATATTTCTGTTCGTACTGTCCATAGATACGTTTTAGATTTAAGTGATATGGGATTACCCATTTACGCTGAACAAGGTCGCAACGGAGGATATAAAGTATTAACGAATAGAGTAATTCCACCTATTTTATTTACCGAAGAAGAAGCAGTCTCTATCTTTTTTGCCTTTCAATCTTTAAGCTACTACAGAGACTTGCCTTTTAACACAGAAATAAATTCCGTTACACATAAACTATATAGCTCCCTACAACATGATGCGAAAGCTAAAGTTGACAAAATACGTTCTTATATCGCCTTTTGGAATCCGAAAAGAACAATTGAGACACCACTTTTAAACGAAGTGTTAACAGCGGCTATTGAAAATAAAAATTTACACTTTCAATACGAATCTAAATCAAGGATCAAAACAAAACACGTTCATCCTATCGGTGTATATGCGCATGATGGTTTATGGTATTTACCTGCTTATGATTTTAATGTAGAAAAAACATTACTGTATCGCGTCGATCGTATTCTTTCTATATTATCAACGGAAGAAAATGAAGATACATTCATGAATTTAGAAGAGTGGTTTGCCTCTAACTCTCACGTAGTACATAATCCTACTCAGTTACATGTTTTACTGTCAACAGAAGGCGTACGCCAATGTAAAAGCGTGCCTTACCTTGAAGAATTCGTTGTAACAAACGAAAACGGGACAGGATATATACATTCAACAATTGATAAAGGAGAAATCAATTTTATTACCCCTTTATTTTATAGACTCGGAAAAGATGCAAAAGTTTTAGAACCGATAGAATTGATAGATGGTTTACGTATGCGTGCAAAAGAAGTTTTACATATGTATGAAGACTAAGAAGCTGCTAAATATAAGCAGCTTCTTTGTCCTGTTGTTCCTATTGTTTTATTATTGACGAATATCAAACCACCAACGATTTTTCGAATTCATATTTTCAGTGTCACCAATCCCTCTGTAATTGAAAGCATCAAGGAAGATTGAATCTAGTTTATCCTCATCTACAAAATAACCTAAGTTAACTTTCATCGTTTGTCCTGGTGTGATACTGCCAATATTGTAAAAACTTTTTCCATCTCCGTGAGGTTCTAAATAATCAACTTCACCTGTCATAATACGCGTTGCGTCCATTCCCTCTTCTTTAGCGTATTTCCATGCATTCCCTTCAAATTTAAGCTGTTTTATGGATGGATGCATATAGATTTCTTCTGTCGACTTTTTGCCAATATTTTTCACTGTTGTTGTTAAGTAGACAAATTTAACATTAACTAATTTCGAATCTACTAATGTATCAATTGAATTTTTACCATTCCCTAATTTATATTCATCTCGTCTGTATGATAGTAATTTTCCCGTCTGATCTAAAGCCTTATTCTTGCTTAATATCTCTAGGCCAAGTTCATTAAAGTTCTCTTGTTTAAAATCTTTGATTGAATCAAAAACTTCAACTTTTTCTATCACATATTCAATTTGGCTGTTATCCATAGATATCGTTACTGGAACCTTTTGTCCTATATGAAATAGTCGTTTACTATCTTTTTTCAAAGGAATAACCTTAGTTTCTTTAGGTTCATCTGCTTTGCTAAAACGATTTTCATCATAATCTACTATATATGATGCCTTTTCTTTTGACGTAGGCTCAAGTGAAATACTCCCTAACACATCCATCATTTGTTCTTCGTTTACATCGGATCCAATATAACTTTCTAACATAATCCCTTCTTTCTCAAAAAAGAGAAAGACCTTTCTGTCAAACATTACATTGTTGTTTCCTGTTTCTTTATGGACAATTACTGCTTTCCTACCGTTTATTTCTTTTTCTTCATAACTTTTAGAGTACAGCGTTTGAAAATCTGTATTCTCCCCTACTCTCCGAAGAGCGAATGAAAATCCCCCCTTTGCGTCATTATCTTTAAAGGAATATTTCATAGCAGAGTCATCAATTGCTTCCATATTTTCTGGTAATTTATCGATTTTCAGCTTATACCACTTATCAGCCTTTTTCGAGTTCTTATTTGTTACTGAAACATTTACTTCATAATTTTGTTTTTGAACGATCATATTATAGACCTTTACTGCTCCAAAAACGGTTGTCGGCATGCCGATCAATAAGCAAGCAGCAGCGATTAACATACGATGTCTTTTACGCTTTTTCAGCGGTTGTCCATTTTGCGGCTTCATTTCCTCCATAAACAATTTCTTTTTGCGCGTATATGTATGTGAAAATTCATGTTGTTCTTCAAGTTTATCAAAATCATCTAAAGCAATTTTTTCAGCAAGTTCATATATTTCTTTGGAGTTCTTTGAATTCGTCATGTTGTATACCTCCTATCATATTTTGGACTCGTTTTCGAGCGCGTTCAAACTGCTTGCGGACATTTGCCTCGGTTATCCCCATGACACTTGAAATTTCTTGATACGTTAAGTTATAGAAGACTTTGTACTTAAACACCTGTCTATTAGATTCGTTTAACTCTTTTAGCAATGCATCAATTTGAACCTCAGACATTTTACGTTTTTCCCACTCTTCAATATTTTCATCTACTGCTTCTACAGATTCTCTTTCATATTCTTCTAAAAATGTTTCATGTCGTTTGTTTTTCCGGTAACTATCAATCGCCTTGTTTTTCGCGACCCTCAAAATGTAGCGTTTAAGCTCTTGAGTAGCCAAGCTATGGAGCTTTTCCAAGTTCTTATAAAGAGTAATAAACGTCTCTTGAACCGCATCTTCAGCCTGTTGAATATTATTTAAAATAGAATACGCTACATAATAAATCTTTTGTTCATACAACTCATATAGCTCTTCCATCTTTTCATAATCGTTGTTTGTAACTTTCATATAATTCCTCCTCTCACTCTATATAACGAATAAGCGCTATACTTTGTGACACTGCAAAATCTTTTTATGTATAAAATTTAATAATAGAATAAACAAAAGCCCAATTTCTCTATTTTAACTGAGAAATTGGGCTTTTTAATATTAGAATTTTCCTGACCGCTACGCCTTTTCAGTAAGCAGCATATGCTCTATCGCTTCTTTTAACAAATTCTGTGTCTCTTCCAAGTTATGATTCTGCTTTTCTCCTGGTTGTACCATATAAAACTCAGCAAACGAACGCTCTTTATATCTTGGTACGATATGCATATGGTAATGTGTTAACTCGTTAAATACTCCACCATTTTGACAAACTGTAACTCCGTCAGGTTTATATACTATCTTAATCGCTTTTGCAATAAGCTTAGAAGCATCCATAACGGATTTTGCTACAACATCATTTAATTCATCTACTTCTACAACATGTTGCTTTGGCACAATTAAAGTATGTCCTGGGTAGAAAGGCGCATGATCTAAAAAGCAAGTTACATAGTCATCTTTATATATTTTATATATTTTTTCCTCTTCGTTTGCTAATTTACAACCTAAACATTCCATCATACTTTCTTCCTTTATTAAAAACATAAAAACGTGAGAGCCGTATTCTCACGTTTTTATGTTTCATTTTATTAGTTCAATTGTTTCCGTAACCTTTATACTATCTTTTACAGATTGAACAATCGTACAATTTTTCACTGCAAGTTGCAGCGCCTTGTCCAGCTGCTCTTCTGTAATGTTTTCTGCTTTAATTTTATAGTGCAAATGAACACTTTCAACTGGCTTCGATAACGCTTCACTTCTACCAATTTCAGTTTCGATTGTAAACGTATCGTATGGAATACGTTTCTTTTCTAAAATCGTTCGAAAGACAATTGCACTACACCCTGCGATAGAAGAAACGAGTAATTGTAACGGTGAATAACCGTTTTCTTTTCCAATCGCTAATTGACCATACGATAAATCTGCTTCTATATCATCGTGTTTGATTGTTAGTTTCATTTGTTTTTTCCATCTCCACTTTCATCGGTTTCTGCCGTTTCTTACTAATATAATAATATATATAGCAGAAAATGATAAATGGAATACCACAGTATAACGCCATTCTTTGTTCAGGAATAAACGCTAAACTAATAACAACAATGCTATTTGTAATTAAAGCTAAAATTGGAACAATCGGGTATAGTGGTGTTCTATACTTTAAGTCCTCTAACTTTCCTCCGCCTTTTATATACTGACTTCTAAAGCGAAGTTGCGATAGAGCAATAATGATCCAACTTGAAACAGCCGATAAACCAGCTATCGATAATAAATACATGTATACTGTATCTTCTGCAAGGAAACTTGTGAATAGAGATAATCCAGCTACCGCAATCGTTACGACTAGCGCTGTAATTGGAATACCACGCTTATTTACTTTCTGGAAGGAAGTTGGTGCCATTCCCTCATTTGCAAGTGACCATAGTATACGCGTCGCTGCATATAATCCAGAGTTCGCTACAGATAATAACGCAGTAATAATAACGAAGTTCATAATATCAGCTGCGTATGGAATACCAATTTTATCAAATACGACTACGAATGGACTTTCAATTACACCTGCTTCTTTCCAAGAAATTAATCCTACTAAAATTGTCATTGTTAAAATGAAGAATAACATAATGCGCCATACTGTATTACGGATCGCACGTGGAATTGTTTTTTCTGGATTTTCACTTTCTCCCGCTGCAATTCCGATTAACTCTGTTCCTTGAAATGAGAAGTTAACTGTAATCATTGTAAGTAGTACGGCAGCTAGTCCATTCGGGAAAAGTCCACCATCGCTTACAAAGTTAGAGAAAAGAGGTGCTGCTTCTTTTCCGTCATATGATATAAATCCTAATAATGCACTACCACCAAGAACAACAAATGCAAGGATTGTAATTACTTTAATACTAGAAAACCAAAATTCTAATTCAGCATAACTTTTTGCCGAAATTGCGTTTGAAGCATATAAAATAACACCGAATACAAGGCACCATACCCAAACATCAACATTTGGAAACCATCTTTTCATCATTAAACCGATTGACGTTAATTCTAGACCCACTGTTACTGCCCAGCCAAGCCAGTATAACCAGCCAATCATAAAGCCCGTTCCTGGTCCAATAAACTTCGTTGCATACTTTTGGAAAGATCCTGAAACCGGCATAGCTACCGTTAACTCTCCAAGACAAAGCATTGTTAAATACATAATAAATCCGCCTACTAAATATGAAAGGATGGCTCCCCCTGGTCCAGCCTGATTAATAGTGTAACCTGAACCTAAGAAAAAACCAGTTCCGATTACACCACCAAGTGCGATCATAAATAAATGTCTACTCTTCATCGTGCGATGTAATTTCTCATTCGTTGGTTGCTGCATCTAAATCCTCCCCCTACCAATACCCCTATATCTTGTTAAAATTTTCTGATAATAAAAATATACACGAAAGCGATTACATTTTCTATATAAAATTAAAACTTTTCTGATAAAATAATATAAAAATCGAATTATTGCAAGATTTAGATTCTATTTAGAGGAAAATAAGGAGAAACAAGGAAAAAAACCCTTACATATATTGTAAGAGTCAACGAAGTTCTAATCTTCTCGATAAAATTGATAAACTATAATTTACGATAAAGTACATACAAGCTACTAATATAAATGTTGGAATCATGTAATTCACATTTTGTCCGCTAATAATTTGAGCATTATGCATAAGCTCAGGGAGTGATATAACAACCGCTAGCGACGTATCCTTCAGCAATGAAATAAATTGACTGACAAGCGGCGGAACCATTCTCCTTAATGCTTGTGGCAAAATAATATGCCACAGCGCTTGCACATAAGTTAATCCCGAAGATCTTGCGGCTTCAACCTGCCCTTTTTCAATAGACAATAAACCACTTCTAACAATTTCAGATATCATTGCTGCCTCAAATATTGTTAAAGCAACAATTGCAGCTGTTATAATTTCTAATTTCAAGCCTGCTTCTGGAAGTGCAAAATACGTGAAAAATATAATTAACAGTAGTGGTAAGTTTCGAATCACTTCAACTATAACTCCTAATATTTGTGAGACGACAGGTATTTTCGTGTAGCGCAATATACCGATTACACTTCCAATAATAAAACTAAGTACAATTGCTATGAGCGCTACCTCTAATGTTATAAGTAATCCTTTTAATAAAAATAGAATATGATCTCCTGTAATTGCTCCCTTGAAATCCATTTACACCGCCTCCTTTGCTAAGCGTTTTTCTAAATAACGCACTAGCATACTGAGCGGAATTGTTAATATTAAATAAAACATCCCGACAAATATATAAACATCAAACGTAACAAACGTCTTCGTTGAAATTAAATCTCCTTGATACATTAAATCAGCACCAGCAATGATTCCAAGTATTGAGGAGTTTTTAACTAAATTGAGAAACTGGTTTCCTAAAGGGGGAATTACAATTTTCACAGCTTGTGGTAAGACAACATAATACATCGCCTGCACATACGTTAGCCCTGAAGAGCGAGCAGCTTCCATTTGCCCTTTCGCAACTGATAAAATACCAGCGCGAATTACTTCTGCAATAAAAGCTGTCGTATATACCGTAAGCGTAACTGTTCCTGCTACAAAACCATTTAAAGTAATTCCTATTACAGGTAAAGCAAAATAGAATATAAATGCAATTAATACGAGTGGAATATTTCTTACAAACTCCACAAAAGCTGATCCTATCCAATTTAAAATACGAATAGGTGCAATACGCATTACTGCCAAAATTACTCCTAAAATAAAACTACCTATCAATGCAATTACACTAGACATAACTGTATATTTAAATCCTTCTAAATACATATCAATGTTATTCGTTAATATAGAAAAATCAGGCACATATTCTCCCCTCTTTCTTTACAAGAAGAGGATGAGTACTCTCATCCTCTCACTTTTACTATCTACTTTTCTGGTTTTTGTCCAATCCATTTCTCATATAATTTGTCATACTCTCCGCTTGCTTTCATGTCTTTAATTAAAGTATTAATCTCTTTCGTTAAATCATCTGCCCCTTTTTGCACTGCAATTCCATACGGTTCATCTGTGAAAATTTTTCCTACTACTTCATAATTAGAATCTTGTTTTGCCATTCCGTAAAGGATCGCATTATCTGTCGTTAACACATCACCTTTACCTGCCTTTAACGCTGTAAATGCCTCACTATAATTTTCAAACTCTAATACAGTCGCTTCTGGTGACTTTTGACGAATGTTATTTGTAGATGTTGACCCTTTTACAGCTAATACTTTAACGCCTTGTTTTATATCATCGACACTCTTAATATTGCTTCCTTTTTTCACAAGTAACGATTGTCCTGCTTTAAAATATACATCTGAAAAATCCACTTCTTTTTTGCGTTCTTCCGTAATTGTCATTGTTGCAATAATTGCATCAATATCACCATTTTTCAGCATTGGAATACGTGTTTTAGACGTTACTTCTTTCAGCTCTAGCTTCTTTTCATCTCCAAGAATCTTTTTCGCAAGTGCCTTCGCGACATCAACATCGAATCCTTCTACCTGCCCTGTTGAAGGATTTTTTAATCCAAATAAATTCGTATCATTCTTTACCCCGACTACTAATTTCCCTCGTTTCTTAATTTGTTCAACAGCCCCGCCTTGCTTCGTATTTGTTTCCTTTGCCTCATCTTTCTTACTTCCGCAACCAGCAACAACAAGCACGAATAAACATGAAAATACGATTAAAGTAAATAATTTTTTCATTTTAAGCATAAAATTCCTCCTCTAATGATTTAGCACCCGACTTAAAAATAAACGAGCTCTTTCTTGTTCAGGGTTTGCAAAAAAGTGCGCCGGTGTTGTATCTTCAATAATTTGACCATCATCCATAAATAAGATCCTATCTGCTACCTCTCTAGCAAATCCCATTTCATGCGTGACAACGACCATTGTCATCCCTTCTTTAGCCAGTGCTTTCATAACATCAAGTACCTCTCCAATCATCTCTGGATCAAGAGCAGACGTAGGCTCATCGAATAGCATAATTTCCGGCTGCATTGCAAGTCCTCTAGCAATTGCCACCCGTTGCTGTTGTCCTCCGGATAATTGATGTGGATATACGTTAGCCTTCTCTGGGATTCCTACTTTCTCTAAATAAAGCATTGCTGTTTTCTCTGCTTCTTCTTTGGAAACTTTATTTACTTTAATCGGTGCTAATGTAATATTTTGAAGAACCGTTTTATGTGGATATAAATAAAAATGTTGAAAGACCATCCCAATATTTCGCCGCAATTCATTCATGTCCGTTTTTTTATTGTGTACCTCTGTATTTTGTACAATTAATTCTCCATCTGTAATTGCCTCTAATTGATTTATACATCGAAGCAATGTACTTTTTCCTGATCCTGAAGGCCCGACAACTACTACCACTTCGCCTTTTTTCACTTGCACATTAATATTTTTCAAAACTTGAAAGTTACCATAATATTTATTTACATTACGAAATTCTATCAACATACTCCCCCTTCCCCTAACAATGCATGTACATTCTTTTTATATTCAAAAATAGTCCCAAAAATAACTTTTAGCTTCAATTTGTCCATAAAAAAAAGCAAAGAGTTTCCCCTTTGCTTCTTCATTTCTATTCTGTTAAGATACTTCTTCTTTCTTATCTTTCCCGTATTCATGCTCCCAAAAATCAGCATTTTTAATTCCTAATGGCCCTGGATCGAATACTGGATCTTTTCCTTCTTTTTTCTGTTTTTCATAATCCTTTAATGCGACTAATGCAGGTTTTTGTAATAGTAAAATCGCAATGATATTTACCCATGCCATAATTCCTACCCCAATGTCGCCTAAAGCCCAAGCCGTTGCTGCTGTTTTTATACATCCATAGAATACAGCTCCTAAAAATACAAACTTTAGTACCATAGACATCCAAGGACGGTCTTTATCACGATTTAAGTACGCAATATTCGTTTCTGCAATGTAGTAATACGCCATAATTGTTGTAAACGCGAAGAATAATAACGAGATTGC
This sequence comes from Bacillus cereus group sp. MYBK15-3, assembly GCF_051916765.1. NCBI lineage: Bacteria > Bacillati > Bacillota > Bacilli > Caryophanales > Bacillaceae > Bacillus > Bacillus cereus group sp. MYBK15-3. The sequence goes on from NZ_JBQAHG010000008.1 coordinate 83,131, forward strand.
AACGAAACCGTTTCCAAATCCAGGGAAAACAGATTCTACCGCCGCCTGTGTATATCCTGGTCCTGGCTGAGCACCATTTAGTTTATTAACGATAAAGTTTTTTCCGCTTGCATCAAATACGTTATACATGCCTGTAATAATCATCATAAATGCTGTTGCTGAACAAACAAATAATGTATCAATGTAAACGGAAAATGCTTGCACTAAACCTTGCTTAGCTGGATGTGATACTTCGGCTGCTGCTGCTGCGTGTGGTCCAGTCCCTTGCCCTGCTTCATTGGAATAAATACCACGTTTTACCCCCCAAGAGATTGCTAAACCGATAATACCACCGAAAGCAGCTTCTAATGCAAATGCACTTCTTATAATTAACATAAATGCTTCTGGCAATTTTTCAATATTCATAGCAACAATGACGCAAGCTACTAAAATATAGCCTATTGCCATAAAAGGTACGACAACTTGCGCTACGTTAACAATTCGCTTTACTCCACCGAAAATGATAAGAGCTAATACAACAACTAATATAGCCCCTGATGCGGTAGTATTAATACCAAAAGCCGTTTCTAAACTTACAGCAATACTATTTGCTTGTACGCCTGGTAGTAAAAGTCCTGTTGCAAGAATTGTCGCTGCAACGAATACTAAAGCATACCATTTAACTCCTAGACCTTTTTCGATGTAATAAGCAGGTCCACCACGAAACTGCCCTTGATGTTTCGTCTTATATATTTGCGCGAGTGTTGATTCTACATAAGCTGATCCTGCCCCTAAAAAGGCTACTGCCCACATCCAAAATACAGCTCCTGGTCCACCGAATGCAACCGCTGTTGCTACCCCAGCGATATTCCCTGTCCCAACACGTCCTGATAACGAAAGTGCTAACGCTTGGAATGAAGAAACACCAGCCTCTGATTTTTCTCCTTGAAATGTCAGCTTCACCATTTCTCCTACGTGCCTTACTTGTAAAAACTTCGTTCGAATAGAAAAATATAAACCTACTCCTAAACATAAATAAACAAGTGCTGGACTCCAAACAATATTATTTAACCAATTTACGAAAGTTTCCAACATTCCCCCTCCTTCTTTATAAAGAATATTCAGAATATATATAAAATTATAAGTGCATACCGAATCTAGGACAATATTATTTTAATAAAGTAAACATATTTTTGTATAAAAAAACAAAGTATATATTTGTTTTATATACTTTGTTTTGAACTAAATGTATTATATATTCACAATTGCTTCTCTTTTAATAATTCTTTCGTATAGCTCTTCTGATAATTTCAAGAAGTTATCAGGCATATCTTTCCCTTTAAACTTCTTCTGAAGCGTTCCATATAAACCTATATCACGTAAACGTAAAAATAGTGGCAACGATTCATACCAACTATCCGCCAGCCTGTGCTCATACTCATATCCTTTTCGTAACACTTGTAACTGTTTACGAGCAAAATCTGTCTTCTCTTCTGCTGTCCACGTTGTAAATAGAACAGAGTAGTATAGAACCATCGCTAAATCATGTATAAAGTAATTATAAGCCGCATCATCAAAATCAAAGATTGTTAGCTCTTTACCATCATAATGAAAATTACCTTGATGGATATCACCGTGCATAAGACCGAACGTTTCTCTTTCAACTGGAAGGGCCTTAATTTCATCCATTAGTACCGCTGCAATCTTTTTCACTTGACCATCTTCTAATTCATTAACAATTCCACTTTCGTCTTCTTCCCACGTATCACGGTAGTCTGTTTTAGGATATTCCATTGTAAGGCGATGCAGTTGCCCAATCGCTTTTCCCCATGCTTCAAAGAGAGGCTCGCCCCAATAAGGCGATTCCTCTCCTTTTACTTGCTCACCTTTTGCATATGTAAATAAAGAAGCGGAAAAGAACGTTCCATCCTCTGCTACGATTTCTTCTACGAGATTTCGAGACGTTGAATAAAGAGGTCCTGCTACCTTTGCCCCATTCTCCGCAACATATCGTAAAAAATCTAGTTCAGCCTCTACCTCTTGTTTAGAACGATGAGAAGAATGTGTTAAACGTAATACGTAATCTTCATCATTATCACCCTTCGCCTTAAAAATATAATTCTCAAAATCTCCAAGTGGCTTTTCTTCCACTGTTACATGAAACAAATTCGCTGCTCTTTTTAAAATCTCTTTCGTAAAAACACGTTCTACAGCTATTTCCATATATATCCCTCCTATATATCTTCTTAATTCGACACAAATGTTAGAAGTACTGCTATGAAATTGAATAATGCACAAAAGACAATGTAACGTAACCTTCAATCCTCTTTTTTTAAAATAATTCAAGCATAAATTTCTCACAAACGACAAAAATTAACAGAAACAATTGCACTTTAAGAGAGGTGGAAATTATGACAGAGCAAAAAGAACAACAAGAGAGTAAAAAACAAAAGCATATGTTTCCATCACTTCCGGAGAACATTAATTACATTGAAAATAAACTTTCTCATTCTGATGATATAAAAAAATTAGATCTCCCTTTTCAAAACGGAAAAGGAGCAATCTTATATATCGAATCTTTAGCAGATCCAAATCTAATTCATCAGTTAGTCCTTGAGCCATTATTAACGCGATCAGATTTATCTTTAGATAAAGCTTTTTCTACGTTAAATATGAAAAAAGAAACGAATTTAAATTATGGGATACAACTTTTATTACAAGGTAAATCCTTATATTTTCATGAACACGTCGACAGTTTTTGTATTTTCGAAACAACCTTATCTTTAAAGAGAGATATAGCAGAGCCTGATAATGAAGGAGTTGTGCGCGGTCCACATACTGGTTTTGTAGAGGATCTAGCAACTAATTTAACCTCTATTCGTAAACTCATTAAGAGTCCAAATTTAGTTGTTAAGTATTTTACACTCGGTGAAGAAATGCACACGAAAGTGGCAATTACTTATATGCAAAATATAGCGAATGACGATTTAGTTATAGAAGTGAAAAGAAGATTGGAAACCATTAAAACGGATGCACTTATGCCACCAGGATACATACAAGAATTTATAGAGGATACGTCTTTCTCCCCATTTCCGCAGCAATTAAATACAGAGCGTCCAGATAGAACTGTTGCTAATTTAATGGAAGGGCGTGTTGCTATTTTATCTGATGGAGATCCAACAGCACTCATCGTTCCTGTTACGTTATTTGCTTTCTATCAATCACCAGATGATTATAATAACCGTTGGATTGTCGGTTCTTTCGTCCGAATGATTCGCTTAGTAAGTTTTTTAATTGCCTTTCTCTTACCAGCTTTATATATTGCAACTGTTGCTTTTCATCCTGATGTGTTACCGCTCGAACTTGTGTATACGATTAAAGCTTCATTAGAGAAAGTACCGCTTCCTCCTATTTTTGAAGCTCTCTTAATGGAGTTAATTTTCGAGTTATTACGAGAAGCTGGTATTCGCTTGCCGAGCCGCGTTGGACAAACAATCGGTATTGTAGGTGGTTTAGTAATTGGGGATGCAATTGTAAAAGCTGGACTCGTTTCTTACACAATGATCATCGTTGTAGCTTTAACTGCAATCTCATCTTTTCTCGTTCCATCAAACGATATGAGTTCAGCAGTTCGGATTCTTCGTTTTCCATTAATGCTCCTTGCTGCCATATTCGGATATGTAGGAATATCATTCGGTCTCATTATAACTTTCGTTCACTTATGTCAGCTTCATTCATTTCATACACCATATCTTTCTCCTGTTGCCCCGATGCGGATTAAAGATATGAAAGATTCTTTCATAAGACTACCAATTTGGTCATTTTGGGAAAGACCACATGATCCAAAACCGAAAAAAATGCAGCGCCAACATGTAACGAGAGAGGATGAGGACGGTGACAAACACGCAAAGTAAAATTTCACTTGTTCAATTTACCTTTTTCGTTATTCAATGCCAAATTGGGGTCGGTATACTATCTCTACCTAACCGGCTTCATCCGATAGCAAAAGGTGGTGGTTGGATTTCTGCGCTCATTGCGGGGCTTGCCATTCAACTTATTATTTTACTTATGTGGCTTTTCTTAAAACGATTTCCTGATGCAGATATGTATAAAAGTGTTTGTATGCTATTTGGTAATAAGTTAGGAAAACTATTGGGCTTTTCTTATGTTTTTTATTTTACCCTTATCGGTATGACGGTTATGTTGAATGCTTGTAACGTCATTAAAGTATGGGTTTTACACGCAACTCCGTGGTCTGCAATTCTCATATTATGTACAGTAGCTTGTTGTTATGTAGCTTATAACACATTTAAAGTCATCGTACGATTTTATGTCATGGCCTCTATTCTCATTATTCCAATGGCCCTTTTAATTGCCCTAGGGCTTTCACGAGCTGATTTCTCTTATATTTTTCCTATTACAGAAGCCGGATGGTGGAATATAATTCAAGCATCCAAGGAAACAATTACAGCCATGTATGGTTTTGAAATTATTCTTATCGCTTTTCCAAAAGTAAATGGGAGTTCTATTGCAAAACTGAAGGCCATTTCTATCGCCAATGGATTTGTAACTCTTTTTTATACTTTTACCGTTTGGATTTGCTTTATCGTATTTAGTCCAAAGCAAATTGAGCTTATTCCAGAGCCAGTTGCTTACTTATTACGCTCCTTGCATATTGGAATTATAGATCGAACGGACCTAATCTTCATCCCAATTTGGATGATAACAGTTGTCGCTTCTATTGCTAGTTATTACTGCGCTGCTTCAATCGGAATTGGACATATATTCAACCTTGCTAATCATAAAAAGGCTGTTCCAATCGTTGGTATTATTGCTTTTAGTGTAGCCTTATTTATAGATACACCTGAAGAATTAAAAGTAATTTCAACTTTCACTGATAAGTTCACCTATATTTTCATCGTTGTTCTCCCTCTTTTATTTCTACTTTATTCAATAATAAGAAAGAAGAAAGGAGAACAGTATGTTCCCAAAAAGAGTTAAATTACTTTTAATATTATGTGCTAGTTCCCTCCTTTCTGGCTGTTGGGATCAAGAACCATTAAGGGAGGCAAGTTTAGCTTATAGCGTTGGAGCTGATATTACGGAAGAGAATAAACTCCAGCAAACAATCGAGCTCGTAAAAAGTTCAAGCGGAGAGCAATCTTCATTTGAGAATGAAATATATTCAGCAACCGGGCATAACATAATGGATACAGGCGATGCCCTAAAAAAAAATGTGACTGGGAATATTCGCTATTTTAAATATGGTGTTCAATTACTCGGAACCAAAATTCTAAAAAAGGGTATACTCCCCTATTTAGATGTCAGCTTTCGAGATCCAACAAACCCAACTGCTTTAGTAAAACTTATTGCAGTAGATGGTGAAACATCGGAGATACTCGAAAAAAAGAAAATAGGAAATTTACTAATTGGAGATTTTCTAAAGAAAAAAGTGAAAAGCTTAGAAGATATGAGTGTATTTCCAAAAGAAACTTTAGAAACAGCTGCTACAAAAATGTTAGATCCCGGTAAAGACTTTACCCTTCCTTCTATAAAAATAAAAGGAAAAGAAGTAGTTACAAACGGGTTAGCTTTATTTAACAATGATAAATTAACTGGGCATTTACCTTTGCAACAATCTGTTTTATTCGTGTTATTAACCGGAAAAATGGGAACAAGTGCCCGTATAACCCAAAAACTGACTAGTGATGAATCTGAGAAGACATCTGATTATTTAACAATGGAAATTAGTAATCGAAAATTAAAACGCGACTTAAAAATAACAACAGATAAAAAAGGAAATGTTTATGCTCACATTAAGCTCCAATTAAAAGTTATAGCACTTGAATCTCCAAGAGATAATATGTATACAATGGACGATAGAGAAAAACTAAATAAAGAACTTTCTAAACAACTCACGAAAGAAGCGAAAAAAATAACACGAAAACTACAAAAAGCAAATTGTGATGCTTTCGGTATTGGAAGACATCTTATCGCTTATCATCCTAACTTATGGAAGAAAAAAAATTGGAATAAAGATTATGCAAAAGTAAAATTCAAACCTGAAGTAGAAGTAAGCATTTTGTATAGTGGTGTCTTAAAATAAAAAGGTTGTATGCCGCTCGGGCATACAACCTTTTTATTTCGTATATCGATACACAATTGATTCATATGGTCTTAAGTTAAGTTTTGCAATATCCTTGCTGGCATCTTTATAATTCGACAGTAGTACTTCTTGTTTCATTCCATCTAACTGAACGTGCGCTGGTACTGAATACGTTATTTCTTCTCCATAGAAGTTATTTATAACAAGTAGTACTTCACTTTCTGTAGTACGAGTATATGCCCAAATTTTAGGATCATTTTTATCCAAAATAGCATATTCTCCTTCTGTAATTACATCATACGTTTTTCTAAGCTCTATTAACTTTTTATAATGATAAAATACGGACTCTTTATCTTCTAATGCTTTCTCTACGTTTATTTCTTTAAAATTTTCAGCCGCTGAAATCCAAGGTGTACTTGTTGTAAAACCACTGTTCATCTCTTCATTCCACTGCATCGGAGTGCGAGAGTTGTCACGAGATTTTTGCTTTAAAATCCCTATAATCTCTTCTTTTGATAGCCCTTCTTTTAGCTTTATATCGTATATATTTAACGATTCTACATCACGATATTGCTCGATGGACTCAAATTTAGGATTCGTCATACCGATTTCTTCCCCTTGATAAATATAAGGCGTTCCTTGCAGCATGTGCATGGCTGTCGCTAACATTTTTGCAGATTCGTTTCGGTACTTTCCATCATCACCAAAGCGTGACACGATGCGAGGCTGGTCATGATTACACCAAAATAACGCATTCCATCCTCCGCCCTTTTGCATTTCAATTTGCCAGTTAGACATAATCTCTTTTAATTTAATAAAATCAAACTCTGCTTTCGTCCACTTATCACCATTCGGATAATCTACTTTTAAATGATGGAAACTAAACGTCATGCTTAATTCATTACGCTCAGGATTAGAATATTTAATACAATTATCAATTGTCGTAGATGACATTTCTCCAACTGTAATGACATCTTTTCCTGCAAAAACATTTCGGTTCATCTCTTGTAAATATTCATGAACACGCGGGCCATCTGTATAATACTTGCGTCCATCACTTGTCGCAGTACTACCTTCATCGTTTAAAAAGCATTGGTCTTTTGAAATTAAATTAATGACATCTAATCGGAATCCCGTTACCCCTTTATCCAGCCAAAAGCGCATCATATCATATACTTCTTCACGCAGTTTTTCATTTTCCCAATTTAAATCAGCTTGTGTTTCATCAAATAGATGTAAATAATATTGCTCCGTCTTCTCATCATATTTCCAAGCAGATCCACCAAACTTAGACTGCCAATTATTTTTTTCATCACGCCAAATATAGTAATTACGATATGGACTATTTTTATCTTCCTTCGCTTCTTTAAACCACTTATGTTCAGTCGAACTATGATTTACAACAATATCAAGCATAATTTCAATGTTACGTACTTTCGCTTCTGCTAAAAGTTCTTCAAACTCTTCCATCGTTCCGTAAGATGGATCAATGCTGTAATAATCACTTACATCATATCCATTATCATTTTGTGGTGATTGGTATATCGGTGTTAACCAAATATAATCCACTCCGAGTTCTTTTAAATAATCTAGTTTCTCTGTAACCCCTTTTATATCACCGGTTTCTCTATTGTAATAACTATTAAAGCTCTTCGGATAAATTTGATAGACTACACTTTTATGCCAATCCTTCATGTTTAACTTCCTCCTACTTCTGTTTCACTCTTTTTGCAAATAACCATGTTAAAGTAAATGGGATTACAACTGCAATAATCATTCCGACAATAAACATTGGAATCGATTTCGGAATGATAGAAATAAATGCTGGCAATCCCCCAATTCCGATAGCAGGTGCTAATACACCATTTAATGTAATGAATATCGCTGCCACAGCAGACCCTATAATCGCTGCATAAAACGGGAACTTATTTCGTAAATTCACACCAAACATCGCTGGTTCTGTAATACCGAAGTATGCTGAAATGGCTGATGTTGATGCCATACTTTTATCATTTTGATTTTTAGAAATCCAGAACATCGCAAGTGCCGCACTACCTTGCGCAATGTTAGAAAGAGCAATCATCGGCCAAATAAATGTACCGCCATGTTGTGCAATCAATTGTAAATCAATTGCAATAAACATATGATGCATACCTGTAATTACAAGTGGTGCATATAACGCTCCAAATAATACTGCTCCAACTACTGGTACTGTTTCATATACACCTACTAATCCTACTGTTAATAAATCTCCAATATGACGTGTAACCGGACCAATAATTCCTAATGCTAACACACCTGTCACAACGATTGTTGTAATTGGTACAACTAATAATTGAATTGCATTTGGTACATGTTTCTTTAAGAAAATTTCTACTTTACTTAACACAAATGCAGCTACTAAAACCGGCAAGATTTGACCTTGATACCCTACCTTTTCAATTTGGAACAGTCCTAAAATATCGAAGTACTCAATCTTTTGTCCGTCTAAACCAGTCGCTGCTTTTCCATAGTCCCAAGCGTTTAATAAGGCCGGGTGCACAAGCATTAATCCCATAACAATCCCTAGTATTGGACTACCACCAAAACGCTTCGTTGCTGACCACCCGACAAGTGCTGGTAAGAATACGAATGCTGTATTGGCCATCATATTAATTAAATCCCAAAGCCCGCCTAAGTTCGGATAAACATCTAATAAATTTTTCCCATCAAAAAATAAGTCCTTTGCGCCTAATAGATTGTTAATACCCATTAGTAAACCAGCCGTTACGATCGCTGGTAATATCGGCATAAATACATCTGAAAATATTTTTACAAACTTTTGAGCTGGATTTAACTTCTGATTTCCAGAGTCTTTTACGTCAGCTACAGTCGATTCTTTCATACCCGCAAGCGTTATCAATTCAGCGTAAACACGATCTACATCTCCTGGACCAATTACAACTTGAAATATACCAGCGTTATGAAACGCTCCTTTCACTAATGAAACAGACTGTAATTTATCATTATCTATTTTACTTTCATCTTTTAAAGCGATACGGAGCCTCGTCACACAATGTGCAGCTTGTTCAATATTGTCTTTCCCACCAATATACTGCAACACTTCCTCTGCTGTTTTACGATAGTCTTTCCCCATATTCCCGTCCCTCTTTTCTTTTTTTGATACCGTTTACAATTACATATTAACTCGTATATATAAGTTAGTCAACACTCGTATATACGAGTTTGTGTTTTTTTTATAAAAAAAAGAGATGAAACAATATTTTGTTCCACCTCTTTACTTCCTGCGTGCCACATCCGAAAAGTGAAAAATATCTAAACGGTGGCGTGATTCTGTATATTCAAACTGACTTCCATCATACAAATGTGTAAAGTTTTTCACAACGACAACATAGTCTGTTCCATTTAAATCTAAATACTTTCTGTCATCCTCTGTACATGGCTGTACTTCAATTACCCTCTGCGAATAACTAATATGTAGCCCAAGCTCTTTCTCGATGTATTTATAAATCGATGCAGTTGCAATTTCTTTCGTTAATCCTGGAACAAACTCAGATACAAAATGATTTATATCTAAAATTACTTTTTCTCCATCAATATTTCGTACACGTTTAATATGGTCAATCACTGTTTTTTCTTTCACGTTTAATAACTTTGCTACGTCTTTCGTCGCTTCAATTTTCTCCATTTCTACGACATCTGTAATACAATGACGTCCTAAACGTTCATTTTCTTCTTGGAAACTTACAATACCACCAAAATTAAATTCAATATTTTTTCGCTTTAAAACAAAAACACCTTTTCCATGAATTTTTTGCACATATCCACGCTCTTGCAGTAAATCTACAGCTTTTCTCACCGTGCCTCGGCTTGCCTCATACTGCTTCATTAATTCTGTTTCTGATGGGATTTTGCATCCCTCTTTTAATTGTTTATTATCAATAGATTTACTGATTTCTGTATAAATTTGTTCATACTTACTCATCATCTACAATAGCCCCTTGTCACCTTCTAATTCTATATGTATTATAACATGCTTCACTCTTCTGCCAATCTCTCACTTATTTTCCAGTACAAGAAAAATATAGGTAAATATTTAATCTTTAAAACGTATTTTTATAAAAATTTTTATATTTTTCTTTTCATTCAAAAAAACATGTAGTATACTAACTTCAAAATCAGAGGAGAAAGGGAGCAAAGAACTATGCTTACTTATACAACAACTGTAGTTACATTTGCACAAAAACATCATCATCATACGTAACCCTTGAAACCTAGCGGAAAAATTACGCGTAGGTACAAGGGTTATTCCCGTTGTACCTACGCTTTGGCAAAAGAGCCATGTAGGTATTTTTTTATCTACATGGCTCTTTTTTTATTGTCAAAAGGCTAGTAAAAAATGATGTTTAAGCAAAACTTACTACAAAGGAGTTAACAAAAATGGAAACGAAAAAATGGGGATTATGGGTTTTAACAGCATTTGTTATCGGGAATATGGTTGGCGGTGGCGTATTTATGCTTCCAGCAAATTTAGCACAAGTATCAGGTCCAATGGGTTCTACACTCGCATGGAGTATTACAGGCCTTGGCGTATTTATGATTGCACTTGTATTTGGAAATTTAGCGATTCGTAAACCAGAATTAAAAGCTGGACCACAAAGCTATGCTCAAGCGATGTTTCCTTCAAAAAAAGCTGGTAAAGTTGCAGGATATAGTATGGCATGGGGATATTGGGCTGCTAACTGGGCTGCAACAGCATCTGTTATTATTTCCTTTGCTGGATATTTATCAACATTCTTTCCAGTTTTACAAAGTAAGCAAATTCTTTTTTCAATAAACGGATTTTCACTAGAACTCGGAAAAGGGTTAACTTTCCTTGTATGTAGCCTTATGCTATGGGGAATTCAATATATTCTTTCTCAAAATATTGATCGAGCTGGAAATATGAATCTACTTGCTACTATTGCAAAAATTATCGGATTTACAATGTTTATTGTAATTACATTATTCATTTTCAATGCTTCTAATTTCGGAGACGGTCAAACCTTTATGAATGAAGCAGGACAATCTATCTCGTTAGGTGGCCAAATCAATTCAGCTGCTATTGCAACACTCTGGGCATTTATCGGTATTGAATCAGCGGTTATGCTTTCTAACCGTGCAAAATCACAGCGCGATGTAAAAAAAGCTACGATTTTCGGATTAATTATCGCTCTTCTTATTTACATGTCAATTACTTTACTTACAATGGGAGCTCTTCCGCAAGATGCTTTAAAGGAGTCTCAAAAACCGTTAGTAGATGCATTAAATTTAGCAATTGGAAATAAAGGTGCATATATAATGGCCTTACTCGCTCTTATATCTTTATTTGGATCTACAGTTGGCTGGATTGTTGTTAGTTCAGAAGTACCTTACCAGGCAGCAAAAAATGGACTTTTCCCTAAGTTTTTCGGGAAAACAAATAAAAAAGGTAGTCCTTCAAAATCACTATTGATTACAAATATAATGACGCAAATTTTCTTATTTTCAACGATTTCTGGTACTGTTTCAGAAGCGTATAGTTTCGCTATCGTCGTAGCAACATTAGCCTATTTAATTCCATACCTTGTTTCTACCTTGTACCAATTAAAATTAGTTATTACAGGAGAAACGTATGATATACTGCCCGGATCTCGAGTAAAAGATGGAATTATTACGACATTAGCGTTGGTATACTCTATTTGGGTTATCAAAACGGGAACTGCTGATTTAAAAACATTCTTCTTAGGAATTGGATTGTTCGTATTAGGTCTTATTCTTTATCCAGTACTAATGAAAGACTCACAAAAAACGGATTAAATAAAGAGAAGCTGCTGGCTTCTCTTTTTTATTAAAAATCTGTAATTAACTTTTCTTTTAGCTCTCCTACAGATAAAGGTTTCGCATAATAAAATCCCTGTACATAATCACAGCTCATTGATTGTAACAAACTCTCTTGCTCTACTGTTTCTACTCCTTCAGCAACTACTGCTAAATTTAAACTATGAGCAATTTCAATAACGGATTTTACAATCGTTCGTTCTGGTTGTGCGTGATCATAATGAAATTCACGAATAAAATTACGATCAATTTTTACAATATCCAGTGGTAGTTGTTTTAAATAATATAAGGAAGAATAGCCAGTTCCGAAATCATCCAAAGCAATTAAAACACCCATATTTCTTAATTCTTGTAATGTAGCAATAATATAATCAAAATGGCGGACTGCTATGCTTTCCGTTATTTCTAATATTAAACGGTTCGGAGGAAAACCAGTTCTCTTTAAAATGCTACGTACAGAGAAAATAAAACGTTTCTGCATTAATTGTTGTATAGATAAATTCACTGATAACTTTAGTCCTTCTTGATAATTGGGCAATGTTTTAAACAATCGGCACGATTTTTCTAATACCCAGTCTCCTAGCTTTATAATAAGTCCAGACTCTTCAGCTACCGGGATAAATTCGTTTGGTGAAATAGGTCCGTCTTCTGTCATACAGCGTACTAGAGCTTCTATACCAGAATATCTCTTCGTTTTCAAATCAATAATAGGCTGCAATACTACATCTAACTCTTCATCACGAATTGCCTTTTGCAAAGCAAACTCAACTTTCATTCTACGATTTATTTTCGCGCGTAGCTCATCTGTAAAGAAACATGCAGCATTTCTCCCCTGTTCTTTTGCACTATACATAGCTAAGTCGGAGTTTTTCAATAATGTTTCCACGTCTTGTCCGTCTTGTGGATAAGAACAAAGTCCTAGACTAGCTGAAATATATACTTCATGGCCTTCAAGAATAAATGGTGCCTGGAAACATGACAACACAGATGTCGCTAACTGCCTCATATCATCTTGCGTATGATTTTTTGTTAACAGCACAAATTCGTCGCCACCTAACCTAGCCAGAACATCTTTCTCTCCTAGTACATAATGCAACCTTGAAGCGACTTCGCTTAAAAGTAAGTCCCCTATCATATGACCTAACGTATCATTTACTAATTTAAAACGGTCCAAATCAAAGTAAATCATACCAAATTCTTTTTTATCTGCAATCAATTTATTAACGGTCGTTATTAATTGCAAACGGTTCGGCAAACTCGTTAAAGCATCATGATAGGCAAGTTCCCTATAACGACTTTCACTTAGTCGCAACCTCTGTTCCGCTTCTTTTCTACTACTAATATCATTTCGTATTGCGATAAACTGGTATGGCTCTCCTTTTTCATTTAAAAATGGAACAATTGTTGTTTTGACCCAATAATATGTACCATCTTTCGCTCGATTCCGAATCTCACCTGTCCATACTTTCCCATTCAAAATACGTTTCCATAAGTTTTGAAAAAAGGTTTTCGGATGATGACCTGAATTTAAAATACGGTGATCTTTTCCAATTAATTCTTCCCTTTTGTATTTAGAGATTTCACAAAATTTATCATTTACATATGTAATAAGACCTTCTCGGTCTGTAATTGCAACAATTGAAGACTCATCTAATGCTAACTTTAAATCTCGCAACGAAGAGTCATATAATGCATGACCTCTCTGTTCTAGCATGCGCATCTCTCCTTGCTTCTATCTGACTAAAACACAACCTGTTTCTCTTCATAGAAATAGAGATATTTCATTTTCTAATACTAGCCCTTTACATAAATTATCTTTTTAAATAAACCGATTAAAATAACATAATATTATTTGTAATAAAAAGCAATATTATACCGTTTCAATTATAACTGGTAGCTTCCCATATCTCTAATTACTTCGCGCCTTATTATACCGCAATCCTTTTAAGTAGCTCTATGCAAGCCTTGTTTCCAACTAATACCACTCATATCTGATCTCTTTGTTTTTAATAACGAAATAGAAATTAGATCATACTACATAACTATTCACGAATAATAATATGAAAATCTACATTAATGTGTATGTTTTTGAATTACAATAACAAAATATTAACATATTTCTACCTTAACTTTGGAATTATTTTATAAATAAATACTGTATTAAACTAAAAAAGAGGATAGCCTCTTTTTTAATTTAATACGAATATGGTATTTGCTGATAACCTGGGTATGGCATTGGATACGTTACAGGGTATGGTGATGGATAAGCTACTGGATATGGAGCTGGATAATATCCTCCACTTGTTGCACCTGTTAATGCACCAGCTGTCAGTCCGCCTAACACTCCTCCTGCAAAGCTTCCAGGGAAAAATCCGCCTCCCCATGAACTACCACCACCCCAGCCCCATCCGCCTCCGTGATGATGATGGTGATCATAGTGATTGTGTCCTCCATGGTGATGATGTCCACCGTTATGATTGTGTCCTCCATGATGATGATTTCGATAGTACAATCCATTATTTTCTATATAATTCATGTTTCTCCGCTCCTTTTCGATTTTTTCATTTTCATATGCGTTAAGAGTGGGATAAAAAATGGGATAGTACACTGTATGTAGGACAAATGCGGAAAGTATAGGTGAAATGTCTATATTTTGTAAAAAAAGCAAAACACCTTATAATAAAGATGTCATATTACATCTTCTATTTAAGAAGTCTATATTGAAAAAAGATTAGGGGAATTATATAGAAATGAAGAAGCCTATCGTTCAATTACTATTAATATTTACAATTGTATCTATCGTTCTGTTCCTATTAAATACATCGTATATTTCGTTATATACATTTGTCGGTGCTCTATGGTCCATCACAATTGTCGGAATTTCATTCGTTATTTTTATAGAAAATAGATCTCCACAAAGTACGTTAGCATGGTTTTTAGTATTAGCACTTCTTCCTATTATAGGTGTGCTTTTATACGCTATTTTCGGACGCAGCCGCTGGAGAAGAAAAAAACATCTCCATCGTTCAGAAGAACAAAGAAAATTATTCCGTGAAATATTAGAAGGAAGAAGACTAGAGTTATTACTCACAGTCCCACTAAATGAACGTTCCATACATTTAACAGAAGTCATACAAAAATTTGGAGGTGGTCCTGCCGCAGATAAAACAACTACAAAACTTTTAACAAACGGAGATCAAACATTTTCAGAAATTTTGCGAGCTATAGAGCAGGCAAAGCATCATATACATATTCAATACTACATTTATAAATCTGATGAAATTGGTACAAAAGTTCGAGATGCTTTAATACAAAAAGCAAAAGATGGTGTTATTGTACGCTTCCTTTATGATGGCCTTGGAAGTAATACGTTACGACGGCGATTTTTGCAACCTATGAAAGAAGCTGGGATTGAAATTGTAGAATTTGACCCTATTTTTTCAGCTTGGTTACTTGAAACTGTCAATTATCGTAACCATCGAAAAATTGTTATTGTAGATGGAAAAATTGGTTTTACCGGAGGACTCAATGTCGGTGATGAATATCTTGGCCGTTCCAAAAAATTTCCTGTTTGGCGTGATAGTCATTTAAAAATAGAAGGAAAAGCATTATATAAATTACAAGCAATCTTTCTAGAAGACTGGCTCTATGCCTCTAGTGGTTTAAATACTTATTCCTGGGATCAATTCATGAATAGACAATACTTCCCAGGTAAAGAGATTTCAAATGCAGAAGGTGCTGTTCAAATCGTAGCAAGCGGACCAAGCTCCGATGATAAAAGTATTCGTAATACATTATTAGCTGTTATGGGCTCTGCAAAAAAATCCATTTGGATCGCTACACCCTACTTTATTCCAGATCAAGAAACTTTAACATTATTACGCTTAAGTGCAATTGCCGGAATAGATGTACGGATTTTATATCCAGGTAAAAGTGATAGCATCATTAGTGATCAAGCATCTCAATCCTATTTCACTCCGCTTTTAAAAGCTGGTGCTTCTATTTACAGTTATAAAGATGGTTTTATGCATGCAAAAATTGTACTCGTTGATGATACAATTGCAACTATTGGAACAGCGAACATGGATGTACGTAGCTTTGAATTGAATTACGAAATTATTAGCGTGCTTTATGAATCAAAAACAGTTCACGACATTAAACGTGATTTTGAAGAAGATTTTAAACATTCAACTGAAATTAAATGGAACTCTTTCCAAAAAAGAAGTATAAAAAAACGCATATTGGAGTCTTTCATGAGGCTCATTTCTCCTTTACTGTAGGCAATCAACTTCATCTTGATTGCTTTTTCTTTTCCCTTTATCCTCCTTCCTTTTCTTTGCATACCATATTAAAACAAGTTATCATAAGATGTATTACTTTATGAAAATAATGTTAGGTGGGAAATACATGTTAGAACAATTTCATATACATGCTGATTTAAAACAACAGCTTTCTACGATTCATGAAAAGAATAAACAAGAAGCTGGTGAAAATGCACATTTAATCGGAACGAAAATATATAAAGCGTCTGATAATAGCATTATTGAAGATGCGATTACAGCACTTCTTCTTGGCAAGAATATTCTATTAAAAGGACCGACTGGTAGTGGTAAAACAGTACTAGCGGAAACTCTTTCTTCTTTATTCCAAAAACCAATGCATAGCATTAACTGCTCTGTCGACTTAGATGTAGAGGGTATTTTAGGATACAACACACTACAAACGAAAGATGGTGCATCTGAAGTTTCATTCGTTAATGGTCCTCTTATGAAAGCAATGAAGAACGGTCACTTCCTATATATTGACGAAATCAATATGGCAAAACCTGAAACGTTACCACTTCTTCACGGCGCATTAGATTACCGTAAAATGATTACAAACCCATTTACACAAGAGGTTGTATACGGTGATGACGAATACCGTGTAATTGCTGCGATTAACGAAGGTTACGTTGGAACAAGTGAACTAAATGAAGCGTTAAAAAACCGTTTCGTTATTATTGAAGTTCCTTACATTCAAGGTGATACATTAAAAGAACTATTATTAGCAGAATCAAAATTAAATGATGTTGCAACAATTGAAAAGTTTGTTGCATTTGCAAGCGACCTTATGCCTTTAGCTCGCGATGGACGTGTAAGTGAAGAAGCAGCAAGTATTCGTGGTATTATCGACGCATGTGATTTAGGTGTATATATTCCTGTTATGCGAGCGATTGAACGAAGCATAATTGCAAAACTTAATGATGAAACAGAACAAATGACTGTCCGTGAATTAGCAGAAAGTTATTTCTTTGAGGGATAATTTATGAGACAAATTTTTAGTGACAAAAAAATTGATGCGTCGCTGTTTCTACAAATGGAAAACTTAATGTATGCTCTTCTAAAAGAAGACGATGCCTATCTTGAATATGGCTATAAAGCATACTACGACGAAATTGAAAAGAAAGTTGTCATTAGTCACTTTTGGGATGATCGAAAAGAAGAAGATACAGTAATCGGATTAAAAAGCGAAGTGTTCTTAAAAGCACTTGGTAATAAACATTACTCGGACATGACTTTAATTCGTTCTTATGCGATTGAATTGCAAGAATCGCCCCTAAAAAAGTTTTTAACACAATTATTTGTTCTATTAGAAGATTTACGCGTTGAGGAAATCGTAAAGAACTTACGTCCTGGCACGAAGCATGTTTTTAAACGTCGAAAAGAAATGTACCGCAATTATTTCGGCTCTCAAAATGAAATAAACCGTGTTCGTAATTATCACGGTGATCGTCTATTTTGTCTATGCTATCTTTCATTAACGAGCGATAAATACGAAATGTTTAATAATGAATATTTTGAGCAAATTGAAGCGATTTTACATGAAACATTCCAAGCACGTAATACAGAAGATATTATGTATATCGTTGAGAAAATTCGCTATCGCTTAGAGGCGCTTCTTGAAAGCGATATGCTTAACAACTATTTCGGACATGCTCCACTTTACTTATCTGTCCTTGCAGACGAAAAGAACTGTCGCGTCGAAGATTTAGCAAATGATGATACGCAGCTTATAGATGACGATGAAAATAAAAACAAAATGGATGAAAGTTTCTCCACATGGCATCGTGAAAATAAAAATAACGAAAACGAGAACTTTTTACGCTTTGAATTAGAAAGCGGAACAAAAACTAATATGATGGGTGATACTGCCCGTGAATCAGAAGATGGCGACCAAGCACTTGGTTCTGTACAAGGTACCTCACAAAAAAGTACACAATCCAACTTTGATGGCGCTGATACAGAAGAAGCAAGGGCTTCACACGCTTCTAGCCAGCACGACGGTGCATACGGTAAGTATAATGTAGGTGCTTCTCATACATTTAAAGAAGCTCGCAAACCAAACTCAGATGAGAAAAAAGATTACCAAGCTATCAAATCAGTCGTCAATAAAGATGTAAAAGAATTAAAGAAAATTATCGAAAAAACAATTGAAAATAAAACGAATGCGAATAGTGATAAATATTACGGAAGACTTCGTAAGAAATTCCTTCGTATTTATACCGAAAAACAACCGCGTATGTTTTATAAAAAAGGACAAGAGTCACAAGAACTCGATGTTGCATTCCAACTATTAGTTGACTGTTCTGGTTCTATGTATAACAAAATGGAAGAAACGAAGAAGAGTGTTGTACTATTCCATGAAGCTTTAAAGTCTTTAAAAATCCCGCACGCTATTAGCGGATTTTGGGAAGATGCCTCTAGCGCTAAACCTGAAGATAAGCCGAACGTTATCCATGAAGTTGTAAATTATAAAAACTCAACGTTGCCAAACGTTGGTCCAGAAATTATGCAACTTCGTGAAGAAGAAGATAACCGCGACGGATATATTATTCGTATCGTTTCTGAAAAACTTGCCAAAAGACCTGAGAAACATAAATTCTTACTAGTCTTCACAGACGGTGAGCCTTCTGCGCTAGACTATCAACAAGACGGAATTTTAGATACGCATGAAGCTGTTAAACTCGCGCGTAAAAGTGGTATGGAAGTAATCGGTATCTTCATCGAAGAAGGCGAAGCGAAAGAAGCAACTTATCAATTGATGAAAAACATTTATAACCATCACTTCTTAGTTGCAAATCATGCTGAAGATTTACGATTGAAGATTAAACCATTGCTGAAAAAACTATTACTGAAGACGATTGAATAGAAAATAGGAGCCTTGTGGCTCCTGTTTTTTCGTTCAATTACTTTGTTTCTGGTTGAAACTTGTATGGAATGGCTACTTCTAATAAAGATTCAAATCCTCCGTCATAGTATGGGAAACGCTCATTCGCAATTGTTCGATCTACCCACTCTATTGCAGAAATTTCACCTTCATCTTCCGCAATAAGTTCCCCTTTTACTACATTCGCTCGGAATGTAAAAAATAGTGCATGATTCCCTGATTCTTCAAAGAATTTTTCATTGATCGCAACAAGCCCCCCAGCCAAGGCGGTTAAACCTGTCTCTTCTTTCACTTCTCTTATTAGTGCTTCCTCTAATATTTCACCTTTTTCCACAGCCCCACCTGGCAATGACCAAACGTTTTGTTCTACATTATGTACCATTAATATTTTATCTGTTTCTTCGTCATGCATTAGTGCGTATACGACATCAACTCTTTGCATAAGACTTCTCTCCTCCCAAAAATAATGAAGAGCCGATTCCTAAGAATCGACTCTTCCTATTAATTCATCACTAACTCAGCTGTGAGCTTTTTTTTTAACTTAGCCAGCATGTCAGTTGTCATTTTGTCTAAATCGTATTCTGCTTTAAAGCCCCACTCTTTCATTGCTGCAGTTGCGTCAATAGAGTTTGGCCAGCTATCAGCGATTGTTTGACGAGCTGAATCTACTGCATAATCCATTGTAAACGTCGGAATGTGTTTACGAATTGACGCTGCAATTTGCTCTGGCTCGAAGCTCATTGCTGTAATGTTAAATGCATTTCTATGCACTAGCTTACTTGGATCAGCTTCCATTAATGAAATGATCGCTTGTAAAGCATCAGGCATATACATCATGTCCATGTACGTTCCTTCAGCAATGTATGAGGTGTATGCACCTTTTTTAATCGCCTCATAATAAATTTCAACTGCATAATCAGTCGTTCCGCCTCCTGGAGGAGCTACGTAAGAAATTAAACCTGGGAAACGGACACCGCGCGTATCTACACCAAATTTTTGATGATAATAATCACATAGTAATTCTCCTGCCACTTTGTTTACCCCATACATCGTAGTAGGACGCTGAATTGTATCTTGCGGTGTATTATCTTTTGGCGTCGATGGACCGAATGCACCGATAGAACTTGGCGTGAAGAACTTACAGTTTAATTCACGAGCTGCTTCTAATGCATTTACAAGTCCGCCCATATTTAAGTTCCATGCGAATAACGGATTTTTTTCTGCTGTTGCTGAAAGTAAAGCTGCTAAATGAATAATTGTATCTACTTCATTACGCTTTGCGATATCATGTAGTTTTTGTCCATCTGTTACATCTAACGTTTCAAATGGACCAGACGTTACTACTTCACTATCTGTTTCACGAATATCTGTTGCAATAACATTTGATGCGCCGTATACATCACGAAGTTTCATTACTAGTTCAGAACCAATTTGCCCTAAAGAACCGGTTACTAGAATTTTTTTCATTTTCCCCACTCCTCATTTGCAAGCTATTCAAAAGATGTCGTTACTTAAATGATGCCCATTTCTTTTCCTACTTGTTCATACTTAAGAATTGCTTCATCTAACATTTCTTTCGTATGAGCTGCTGTAGGCATATTACGAACGCGCCCTGTTCCTTTTGCTACAGTTGGGAACACGATAGATTTTGCGTATACACCTTCTTCATTTAGACGTTTACTAAATTCTTGTGTTAATACTTCGTCCCCAATGATACAAGGTGTAATTGGCGTTTCACTTTCCCCAATGTTAAAGCCAAGTTCTTTTAATCCTTGTTTTAAGTAGCGACCATTTTCCCATAAGCGATCGTGTAACTCTGTGCTTTCCATTAAGATTTCAATTGATCTCATGCAAGCTGCTGCATCAGCTGGTGTTAATGCTGTAGAGAATAAGAATGGACGTGAACGAACTTTTAACCAGTCAATTAAATTTTGTTTCCCTGCTACATATCCACCAATTACCCCAATTGCTTTTGATAATGTACCAATTTGGAAATCAACTTTATCAGAAAGACCGAAGTGCTTTACAGTTCCTGCACCTTTTCCAAGTACACCTGAACCGTGTGCATCATCTACGTATGTCATTAAATCTAACTCTTCTGCAATCTCAACAATTTCTGGTAGTTTTGCAACATCTCCATCCATTGAAAAGACACCGTCTGTAATTACCATTAATTTATTGTAAAGACCTGATTCTTTCGCCGCAATTGCTTTTTGGCGTAAATCTTCCATATCCGAATGTTTATAAACAATAATTTTTGCTTTTGATAGACGACTACCATCAATAATAGAAGCATGGTTTAATTCGTCTGAAAGAATTGCATCATTTTTATCCATAACAGCTGAAATCGCTGCCATATTACAGTTAAATCCTGATTGATAAGCAATTGCTGCTTCTGTATGTTTAAACTTTGCAATTGTTTCTTCTAACTTAATATGCAAATCTAAAGTACCGTTAATTGTACGAACAGCCCCTGCTCCAACACCGTACTTATGAATAGCACCAATTGCTGCTTCTTGCAAACGGCTATCTGTTGCTAATCCAAGATAGTTGTTTGAAGATAAGTTAATATATTCTTTTCCGCCAATTGTAATGATCGGTCCATTTGAACTCTCAAGCGGATCAATTACGTTATAAAGCCCCTTTGATTTTAAATCCTCTAAATTTTCTTCTAAAAATTTCGCAAGTGTTTTACTAGACATCGTGAAGCCTCCCATCGTTCATGTAAGCGGATTATTGTCTTAATAGTTCTAATAATCCCTCTACTAGCTTAACACGTTTTCAGAATTTATTATAGAAAAATAGTTTAAAGTAACCGCTTACAATTTTAGATTATATATGATTCATTACAATAAATCTATTATTTACTTTTCATATTTGATAGAATTAAAAAAATATTTCAGGAGGTTTAAAACATGGCATTTACAGAATCTGATGTATACAATAACACAGCATTTTTCGAACAATATATGAAACGAAGATACCGAGAAAATAGCCCAAATGAATCCATTGAAAAACCAGTATTCTTTCAGCTCATTGGTCATGTACGAGGAAGACAAATTCTCGATTTAGGCTGTGGTGATGCTAAGTTTGGCGCGGAATTATTAGAAAAGGGATGCTACTCTTACACCGGCATTGAAGGCTCCGAACTTATGTATGAAAAGGCTAAAAAACAACTAGAAAATAAAAATGGATCTGTTCATTTTTTAAACCTCAAAGATTATACCTACCCCTCTTCCACTTTTGATTTAGTAACATCTAGACTCGCCTTACATTATATTGAACATCTTGATGCCATTTTTCAAAATGTGTTTCAAACTTTAAAAACAAATGGCACCTTTACCTTTAGCGTTCAACATCCCGTTATTACTTCTTCGTTTGAAAGCTTACAAACAAGTGGTAAAAGAACGAGTTGGCTCGTCGATGATTACTTTAAACTAGGCAAACGGGTTGAACCATGGATTGACCAAGAAGTTATTAAATATCATCGTACAACGGAAGATTATTTCACATTATTACAGCAAGCTGGATTTACCATTACATCATTAAAAGAAGCTACACCAAATCCAACCTATTTTCAAAATGAAGAAGAGTATAAACGTCGCTTACGTATTCCTCTCTTCCTCTTATTTTCTTGTACCAAATAAAAAAAACGATGAATCACTCATCGTTTTTTTATCTCATTACCTGAGCAACTTCTTTAACTACACGTCTTCCTCTTCCGTGAGGTATACAAAGCGGTGTTCCAAACAACGGATCCGTACTAATTTGACACTCCATTCGGAATACATCACGTACTAGTTTCTCATCTACCACTTCTTCAGGTTTACCTTGTGCATATATTTGTTTATCTTGAATGGCTACAATGTTATCTGCATAGCGACATGCTAAATTTAAATCGTGTAATACCATAACAATTGTTCTTTGTTCTGTTTCATTTAATTCGAATAATAAATCTAGCACTTCAATTTGGTGAGTCATATCTAAATATGTAGTAGGCTCATCCAGTAAAATAATATCTGTATCTTGTGCAAGCGTCATTGCAATCCAAGCACGTTGTCGTTGTCCACCTGAAAGAGCATGCACATCACGCTCAGCAAATTCTGTCATACCTGTTGCTGCAAGTGCCTTCTGTACCATTTCCTCATCTTTTTCTGACCACTGTTTCAGCCATGTTTGATATGGATAGCGTCCTTGTTTTACAAGTTGCAATACTGTAAGCCCTTCAGGTGCTTGCGGTCCTTGCGGTAAAATTGCCATTTGACGAGCAATTTGCTTCGTTTGCATACTTTGAATAGCTTGATTATCTAACAAAATGTCACCAGTTGTTGGCTTTAATAATCTAGCTAGTGAACGTAATAAAGTTGATTTCCCGCAACCGTTGGAACCGATAAAGATTGTAATTTCACCTTTTGGAATTTCTAAATTCAACTCATCGATAATAATTGTTTCACCATAAGACAACGTCAAACGTTTCGTCTCCAATGCTTTTTGCATATTCATCTCCCTTTATGAATTCCGACTTTTATAAAGTAAATAAATAAAATAAGGTGCACCAATTGCTGATGTAAATACCCCTGCTGGAATTTCAAGTGGTGTGAAAACTGTACGCCCAATTAAATCTGCAGCAAGTACTAGAATTGCACCAACAATAGCTGCAACTGGGAGTAATGCACCGTATAAAGAACCAACTAGCCTTCGTGAAATATGAGGTGCCATTAAACCGACAAATCCAATTCCTCCGGCGAAGGCAACTGCTCCCCCAATTAAAGCCGTACTAAGTAATAACATGAATACGCGTGACTTCGTTAAAGGAACACCAAGTCCTACCGCAATATCATCCCCTAGCTCTTGCGCATTTAAATGTCTAGCAGCTATAAATGATATTACCGTTAAAATGAGAACCCACGGTGCAAGCACCATAACGTTTTGCCATGAAGAACCATAAACAGTACCTGTAATCCATACATTCGCTTGACTCGCTTGATAAATTGGTGCTAACAACATAAACAAAGTCGTTGCCGCTTTCGTTAATGCCCAAAACCCCACACCAATTAAAACAAGACTAATCGGCGATAACCCGTCATTTCTCCATGCAAATAAATATACAAAAAGCGCCACAATCGTTGCCCCAACAAAGGCTGCTAACGGCATATAATGAATGCTTACAGTTAGCGCATTATTTTTATCACTAAATATAGCTAAAAACAATACAACTGCAACACTTGCCCCGCCCGTAATCCCGATGATATCCGGAGAAGCAAGTGGATTTCGAACGAGACCTTGTAAAATACATCCTGCTACAGCAAGCGCAATTCCTACGAGGATAGCAATTAAAATACGTGGCATACGAAACTTATTCACAACCATATTTGACATCGCATCGCCATTTCCAGTAATTGCTTGCCATACGTCATAAGGAGCAATTTTCATGTCTCCCATACCTGCGCTCGCAAAGAATAATCCTATTAAAACAACTAGTAAACTTAACAAGACGAGACAAGCTCGTTTATACATTAAAAACGAGAGCTCACCTTTTCCTATACGAAACGGAATATATTTCTTCATTTGCTAAGCCCTCTCTTACGTGCAATATAAATAAAGAATGGAGCTCCAATAAATGCTGTCATAACTCCTACTGGTACTTCTTGTGGCATAATGACATATCTTGCTGCTATATCAGCCAATATTAGTAGTATTGCACCTAACAATCCGCTATAAGGCACTCTCCATCTGTGGTCAACTCCAACAAGAAATCTCGCAAAATGCGGAGTAATAATTCCAATAAATCCAATTGGGCCAGCAACCGCAACCGAACCACCAGACAACAGTACAATAATAAGTAACACGAATGATTTCATTAAAATTGTTCGTTGTCCAAGTCCTTTCGCGACGTCTTCTCCCATCATCAATGTATTTACTTTCCCTGCCATCATAAGAGATGCAATCCATCCTATTAATAAATATGGGAATACAGATTGTAAAATTTCTAACTTTCTCCCTTGCACAGATCCAGCAAGCCAAAATAATACCTCTTCAAGTGCTTTTTCATTTAACACAAGTAATCCTTGTGTTAATGATGAAAATAACGCACTAATTGCGACCCCTGCTAACGTTAACTTAAGAGGAGTAGTTCCTTCTTTTCCTAAAGAACTAGAAGCAAATACAAGTACAGCTGCAACCGCCGCTCCTAAAAAGGCAATCCATGTGAAAGCTGATAATGATGTTATTGAAAAGATTACAATTGCTACAACTATGAAGAACGCAGCACCTGAATTTAATCCAATAAAATCTGGAGAAGCAAGTGGATTCTTAGTTAAAGTTTGCATAAGACAACCAGCAATGGCTAAACTAGCACCAACACTAGCTGCAATTAACGCCCTAGGCAGACGTACATTTTGAATAATAATATGTTCATTGGAACCGTTAAAATGGAAAAAAGCATCCAATGCTAGTTTCCAACTCGTATTTGTATACCCGAAAATAATACTTCCCCAAATACAAATAACGACTGCAATGATTCCAACAAATAATCCAATCCATTTTGCTCGATTTGTTTTTAATAACATGCAGCGTTTCCCCTTCAATGTATAATGATACGTTGTTAGTGTATTTCAACTTAATTCTCATTGTCAACGGAAATGAGAATTATTTTCACCCATATGTATTGACAATCAAAAGATAAAGGCTTAATATCATGCTTGCTATTGAAAAATATTCTCAACATGTAGGGGGTACATAATGAATTTCATGCGGAAGAAATCGTTTACAGTATTTGTATTTTTACTAGCATTTTCAATGCTTTTAAGCGCCTGTGGAAAATCAAATAACAAAGAAGAATCTACAAAAGAAGATAATAAAAAAGAAGTGGTTACTGTAGAACATGCAATGGGTAAAACAGAAGTTCCTGCTAATCCAAAACGTGTAGTTATCTTAACAAATGAAGGAACTGAAGCTTTACTTGAATTAGGTGTGAAACCAGTTGGTGCTGTAAAGTCTTGGACTGGTGACCCATGGTATCCACATATTAAGGATAAAATGAAAGATGTAAAAGTTGTTGGTGATGAAGGACAAGTTAACGTTGAAACAATTGCTTCTTTAAAACCAGACTTAATTATCGGTAATAAAATGCGCCACGAAAAAGTGTACGAACAACTAAAAGCAATTGCACCTACTGTGTTCTCAGAAACATTACGTGGTGAATGGAAAGATAACTTCAAATTTTATGCAAAAGCATTAAATAAAGAAAAAGAAGGTCAAAAAGTTGTAGCTGATTACGAATCACGTATAAAAGATTTAAAAGGCAAACTTGGCGATAAAGTAAACCAAGAAATCTCTATGGTTCGTTTCATGCCTGGTGATGTTCGTATTTATCATGGCGATACATTCTCTGGTGTTATTTTAAAAGAACTTGGATTTAAACGTCCTGGAGATCAAAATAAAGATGATTTTGCAGAGCGTAACGTATCTAAAGAGCGTATTTCTGCTATGGACGGTGACGTATTATTCTACTTCACATTCGATAAAGGAAATGAGAAAAAAGGATCTGAACTAGAAAAAGAGTATATAAACGATCCTCTATTTAAAAATTTAAATGCAGTAAAAAATGGTAAAGCATACAAAGTTGATGACGTTATTTGGAATACAGCTGGTGGCGTAATGGCCGCTAACCTACTATTAGATGACATTGAAAAACGCTTTGTTAAATAATATTTCCTTAACCAGCTCCCTTCTGTGGAGCTGGTTATTTTTCAATTCACTTAAATGTCACATTATTTCGTTTTGTATTTTTATTCCCAATATGTTATATTGAGAAAGTAAATAGAATATATTTTCTTTATATCAGAATAAATGTTTTAATCTAAATTTTCTGATTAATCACTATTTTATTTTCTTTTAGAATTCAATTATTACATTTGAAAACGCTTATCATCTCGTTTTCAGGGCAAAATACAGTAACGGTCGAAGAAAAATAGAACTTTTTTAGAAATTTCCTTTCTATTTCCATATAATTCTATTGACTTCTAAATATTTTGTAAATTAAAATGATTACATAAATATCCGTTATACAGGATTAGGGGGAAACAAAAATGGATGCAGCTTTAAAATTAGACAAAGCTGGAGAGCAACAATCACCAAAAAAACATCCACCAGGGTTGTACTTGTTGTTCTTAACAGAAATGTGGGAAAGATTTAGTTATTATGGAATGCGCGGCCTTTTAGTTCTTTATTTAACAACTGCTGCGGTTAGTGGCGGGTTAGGATTTGATAAGGCATTTGCAGTGCAATTATACGGTTATTTTACAGCAGCAGTATATTTCATGCCAATTCTTGGTGGATGGCTAACTGATCATTACATTACAAGACGTCATGCCATTACTCTCGGCGGAATTATTATGGCAATCGGTAACTTTGTACTATTCTCAATGAACACAAAAACAGGACTTTTCCTTGGATTAATACTACTAGTTATTGGTAATGGATTCTTTAAACCAAATATTTCTACACTGTTAGGTGAATTGTATGATGAAAATGATTCACGTCGTGACAGTGCATTTACTATCTTCTATATGGGTATTAACGTAGGTGCTTTCTTTGCTCCACTTATTTGTGGATTTTTAGCAGAAGACTTCTTTAAAACAAGCGTTGATGGCGTTATGGTTATGGGATATAAATACGGATTCTTAGCAGCTTGTATCGGTATGATTGTTGGGCAAATTGTTTTCAACTTATTAGCTCCTCGCTACCTTGGTAAAGCTGGAACAACAGTTGTCGGTAAAAAATCAAAAAATCAACCTACAATTGAAAAGAAACCTTTAACAAAACAAGAAAAAAATCGCACTTGGGCAATTGTAATTTTAACTTGTTTCGTAGTATTCTTCTGGGCAGGATTTGAACAAGCTGGTAGTTCTCTAACACTTTATACAAATAAATTTGTCGATCGTACAATTTTCGGATGGGAAGTGCCAACATCTTGGTTCCAATCTGTTAACCCAGCATTCATCGTATTACTTGCACCATTAGTATCTATGCTATGGTTAAAACTTTCTAAAACAAAACGCGGTGATTTAAAAGTACCAACAAAAATGGCCTTAGGTATGATTTTACTAGGTATAGGTTACCTTGTTTTAACATTAGCAGTTCTAAAAACTGGAAGTAATGAAGCTGATATAACTGTTAAAGCAAACTTATTATTCATCATCATTACTTATATGTTCCATACAATTGGTGAGTTGTTCTTGTCACCAATCGGATTATCTATGGTAAGTGCAATTGCACCTGTTAAATTAGCATCATTATTAATGGGTGTATGGTTAGCTGGTTCAGGTATGGCTAACTGGTTAGCTGGTAAACTTGCTTCCTTTACACAATCATTAGGATACCTTGAAGTATTTGCAAGTATCGGGATTATCGTTATCGTCTTAGGATTTGTACTTCTTCTATGCTCTAAAAAAGTTGCAAGTATGATGGAATAACAAAAAGACGCTTCTAAAATTAGAAGCGTCTTTTTTATTACTTCTCCTCTAAAGCTGTCACGTCCACATGAACGCTCTCACCAGGATTAGATACATCATACACTTGAGCACTCCCCTTCTGCTCATCACAGCTCTCAATCCATACTGGTACGCCCTCATATGTAACGTCAATTCTACTTGAAGAAGATAAGATTTGTTTCACACGTTTCACATCCATACTACTATCCCTCCTTTTGCTTACTACACTCCTTTTTATTTTTTCTTTTCCTTTTAGAATATATTCCGTAAGGCAGCATGTTGATTGATAGTCATTTCTTCCTAACATGCTAATATTTACTCTCTCGCTACCTTTCTGACAAATAAAAAAAGACGTATATTCTACACGTCTTTTTCCATAATATTCAAATTTTAAGAAAATAATGTTTTTACTACTGCACTTACTTTATCATTATGGATTTGATAATACACTTCTAATCCTCGTCTTTCAAAGCGTACTACTTTATTTTGCTTTAACTTCGTTAAATGTTGTGAAACAGTTGATTGTGGAATTTCTAATACTTCCTGTAGCTGTGTTACATTACATGTTCCTCTTTGCATAAGTTCCATTACTAGACGTAGACGAAGTGGGTGAGCTAACGCTCTTAACATTTGTACATCTTCTTCTGAAATACGACATTCGAATTGATTTTGGCTCATAAAGTTCCCCTCATTTTCGTTTTTATTTGCGTTTTTATGTTCTTTTTATTTATTTATATATCTGTTCTTATATTTCCTGTTACGACATAACTTTATCAACCTATAAAGCCGAAAAATTTTTCCATCTTTATCAGCAAAAATTCAGGAAAAAATCCTTGCTGATTTTGAATATTATACTATATGATATAACGAAAAAGCAAAATAATGGCCTACGAATACTTTGCTTGCAAACGTTGTTTTATCAGGCTTTTTGTTATATTTTCACCTCATTGAAATGCACAGTAACGGTATTGTAAAATACCGTCTATAATTGATAACCTATCGTAATGTAGTTGAACTATAATTAACCTCTTTGTTACGCTAAAAGGAATTTTCAGTAAAAAGAGATGATGTGATATTAAAAATTTGTTTCTTATTTTTTATTCGTATTGCAAGCGGTTGGATTGTTGTGCAAAACTTCCTATTAAATCCACTCACCGTTCCCCCCACTAGATCAAATAGGACAGATAATTGCATATATCAAACTTTATACTTAATATAAAAGACTTCATCTAATATACGCCTATAAGGAACATGCCATCTGAATAAGCAAAATAATATGCACATAGTTTATACAGCACACTTAAATTCATTTGAGTGTGTTTTTTGTCTACTTTATGAACAAAGCTTTTCTTTTAACACTATTATGGAATAATTATACTTTTTTACGTTGACAATAGTGTTGAAGGAGAATATACTAAGCATGTAAGTTGATTGTGAATAGTTTCACAAATAATGTGAATTTCTTCACATATAATAGATAGGAGTTGTCATTATTATGAGTACTTGGACACAAATTTATGACCCGTTAAACAATATTTGGTTATCTGCACTAATCGCAGCACTTCCAATCTTTTGTTTCATCATTTGTTTAATGGGATTCAAAATGAAAAGTTACATGGCTGGTCTTTATAGTGTGATTGTCGCTATTATCCTTGCAATATTTGTTTATAAAATGCCAGCAACAGTAGCTGTAGCATCTGCCGGATTCGGTGTTTTATCTGGATTTTATCCAATTTGTACTATCGTTATCGCTGCAATTTTCCTTTACAAATTAACTGTTAAAACAGAGCAATTCAATATTATTCGCGATAGTATTTCAAGCATTACAAATGATCAACGTTTACAAGTATTATTAATCGCTTATTCTTTCGGTGCTTTCTTAGAAGGCGCAGCTGGTCTAGGGGTTCCAGTTGCTATTACAGCCGCACTACTTGTAGGTATGGGCTTTAATCCATTAAAAGCAGCAGGTATTTGTTTAGTAGCTAATATTGCTGGTGGTGCTATGGGTGCTATGGGTATTCCAGTTACAGTACCAGCACAATTAACTCAACTTGACGCATTAACTATTGGTCGTCAAACTGTTCTTATTTTACCTTTCATTAGTGTTATCTTACCTTTCTTACTTGTTTCAATGGTCGATGGAATTAAAGGTATTAAAGAAACTTGGCAAGGTATTCTTGTAAGTGGTGTTTCTTTCGCTATTACTCAATTCGCTGTAACTTACTTCTTAGGCGCAGAACTTACTAATATTTTCGCAGCCGTTGTAAGTATGATCTCTCTTGCATTATTCTTACGTGTTTGGCAACCAAAATCTTCTAATAAAGAAGAAAAACAAGAAACTAAAGTATCACATACATTCAATCAAATTTTATATGCTTGGTCTCCATTCGTATTCTTAACTGCATTTGTAACAATCTTTAACTTAAAACCGATTAAAGCTTTATTTGCTCCAGATGGTGCGTTAGCAAACTTAGTATTTAACATTCAGTTCCCTGGTCTTCATAATGCTGTTATGAAAACTACACCAATTACAAAAGCTGATACACCTTTCGCAGCTGTTTTCAAATTTGATGTATTCTCTTCTACAACTACTGCGATTGTACTAGCAATTATCGTTTCACTTATCGTTTACCGCGTAAAAGGTAAAATGGTTAAAGAATTAATGATTGAAACAATGAAAGAATTAAAAGCTCCAGTATATACAATTTGTAGCGTTATCGCATTAGCTTACGTAGAGAACTACTCTGGTATGTCATCTACACTTGGACTTGCATTCTCTTCTACTGGTAATGCATTCCCAATTCTTTCTCCAATCTTAGGATGGATTGGCGTATTCATTACAGGTTCAGTAGTTTCAAGTGGTTCTTTATTCGCACCACTTCAAGCAGTAACAGCAGACCAGTTAAACATCGTTCCTTCTACACTCGTTGCCTTAAACGTAGTAGGTGGTACAATGGCAAAAATGGTTTCACCACAATCTGTAGCAGTTGCTTGTGCCGCAGTTGGACTAGTTGGTAAAGAATCTGCTCTATTTAAAACAGCAATGAAATACAGTTTAATCTTCTTAGCTGTTATTAGCTTACTTCAATTAAACGCTGTATTTAATATCTTTTAAAAATAAAACACCGATCCAAATGGATCGGTGTTTTTCACATTACATTTCTTTATTTTTTAATAAAGAAGCTCCAGCAATTTCAGGGTGAGTCATTTCGAATGGATCTAAAATAATATCCAATTCCTCTTCTGTCAGTACACCATGCTCTAAACATAACTCCCTAACAGATTTTCCTGTTTCAATCGCTTCACGTGCAATACGAGATGCTGCTTCATAACCAATATGAGGATTAACTGCTGTAATAATTCCAACACTTTTCTCAACATATTGCTTCAGCAATTCTTCATTTGCTGTAATTCCTTCAATACAATATTCACGGAATACACGGAATCCATTATTCATAATACTAATAGATTGAATTAAATTAAATACAAGCACAGGCTCCATTACGTTTAACTCTAATTGTCCCGCTTCTGATGCTAGGCAAATTGTATGATCATTTCCAATTACTTGGAATGCGACTTGGTTAATCACTTCTGCCATAACTGGATTTACTTTACCTGGCATAATCGATGAACCTGGCTGACGTGCTGGCAATTGAATTTCAGCCAACCCAACACGTGGCCCAGACGCCATAATACGAAGATCGTTTGCAATTTTAGACATGTTCATCATACATACTTTAAGTGCTGCAGATACTTCTGTGTATGCATCTGTATTTTGCGTTGCATCAACTAAATGCTCTGCACCAACAAGTGGGAACCCACTAAACGTTCTTAAATGTTTTACCACCTGTTCAATATACGTAGGATTTGCATTTAATCCTGTACCAACAGCTGTCGCCCCCATATTCACTTCATATAAATGTTGACGAGACTGTTTAATTCTTTTTATATCGCGCGCAAGCACTCGGCTATACGCTTCAAATTCTTGTCCAAGGCGAATTGGAACTGCATCTTGTAAATGTGTGCGTCCCATTTTAATAACGTGATCAAACTCTTTTGCTTTTTTACGAAAAGCAGAATGAAGTTCTTCCATTGTAATAAGAAGCTTTTCTAACATCATAAGAGTTGCAATATGAATCCCTGTTGGAAACGCATCGTTCGTTGATTGGGCCATGTTCACATGAGTGTTTGGGCTAATTTTCGCATACGCACCTTTTTCATATCCCATACGTTCTAACGCTCTATTCGCAATTACTTCATTTGTATTCATATTAATAGAAGTTCCGGCTCCGCCTTGAATAGGGTCCACGATAAATTGATCATGCAACTTTCCATCAACAATTTCTTGCGCTGCTTCTGCAATTTCATGTCCAATGTCTTTAGCTAAGTAACCAGTATCTATATTCGCAAGTGCCGCCGCTTTTTTCACAATTGCCATTGCTGTAATGAGTGATGGATGAATGCGATATCCTGTAATTGGGAAGTTTTCTACAGCACGTAATGTTTGTACACCATAATAAGCTGCACTTGGTACTTCCTTTTCACCTAAAAAATCTTTTTCTATACGTATATCCTTCGTTGCTATCATTTTTATCACCTATACTTTTTCATTCTAAATCCTTATCCAAAAAATCCGCCCTCTAAAAACACGAGTATCATTCAGAAGAATTTTTCAGTATCCACCTTCACTATATAGTACCTTTTTTGAAAGCGCAAACATTTATTTTTCTGTATATCCTTTTTATTAAAGTTTATAGAAAATCATTCTCCTACTTTCCTTATTTCCACTCGTTTAATTTGATGCATATCCTTTTCAAGGACTTTAAAATAAAAACCGTGTTTCTCAATAATATCTCCTTCAGCAACGATTTGTTTTTGTACCATAATCCAGCCACCAATTGTATCTACATCATCAGCAATTAAATGTATGCCAAGCAAATCATTTACTTCACTAATAAGCACTTTTCCCTCTACGATTTTATAGCCTTCACTTACATGCTCTATAGGTGGATTCTCATCTTCATCGTATTCATCTCGAATTTCTCCAACAATTTCTTCTAAAATATCTTCTAGTGTAACAATCCCTGCTGTACCACCATATTCATCATACAATACAGCTAATGGAATGTGTTTTCTTTGCATTTGTAATAGTAAATCATGAATTGGACTATTTTCTAGCACTTCAATAACTGGCCTTGTATATGGCATAATCGAGCACTCCTCGTCCCGATTACCATCCATATAACGAATAAATAAATCTTTTACATTAACCATCCCAATAATTTCATCTTTATCTTCACCAAATACAGGATATCTCGTGTACTTTTCTTGCGCGATTACTTTAATATGTGTTTCAAATGGTTCGTCCTCATATAAGCCTACAACTTCCGTACGAGGTACCATAATTTCTTTTGCTACTCTATTATCAAATTCAAAAATATTATTTACATATTTAAATTCCCTTTGGTTAATCTCTCCGCTCTCATAGCTCTCAGATAAGATTAACCTTAATTCTTCTTCTGAATGAGCTACTTCATGTTCAGAAGCTGGATGTAATCCGAATAAACCAGTTACAACCCTCGCTGAACCATTCAAAGCCCAAATAAACGGATACATAACTCGGTAAAAATAAATAAGTGGTTTCGATAACAATAAGCTAACTTGTTCTGCTTTTTGTATAGCAAATGTCTTTGGAGCAAGTTCCCCAATGA
The DNA here is from genome assembly GCF_051916765.1 of Bacillus cereus group sp. MYBK15-3. Classification (NCBI taxonomy): domain Bacteria; kingdom Bacillati; phylum Bacillota; class Bacilli; order Caryophanales; family Bacillaceae; genus Bacillus; species Bacillus cereus group sp. MYBK15-3. The sequence continues at coordinate 117,486 of NZ_JBQAHG010000008.1, forward strand.
CAACATGTAAAAATGTAATTACTGCAAAGGCAATAATAAATGAAACTGTACTGGAAATTGTAGGTGAGAATTGCAATTTTAAAAACAACGGCTCGAGTAAATGTTTAATGGTTGGTTCCCCTAACCACCCGAGCCCTAAAGCAGTAATTGTAATACCTAGCTGACAGGCCGATAAATATTCATCTAAATTTGTAGTTACCTTTTTAGCGGCCAGTGCACCTCGTCTTTTTTCGCTAACGAGTTGATCAATACGACTGCTACGTACCTTAATAATTGCAAATTCAACAGCCACAAAAAATGCTGTTAACCCAATAAGAATGACTACCATCAATAATTTTAAAATATCCACATATGCTCTTTAGCTTTCTTAGCTAAAGTTACACCTCCTTTTAAAAAGAAGTTTCACTTTAGTTTCTTCAATTATTGGAAAGCAACTCTATATAAAATCCACCAATTTTCAAACCTCATACAATTCTAAAGGTAAACCATCAGGGTCTTGGAAAAAGACGAATTTCTTCCCCGTTATTTCATCAATACGGATCGGTTCGATCTCAACACCACATTGATTTAAATGCTTCACAGCTTCTTCTATATTTGTAACAGCAAATGCTAAATGTCTAAGACCGGCTGCTTCTGGAAAACTTTTGCGCTCAGGCGGATTTGGAAATGAAAATAATTCGATTTGATACTCTTCTCCTACACATAAATCTAATTTATAAGAATCTCGTCCCTTTCTATATACTTCATTCATTTTTTTAAACCCTAATATTCTAGTATAAAAATACTTTGACGTCTCATAATTCGAACAAATAATTGCAACGTGATGCACTCTACATATATTCATACTCTCTCTATTCCTTTCTTTACCAAAGATGCATATTCTCCCTTGAAATGAAAAACATATATAGCAGAATATCTCTTTTAGGGGGCTTACCATGAAATTCATTACTTTTTTCGTCGGATTAATTGTTGTTTTCTTGCTCGCTTATATTGCTAGCAATAATAAGAAGCATATTAAATTTAAACCAATTTTTATCATGCTTATTATACAGTTAATTTTAACCTATTTACTATTAAATACAGAAATCGGCCTCATACTTATTAGAATCATTTCCAGTTTGTTTACAAAGCTACTCGAGTATGCTGCTAATGGAATAAATTTCGTATTTGGTGGTCTTGCAAATAAAGGTGAAATGCCATTTTTCCTTACTGTATTATTACCAATCGTCTTTATTTCTGTTTTAATTGGTATATTACAACATTTCAAAATACTACCATTTTTCATTCGTTGGATCGGGTACTTTCTTAGTAAAATAAATGGTCTTGGGAAATTAGAATCTTACAACGCTATCGCTTCTGCCATTGTCGGCCAATCAGAAGTTTTTATTACAGTGAAAAAGCAATTAGCTCAAATTCCAAAACACCGTCTTTATACACTTTGTGCCTCCGCTATGTCAACCGTATCTATGTCTATCGTAGGTGCCTATATGACAATGATTGAACCTAAGTATGTAGTAACTGCACTCGTTCTCAATTTATTTAGCGGTTTTATTATCGTACTCATCATTAACCCTTACGACGTTAAAGATGACGAAGATATTTTAGAAATCAAAGGTGAAAAACAAAGCTTTTTTGAAATGCTTGGAGAATATATTCTTGATGGTTTTCGTGTAGCCATTGTTGTCGGCGCTATGCTCATCGGATTTGTCGCATTAATTAGTTGTATTAATGACTTGTTCCTCATTATATTCGGTATTACGTTCCAACAATTAATTGGCTACGTATTTGCACCTATCGCATTCCTTATCGGTGTACCAAGCTCTGAAATTGTAGCAGCTGGTAGCATTATGGCAACGAAGCTTGTAACGAATGAATTTGTCGCAATGATGGACCTTAGTAAAATTTCTAATAGCCTTTCTCCCCGTACAGTTGGTATTATTTCTGTTTTCCTTGTATCTTTTGCCAATTTTTCTTCCATTGGTATTATTTCAGGTGCGGTAAAAGGACTAAACGAAGAACAAGGAAACGTTGTTGCGAGGTTTGGCCTTAAATTACTATATGGAGCTACTCTCGTTAGTATTTTATCTGCAATTATCGTAAGCATTATGTTGTAATTAGGTAAAATTTTATCATTTTCTTATCCCTATCTTTTGTATACAATAACGAATAGGTGTCTTATAAAGTGAAACTTTAATCAGAGTGGGGCTATCCCCACTCTGATTATTAGCCTTCATCAATCGGGTATTTACGGGCAGTTATCTCCCACCTAACTTCATTGTATTCACTGGACTTTGAGGTGGGCGTTTTACTGCTCGTTAATACCGGATAAATAATCAAGACATCTATTTTTTATACATGTACAATCGCTTTTATTTAGCGTAAAATATTTTTTATGTGTTTGAATACACTTCTAAATGTATACACTTTGATAGTTTTAAAGGAGAAAAAATGATGAAATCCGACACGAACAACGATACGCGAGCCAAAAAAGGACGCTCAAAGAAAAAACGCCTACTTTGGTTCCTTCTTATTCCATTACTAATTGTAGCACTTGGAGCAGGAGGCTATTCCTTCCATATATACAGTAAAGCAAAGTCCGTCTTAAATAATGCTTATGCTGAACTAGGTCGAGGAGATAAGTCCAGTAAACGTGAAAAAGCTGTTAAACCTATGACCGACAATATTTCCGTACTAATTATGGGTGTTGATGAAAGTGATATTAGGGAAAAAGGTTATGGAAAAGCAACTCGAACAGATGCGTTATTACTTGCAACAATTAATAAAAACGATAAATCAGTTAAACTTGTAAGCATTCCACGTGACTCACGCGTCTACATTAAATCACGTGATAAATACGATAAAATCACACATGCGCACGTATTCGGTGGTGTAGACAGCACAATTGATACGGTAGAGAACTTTTTAGATGTTCCAGTTGATTATTATGTAAAATTCAATTTTAAATCCTTTATTAAAATTGTTGATTCTCTTGGTGGCATTACTGTGGACGTTCCAGTTGAATTCACAGAGCAAAATAGTAAAGATGAAGCAGATGCAATTCATCTAAAAAAAGGACGTCAACATTTAAATGGAGAAGAGGCACTGGCACTAGCTAGAACTCGTCACATCGATAGTGATTATATGCGTGGCCAACGACAACAGCTTGTATTAGAGGCCATTGCTGAAAAGGCACTCTCTCTTAATTCCATTAATAAAATCGGTGGCCTACTAGACGCTGTCGATAAAGACTTAAAAACCAATTTAACTTTTGATGATATGATGACAATTACAAAAAATTCAATGGATTCAAATTTAAAGATGGAAAAAATGCAAGTAGAAGGTACAGATAAATATATAGGTGGTATTTATTATTACGTGCCAAATGAAAAAAGCGTCGATACTATTTCAACTACCCTTCAAAAACATCTCGGTGTTACGAATAAAAATGAACATAAAAAATTATAATAAAAAGGCTGCTAGATCTTTCTAGACAGCCTTTTTATTATATTTTTCAACATATTTTTCATACACATTGTGACAAGAAGTGACAATTATTACAGAAATGTAACATTTTTTATGAAAACATTACACACGCAGTGAAAATAATAGTATACTAGTACGTACATAATGTTATTTTCATCATTTTTATACAAAAAATGTAATACATATATTTATACATAAATTTCTGGGGGGAAATAAATGAAGCTAAGTAAAATACTGATTGGTTCTGCAATTGCTGGGGGCATATTACTTTGTGTAGGCGGTGTTGGGGGATATCAATATGTATCCAAATTAAATAATCAATTAGATACTACTGCATTACCAAATACTACATTTGAAGGTATTTCTCTCGATGGAAAAAATAAGAAAGATATTCAAGCAATTATTAATCAAAGGGTAACTGAATTAGATCAAAAATCCCTTACCTACATATTCCAAAACGATAAACAAACTTACACATGGAAAGATTTAGGAGTAAATTATAAAGAGAAAGATATTATTGACAAAATCTTTAAAGAACAAGAAGGAAACGTAATGAATCGTTACAAAATGCGTAAGCAAGCTGAAAACGGTGAATTAAAACGTGACTATAAATTAACACCACAATTAAATGCAACAGCTTACGAAACCTTTATAAAAGATAAATATAATGAAACATTAAAAAATCCTGTTAATGCAGAATTAAGCATTGAAGGCTCAACAGTAAATGTTAGTCAAAGCCAAAACGGAGAAAAAATTGATAAAGGAAAACTAAACAGTTTAACAAACGAAGCTATTACTACTGGTAAATCAGATGTTACATTACCAGTTACATTCATAAAACCAGAACGCTCTACAGAAGATATACAGAAAATGGGTATTAAAGAAGTCATTGCTGAATATTCTACTCCAATGGCTGGCCGTAACGGAAATCAATCATTTAACGTAAATAAGTCAGCTAATACTTTAAGTGGGGTTATTGTCGCACCTGATGAAACATTTAGTTTTAACGGCCGCGTTGGCGTAACTGATGCTGCACATGGTTACAAATCTGCAGCAGTATATTCACAAGGTAAAGTAATACAAAGTGCAGGCGGAGGAGTTTGCCAAGTCAGTAGTACTTTATACAGCGCAGCTTTAAGGGCTGATTTAGGAATTGTTTCTCGAAGCAATCATTCTATGCCAGTAAATTATTTACCACTTGGGCAAGATGCAGCAGTAGCAGATTATGGTCCAGATTTAAAATTTAAAAATAATACAGGCAATCATATTTATATTCAAGCATTTTCAAATGGAGGTAGTATTACTACACGCATTTTCGGTACAAATACTGGTAAAAATGTTGAAGTTTCTTCTCAAGTAATTAGTAGGACTAGTGATAAAATCACAGCGGTTACGTATAAAAAAGTAACACAAAACGGGGAAGTAATATCAAATGGACAAATTTCAAAAAGCGTATATAAAAGCGCTCCAAAAGAATAGATAATATCAACCAAATAGCATAAAGAAAAAGGCGTGAGTAAATCACGCCTTTTTCTTTTGCAGTAATAGTAAAAAAGTTTCAAGATGATCTTTCGTTTCTTCTAAAGACCACATACGGTTTCCTTGCTTCGCAGCTAATACACACGCCTCTTCCCACGCGTTCTTTTTCTTCATATTTATTAATTCATCACGTAATTTCAAAACAATTTCTTCGTCTTCTTGTTCAATAAACTCTTCCATCACGCTTACTATTTCATCCTCATGAATACTTAACGTACAGTACGATTTAAGAAAGTATTGTAATGTCGTATACATAATGTACTCCCCCTTCTTATTTATCAGATGGATAAGAAGTAATAATCTTAAACCCTAATTCCCCTGACTTATCTCTTGCTAAAACAGTAACAGTTTTTACCAATTTGTCTTTTACACTCATATTTTTCTTTATTACCGTTTTTCCAACAGGGAATGAATGAGTTGTATTTATTACGAGACGAGCCTCTTTAGAATTTTTTAACCAATCTTGAATTTCCTTGTCATGTTGCTTCAAGCTATCTTTTACAGCTTTCGTCGCTGTTTCTTTATCATAGTATGTACTTGCGGCTGACACTTTATCTGTCTTCAAGCGATTCTTCAAATCCTCTTCTGACTTGCCTACATGTCTTTCAATCGTATGACCATTTTTAGGTGGTCCTTCCATTTCATCTAAAATATTATCACTAATTTTTTCTACCGATGTAGCTTGATTACCTGTCTGTTTCTCTGTTTTTTGTTCTTTTCCTGCACATCCACTTAAGATCAGCATTAATGCCAATAAACTACTGAAGAAAAGACTACTTATTCGTTTCATCATATCACCTCTTCCATGATTATTATCGCAACTTCACTAAAAGTCAATTTCACAACGAAAAAATCTATCAGTTTTCATTTTTTTCATCTATTTTTCCATATTTACCCGCGCAATTTCATCAACCCTCTATTTTTCGCCTTTTATAATATATACCCCCTATATTTTATAATTATTTCCCGAATAAAATCACCAATAATATAATTATAAAACCCTTTTATAAAAAGGGTTTTATACTATTTTTCAAAACGATTTAAAATACCCCTATTTTTATATACCTAATACCTATATAAGGTATCAGGATCCCTTCTTATCAACGTTTTTCTACATTATGTAAATTTCCCCTTGCCTATACAATCGAAATATGGTGTAATGCAAAAAAAGATAAAGGATTTTAAACAATGGCTGAAACGATTCAAAATTTCTTAATAGAATACTATTCAATCGCAATTCCACTTAGTATCTTAATTAACATCATCATTAGTCTTTTAGGTGTTATTCCTAGCATCTTTTTAACCGCCATTAATATACAGCTCTTCGGTGTAACAAATGGCACAATCATTTCGATCGCAGGTGAGGCCTTAGGGGCTATTATCTCGTTTTATATTTACCGCCTGGGCCTTCAAAAGTTCACTCACGATAAAGTAAATAAGTACCCAAAGGTAGAGCGTCTTCTTTATGTAGAAGGTAGAGAGGCCTTTCTACTCGTTCTATCGTTTCGATTGATACCTTTCATCCCATCAAGTATCGTGACTTTATTTGCAGCTCTAGGGAAAATGTCATTACTCTCCTTCAGTATTGCCAGTACAATAGGTAAAATACCAGCCTTATTGATTGAAGTATATTCGGCATACCAAGTCATGAACGGAACAAATGAAGCGAAGTGGGTTGTAACAATCGCAGGCGTTATTGGATTGTTTTATTTGTGGAAAAAATGGAGAAAAAAATAAAGAAGGAGCCTATGCTCCTTCTTTATTTTTGAGGTATTTTATTACTAGCTCTTCCTTAAAGCCTTAGTTTACACCAACAGCACTAAATGATTGCTTAACTGCTGCTACTTCAGCAGAATTTGCACCATATAAGTCTGCAGCAGCTTGTACTGCACCAGCACGAGCTTGACTAAATGTAGTAGATTGCGTGAAATACTGTGTATTTGCACGGTAGTAAATCGCACCTAATTTATCTTTACCGATACCAGTTACAGTTACACCATAATGCGTACCACCATTTGCTAATAAATAAGCTTGTTTATTAATAATACCGCTGTTTGTATGAACACCACCGTTATCACTTGAACCAGTGTAACGCTTAGAATAATGGTCTGGATCACCATACTTCGTAGGATCACTCATAGAGCGAAGTGCGTCTCCTGCTTTACCAGGTGTGTAAATATCTTCACCAATCTCCCAATCCGGGTTACGGTTATCATAGAATTCTACTAAAGTACCAAAGATATCAGAAATCGCTTCATTTAAAGCCCCAGATTCATTTTGATAAATTAGATTTGAACTATTTTCCGTAACAGCATGCGTTAACTCGTGACCAATTACATCAATTCCACCAGATAATGAAGTAAACGTTACACCATCACCATCTCCGTATACCATCTGTGATCCGTTCCAGAATGCATTGTTATAATTACTTCCGTAATGAACTGTCGATTTTAACGGTGCTCCTGCATCATTAATAGAATTTCTATTAAACGTAGCTTTATAGTAATCATATGTTTTACCTGCATAGTAATGAGCATCTACTGCTGCTGCATCATACGCTGCATTGAAAACATTATCTGCATCTGCCCATAATGTTCCTGGTAATGTTGAACGGTTTTTCGCATCATATGTGAAAATCGTTGCCCCGCGTGTATTATCTTGTAAGTAGTAAGATGATCCAGATAACGTTGTATTAAGCGACTTCGTATCTCCTAATACACCTTTACCAGTTCCTACTTTATTCGTTCCTGTTACAGGCTTTACAACAGCTTTCGCATCCTGTTTAGGAGCCTCTTGCTTAACTGGTGACTTATCATCATTCGTCACATGATCAATTGTATTAAACTTATTTAATACTTTACCGCTGTCTGCCTCAATGAAATAGTAGTAGTTTCCTGGGCTTGGATCTAAGAAGTTTAGATTTACAACATATGCATATGTTGTTTCCTCACCGTTTTGATATACATATAAGTCCGCTTTTGGTTCTACTTCATATTTCGGTGTTACCCCTAAATCTTGCTGCGCGATTTCAATTGCTTTTGCGCCTTCAATCTTATTTTTATTTTTCAACTTTTCCTTTTTGTCTAAATCAGGTGCAACTGTTCCAGACAATACTTTTAAAGAACCGTCTTTACTTACGTGAGCTACTTGAGTAGAACCCCATACAGGCACTCCTTCGTAAACTTGTTGCATACGTACTACTGTTGAATCAGTTACAGCATCTTTCTTCACTTGTTTCACTTTGAAAGAATCTTGTGCACTCTTTTCCCCTAGCTTGTAATCACCTTTTGCTGCGTTTAAGTAATCAAACACAACAGATTCTGCTTTCTTGCCAGTTGCTTCAGTTAGATCACCAGAAATAAACTCAGGTGACTGCACCGTCTCATTGTACTTCTTCGTAGAGAGCACATTTTTAGAATCCGCAAATGCAGAGCCTGTCCCTCCAAACGTTGTAACTGCCATTCCTGTCGCTAACACTAATGCTAAACTTTTCTTTTTCATGAACCTTCCCCCTAATAAAAATTTTTTTTGAAAAAGAGTAGTTTCATATTAGCATTATGTTTCCACTATTAATATACTAAAAATTCAAATAATTTTTTTCTCAAGTTTTGTAGAATTTTGAGGAACAAATATTGAAAAACCCCTTTCCTGTTGGAAAGGGGTTTCTGTTAAGAATTTATTAATTCTACTACTTTTTCTCCTTGACCATAAATATCCGATGTCCAAGCATATTGCGGTTCCAATACCACTAATACAGCTACCAAAGCCAAAGCACCAATAATTATTTTTTTCATATTATTTTCCTCCCTTTTCTTCTAATAAATTAATTGCTAATTTATAGTAGTTATTACTTTCCTTAAATTCTAGTAATTCCTCGTGATATCCTGCTAGTTCTAAATACACCATTTTTAATTCCTTTTTATTTTCTTCGCCTCTAAAAAATGGGATTGCCTCAACTTCTAAAAATCTTTTATAAACATCTTTCGTTTCAAAGTATTTATTCTTAAGCATTGAAAGTATATATAGCATACTTTTATACTTTTCATCCCTCTTGGCAACATCTATCCCTTTATTAATCCAATCTTTCGCTTCTTCAAATTCTTTTAATTCAATACACTGCAAAGCGATCTCATACACTGCATCAATATAATTTAAATCCTCTTCCTTTTTGTACTTTAGGCATTGTAAATAATAATCTTTTGCTTTTGCATAATCTTTTAAGTTATAGTACAAGAAGCCTAAATTATTTAAAGCAATAGCTGTTATACTTTCTTTATCAGCAAAAGAATTTGCTTCCCTCAAAATATTATTATAAATAGATAGTGCTTCATTATATTGCTTTTTTTGTATATAACTCAACGCAATAAGTAACTGGCAATTTATCACATAACGGAATTTATATTCATTCTTAAATCCTTCCATTGCTACATTAGCAAAATGTAAAGTCATATGTTCAACTTCTAATTCATTATAAACAAGAGCTAAATTGAAATATATTCCATTCTCATGATAACCTTGTTCCTTTGCCATTACTTCTGTTCGAGTCAAATACTCCAATGCCTTCTTATATCTATGTTGTAAAAAATAATATAACCCTTTGCTATACGTATATAATAATTTTTGGAATGGTGAATACTTTTTGTACATCTTCTTTAAGCTCTCTAACTCTTTTTCGACAGCAGGAAAATCCCTTTTCATAATTAAATAACGTGTATACAGCAGTTTATAATAATTTATAATTTCAAAATCCAACACATGCTTCATTTCACCTTGCAACTCTTCATATATACGTTCTACTTGTTGCTTGTCTAAATGAACTAGTGCATTCAACCATTCATCCAGCTTCCCCTTCACATCTTCTTCTACATCCCTCAAATCCGTCACGGCAATTTCTAATCTTGCGCAGAGCAATTGTAGAATTTCTTCTGATGCTTCAATCTTTCCATTTTCAATCTTACTTAAGTATGAGACAGAACAAATGCCCTGACATAATTCTTCTTGTGTCATTTTTTGCTGTAGCCGTTTATAAAAGACTTGTTTGCCTATTTTTTCTAATGTTTGTTGCATTGTCCTCCTCCATTCTCATTACCCCCATTACTCTAATAATACATAAAATCTGGAGAAATATAAATTGATAAATATAAATTTTCTAAAAAATATGCATAATTTCATTTTTTTCTCTCTTGACTTCACATCAATATCTCTTCTTTGCTACGAATGGTGAAAAATTGGTATACTATAACCAAATTATGGAGGTGTTCTCGCGATGACTCATTATAAAGACGATAGTTATGCCTTACATACAGACCTATATCAAATCAACATGGCTTATACATATTGGAAAGATGGTATTCATAATCGCCGTTCTGTTTTTGATTTATATTTTCGAAAGCTTCCATTTGAGAACGGCTACGCTGTTTTTGCTGGCCTTGAGAAAATTGTAGAGTACATAGAAAATTTCAGTTTTACTGAAAGCGATATCGCTTATTTAGCAGAATTACAATTTGAAGAAGAATTCCTTCATTATTTACAAAATATGAAATTCACTGGGACCATTCGCAGTATGCAAGAAGGTGAAGTTGTATTTAATAACGAGCCTTTATTACGTGTTGATGCACCACTTGGTGAAGCACAAATTATTGAGACTGCCCTCTTAAATATTGTGAATTACCAAACATTAATTGCCACAAAAGCAGCACGTATGAAACATGCTGCAAGTAATGATGAGCTTTTAGAGTTCGGCACAAGACGTGCCCATGAGTTCGATGCTGCCCTTTGGGGGACGCGTGCTGCCTTTATTGGTGGGTTCTCCTCTACAAGCAACGTTCGTGCTGGGAAACGCTTTGGGATTCCTGTAGCTGGCACACACGCTCACTCTTTCGTTCAAGCATATCGCGATGAATACGTCGCGTTTAAAAAATACGCTGAAACTCATAAAAAGTGCGTCTTTCTCGTTGATACATATGACACATTGAAATCTGGTGTTCCAAATGCGATTCGTGTTGCAAAAGAATTTGGGGATCGTATTGATTTCTATGGCATACGTCTTGATAGTGGTGATATGGCTTATTTATCGAAAAAGGCACGAAAACTATTAGATGAAGCAGGGTTTACAAATACCAAAATTATCGCTTCTAGCGATTTAGATGAATACACAATTATGCACCTTAAATCTCAAGGAGCAAAAATTGACGTATGGGGCGTTGGGACAAAATTAATTACGTCCTTTGAGCAACCTGCATTGGGGGCTGTTTACAAACTAGTTGCGATTGAAGATACTGACGGAAAATTAAATGATACGATTAAAATTTCATCTAATCCTGAAAAAATTACCACTCCAGGACTGAAACGAATTTATCGTATTATCAATCGGGTAAACGATCATGCAGAAGGCGATTATATTGCGTTAGATTCTGAAGAACCTGGAAAAGAAGAGCGCTTAAAAATGTTCCATCCAGTTCACACATATATAAGTAAATTCGTAACAAACTTTGAAGCCCGTGAACTGCATAAAGATATTTTCGTTAACGGTGAAAGAACATATGAACTACCAAGTATATTAGATATTCAACAATATAATGAACAGAGTCTCTCTCTATTTTGGGAAGAATATATGCGAACTTTAAATCCTGAAGAATACCCTGTCGATTTAAGCCAAGAGTGCTGGGATCATAAAATGAATTACATTCAAACAGTTCGAGAACAAGTTGAAAAAAACATACAAAAGTAAACAGAGAAGTTTCCCCTTCTCTGTTTTTTCAATACTATATGGATATTTGTAAAAAATATATTAAAATAATAAGACGAATGTATTTTATTTGTAAATTTTAATATTACGCCATTTAAAAGTAAAATAATATTTAGTATTATTTTATTGAGTCAATTTCAACAAAATCACCAATAAAAAAAGGACGCGGGTCGCGTCCTCTTTTTTATAAATCTTTCACTCTTAATACACGCATTGCATTTAACACTGCAAGTAGTGTCACACCAACATCTGAGAAAACAGCTTCCCACATTGTTGCAATACCAAAAGCACCAAGTAATAAAACGATCCCTTTTACACCTAGAGCAAAGATGATATTTTGCCACACTATACTTCTTGTACGTTTTGCAATTTTTACAGCTGTCGCAATTTTTGAAGGCTCATCAGTCATAATAACGATGTCTGCCGCTTCAATTGCTGCATCTGATCCTAAACCACCCATCGCAATACCAACGTCTGCACGAGCTAATACTGGTGTATCGTTAATACCGTCACCAACGAAGGCAATTTTTTCTTTTCCGTGCTTCGCTGCATCAATTTTTTCAATCTCTTCTACTTTTTGTTGTGGTAGTAATTCCGCATGAACTTCATCTAAGCCTAATTCTTTACCGACAGCTTCACCAACTGGTTTTGCATCACCAGTTAACATTACTGTCTTTTTAATACCTAGTTCTTTTAACTTTTGAATCGCTTGTTTCGAATCCTCTTTTACCTCATCAGAGATAACAATATAACCTGCATATCTTCCATCTACAGCAACGTGAACTAATGTACCTACTGTTTCTGGTTGCTTAAATTCAATATTTTCTTTTCTCATTAATTTTGCATTACCTGCAAAAATTTCTTTTCCTTGTACTTTTACGACTGTACCGTGACCAGAAATTTCGTTATAATCATCGATTATTTTTTCATCAATTGATTTTCCATATGCCTTTCGAATAGATTGGGCAATTGGATGGTTAGAATATACTTCAGCAAATGCCGCATACTCTAATAACTCTTCACTTGTAGTACCTTCGCTCGGTTCCATTTTTGTAACTTTGAAAACACCTTTTGTTAATGTTCCTGTTTTGTCAAAAACAATATATTTTACATCATTTAAAGCTTCTAAATAGTTACTACCTTTTACTAACACACCACTTTTAGATGCACCGCCAATACCTCCAAAGAATCCAAGAGGAATGGATACAACTAACGCACATGGACAAGAGATTACTAAGAACACTAAAGCTCTATAAATCCACTCAGAGAATGTAGCTCCTTCTAAAATAAGTGGTGGAATAAACGCCATGATCGCCGCTGTAATAACTACAACTGGAGTGTAGTAACGTGCAAACTTCGTAATAAAGTTTTCCGTTGGTGCTTTTTTACTGCTTGCATTTTGAACTAAATCTAAAATTTTCGATACAGTGGATTCACCGAATTCTTTTGTAACTTCAATTGTCAACACACCATTTTGGTTCACAAAGCCACTTAATACATCATTTCCAACTTCTACTTCACGTGGTACAGATTCACCTGTTAATGCTGAAGTATCTACCATTGATGTTCCTTCAATTACTTTTCCGTCTAACGGCACTTTCTCACCTGGCTTAACGATAATATAATCGCCAATTTGTACATCTTCTGGTGATACTTGCTTCGTTTCATTTCCAACCTTTACATTCGCATAATCAGGACGAATATCCATTAATGAAGTAATTGATTTTCGGGAGCGGTTTACCGCAATACTTTGGAATAGTTCTCCTACTTGATAAAATAGCATTACTGCTACAGCTTCAGAATATTGTTGAATTGCAAAAGCTCCTACAGTTGCAATTGCCATTAAGAAGTTTTCATCAAATACTTGGCCACGAGTTATGTTTCTTATCGCTCTCCAAACGATATCTCCACCTATTAATAAATAAGCAAGGACGAATAACGGAATTGTTACCATTTGTGGTAAGCCCGCTAATGCAGCAATTGCTGTCAAAATTCCGCCGACCACTAATCTCCCTACCATCTTTTTCACATTTGCTTCACCATGATCGTGACTATGTCCGTGGTCATGACCGTTCTTCTCTTCACGAACAACTTTCACATCTGGTTCTAACTTTTGAACGACATTTGTTATATTTGCTACAGTCGCTTCTAGTTCTCTTTTATTCGCAACTTCTACTCGTAATTTCTTCGATACGAAATCAACAGTTGCTTCTGAGACAGCTGGCATTTCCTTCACTTTATTTTCAATTTTCATTGCACAGTTCGCGCAATCTAAACCTTCTAATATAAATACTTCTTTAGCAATTTTATTTTTTTGTTCTTCTTGAACTTTAATATGCGGTTCTAATTTTGTAACGAGTTGTTTTGCTTCCGTAACAACTTCGTTTTCTTTATTTTGTGCTGTTTCTAAGATCATTGTCTTTGTTGCGAAGTTTACAGAACAAGAATTTACTCCTTCTATATTCCCAACACCTTTTTCAATTTTCATTGCACAGTTCGCACAATCTAAACCTTCTAACATCAGTTTCTTTTTCACCAATGCTTCAGCCATCGTTCTCCCTCCTCGCGTTCTTTTATTCTTCTTCATTTACGTGTTCAAACGCTTGCTCGAAGATATGAATTACGTGCTGGTCAGCTAACGAATAATAAACAACCTTTCCTTCTTTACGATTCTTCACAAGTTTCGCTTGCTTTAACACACGAAGCTGATGCGAAATAGATGATTGTGTCATTCCTAATAAATAAGCTAAATCACAAACGCACATTTCAGCTTCAAATAGCGCATGTAATATTCTCGTACGTGTACGGTCACCTAATACTTTAAATAGTTCTGCTACTTTACTTAAACTTTCATCAGTTGGAATTGTTTGTTTTACTTGCTCTACAACTTCTTCATGAATTATCGTTTGAGAACATGTCTCTTGTGGTGTTTCTACTTTATTTCCAGCCATTATAGCTCACCTCTTTAATTGAACATATGAACAATCATTCATATATCTTATACTCTTATTATATGAGCGCCCACTCATATGTGTCAATGAAATCTGAATTTTTTTTATGAACATTCCGTTCACATTTTAATAAGTCGTATACATATTTTCCGCACTCTCTATATTCTCATACAAAAAAGGATGCACAATTCGCACACCCCTTTTTACTTACTTTTCATTTTTCACCGCATCCACAATTAAAGAAACAAATCCTAAATGATTATCCCGATTTCTATGGTCAAAACGTTTCGAACGATAAATAAATCCATCTTTCTCATTCCAATCATTATAGTGAAACTTACCATTCTCATCACAGTATTCTAAGAGCCTTACTTGAAAACCTGCTGATTCAAACATGGACGTGATTGTTTTATAGCTATGAACAATTTTATGACTTGCTGCAGGATGATCTAATGGACCAGGTCCACCTACTTGTACCCCTTGCTGATATTCTTCATCTGGAAAAAATGCATCTGGTACTGCACAACGAATATATCCATTCTCCATTAAAAACTCATAACAAATTTTTGCAGCTTCAATTCCTTCTTCATATGATAAATGCTCCCATACATGTTCTGCTAAAATTACTGATAAAGAATTAGGTTGAAATTTATCAAGCCAAGTTTCTCTCCGTAATAAATTTAATTCTTCTTCATTCGTATGTAACCAACCAGGGTTATTATTATACCCCTCTGCTCCAACAACAACTTTTGCTTCTTCCATTTCGCTCCCACCCTTTTTTCATATTCCGACAGAAAAATTCGACAAAATAATATACATTCCCTTTATTTCAACAAAAGAAAAAGCCTTGCGCGCTCCCTAGACGCACAAGGCTTACTGTGTTTATATCCCTTTAATTAGCTTGTTCTAAATTATCCTGCGAACTTCCATCGTCTTTTAAATGACTATGTTTTTTCGAATAAACAAAGTATACAACTACTCCGATTGCTAACCAAGCACCGAAGTACATCCATGTTTTTAATGGTAGGTTTACCATTAAGAATAGACAACATGCAATTGAAATAATCGGCAAGATCGGTACAAGTGGTACCATAAATCCACGTTGTAATTTTGGATGTGTTTTACGAAGAATAATAACTGACACACCAACCATCGCAAATGTTAACAACGCTCCAATATTCGCTAAATTCGACAATTCTTTCAAATCGATAAATCCAGCAATTAAAGCACTACCAATTCCTGTTAACCAAACTGTAAATGTTGGTGCTTCTGTCTTTTTATTAATTTTCGCGAAAGATTCTGGCAATAAACCGTCACGGCTCATAGCGAAGAATACACGTGTCGTTGCATAAATGTAAGCAAAAATTACTGCCATAATACCAATTACAGCTCCAATTGCGATTATACCAGCTACTTTATCTTGTCCTACAACTTCTAACACATACGCCATCGCTTCCGGTACATCTAGCTCTTTATATGAAACCATACCCGTCATAACGAGACAAACTACAACATAAATGATTGTACAAATGACTAACGAAGCGATAATACCAATCGGTAGATCACGTTGCGGATTTTTTACTTCTTCAGCAGAAGTTGCTAATGCATCAAATCCTAAGAAAGCAAAGAATACTGCTGCTCCCCCCGCGAAAACTCCACTTAAACCATACGGTGCAAATGGTATCCAGTTTTCTGGTTTCACGTAGAATACACCAACTGCAATGAATAAAACAACGATACCAATTTTAATTAATACCATTATGTTATTCACTCGTTTACTTTCTTTCGTACCTCTTGATAATAACCAAGTTATAACTAATGTAACGATAACTGCTGGTAAATTCACTATACCACCTTGAGACGGAATCGTTAGCAGTGCTTTTGGAATTTCAAGCCCTAATCCACTCACTAAGTTATGGAAGTAACCAGTCCATCCGCCAGCTACTGCGGCAGTCGTTACAACATATACGGATAGTAATGTCCATCCCATTAAATGAGCTACAAACTCGCCAATTGTTGCATATGAGTATGTGTACACACTACCTGAAACAGGAAGTGTAGAAGCAACCTCTGCGTAACATAATGCTGCAAATCCACAAACGATGGCTGCAATCATGAATGAAAAAATAACTGCTGGACCAGCATCTCTTGCTGCTACTAATCCAGTTAATACTAGAACTCCTGTACCAATTATCGCACCAATCCCTAGCATTGTTAGGTCAAATGCCCCTAGCGTTTTCGTCAAAGTTTTACTTTTACTTTCCCCTAACAATTGCGTAACGGATTTCTTTTTAAATAGGTTGGCCACGATGTATGCCCCCTTTTGCCAAGAAGAGCTAAGAGATCTTCACTCTTAGCTCTTATCATGTTGTTTTATATATTGTTCGATTTTGTTTTGTATAATGCTTCTATTAGCAAGATACTGTTTCTGCTTCTAATAATTCTTTAGCACCTTTGTACTCTACACCGTGAGCTTCTGCAACTGCTTCAAATGTTACATAGCCATCTAATGTGTTAATACCTTTTAGTAATGCAGTGTTGCCTAGGCAAGCTTCTTTGTAGCCTTTGTTAGCAATTTGTACTGCATATGGTACTGTTACGTTTGTTAATGCAAGAGTTGATGTACGTGGAACCGCACCTGGCATGTTTGCAACTGCATAATGAACAACGCCGTGTTTTTCATAAGTTGGGTTATCATGAGTTGTAATACGATCAGTTGTTTCGAAAATACCACCTTGGTCAATCGCGATATCTACAACAACAGAACCTGGTTCCATTGATTTAATCATTTCTTCTGTTACAAGTTTTGGAGCTTTTGCACCTGGGATTAATACTGCACCGATTACAAGATCAGACTCTTTAACAGCTTCTGCAATATTGTAAGGATTAGACATTAAAGTTTTTACTTGGTTTCCGAAAATGTCATCTAATTGACGAAGACGTTCTGCGCTTAAGTCGATGATTGTTACATCCGCACCTAGTCCAACTGCAATTTTAGCAGCATTTGTACCAGCTTGTCCACCACCGATGATTGTTACTTTACCACGTTTAACCCCTGGAACACCTGCAAGTAAGATACCTTTACCGCCTTTGTTCTTCTCAAGGAATTGTGCACCAATTTGTGCAGCCATACGACCAGCTACTTCACTCATAGGTGCAAGTAATGGTAATGAACGATTTTCTAATTGTACTGTTTCATATGCAATAGAAACAACTTTTTTCTCGATTAAAGCTTTTGTTAATTCTGGCTCTGGAGCTAAGTGTAAGTATGTGAATAAGATTAAGCCTTCACTGAAGTGTTTGTATTCGCTTTCAATTGGTTCTTTAACTTTCATAACCATTTCCATGTTCCAAGCTTCTTCAGCTGTATCAACAATTTTTGCTCCCGCTTCCACATACTGAGCGTCTGTGAAACCAGATCCTAAACCTGCACCCTTTTGAATGAATACTTCGTGATTGTTACGAATTAAATGTACAACACCTGCTGGTGTCATTGCCACACGGTTTTCGTTGTTTTTAATTTCTGCTGGTACCCCAATACGCATAATGAAATGCCCCCTTATAATTAACAGAAAAAAGAGATTCTTTTTTCTTTTTGTAATAATTAATAACTTATGTCCTTATTCTAGCATAACTTAAAAGTTATGAAAACGCTAACATACCATTTTTATAAAGTTTATATATTTAGAATAGTGTAAATATATAAAACATTGATTCTATTGGGGGCTTCGTGACATTTCATTATCTATCACTCTATTTTTATTATACCTCTTCAAAATAAACAGTAACCTTTTATTATTTGACAATAATTTAACATTGTAAGAAACCTAAGCGATAACGTATACATATACAGTTATTATTTTACTCAATACTTTAGAGATATATTCTTTTCAAAAAAAATAGCTGCTAGCATTTAGCTAGCAGCTGGGTAACTTATAAATAACTTAGAAAATAAATCATCTGTCGTTTCAGTAATTTTATCAAACAGATCACTTTCTTCCGCTTCTTGCTCTTTTAACATCTTAATTGTTTCACGTGCATCTTCAGGGTAATCGGTTATGATACCATCTACGTTCAACTTATAATATGCCTTTAAATTTTCCATATCATTTACTGTCCATACGTAAATTGGTTTGTTTAACTTCCTTGCTTCTTTTACTAATTTCTTATTTAACATATATTCTTCTGCTACGTAAAAGTCAGCCTTCACATTCTTTAAGTTAGCTCTACTTGCATACAATATATACCCTACTTTTATATCTGGATTTGCACGCTTAAACTCTTTAATAAGTGGATAGTGTAACGTTTGAATTACACATTGCTTCTCAAATTCATTATCTTTAATCGTTTTTAAGACTTTGTTTACAAAATCTTTTTCGCCCCCATGAAGCTTCACTTCTATATTAAGTTTGATTTTGCCATTTGCTAGCTTAATGATTTCATCAAGTGTACTTATTTGTCCTGAAAGTCCATCTTGACTAAGGGTAAGCTGCCTTAACTCAGCCATCGTTAAATCTGACACATGCACATTGGCATTTGCGAGACGTTTCAGCTTCAAATCATGTATAACCGCTAGTTCACCGTCTTTCGTTTGTAATACATCTATTTCAGCGTAGTCTGCTTTTGCATCAATAGCACCTTGCACAGCTTCTTTCGTATTTTCTACACCTTTTGATATATACCCGCGGTGCGCCATAATAATCGGTTCTTTATATGAATTTGAAATAAACGTTACAATGAAAGCAACGACCATTCCGGCAGTAATAATTCCTACAATGTATACGCCAATGAATTTCCAACGATGTTTTTGGAAGAAACATTTATCTGCTTTCGTTTTCGAATAATCTAATCCTTCTTCTAATAAAACATCCTCAACCGGTACCTTTTGTAAGTATAATCGCGTAATCGCCATAATATAAAATGGCGTCACGATAAAGCTGAATAAATACAATGTGCTCGTTAAAAATACAGAAATCGTTGATTCAGCTAATAATGCAAATGTTCCTTTCGGGTTTGTAAATTCATAAACACCCCATAGGCACAATAAATATATTCCCAAAAACACGACATATACAATTCCAATTGAAATAAAAAATCCTACTAAAAAGAATAGTACTTTAAAAAAGCTTTCCTTTACTAAAGTTGCACTTTTACGTGCTGCCACGCGAAATGGTTTTTGCTCTAAAACAACAATGGGTAGAACGAAAATCCATCGAAGATTCAAATACGCGACTACAGCAAAGAACGTGTAATAACCAACTTGTCCCATCGTTGTCTTAAACAGTTCTCCTGTAATAAAGTTAGGAATTTGAATTTGCGGGATTAATGCCGTTTCATATCCCATATTTAAAAGAGGCAACAATACGACAGCATATAAAATAAATCCTGGTAAGCAATATGTGAAAAGAGTAGGTAAATACGTTACCGTTTTATATAAAATCGGACGTAATTTCACCTTCTGTCTTTTATGAGCGAAATACGAAATAATAATAAGCACTGCAAATTCTGTAAAGATAAGAAACAGTGCTAACAATGATAAAATTACGATTGCTAAGATGCCATAAGGCGTCTTTAAAAACGCTAATAATTCATCATTTGTCGCATTTGCATAACCAGCAAAATACAATAACTTATTAAAAATGATTCCAAATAGTGGAACAAACACAATCGCTGCTAATAATTTATAAGCAAGTTGAAAAGTTAATACATTCCAAAAAGCAAATTTAACTGTTTGAAAGGAATGTCTCATTACTCCTGGTATAGATAGTTTTTTACGGTGTTGCATATATTCCTCCAAATTCTAAAACGGTATTTGAGATGGATTCCATATTTCAAGTTCTAATCCATCTTTTTAATAATAATATATTCCGCTTAACATGAACACTCTTATACATATAATGAAAAAAGTGATGGCTACTTCCCATCACTTTTTCATTTATTCTATTTTTTCTCTAGGCCTTGTCCAAATGCTTTCAAAAAGCTAAAACCGAATGTAATAGCTCTATTGATATCTGGATCTTTTAATACTTTAAAGAAATCCATTACTTTTGTTTTTTTACCACTATTTAATTCATCTGTTGCAAATTGCAATCCTGTAACTAAACTTGACGTAATTTGCTTCGTTATTTCTGGATCAACTGAAGATAACGCTTCTCCTGCCCCCATCATATTGTTGAGTGCATTTTTAACTGGTTCACGATTTAATTGCTCCACAGCGATTTTTGAAACATCTTCCTTCGCAGCAAGTAAACTAATTGCTGCATCTAATATACCAGCCTTCTGCAACTGTGCTAAAAGCTGCATCGTTTCTTCTACTGCTTCACGATTATTAGATAACTCATTTAGAAGTTCATCTGCTACTTGCTGTTTCTGTTCTTCCTCTGTTACAACTTTCTTTTTAATTACAGTAATTTCTTTCGCCACTATCTCCGCCCCCTAGTCCACAAGTGATACGTATTGTTTTCTTTGCCATTTTTGCTGGATTTCAACACCATTTTGCGGATTACGCTTTTTATCTCTCGGGTTTGAAGATGGTAACGGACGATTCCCTTTTTCACGTAGTACACGCATCTTTACCATCGTTTGTTTATACGCTGGTGTACACGTATAAAGATCTGTCGCCGTTCCAGTTAAAATATTGATTGCCTCTTCATTTACCGTTGCATGCATCGGTAAATATAGCTCTTTCCCCGTTACACGATCTGTAACAAGTGCCTGTACTTTAATTTTCCCAAATGGTGATGCTAATTCTACAAGACCACCATCTTTCACATTGCGCTCTAGGGCAAGTTCAGGCGAGATTTCAACGAACACTTCAGATACTTTAGATAAAATACCAGCCGATTTATTCGTCATATTTCCTTCATGGAAATGTTCTAACATACGACCATTATTTAAAAGTAAATCATACTCATCTGGTGCTACAACTGGTGGTACCCATTCATCTAATGATAAACGAGCGAGTTTATCTGGGAAGTTAAATCCGTCTACATATAATAGCGGTGTATCGCTACCATCATGACTACCCCAACATAAACTATTCCATCCTTCTAGACGGTCGTACGTTGCTTGAGAGTATAACGGTGCAAGTGACGCGATTTCGTCCATAATTTCACTTGGACTTTCATAATTCCAATCCCCACCTAGTGCACGAGCAACTTTTTGTAAAATCCACCAGTCTGGTTTTGAATCACCAAGCGGCTTCAATACTTCATATAATCTTTGAATGCGGCGCTCTGTATTTGTAAACGTTCCTTCTTTTTCTAAGCTTGGTGCCGCTGGTAAAATAACATCAGCAAAACGAGCTGTTTTCGATAAGAACATATCTTGAACAACAAGGAAATCTAAATTCGCTAAAATATGTTGTACATGGTTGGCATTCGAATCTACTAAAGCCATTTCTTCACCCATAACATACATACCACGCAGTTTTCCTTCATCTGCCGCAAGTAACATTGCAATATTATTTAAGCCTGGTGCTTTCGGAATTGTAGTACCGTATGCTTTTTCAAATTTCGCACGGAGCGCATCATCTGAAACCGCTTGGTAACCTGGAAGCCAGTTTGGTAATGTTGCCATATCACAAGCGCCTTGTACGTTATTATGTCCGCGTAATGGGTATGCTCCTGCACCAGGACGACGATAGTTACCCGTAACAAGCAATAGATTTGAAATTGCTGCTGAAGTTGTACTTCCTCCAGTATTTTGAGTTACACCCATTCCCCAAAGTACACAAGTACCATCTGCTTCATATACCATACGAGCCATTTCTTTCAGATTTTCTTTCGAAATCCCCGTGATTTCTTCTGTATAATCAAGCGTATACTTTTCTACCATTTTGCTATATTCATCAAAATTCTTCACATTTTCAGCTATGAACTTTTTATCGTGCCAATCTTGATCAATAATATATTTCGTAATACCAGCGAGCCATACGTAATCAGTTCCTTGGCGCGGATGAATGAATAAATCCGCACGCTCTGCCATTTCATGTTTACGAAGGTCTGCCACAATTAATTTTTGGTCATGTAATTTATGTGCACGTTTTACACGCGTTGCAAGTACAGGATGTCCTTCTGTTGGATTTGCTCCAACGATAATGACAAGGCCTGCTTCCGCAATATCTTTCACTGTTCCAGCGTCCCCGCCCATACCGACAGTTTTAAATAAACCGTCTGTTGCTGGAGATTGACAATAACGGGAACAGTTGTCTACATTATTCGTTCCATATATTTGACGGGCTAGTTTTTGCATAAGATAATTTTCTTCATTCGTTACTTTCGAAGAAGAAATAAATCCAAATGCATCACTTCCATATTCTGATTTAATATGCTGCATATTGGATGCAACAACTTCAAGAGCCTCTTCCCATGAAGCTTCAACAAACATATCTCCTTGGCGAATTAATGGCTTTGTAATACGATCTTCACTGTTTACAAAATCCCATCCAAATTTGCCTTTTACACATGTGGAAATACCGTTAACCGGCGCATCTGAAACAGGCTGTACTTTCAAAATGTGGCGGTCTTTCGTCCATACTTCAAATGAACAACCTACACCACAAAATGTACAAACTGTTTTTGTTTTATTCACTTTCGTCTTACGCATCGCAGCCTCTACTTCTGAAACTGCTAAAATACTACTATATCCAGGTTCTACATCCTTTACAAAATCAATCATCGGATCTAACACATCCGGTTTCAATCCTGTCATGAATCCAGCTTCACCCAGCATTGTTTTTTCCATTAACGCATTACATGGACATACTGTTACACACTGCCCACAACTTACACAAGATGAGTCATTTATACTTACACCATTGTCCCATATAACACGTGGACGGTCTAAGCTCCAATCAATCGATATAGTTTCATTCACTTGTAAGTTTTGACATACTTCTACACACTGCCCACAAGCAATACATTGATTTGGATCATACCGATAAAACGGATGTGACATATCCACTTCACACGCACTTACTTTTGGCTCATACGGATATTTCTGTTCCTCAATTCCCATCATATGTACTGTATTGTGGACTTTACAGTTACCATTATTGTTATCACAAACGGTACAATACAGTAGATGATTCTCTAATATTCGATCCATTGCCTCAGTCTGTGCCTCTTTTGCACGCTGGGACTGTCTTTCGATATGCATACCGTTCTCTAATTTCGTTGAACAAGCACGCATTAACTTCCCATTTACTTCTACAATACACGTATCACAAGTTTGAATTGGATCTACTTCTGGTACATGACAAATTTGAGGATGTTCCAAATTACTCTCGTTAAATAATTGTAGTATCATCTTTTCACCTGATGCAGAAAATTCTTTACCATCGACGGTTACACGGACTGTCTGTTCTGCCATAGTTTCCCCTCTCCTTACAACCAACTGTACAACACAATTATGAATCCGTTTTCAAAATCGCATTACTGTACATATTTTTGAAACGCTCTACCCAAATACTTTCTTATGAAGTCGATTCTAGATGTTATAAGGTATAACTACGAAAGCTTGAAATTATCACTATTCTACAGTTCTATTATATCGTACATATACAATAATAACCAAAATAATCTGTGCTCTTCTTGTTAATAGGTGTTTTTATTTTTCCCATTGTTTTATGATAAATGTGGGAGAGAAATACATATAAAAGGGGAATTTAATATGGGGCCTACGCAAGAGACTTATACAATTGTACGCTATCAATCTGGTACATTTTCAAAACAGCTTGATGAGATTGTTACAGAATCTCCTATTACTATTAAGTTGAATGGTGAAGAATATGTAACAGTCGTATGCACACCAAATTATATTGAAGATATGGTAATTGGTTTTTTAATTTCTGAGGGGATTATTTCTTCCTATAAAGATGTTGAAGAACTATGGGTTCAAAAAGATAACGGAATTGTCCATGTAAAATCATCAAAAGTGAATCCGCTCTATCAAACTTTATATAATAAACGATACATCACTTCTTGCTGTGGAAAAGGTAGACAAGGTTTTATTTTCGTAAACGACGCAGCAAAAGCAAAAGACTTACATGATATACATGTAAAAATTACTCCTGAAGAATGCTTTCACTTAATGAATACCTTGCAACAATCTTCTACTACATTTCGCCAAACTGGCGGTGTTCACAATACCGCGCTATGTGATCGAAACAATATCCTCCTATCAAGAATGGATATTGGAAGACATAATGCATTAGATAAAATATATGGTCATTGTTTGCGTAACGATATATCCATTAAAGGAAAAATCATCGCATTTAGCGGACGTATTTCATCCGAAATTTTACTCAAAGTTTCAAAAATCGGATGTGAAATTGTTCTATCTAAATCCGCTCCAACAAAACTGGCATTGCAACTTGCCCATGATTTAGGCATTACAGTCGTAGGGTTTATTAGAAATGAATCTTGTAATATTTACACACATCCAAAACGAATTGATGGCTATCAATCCAATGTTTAAAAAATAACTCCTCAATCGAGGAGTTATTTTAGTTATAAAAATGTAACATATTAAACACTTGAATAGTTAACAAAGTTAATATATAATTTCATTACATAATTAAAACAAAACATTGTAGCATATATCTTTTCATTCTTTTACAAATTAAAAGAGAATACTAACAAAACATATACTCAATCTTATAAAAGTAATGGATTTATTTGAAATCCACCAGGGAGGTTACAACTATGGAAATTCGCTTATTAACAACAGAGGACGCAGAAATATATTTAAAAGTTTGTATGGAAGGTTTAACGAAGAATCCGGAAGCTTTTAGCTCTTCTTATGAAGATGTTCTTAAACATGAAAATCCTGTGGCTGCTATGGCTAAACGATTAAGCAATCCGGATAAGTATACTCTAGGTGTCTTCAAAGATAATGATTTAATTGGTATCGCTACTTTAGAAACAAAACCATTTATTAAACAAGAACATAAAGCAAAAATCGGTTCCGTTTTTGTTTCTCCAAAAGCGCGTGGCCTTGGAGCAGGACGAGCTCTAATTAAAGCAATTATTGAAAATGCCGATAAATTACATGTAGAACAACTTATGCTCGATGTTGTAGTTGGTAACGATGCAGCAAAAAAATTATATGAGTCATTAGGTTTCCAAACTTACGGCGTACAAGAGCGTTCATTAAAACATAACGGTCAATATTGGGACGAGGAACATATGGTTCTGTTCTTAAATGATTAATACTTCAATATAAAGTGAAACTTTACTCAGTGGGTGATTTTTCCATCCCCTACTGAGTATTAGCTGAACCAATCGGGCTTTTGCGGGGTAGTTTTCCAAAAACATCTTTCTTAATAAGAAAGATGTTTTTTTGCATTACAACAATGTAATCTTCATGTCACCTTTATCGATCGTACCAATCCTTACCATTTATTATACTAAAAATATAAAGTGAAACTTTACTCAGTGGGGAACTACATCCCACGCTGATCGCATGTACTTGATATGTAGAGGAGAATGTGACATGAAACAAAACAAACGAGCTATGCTTTTAATATTTACTACAGCAATTGTAACTTCTGGGTTAGCAATTTTACCTTGGTTTATCATATAGGAATACTCCCCTAACAATAAAAAAAGCTGATTGCTTCTTAAGAAGCAATCAGCTTTTTTTATATTATAAAATCCCCAAAATTTTATTTACGCAACTTATAATAATAACCATAGATACGGCAACGCACATGACAACCGTATTACGATCTTGCTTTTCTTTTTTTGAAATTTCTTCTTTTGAATTCATGTGTATGATCTCCTTTTAAAAAAAGTGTGAGATAGGAAATTTTTCTTATCCGATGCGAGGTGAATACGAAAACCCTCTCTATCTCACATACACAATAGAATGGAATTGTCATTTTATAAATAAAATGACATGACGTTATGTCGCAACATAGGGTATTTTGTGTCGCTACGTTTTCTATTATAAAAAATAGTTGTGCAAAACTAGTGCATTTTTTATGTCAATTACTCTGAGCGAAAAATAACTCTTCCACTCAATCACATAAAAAGAGTTTTTTATTATTTTCATGTAAACTATACAAGTAGAATGAACAGTTTGGGGTGCACAAGATTATGGTAAAAATTTTATTAGTAGACGATGAAGAACGTATGTTACGATTATTAGATCTGTTCTTAAGCCCTCGCGGCTATTTTTGCATGAAAGCTACCTCTGGCCTTGAAGCACTAAATTTAATCGAACAAAAAGAATTCGATATTATTTTATTAGATGTTATGATGCCAAATATGGATGGATGGGATACTTGCTATCAAATTCGTCAAATTTCCAATGTTCCTATCATTATGTTAACAGCTCGTAATCAAAACTACGATATGGTGAAAGGCCTCACGATGGGCGCAGATGATTATATTACAAAACCATTTGATGAGCATGTATTAGTCGCACGAATCGAGGCTATATTACGCCGTACAAAAAAAGATGGCTTTGTTAGTTTCAATGGTATTGAGTGGGATAAAACGAAACATACTGTCACAGTTTATGATGAAAAAATCTCATTAACTCCTATCGAATTTTCGTTACTCGGACTATTTTTGCAAAATACAAACCGTGCTTATAGCCGAGATGATTTAATCGAAAAAATTTGGGGCTATGAAACAGATATCGAATATAGAACAATTGATTCACACATTCGTAATATCCGTGATAAACTACGCAAAAAAGGATTTCCAATTGAAGATTACCTAGAAACGGTCTATAAAGTCGGATATAAATGGAAAAGTGAATAATTACTTCGGTCAGTGGGAAATCGTATACCACTGACTCTTTATTATGAATAAGGTATGGTGAAAAAATGAGTAAACTTTCCCTTAAAATTGGGACATACTTTTTAATATTAGCTTTATGTATTGAAACAATTGCTTTCGTATCTTTTTATAAAAGCCTTTCAAAAATGCGTATTGTAGAGGAAACAGATGCTCTTTTAGAGAAAGGTAATCGCTATAGTAAAAAAATTAAAAGCCGCGAGAGACGGGATGAATATTATAAAGAAATGAAACACGCTGAACATAATAAAAGTCCTAAACGCCCTGTGTATCCTGAATTCGATATTACGAATGAGGCTGCACACTTAGTTGAATCGGAATCAATTTCTAACTCCGATATAGCTATCATTATTACTGACCATAACGGCAAAATTATTTCCACCTCAGAACCCGTAACAAAAGATATGCAAAAACAACTTACTTGTAAAACAGAAACTGTCCCAGACGGCGGATTGGTCGTTGAAAGGAACTGGAAAAAATCAAAGTTCATCACAACAGTAAGCCCACTTAACACAACAAAGTTTCAAGGAAAGCTATATATGCTATTAAAAACATCTTTCCTAGAAAATATGTTACTTAAACTCATGAACCAATTTCTTATCATTAGCGTTTTAACAATTATTTTAACAACAATTTCTGTCTTTGTTTTTTCACGCGTTATTACAGAACCACTTGTAAAAATGAAGAGAGCGACAGAAAAAATGTCAAAATTAAATAAGCCAATTCAATTAGGTATTAAACGGAATGATGAACTCGGAAGTTTAGCAAAAACAATTGAAGATTTATCGAGTGAACTTACGTATATGAAAAAAGAGCGCAATGAATTTCTCGCTAGTGTCGCTCATGAACTATTAACTCCATTGACCTATATGAAAGGTTATGCAAAGGTAGCAAAGAGAGACTCTTTAACAAAAGAGGAGCGAGAAGAATACTTACAAATCATTGAGGATGAAACGGATAGTGTAACCGATCTCGTCCAAGATTTATTTATGCTTGTACAATTAGAACAACACCAATTTGTTATAAAAAAACAAAAAGTGCTTCTTCAGCCATTTTTAGAACGAATGGTTGAAAAAACAAAAACAACATTAACGAATAAGCAAATGCAACTTCGTGTATATTGCAAAGATGATTTAGAAGTTTGTATAGACGAAAGACGTATGGAACAAGTTATGTTAAATTTATTACACAACGCTTATCAACATTCGCCAGAAAACACATCCATTACGATACGTGTACTCATGGAAACAGATTCTTTTACAATAAGTGTACAAGATGAAGGTGAAGGTATTCCTGAAGAAGATATCCCGCATATTTTTGACCGTTTTTATCGTGTTGATAAATCTAGAACACGAGCTACAGGCGGAAAAGGCATCGGGCTAGCTGTTGCAAAGGAAATTGTAGAATTGCATAACGGTTCTATTCTAGTAACAAGCCAATTAGGAGCGGGAACAAACTTTATAATCAAGCTACCTTTTGAATAATATGCGTGTGAAAACACCAGTAGTAGTAAACACTACTGGTGTTATTTTGTTCATAAAAACAGCTCATATAAGCTAAGCTTTTGAAATTATTCTTATTTCAATATAAAATAAAGGTACATTTGCAAAGATTTGGAGGGTGATATAATTGGATATCCATGTATTAACAAAAGACGAAGCAGAAATTTACTTAGAACTTCGCGTAGAAGGATTAAAGCAAAACCCTGAAGCATTCAGCTCTTCTTATGAAGATATTATTAATAAAGAGTGTGCGATTGAATATAAAGCACAAAAATTAGCACAAGATGAAAACTATACGCTAGGTGCATTTAAAGATGGAAAATTAATCGGGGTTGCAACACTGGAAACGAAACCATATGTAAAACAAGAACATAAAGCTAAAATCGGTTCTGTATATGTATCTCCAAAAGCACGCGGACTTGGAGCAGGAAAAGCACTTATTAAAGAATGTCTTGAGCTTGCTAAATCTTTAGAAGTAGAACAAGTTATGCTTGATGTTGTTGTTGGCAACGATGGAGCGAAAAAACTTTATGAATCATTAGGTTTTAAAACATTCGGTGTACAAGAACGTTCATTAAAATATAACGGACAATATTGGGACGAAGAGCATATGGTCTTATTCTTAGATGAAAATAAATAATAAAAAACATCCTCATGTTTGGAGGATGTTTTTTACTTTCTTGTAAACCATGCCGTGTGTAATAATTGAATCGCTTTCGCAATCTCTTCCTCTGATAATATCGCAAACCCAAGTAAAACTACACTCTCAGGCGCCGTACCGTCTTTATAGTACGTAGACACAGGATATATTTTAATACTATATTTCGCAGCTTCTTGAATTAATTCTTCTTCCTGCATTCCATTATGCACTTTTAATAAAATGTGTAATCCGGAATCTTCTCCTATCACTTCAACACGATTAGAGAAATACTTCTCTATTTCAAAAACAAGTCTATCTCTCTTCTTACGGTAGACAACACGCATTTTATGAATATGTTTTTCCCAATATCCTTCATTTAAAAATCTTCTAATCACTTCTTGATCTATTCTTGAAACACTTTGTGTATAAAATAAATATTGCTGTTGATACTTTTTAATTAATTTCTTCGGCAACACCATATAGCTCATCCGTAGCGATGGCAATAATGCTTTAGATAGCGTCCCCATATAAATAACTTTCCCCTCTGTATCTAACCCTTGCAGCGCCGGTATAGGTTTTCCAGAATAACGAAATTCACTATCATAATCATCTTCAATAATATACCTGCTCTCTTCTTTCTTTGCCCACTGTAAAAGCTGCATCCTTCTCGTAATAGGCATAATCATTCCATATGGAAACTGATGGGAAGGTGTAACAAATACAACATTCGCATTGCTATTTTCTAAATCTGCAATACAAATTCCATCTCTATCTAAAGATAACATTTGGACTCTTGCTTCTCCCTGTTCAAAAACAACCATCTTTCTATGATACCCTGGGTTTTCAACTGCATAATTGCTTCCCTTTAACAATTGAAACAATAGTTTCACTAATATTTGTGTTCCCGCTCCTAATACAATTTGACTAGCTGAACAACGCACACCTCTAGATTCATACAAATAATTCGTAATCTCTTCTCTTAAGCTTGCTTCCCCTTGAGGGTGTCCTAGAAAGAGAAGTTCGTTATTATGCGGTTGCCATACTTCATTTACAATTTTCCGATACATATTAAATGGAAAAGCATTTGTATCAATTCCTGTTTGTGTAAAGTCAAATTTATAACGCTTCTCCTGAAACGGGACTTCTTCTATCCTCTCTTCGCTATCCTCTACATGAACCATTTGCTCAATCTTGCATACAAAATAACCTTTTCTCGATATCGATTCAATATAACCTTCTGCAAGTAATTGTTCGTAGGCTGCCTCTACTGTATTTTTACTTACTTGTAAATGTATCGCTAACTTTCGCTTAGCCGGTAATTTCGTAAAAGGGACAATCGATCCATCTTTAATCTCTTTTTTTATATACTCATACAATTGCACATATAATGCCTTTTTACTATTCACATTTAAATTAGGCGTTAATTCTAACATAATATCTGACCCCTTAATAAAACTAAAATCTGATACTTTTTACAGTACCAGATTTTATATATAATTCCTTTTATCATGTCACACATCAAAAATCAAATACCGGAGAGGAGAAACATGATAATGAACAATGGTAGACGTATCGGACTCATTATGATTATTACAGGGGCTACATTATGGGGATTATCTGGTCCAATGATTCAGTGGCTATTTCAGCATACTAATGTATCCTCAATTGATTTTTTAACAATTCGATTGTTACTTGCAGGAATATTTATTTTGTCTTTCTTACTTATAAAGAAACAAAACATATTTCAAATTTGGAAACACCCTAGATATTCTATACAACTTATTATTTTCTCTATTCTCGGCATGCTTGGTGCGCAATACGCCTTTATCGAAACGGTTCATATTAGTAACGCGGTCACAGCAACGCTATTTCAATTTCTAGGTCCTGTTCTTATTACCATGTATGTTGCATTTGAACAAAGAAAATTCCCTGCTTCCATGCAACTATTCGCAATTATAGCCGCGCTAATAGGAACATACTTTATTATTACAAATGGCTCAATTGAAAATATTGTTTTATCTAAAGAAGCTATTACTTTTGGACTATTAACAGCAATTGGATTTGCATTTTATACCCTTCATCCAGCTTCGCTTATTAAAGCATGCGGAACAACTATAGTAATTGGTTGGGGGATGTTAATCGGAGGAATTGCACTACTTATTTATAATCATTCATTCGGGTGGAATCAATTTTCACAAACCTTTACACTAAAAACTTTTTCTATGCTTATTCTTATCATTATTAGTGGTACCCTTTCTTTCCTTCTGTATATCGGTAGTCTTAAATATTTAGCAGCAACAGAAACAAGCATTTTATCTAGCATTGAACCCCTTGTAGCTGCCATCGTTTCAATCACTTGGCTAAGTGAATCTTTTGGAGCATATCAATTATTAGGCGGCATATGTATCGTTCTATCCGTTATTTTTTTGACGATGCCCCAAAAAGAAACCGAACCAACCTATACAACGGAACAAATATAAAATGAAACTTTAATTAGTGGGGCTATCTCCCACTGATTATTAACCTACACCAATCGGGCTTTTACGGGATACAAAATGTCAAAAGAGGTCGTACAAAACTTACGACCTCTTTTGACATTTTAAAGGAATTGTCCCGCCTTCTAGCAAATACAATTACACTAACAATAAAAACTAGGAGTGTGGCACCATGAAAAAAATCGGAACTATGCTACTTCTCTCCTTTCTCATCACTGGATGCACACAAGCACAACCTGATTCAAAAGCATCTAAAACTGAAGCTGTCGCAACGTCCAATCAAGTGAACGCACCTTCCTTCTTTCATCTTAGTGTTTTAAAAGATGTAAATTGGGAAGAAGCACCCTCATTCATAGACGGAAAAATACCTTTAAAAGGCATCGAAGGAAAAATCGCAATGGCTGATAGTCCTATTATCGCAAATGAACAAAATGAAATAATGTGGTACTTTCTAGATTCTGAAATACCAACTGGAAAATTGTCTATTATTGCGCTAAAACAAGGATCTGTAACGCCAACACCAGTACTCTTTCAAAAAGAAATTTCCAAACAAACTTGGACTACTTCAAATACAATCAATTCTACTACAAGCGAACTCCCTCTCGCTATGTCACTACCTTCATCTGGATTATGGTTATTAAATATATATGTGAATGAAAAATATTATGATCAGTTTGTAATCACCGCTGAGTAAAGTGACAAAAATAAACCACTTTCTTACAACAATGTAATTTCTACGTCATGTACTTCGATAGTTGAATTATCTCTCTTCTCTTATACTTAAAGTAAGAAATGAATGAGGAGAGATGAGAGATGAAAAAAATGATAGAAGTAATCGTAGCAATAACTGAGGTTTTAGTGAATGGTAAACAAGTTGCAATGGAATTAAATAAATAGTGAAGAAACATAAATAATTCTACACTTCTTCATTATTTTGATTTCTTATCTCAAAAAAGCAGTGCCTTTTAGGCACTGCTTTTAGCTATTAATAACGTGGTATTTTCGTAATTTGTGCCACGCCTGAATCAATAGCTGCTTTCGCTACTGCTTCCGCAACACTTGGAACAACTCTTTTATCTAATGGATTCGGGATTACATAATTCGCATTACGTTCTTCATCAGTAATGATGTTAGCGATCCCATATGCTGCCGCTAATTTCATCTCTTCTGTAATATCAGTTGCGCGCACATCTAACGCACCGCGGAATATTCCGGGAAACGCCAATACATTATTTACTTGATTCGCATAATCCGAGCGCCCAGTTCCTACTACAGCTGCCCCAGCCTCTAATGCATCCTCAGGGAAGATTTCTGGAATTGGATTCGCCATTGCAAACACAATTGCTTTCTCATTCATCGTCTGTACAAGTTCTTTCGTTAATACGTTAGGAGCAGATACGCCAATAAAAATATCAGCTTGGTTAATCGCTTCTTTTAACGTTCCACGCACATGTTCACGATTTGTCTTTTTTGAAACTTCAATTTGTGCTTCGTTCATCCATGTTTCACCTTCACAAACAATACCTTCTAGGCTAACTAGCGTAATGTGCTTTGCACCAGCCTTTAATAATAATTTTCCAATTGCAATTCCTGCCGAACCCGCACCGTTAATAACGATTTTCACATTATCCATTTGTTTGCTAACAACTTTTAATGCATTAATAACAGCTGCTAAAACGACAATAGCTGTTCCATGTTGATCATCATGGAATACAGGAATATTCGTTTCTTCTTTTAATCGTTTTTCAATTTCAAAACAACGCGGTGCTGCAATATCTTCTAAATTAATCCCTGCAAATGTAGGCTCTAAATTTTTTACAAGGGTAACGATTTCATCTACATCCGTTGTGCCTAAACATAATGGGAAAGCATCTACATTCGCAAACTTCTTAAACAAAATACTTTTTCCTTCCATAACAGGCATAGCCGCTTTCGGTCCAATGTTTCCTAAACCGAGTACCGCTGTTCCATCTGAGACAACTGCCACCATATTACCACGTGCTGTATAGTCATACACCGTTTCTTCATCTGCCGCAATTGCTTTGCAAGACTCCGCTACACCTGGTGTATACGTCAGGCTTAAATCATCCGCTGAATTTACTTCTACTTTACTTGTAATTTCAATTTTCCCTACTAATTCTTTATGCAATAACAATGATCTTTCATTAATTTGATTTGCTAACATACTTATAATCTCCCCTTAATTTGACAAGCTAGCTATATGAATATAGCTAGCTTGTTTGATCATGAAAACATCTTTAATAATATTGTCGCCGTTACAACCATTGCCGCCCCGCCTAAACGAGTCGAAATTTGCGCGAACGGCATTAATTCCATACGATTTGAAGCCGATAAAATAGCAACATCTCCAGTTCCACCTAAACCGCTATGACATCCAGTTACAATCGCCGATTCAACTGGATACATCTTCATCACTTTCCCTACAAGAAAACCTGATGCTACCATTGTAAGAACAACCGATGCGCACACAACAACATATCCTACTGAAAGAA
This sequence comes from Bacillus cereus group sp. MYBK15-3, assembly GCF_051916765.1. Taxonomy (NCBI): domain Bacteria; kingdom Bacillati; phylum Bacillota; class Bacilli; order Caryophanales; family Bacillaceae; genus Bacillus; species Bacillus cereus group sp. MYBK15-3. The sequence continues at coordinate 152,166 of NZ_JBQAHG010000008.1, forward strand.
CTGCTGCTACGTCTTTTAACGGAATATATAGCAATCCTAATCCAACCATTAAAGGCCAAGTTAAATTCTTCGAAATAAATTTATATAAATGGAATGCTCCTTGCTCCATTTTTGCTGGCATTAATTTAAAGTATTTCACAAGCGCTGCTGAGAAAATCATAATGATTGCCCCAGGAATACCGATGAACTTAGAAGCAAATCCTCCGAAGATGAAGAACGTACACGCAATTAATAAACCTGCTCCCATTAATGAGAAGTCAATTGGCTTCTCTGTATTTTGTTCTTTTAATAATTCTGCTTGATTGTCTGTTTTCACTAATACACCGTTACCACTAAGCTCCGGTTTCTTCTCACCTAAACGCTTCATATACCCTGCACTTACAATTGCGAACATATTTCCAATAATAGCTGCTGGAATAAGCTGTGATACAAACGTTGCTGATGATTCATTTAAAATATCACTATAAGCTAGCGACAATGGTAAAATCCCTTCCCCGATACCACCACTCACAATTGGTACGATGATAAAGAAGAATGTGTGCTTCATTTCAAATCCAAATAATGAACCGACCAATAATCCTACTGCTACAGAAGCTAACGTCCCTACTACTAAAGGAATAAACATGCGAACGAAACCTTGTACTAACACTTTACGGTTCATTCCTAAAATACTTCCGACTACTAAACAAGAAATATATAAATATAAAAAGTTCGATTTTTTCATTAACATAGTCGCAGCTTCCATTGAAGCTGGATTCATCCAGTTAAAAAATACAAGTAATGATGGAATAAATAACGAAAGTATTGCTGGACCGCCGATATTTTTTAAAATTGGAATTCTCATCCCAATATCACCTAAGAAAATCCCCATGATCATAATAACTGCAAATCCACCAATCATATCTGCTGGCAATTTATTATATACAGATGCCCCATAAATAATAGCAGCCAATACTACATATAACGGTAAAGGTATAACACCGATTTTTACATTCATAATTTTAGAAGCGAAAGATTCTCTTTGTACTTCATTTCCTTCAGAAAATGATACCGCTTCCACATTCTTTTGAATTCCCATATGGCACCCCCTCGTTTTCTTAATAACAATATTAAAACGCTTTCAATAGTAAAAATAGTTTTTGTAAGTTTTGTAATTGATTTTGTAATTAAAAAAAGTATAAGCGACTTATATTAAGTCGCTTATACGTAAAACTCTATTTTCTTTTGATCAACACATCTTAATTTACTTACAGGTCTTCCCACATGTTGGTACATCATTTCGTTTTCTAACACCCCAATGTCAGTCAGAAACATTACATATTTTCGAATAGAAACTCTTGAAATTCCAACTAATTGTGCCATTTCATCTGTTGTAAATACTCTTCCATTCAGAGACTCGATCTTCTGCCAAATTAATTGCAACGTTTGCTTCGTTAAACCTTTCGGAAGCTCTTTAGTGACAGTAGGCTCTCTTTTTTCTTTTTGTAAAATTAACGAATCTAATTCCGATTGACTAATTTTTTGTTGTTCTTTCATGAAAGTAAATTTTTCTCGATATATAGTTAATGCCTCTTTAAATCGTTCAAATGTAAATGGTTTAATTAAATAATCTACAACTCCATATTGTAATGCTTTTTTAATACTCCCCATATCATGTACAGCTGAAATCATCATTATATCGATTTCTTTTTCTTGGTTCCGGATATACATTAAAAGCTCAAACCCAGTCTCTTCAGGCATAAAAATATCAAGTAATACTAAATCTACTCGTGATTTCTCTAATACTTCTATCGCTGACTTTACTGAGTTAACTGCTTGAACAAGTTCAAACCCTCCTACTTGTTCTAAATAATGCGTATTTAACATTGCTACCATCGGGTCATCTTCTACAATTAAAACTTTAATCATATTTGCCTCTCATCCCTACCTTTAGGTATTTCAATTGTTATCGTTGTTCCCTTTCCTACTAATGAATGCATATGAATTTCCCCATTTATTCGCTGTATACTATCTTTTACAAGATACAAACCATAACCGCGGTTATCTCCCTTTGTGGAATAACCTTTCGTAAATAATTCCTCTATTTCTTTTTCTTGTATACCTTTTCCCGTATCTTGTACTGTAATAGTTAGTATATCCCCATGTTGTATCTCAACTTCAACTTGCTTCTTTTCACAATTCGTCACTGCTTCTAATGCATTATCAATTAAATTTCCGACAATCGTAATAAGTTCATGAGTAATACTTTCATCATCTATTTCCGGCATATAAGAATCTTCACTTATAATTAATTTTATATTTTTCTCTCTAGCATAGCTGAGCTTACCTAGTAAAAAACCAGCAAATACTGGACTTTTTATTCTTTTCATAACTCCACCAATTTCATATTGATGCTCTGATACCATGCCGCTTATATACTTCTGTAATTCTTCATACTGTTTCATATGTGTAAGCCCTAATACGACATGCATCTTATTCATAAACTCATGAGATTGTGCCCGTAATGCTTCTGCATATAGTCTAATACCAGTTAGTTCCTCTGCTAGTTTTCTAATCTCTGTTTTATCACGAAATGTTGCAATTGCACCAACTATTTCTCCTTTTACATATAAAGGAACTCGATTCGTCACAATCGTAATTCCATAAATATTTTGTTCTTCGTTTAATTGTACTTCTCCCGTTTGCAATACTTCTTTTATACGTGAATTTGGCATATACAACTCAACATCTTTACCGATAAAATCTTCTTCAAGTCCGCTTTTTTTAAATAGACGTTTCGCTTCATTATTAATTAACGTTACTCTAGCCTCTTTATCTACAGCAATAATACCTTCCTTTACAGATTGTAGCATCGTATTTCTTTCTTCAAGAATTTTTGCTATCCTGTGCGGCTCAAGACCGAATAAACTTTTCTTCATATGTCTAGCTAGCAATATTGCTCCTATAATTCCGACTAATACACCCACTCCGACACCAATATAAATGATATGTCTACTTTCCTTAACTCTCTCTTTTACATTATCTGCTGAAATACCAACAGCCACTGCTCCAAGTTGTTCACCTGTTTCAGAAAATATTGGTACAAACACTCGCATGGAAATACCTAAAGTTCCTTCTGCTAACGATACATGTTCTTTTCCTTTCAATGCAGGCCCTTCATCTCCCCCAATAAAATGATGCCCTATTTTTTGAGGATTTGGATGTGACTTTCTTATTCCATTCATGTCCATAACTACAATAAATTGAACACCTGTGTTTTGTAATATTCTATTTGTATACGTTTGGATTGCAGAGGTATCTGCTTTCCCAACCAAACCATCGATTACAATCGAATCATTCGCCACAATGTGTGCAATTGTTTTTGCTTTCTCTGCTTGGCTATCCTCCGTCGTCCGTTCTACATTATGACTAATTAATATATCTGTCACAAGTAAAGAAAAAATTACAACTGTACAAACTAACAATGTAATCGTTTTCCATAAATTCCATAGTCTTTTTCTTTTTTTCATCCTGTTAATGACTCCCCTAATTGCTGAATAGAAAAATAAGTAAGGTGATATTATTTTCACCTTACTTATCTGCTGTTATTATACTTTAAATTTACTAGTCATCGCTTGTAGTTCTTCTGCCATCTCAGCTAAGTTTTGCGAAGCTGAACTAATTTCCTCCATGGAATTAACCTGTTCTTCTGTTGAAGCTGCAACACTTTGCATACTAGCTGTATTTTCTTCTGCAGCAGCTGCAATTTCATCAATAGCATTTGTCACTTCATTTGCATCTCCAGCAATTCTCTTCGTTGTTTCTACCATTTGATTAACTTGAGAAACAATATGTGTAGTAGAACTTAAAATTTCCGTAAAACTTACTTTCGTTTTTGTTACAACATCAAGGCCTTGTTGAACTTCTCCATTCACATTATCCATCGCCTTAACAGTATGTTCAATATCCGCCTTAATTTCTGCAATTAAATTTGCAATCTCTCCAGATGACTCTCCTGATTGCTCTGCTAATTTTCTAACCTCATCTGCTACAATAGCAAATCCTCGTCCCTGTTCACCTGCTCTTGCTGCTTCAATAGCCGCATTTAAAGCTAATAAGTTTGTTTGAGTTGCAATGTTTTGAATTGCTTCAGAAATAGCTCCTACTTGCTTTGATTTCTCATCAAGAAGTTTAATAATAGCATCTGACTCGGATACCGACCTAGAAATAGACTGCATTTGTTTTGCGGTTTGTTCAACTAAATCTTCTCCCTCTTCAGCTCTTTCACGGGCATGTAATGAGGAAATAGAAATTGACTCTGCGCTTCCGGTTACATCTTGAATTGCTGTATTTACTTGTTGTAATGTAGCAGCACCTTCTTCAACACCTTGACTTTGTGACTCAGCCCCACCTGATACTTGTTCCATCGCAATTGTAATTTGATCTGTCGCATCATTTGCTTGCTGTACGCTCGCTGTTAACTCTTCAGCCGATGCTGCAACATGTTCTGCTGAAAAGCTAATTTGGGTAATAACATCTTGTAAAGACGTAGACATTTCATTAAATGAATTCCCTAATTTCCCTATGTCATCCTTGGAATGGATTGTAATTTTCTCTGTTAAATCTCCCTTACTAATTTTATATGCCGATTCAGCTATTTTTCGTAATGGCCCTGTAATAGACTTTGTAATGAAATAAATTAATATACTACCAAATGCAATAGCAATAGCAATAACAATAAAAGTCTTATAAAATACTGGATTCGCAGCTTGGGTAATTTCTTCATCAAACATAACTCCAACTACTTTCCAGCCCGTTTTCTCATTTGTTGCAAAGATTAAATTCTTTTTATCATCTTGTTCTGTATAAGAGACATTTCCTTGTTTTTCTTCATAAATCGGTTTAATCCAGGGATCAGTAACTTTTGCACCTGGTTTTCTAGATGGATGACTAACAATTTGCTTATTTTGATCTAAAATAACTGCATAACCTTTTTCACCAATGTTAATCATTTTGGAAATTTTCAAGATGTTATCTAAATTTAAGTTAATTCCTATAACACCTTTACCATCTTTTACTTCTTTTGCAATTGTTACTACCATATTTTTTGTAGATGCTGATTGATATGGTGCAGTAACAATTACTTTCCCTTTATTTTCATGTGCTTCTTTATACCAAGATCTATCTGTTGGATTATACCCATCATCCATTTTGATAAATGGTTCTCTTATAAACTTTCCTGTCTGCGTTCCAATATAAATACCTTCTACTTCTGGATGAAGTTTTATATATTGCGCTAACTTTGTTCTTACTATTTCTTCTTGTCCGTTTGGATATGTATCCTCTGTTAAGATGTCTGCAAAGTATGCTGCATCAACAAATTTCTCTTCTATATTTTGAGAAATAACAGTATTTAAAATCGAAATGTTTTCCTTTGCTTTACCTGTGATTTGTTGTTCAAAATTTGTTTTGGCAGTTTGATATGAAACACCACCGATAATAAGTCCTGGTATAGTTAAAATTAGAAAAAATGAAATGATTAATTTTTTCTTGATACTCATACATTTAACCCAGTTAAATATTTTTTGCATAATAAGCCTCCTTTATGTAATGTGAATACTTGTGTAATTTTATACAAGTAACATATATAAAACAATATATAATGATAACATGTAATTTTTTTGTCAATTATGCATTTTTACATATTTACTACTTCTAAAGATTTAAGCATAAAAAATAAGAGAACTTCAGCTTATATAATAAGTTCAAGTTCTCTTATTTCGTAACAAAAAGCCCCCACAAAAACTCCTCTTACAATTCCTTACATCTCTTTCCTTACTCATTCATTTAGGGCTTTTCACATAACTAATCGCCTGACTCCCCATTTGCATCCATGCCTTTTCAAAACTTTCTCTCGGTACTTTTACATCTAAACTTTCATTAAGAGGATCTCGAATATATACAAATTCCTTATCATATCCAATAAGCACTACACAATGTTCATTATACGTAATAGAAACATCTCCACTATTTGTTTCCCATGTAGTAAATTCATCTTCATCTAATGGCGCAAATGTTGCATTTGTGATCATGACTACCGGTTGTTCTGCTTTTACACTCTTATAAATTTCTTCTATATTCTTCCCTGTTAAGTCTACAGCTTTATTAGGTAAATATTTTTCCGCTAACTGAAAAAGTGGCCCATGATATACACCGTATCCTGATTCAGAAAATGTATAAATATTACCTACAAATCCTTCATTTGGATTCCCGCGCACACCATCATCTATAAAATCAACTTTTTTTATTTCATTTGCTAATGTCATCTTATCCACTGAAACACCAGCGTATTGTAACATCATCGCTAAGCTTGTCACTTCACAGCCTCGATCTAGCTCTGGTAGTTGCTGAATTAATGGTACACTTGATAAAATGACCTTTTCATCATTATTACTAAATTCCGGTTCTTTTCCGTTTTGTATATTGAAGAATGTCAACTTCTCCACATACTTTGTAACTCCATTTGTATATACACTCCATACCGCTATAGCTAGTAATGCTATACATATATACCACTTAAACCTCCGTATCACTCTCACGCCCTTTTTAGTTCGTTAAATAAGAATAAAATGCGTCAGCATCCGTTCGAATCACTGGTACAAAATTTAGTTCTTTTTCTCTCTCAGGTTGATCTTTTTTTATTTTTTCTGTTAGCTCTTGAATATTCATGTTCGCTTTGTCCATATTAAGCTCATCTGCCAATTGTAGCACCTTTTGTTCATTAATTTCTCTTAATACTTGATATATATCTTTCCCATACAAATCAATATGATATTTTTTTGCTTCTTCCTGCACTTTTTGTTCGTACACCTCTTGTGCTAATTCTTCAATTTCTTTTCCCTTTTGAGAAATGTCTAACTTCCCTGCTTCTTCTCTTACTTTCTTTCCATAGATTTCTTCTGCAATGTCCTCTATTTCTTTTCCATTTGTCGAAATACCTAATTTATCTGCTTCATCATTAATTTTAATCATATTAATTTGATTAATTAAATTTACAATTGATGTATTTTCTATAGATATGCCTAGTTTTAACGCTTCTTGCTTCACTTTTGTTTCATAGATTTCTTCTGACAACGTCCCAACATCTTTTCCTTCAATCGATATGCCTAACTGCTCTGCTTCCCTTCCTACTTCTGTTTCATGAATTTCTTTTTCTAGTGTAATTTGTTCTTTTCCTTCCGTTTCAATACCTAGTTTCTCTGCTTTTTCTTCTGTATGCACTGCATGTATCTTACCATTATTTAATTGTTCTTTACTGCGCTGCGTGTAATCAGTCTTTCCTTTTTGTGTTTCAGAAGGAGAGGCACCCCCTAATATACTTAAGCTCATTACTCCAATAGTGAATACCGTCATCATTTTCTTTTTCAAAATTAATTCCTCCCTCTTATACTTTCTTTCCCATCATTCCCCTAGTTTTTTTAATACTATACATACATCTCATCGCTGCTTGAGATAACATTATGATTGATAAACCCCACTCACATACACCTAGTCTCTTCTTCATGTAACGAACTTTCTTTATGCCATACATAATATAAATAGTTTCTTAACTTTACCTTAAAAAAAGACGACCTTGTGTAAAAACAAGGTCGTCTTTTTACTTATATTTTTTGGTTTTTAGGGAAAATCACTTCAAAACAAGTGCCATCTCCCCATTTGCTCTCTACTGATATTTTTCCGTAATGCTTTTCTACAATCCAATTTGCGATTGAAAGACCTAATCCAGCTCCTTCTGACGTACTTCTTGCTTTATCCCCTTGATAAAAACGATCAAATAATTTTGGAATATCTTCTTCTTTCACTCCTATCCCGTCATCTTTCACCTGTATACGAATTGAACTACTCGTTTGCGTGCAATCAATTTGAATATGCCCACCTTCATTTGTATACTTCATCGCATTATCCAACAGTATGACCATCATTTGATGAATCCGCTCTCTATCCCCCATAAAAAATACACCACGTTCTACTTTTAGCATCATTTCTTTTTCTTGATAAGAAGCAATCTCCTTATATGGAGCTACTATTTCTTCTAACAATTTATCAAGTTCAAATATTTTCTTATCCATCTCAATTTGATTAGAATCAGAACGTGCTAGCAATAATAAATTACTAACGAGTTTCGATAACCGCCTACATTCTTTTGAAATTGTAGAAATATCCATCGCTTTTTCTTCTATCGTAGCGGATGGTGACTGAAATAAAACATCCGTTTTTGATTGAATAACTGCAAGTGGTGTCCTGAGTTCATGTGATGCATCAGAAACGAATTGCTGCTGTTTCTCCCATGAATTTTGAATGGGTACGAGTGCTCTGCCAGCTAGGAAAAAGCCGATACCTATCGCACAGAGGCTTCCTATGCTACAACCTATAACGAGGATTAAAAATAAAGTATTTAACATTCCTTCTTCCGCTGTTATATCTCGCACGATTTGAACTATTTCTCCATCTTTTTGAAGCGAAAATGCTCTAAAATATCGTCCTTGTACTTTGATATCTTGTAACTCCCCTATTTTTTCCGGAGAAAACTTTTCCAAATTCTCTTCAAAAATAGAACGGAATTTACGGTTATCGCCCTCTATTTTCACTATTTTCCCATTCCAAGTTATTCTAGTTACTCGCGGATCTCCAATTTGGATATTCTCCATACGTTTTCTTGGTGGTATTTTAACATCTAATTTTTCTCTATACTGAGCCATCATTTTTATAGATTGATCCACTTCATTATAAATACGCTTATATGTGTATGAATAAATAATACTACCTAATATACCTATTAATAGGATAAATACTAATGAATTCACTATAGTCAAACGAATGCGTGTCTTTTGAAACATACTTCCCTTTTTCATTGTTCTTTTAATATATATCCAATACCTCGAACGGTTTGAATATCTTTCTGATAACCGAATGGTTCTAATTTTTTACGCAAATGATGCACATACACTTCCACAATGGCTACTGTCGTATCTGAATCAAATCCCCAAACACGATCAAAAATTTGTTCACGCATTAAAATCTTCCCGCTATTTTGAATGAGATACTCTAGCAGCTCATATTGTTTCAATGTCAACTTAATACTTTGTCCATCTACTTGAACGTCTTTATCTTTTCCGAACAATTCAATCCCTTTATAACGAATCGTTTGCTGCGTTGTTAAACTACCACTTCTGCGTAGTAAAGCGCGAATTCTCGCTTTTAATTCAGGGGCCTGGAATGGCTTAACGATATAGTCATCTCCACCAAAATCCAATCCCTTCACCCGATCTTCTAAAGAATCTCTCGCTGTCAAAAACAGGACTGGTGTTTCAATCTTTTCATCACGTATTTTTTGAATTACTTCAAATCCGTCCATCCCTGGCATCATCACATCCAGTAAAATTGCATCATATATATTTTGAAGAGCTAAAAACAATCCATCTTCTCCATTTATTGCCGTATCTACTTCAAATTCATCACGCAAAATTTGTACGATAGACTCTAATAACGAGGCATTATCTTCTACTACAAGTAAGCGCATGCTCTCACCTTCCATCAAATAGTTCAATTCTATTTATTATTACATTTCTTCTCTTCATAACAAAAGAATGTAGTTACATTACGTTTCATTTTTAACTATTTCCTTCTAAAATTTTGAAGTTTTATTATAAAAACTTTGTCTTAAATTTAGCTTAATAAAAAATTGAAAGAAATAAGATTCCTCTTATCTCTTTCAATTTTTTATTACATATACCTTTTTACTCGGCAATTCCAAACAATTTAGCTGACCACCGTACACAGCCCCGCCATCAATTCCAATAATACGATTACTACCAAAATACACTCCGCAATCCTCACTACCATGAAGCGTTTTTGTTTCCGTATGCCCAAATACAACAACCTTTTCACCGCTATATCCATTATGAAATTCATTACGGATCCACATTAACGTATATGGTTCAGATTCAGAAACTCGTTTCATCGGTTCAACCCCAGCATGTACAAATATATACTCTTCTGTTTCAATGTAATGATCTAATTCTTGAATAAACTTTATATGTTCCTCTAATACACGAGAGTGTAAAATCGGTTTTTGGAAGTCTTTGTCATTAACCGCAATATCCTCTTCTACAAATCCATAGCTATATAATGTCTTATCTCCACCATTTCTTTTTACCCAATGGTTCCATGAACGTTCCTCATTTGTCGTTAACGCCTTAATCATCATATCTTCATGATTTCCCTTTAAAATGAGTGCTCCCTCTTCTTTCAATTCTCTTACCTTTTCAATTACAGCACGCGCATTTGGACCACGATCTACATAATCTCCCAGTAAGATTAATTGATCCTGTTTCGCATCATATTGTGCTTCTTCCAATAACTGTTCGAACTTTTCTATCTCTCCATGAATATCACTAATAACAAGAATTCTTTTCATATTATCCCCCCTCTTTCTAATTATAGTTCAAAACAACAGAAACTTCCGAATCTTAATCTTAAATCAAATTTATCCCGCATTAACGGGCAGTAAGCCCCCCACTGATTACAGTTTCACTTTATTACAAACTAAACTATTATCCTTACAACAATGTAAGTCTCTTGTCATCCAATTCGATAGTTGTAATTACTGTATTTCCTTATACTGAGAGTAAGAAATGAAACAAAAAATAAGGAGAGATGAGCGATGAAAAAAGTAATGGAAGTTGTAGTAGCGGTAGTAGAGGTTTTCGTAAATGGTAAACAAGTGGCAATGGAGTTAAATAAATAATGAAAAGGACAACATTCACTCTAGACCCTTTACTCATATAAAAGAGATAAGACTTCATCATTTCTTTGATCCCTTATCTCCCTATAAAGAAAGCCGTATCCCTTTTAAGGATACGGCTTTCTCTTATTTTTGACTCGTACGAGCTGAAATGCTAATTGCTCTATCTGTTGCTTTGGCAGCTTCATCTAACGCTTCTTTACTATTCTTCCCGTCATACATCGCTTCTAATGCTTTTACAACTGCATCTCTTGATTCTGGAAATACACTAATTAAAGCACCTTGTGTTGCTGGAGATTGCTTCGTTGCTTGCAGTTGATCTACTGTTACTTTCAACTGTGGGTATTTTTCATATTGCTCTTTTACTAATGGCTCATTATATGCATCTGGATTAATTGAGAAATAGCCTGTTGCAGTATGCCATTTTGCTTGTACGTCTGGCTTCGTTAAATATTTCATAAAGTCCCAAGCACCTTGTTGCGTTTCTTCTGAAACCATATTCGTCATCCATAATGATGCTCCACCAATAACAACACCATTTTGTTTCGAATCCTCTGGATACGGAATATATGAAACACCTACATTAAACTTAGATGCATCAATTAAATCACGAACACCTGCTGAAGAATCTAAATACATAGCAACTTGTCCAGACTGGAACGCGGCACGAATATCATCCCAACTTGCTCCATACTTTCCAAGTGCGCCAGCTTTATTTAAATCATCTAACATTCCAAATACTTTCTGTCCTTCTTTACCGTTAAATACCGCCTTCTTTGCAGCATCCTTACGGCCGTTTTCGTTATCTACATATAAAGCACCTTGTGTCGCTAACAATTCTTCAAAGAACCAACCATAGTTAAGCATGGAGAATCCATATTGTTTTACATTTCCGCCTTCTTTAATCGTTAACTTTTTCGCTGCTTCTTGTAATTCCGCATATGTTTTCGGAGCTTTCTCTGGATCTAAGCCCGCCTTTGCGAAAGCATCTTTATTATAAATTAATACTGGTGTAGATGAATTAAATGGCATAGAATACATTTTTCCATCAACTGAATAATAATTTGTAATTGCTTTTTCTAATTTTGACGTATCGTACTTATCTTTTTTTATCCAGCTATCAATTGGTGTGATTTTTTTACTATCAATCATATATTTCGTTGTAATTTCACTCGATTGAACAAGAGCTGGCGCTTCTTTCGTTGCAGACATCGTTCTAAATTTCGTTAAAGACTCTTCATATGTTCCTTGGAACTCTGCCTTTATCTCATATTTATTTTGCGACTTATTATAGTCTGCAACAAGACCATCTAGTACTCCTTGTGTTTTTCCACCCATCGCATGCCAGAAGCGAATTACAGTTTTATCACCATTTTTTTCAACTGGTGCTACTTTTGCCTGTGCTTCAGGTTTTCCTTCTGTTTTACTATTTGAACAAGCGGCACTAGATAATGCCATTGTTGCTACCATTAATAGCGCAGCACCTTTTTTAACTAGACTCATTTAAATCTCACCTTCTCTTAGTTATTTAATTGCACCTTTTGTTAATCCTTGTTGTAATTGCTTTTGCCCTAAAAATAGTAAAATCAATGTTGGAATAACGATAACCGTAACACCGGCCATTACGCTTCCCCAATCAGTTGCAACTTCTTGAGACTGAAGCTGCTTCACACCGATTTGCACTGTTCTTACTTTTTCATCAGTGGTCACTAAAAGTGGCCATAAATACATATTCCATGTTGTTAAAAAGCTATATACTCCAAGCGTAATAAAACTCGTTTTACAATACGGAATTACAACGCTGAATAAAAATCTTATATTTCCAATCCCTTCAATAAACGCAGCTTCTTTCAGTTCATTCGGAAGTGTCATAAAATGTTGACGTAACAAGAAAATACCGAAAGCTGTTGCAAAAAACGGCACTGTCATCCCAGCAAAACTATTGATCCAACCAAAGTTTTGAATCGTTAAAAAGTTAGGCACCATCGTTGCTTCCCACGGAATCAGCATCGTTGAAATAAACAGGAAGAAAATTAAGTTTCTCCCTTTAAACTGAAGAAAAACAAAAGCATAAGCTGCTAAACTTGATACGATAAGTTGTCCAATCATAACGACTGTCGATACAATTAAACTGTTATATAAGTATGTAAAAAGCGGTACCTTTTGAAAAATATTAATAAAATTATCAAAAGTAAATTGAGTCGGAAATAACCTTCTCATTTGAATATCGTCTGGTGTCATAAAGCTTATTAAAAATGCATACAGTACAGGAAAAAATACCATTACTGCACTAATAATGAGCAGCATGTATAATAGGAAATTTTGTTTCCACTGTTTAACAATCATTTATAATGCACCTTTCTCTCAGCAAACTTAAATTGAAGTAATGTAGCAATGAAAATGAAAACAAATAATACCATTGCTTGTGCACTTGCTGTTCCAAATTGATGATTCACAAACGCCTCTTTGTAAATCGAGTACACAATCAAATTCGTTGCATCATTTGGTCCACCGTGCGTTAAAATATCAATTTGCCCAAAGCTTTGGAACGCACTAATTAATGTTACTGTTACAATAAAGAATAAAGTTGGTGATAGCATCGGTAATGTAACACGGCGAAGTTTATATAAATAACTAGCACCATCTATAGATGCACTCTCATATAACGACGTATCGATATTTTGTAAACCACCTAATATAACTAAAAATGCAAAACCTGTATTCACCCAAACTGTTGTAACTGATACAGAGAATAGTGCCCAGTCCGGACTCGTTAACCATGCGATTGCAGGAAGGTTCATAGAGGCTAATATATTATTAAATAATCCTACACTTGGATGAAATAAAAATAGCCAAATCACTGCACTAGCGGCTACTGATATTCCCATCGTCGAAGAAAACAGAACTCGGAATAACCCAATACCTCTTACTTTTCCATTTGCAATCAATGCAAGAAACAAAGCAAATATAATACTCGTAGGCACTGTATATAAAACAAATAATAAAGTTGATTTTATACTTTTGTAGAAGGCTGGATCAGAGAATAAGTATTGATAATTTTCTAAGCCAACGAAAAGATTAGCTTCCCCATGTATATCGGTTAAATAAAAGCTATAGTAAATCGTCCTAAACAATGGATAGAACAAAAAAATCGAAAATAACAAAATAGATGGCGCCAAAAACAATAATCCTATTCTTAAATCTTTCGTTCTCCCCCATAATTTTTTCTTTTTTGACACCTTTGTTTGAACTGGTAACTTACTTACTCCAATCATTATTTCGCCACCACTTTCAACTCTTCTTCAGCTACCACTTTTAAGCGTTCATTCGTGTTTTCATTAAAGAAGCATAACTTTTCTTGCGAGAATAATAATTTTACTTTGTCACCTTTGTTCAAGAGTAACTGTCCGATGACTTTCGCACTCCAAGTTGTTCCATTTACCGCAAAGTTCAATATAGATTCATTCCCTAATACTTCTACAGATTGCAACGTCACTTCTTGTCCCTCCTCAGACAGTGCAATATGCTCAGGGCGCATGCCTATGCGAATTGTTCCTTCTGGTAATTGCTTTAACTGTCTAATAGATAATGGAATTTGCAATTGCCCTATATGTAATACACCTTTTTCTTTATTTACTTCCCCATCATTTATATTCATAGAAGGAGAACCTATAAAGCTTGCAACAAATTCGTTTGCAGGTTCGTTATATATGTCAAGTGGTGTTCCAACTTGCTGTATACTTCCTTTATTTAAAACCATGATACGATCTCCCATAGTCATCGCTTCTATTTGATCGTGGGTAACGTAAATCATCGTAATTCCTAATCGCTGCTGAATTTCTCTAATTTCAATTCTCATTTGCGCACGTAATTTCGCATCCAAATTCGAAAGTGGTTCATCCATTAAACAGATTGGTGCTTGACTCACAATTGCCCTGGCAAGTGCAACACGCTGTCTTTGTCCGCCTGATAATTGGCCTGGTTTCATTTTCACATACTCTTTCAGTCCTACCATTTCAATAGCTTCCATTAATCGCTTTTGTCGCTCTTCTTTTTGTACTTTTCTTACCTTAAGTCCAAATAAAATATTTTCTTCTACAGATAAGTGTGGATATAATGCATAATTTTGAAATACCATTGATAGATTACGGTCTTTCGGCTCTAGATCATTTGCAACACGTTCATTAATAATTAAATCTCCTGAAGAAATCTCTTCTAAGCCAGCGATCATTCGTAATAATGTGCTTTTCCCGCATCCCGAAGGTCCAACTAAAACAAAAAATTCACCCTTCTTAATATGAACCGATACGCCTTTAACCGCTGTCTCTTCTGCATTTTTATATACCTTTGAAACATTTTTCAATTCAATCACAAGGTTGCACTCCTTTTTTCTTCTTGTATCCATACTTCATAATGACTTGTTGAAATTGCACTTGCTCCTGCACGAATTGCAATTTCCGCATCTTCTCGCGTTTGAATCAACCCTCCTGCAATAATAGGAAACTCTATTTCCTCTACTAGCTGTTTAATAATAGAAGGCATAATCCCCGGCATAATCTCTACTGCATTTGGTTTAGTCGTTTTACAATTTTCAATTGATTTAGTAAGAGATAAAGTATCTACAATAAAAATACGTTGAATTGTTTTCAATCCAATTTTATTAGCATTTCGAATTGTTGAACCCTTTGTTGAAATAATACCTTGTGCCCCGATAACATCTTGAATATACAAAAGCGCTTCCTCTGTATTCGTATTTAAGCCTTGTATAAAATCACAATGAAGAAATACATCATGTCCATGTTTCTGCAATTCATATACACGCTCTGGTAATTCCAGCATTGAACCAGTCATAAGAAAAACTGTTTTCGGCAATTTTTTGTATGCTTTGTATCCTTTCCAATCCTTTATCATCGCAATATAAGGTTCTTTAAACATTTTTTCCACCTAACTGTTCTATTTTTATCCAAACTAAAAACACCTACTTACATAGAACGCCTTTCTCCTTATTTGAACTCTAGGGAATAGAGCACACCTAAGAAAGTGGCACATTATATGTAAGTGGGTGTTCTCAAATGTTCTCTACCCTATTTATTTTGTTACCTTTACTATATTACGCATTTATTAAGTCAGTTTTGATAGATTGTTAATTAGGTGTTAATCGAATGTTAATATTCACCATATTTTCTTAATATTAATCTAGATATACAAATAAATCCCAACGGCAAACAACTATCTTTAAAATTTAAGTGATATGCAAATTCATTCCATAGTTAATTAGTTTTAGTTTTCTCGCAACGGCTTGTGAAGCATAATTATTCCAAGAAGTACTATAAAGTGGAATGCTTTTTTCTTCTTGTATTGATATCGCCCAGGCTGTAACACCATCAGTACCATATCCGTTCCCTTGAAACTCCGCTAAAGTTTCCACACTTGCCTCAGCAGCTACGGGCGTACTTCTGGCACTGCAACAAACAGAAACTACCTTTTCATTTTTTACAATTGCCAAATAAGGTTGCCTCCTTATTTACTCCATTTACCATCCATTCATAATCTATTTTTCATGTTCAAAATAAAAATCCCATTCAAATACACATTACTGAATCCATCATACTAACTGATTTCTTCATTCTGTCTATCTAAATGGGATTATTTTTCGTTTTTTACTCTACTGGCTGTTGTGGCTGTACTACTTCATTCGCTCCAGCTACCCTCAACATATTTACAATATCTTTAAAACCTCTTTTTTCAGCGTATTGCAGTGGCGTCAGCTGTTCCTTGTTAGCCATATTTACATCTGCACCGTGATCAATAAGCAATTGAATTACTTTCTTATGGTTTTCACTACCATTTCCTAATACAATTGCTTCTAATAGCGCTGTTCCACCACGTTCATTTTTATAATTCACATCAATATCTGTATGCTCTAATAATTCTTTAACAACCTCTACATGGCCACGCTCAGATGCAGAAATAAGTGCTGTCCCACCTGACCTAGTCGTTTCTTTCGTATTAACTCCTGCATTAATTAATACTTTTACAATATCCGTATATCCTTCTCTACTTGCATAAAGAAGTGGATTACTTTTTTTCTCATCTTTAATTTCAATATTAGCACCTGCACCAATTAATGCTTTAACTGTCTCTACATGATTTTGGTACGTCGCTGCAAGGACAGGCGTTTCTCCGTTGTCACCTTCTACGTTTATATTCGCTCCATCCTGAATCAACTTCATAGCTGTCTCTGTGTCTCCAAGGGTAGCTGAAAGTAACAACTGTTTGTCCATTAAATTTATACTTTTCTCTTCTTTAGATTCTTCCTGTTCTTTATGCTTCTCTTTTTTCTTTTCATTTTTCACATGAACCGGTTTCGATTCTGGTTCTTCTTGCTTATCGCAAGCCACTACCGTCATTAAAAGTCCTAATAAAATACATAATAAAATTTTTTGTTTTCTCACAACTACAGCTCCTATGAAAGATAATGTTTTCTTAACCATTCCTCCATCACATACAATAACTCTTCTTGAGTACATTTATCCATAAGCCCTTTAGATTCCTTCTTTAATCGGATTATCTTAAGCTTATACTATGTTTCTCAACCTATTGAAATGATACGCCTGATGGCCCCATCATTAACATTATGAAGCAATTAGTTTAGCACGTTTTTACCGCATTTGTATACATTTCTAAAAAGTACATAAAGTGAAACTTTAATTGGTGGGGGTTTTGTTCATCCACCACTAATTATTAGCCCACACCAATCGGGCTTTTACGGGCAGCCCGACTCCACCTAACTTCTTTGCTTTCACTAAATTTTGAGGTGGGGATCTTACTGCCCGTTAATGCGGGATAAATGATTGCTTTAGGTTACTATATTCCATTGTAACCGTTCTTCTAAAAATTTTACACCTTTTCTATATTTGCACCTGAGTAATAATAGAAAAAGACAACTATATAGTTGTCTTTTTCTATTATTAATGATGTCCACCATGATTTCCTGCTTTCGGTTTCCCCATCATCTCTTTATTCATTTCCCATTTATGCTCTGCTAGCTCTTTATACGAAAGAACTTTACCCTTATAGTTAGATACAAAGCTCTCTGCATCTTTTTTATTTTTAAATGAAATGACATTATAAGCCATCGGTGTCGTTATTGTTTTATCATATACGTAAGTAGCCTCTTCTAACGAAATCCAATCTTTCGAATCATAATCTCGAACAAATTTCTCTTTCGTCTTTTCACCTGAGTTGATCTCCATCCATTTATACATACAACCGATATCATCAAACTTTAACGCTTTTCCATTTTCTAAAATAATTTCTGTTGCAAATTGATTATCTGTTACCCCAATTTGGCAAATATCACATTTATCATGTTTCTCATCAATGGCAACAGCTGCTGTTTCCTTTTTCCCACACCCGACTACCGTAAATACGAAACATAAACATATAGCAAGTACGACATATTTTACTTTCATCAATATTCCTCCCTAGAAACCGTATACTCCACGAAAAGAATACCAAAAGGTTGTGTGAGATTTGTGAAAAAACAATGTGCTTTTTGTAATATAGGAAACAAACAAAGATGTGTAGTTATTTCTACACATCTCTCATCACTCGCAACCTGTAATTAACAAATCATCTTCTAACTTAACTAATAATGTATCCGCACTAATTTCCTGTCCAACTTCTACATTTACCAATCTTATATTTCCACTAATACCGACTGCGATTTTTTTAAGCTCACCGTCATTTTTTCGAATCATCAATAATTTTTCCCATTCATATACGTAAGAAGATTCATTAATAAAAATCTCCTCTACTTTTCCTTCATAAGAGCTATAAATCTCTTCAATTCTCGTTTTCATATAACATCTACTCCCTATTTCACACTTCACTATTTTCATCTTATTCTACCATTCTTACGAGGAGCAGCTTACTTTTTAAAAATTCAAATTAACTACCGTGAACAAAATGAACAAAATAAAAATTATGCTTCTAATGATGTTATTTTTCAAATTATTTACCATTTGAATAGATGCTTTTATTATAAATAAAAAACATTTTTTCTGAATTTTTATTCTATTTTGAAAGCGCAATCATTCTTTTGAGGGGGAAATCACATGTTAGCACTACTTGGATTTGCGATGGTATTTGTCTTTATGTTTTTAATTATGACGAAACGTATGTCAGCGCTAGTAGCATTAATATTAATTCCGAGTGTTTTTGCATTAATTGGCGGATTCTATGCCAATATGGGGCCTATGATGTTAGAGGGAATTCAAAAATTAGCACCTACTGGTATTATGCTTATGTTCGCTATTTTATATTTTGGAATTATGATTGATAGCGGTTTATTCGATCCTGTCATTAGTAAGATTTTAAAATTTGTAAAAGGAGATCCTTTAAAAATCGTTATCGGAACGGCTATATTGACTATTATCGTTTCTCTAGATGGTGACGGTACAACAACATACATGATTACAGTTTCCGCAATGTATCCACTATATAAGCGCCTTGGAATGAACCCCCTCATATTAGCTGGAGTTGTTATGTTAGGGGCGGGGGTAACAAATCTTACACCTTGGGGTGGACCCACAGCTCGTGTTATGAGCGCACTTGGACTTGAGGCTTCCGAATTATTTACACCTCTTATTCCAGGAATGATTGCTGGTGCAATTTGGGTTGTTTTCGTTGCTTACTATCTTGGAAAAAAAGAAAGAAAACGTTTAGGAATTATGGATGTACAGTATTTAAAACAAATGCAAACAATGGATGAGCAAGCTGCAACTGTCGAAGCCGCAGTGCATAAACGTCCTAAACTTCTATGGATTAACTTTTTATTAACCGCTACATTACTTGTCTGTCTCATACTAGAAGTTATGCCGTTACCTGTTTTATTTACAGTCGCTTTTGCTATTGCTGTTATGATTAACTATCCAAACTTAGAGCAACAGAAAGAACGTATTGCTTCTCATGCAGGGAATGTATTAGCAGTTGTTTCTCTCGTATTTGCTGCCGGTATTTTCACTGGTATTTTATCTGGAACAAAAATGGTAGATGCAATGGCTAACAGTGTAGTAACTCTTATACCAGATGCACTTGGACCACAATTGCCAATTATTACAGCTCTTCTTAGTATGCCATTCACATTTTTCATGTCCAATGATGCATTTTACTTTGGGGTATTACCTATT
Organism: Bacillus cereus group sp. MYBK15-3; assembly: GCF_051916765.1. NCBI lineage: Bacteria > Bacillati > Bacillota > Bacilli > Caryophanales > Bacillaceae > Bacillus > Bacillus cereus group sp. MYBK15-3. The sequence goes on from NZ_JBQAHG010000008.1 coordinate 172,143, forward strand.
TTAACTAAGGCTGCTGCTACTTACGGAATTAGTGCAGCTGAAATGGGACGTGCTTCCTTACTTGGGCAACCCGTTCACTTATTAAGTCCTCTTGTTGCATCCACTTATTTATTAGTTGGGATGGCAAAAGTTGATTTTGGTGAACATCAACGTTTTACTTTATTGTGGGCAGTTGGAACGACAATGGTGATGTTGATTACTGGCATTGTAATTGGGATTATTCCAATATAAGACGCAAAAAACAGTAGAAGAAATAAATCCTCTACTGTTTTTTATTATGAAGAAACAAGAAAATACCGTCTCTCCGGTCTCCCCACACTCCCATATATTAGCTCTGCGTGGACTTTCTTCCCAGATATCAAATACTCTAAATAGCGCCTTGCAGTTGATCGACTTACGCCTACCATTGAACTTAGTACCTCTGCTGTAATCCCTTCTTCATTAACTGTTAACATATGTTTTTTTATTTTTGCTAAAGTTAAGGGGTCTATCCCTTTCGGGGCATATTCCATTTCATTTCCCTTTACGCCTCTTTGAGACCATAAATGTTCTATTTGTTCCGTAGATAATTGATTATTTTTCTTCAGCTGCACAATCTTTTTTTGATAACTTTCCAAACTCGCCTTAAATCGATCAAACATTAGTGGCTTTACAATATAATCTGTTACTCCGCCCCGCAGGGCGTGCCTCACTACATCTGTTTCCGATGCCGCTGTAATCATAATAATATCTGTATCGTGCAAATGATGCCTAATATATGTGACAAGTTCCGTTCCTTGCATATCAGGTAAGTACACATCTAATAACACAAGCTGTGGCTTCACAAGCTCTAGCCATTCTTTCGCTTGTTCTCCAGTCGTTGCCGTTCCAATTACTTTAAATCCCTCAATTTTTTCAGTAAAACGACGATGAATGTCAGCAATCCGAATATCATCTTCTACAATTAATACTTCAATCTCCTCACCCATTACTATTCGCCTCTCTCTTTCGGTAGTGCAATAATAAATAACGCACCACCTAAATCCCCTTTTTCAATTGCAATACTTCCATTTAAATCTTCTACTAACTCTTTCACTTTTGCTAATCCATATCCTCGCTCTCCTCCTTCTTTCGTCGAAAAGCCTTTATAGAATATGCTAGTAATTATTTCATCATGAATCCCTTGCCCTGAATCTTCCACTTCAATTACTATTTCTTCTCCAATATCAGTTACAAACATCCTTACTGTCTTATCATTCTCTTCATTTTTTTCAATTGCTTCAAATGCATTCGTAATTAAATTTCCTAAAATAGAAACGACATAATTACTCTCAATATGTGGACTTAATTTGTCTAAACCACTTTCTCTATCTAGCATAAAATCAATCTTCAACTCTCGTGCTCTATTATAAAATCCAATTAAAATTCCACCTAGCCATGGATTTTGAATCCGCTTCATAATAAATTGAACAAAATCTTGATATACCGCTGTTTCCTTATGAATAAGCTCTAAAGCATCTTCGTATGATTCTAATTGGATAAGACCTGAAAGCGTATACAATAAATTGTTATATTCGTGCGCTTGCGCTCGTAATGCCTCTGTATATTGCTTCGTCTGAGATAATTCTGCTGTTAACTGATCCATTTCAGATTTCAAACGTAAGCTCGATACAACGCCAGTTACTTTATTCTTTACTTTAATAGGTAGACGGTTCGCAATAACAGCCTGTCCTTTTATATTTAATTGGCGATCAAACTGTTCTTCACCAGTTTGAAGTACATCTAGTATCGTTGAATTAGGAATTACATTTAAAATAAATTCCCCAATAATATTTTTTTGTTTATCTAGCGAAAGAATATCATAAGCTGCTTGATTGACTAAACTAATCATGCCATTTTTATCGATTACAATAATCCCTTCACGTACAGATTGAATCACTGTACTATGCTCTTCATATAAAGATGAAATTTCTTCTGGTTCCATCCCGAACATCATTCTTTTTATACTTGCCGCTAAATATATAGAGCCAATTACTCCAATTAATAGCCCTATTATTGTAATCCAAAATACACGCTTTCCATACACGTCTACCGCTCCATGAATATCGTCCATTGAAAATCCAACAGACACCACACCAATGATTTCATTTTCCTGATTACGGATTGGAACTTTTCCACGTAATGAAGGGCCTAATGATCCAGTTGCTTTCGAAACATATGATTTTCCTTCTAATAAAACACCTTTGTTATCTCCACCAATCATCGCTTCTCCTATTTTATCTCGCTCAGGATGTGCATATCGAATCCCCTCTTTATTTCCAACTACAATGAAGTCAGCCTCTGTATCCATTCGAATTCTTTCTGCAATCGGCTGAATGATAGAAGCTGGGTTTTCTTTTTGAAAAGCTTCCTTTATTTCAGGTATAGCAGCAACTGTTTTCGCAACATGCAAAGCTCGTTTCCCAATTTGCTCTTCTACCGTTTCAGATAATATGTAATAAAATAAATAACTCGTTAGCATAAGTACAACTAAAATAAGTGTACTTATAGTTAATGTAATTCTCGGTTGGAGTTTTAATTTTTTAAATTTCAAAACCATTCCCCTAACATGATTAAAGATGGAATTTAAAGAATATACAGTCTCTTTAATTATACTTAATCATAACACGGTTACTCTATATTTCTTTCTTTTTCTCTTCATAAAAAAAGAAACGAAGTAAAATTACTACCTCGTTTCTTAACATTCGTTATTACACTTTAAACTTACCAATCATCTCTTGTAATTCTTCTGCCATTTGTGATAAATGAACTGCTGCTGCATTTATTTCATCTACTGAAGCTAATTGTTCCTCAGAGGAACCAGCAATATTTTGAACACTTGCTGCATTTTCTTCAATCGTAGCTGCAATTTCATTAATAGATGCACTTACTTGTTTTGCATCTACCGTCATTTGTTTTGCTACATCTACCATGCTATCAATTTGTACAACTGTATCATTTGTAGACTTCAATATTTCGGCAAAGCTTTGCTTCGTTTCATTTGCAACTACAAGTCCTGATTGTACTTCTACTCCAACTTGATTCATAGAGCTTACTGTTTCTTTTATATCAAATTGAATCTCTTTCACTAGTTTCCCAATTTCCGTAGAAGACTGTCCTGATTGTTCTGCTAGCTTTCGCACTTCATCTGCTACAATTGCAAATCCTCTTCCTTGCTCTCCAGCTCTCGCAGCCTCAATTGCCGCATTTAACGCTAATAAATTTGTCTGTTCAGCAATATGTTGAATCACTTCAAGGATTGCTCCAATTTGTTTCGACTTATCGTCTAACAAACCAATGATTTTGTCTGACTGCGAAACAGACTCATGAATTAATTGCATTTGATTCACAGTTTGTTCAACTAACTTCCCACCATTTTCAGCTTTTTTCTTCGTATACATAGAGGCTGTAGATACTAATGAAGAACTATCTGCAACACGCTGAATTCCTTCTGTAACTTCTTCTAACAATGTTGCTCCTTCTTCAACTTCTTTCGTTTGTATTTCTGCACCACTTGATACTTGCTCTATCGCCTGTGTAATTTGTTCCGTTGCTTCGCTTGTCTGCTTCATACTAGCTGTTAATTCTTCGGAAGATGCCGCTACATGACTTGCTGAAGTGTTTATATTGGAAATGACACTTTGTAACGATGCAGCCATCTCGTTAAAACTTTCTCCTAGCTGCCCAATTTCATCTTTAGAATGAACTGTAATTGACTCTGTTAAATCGCCTTCACTAATCTTTTTCGATGATATAACAAGTTGTTTTAACGGACTAATAATAGAAGCAATTATGAAGTAAATTAAAATCCCACCAATTACTAATGAAATACCAATAACAGTTATTGTTTTATAGAAAATAGGGTTAGCTGCTTCGATAATTTCTTTTGAAGGCATAATTCCTGCTATTTTCCATCCAGTTTTCTTATTCGTTTTAAAAGTGATATTGCGATCTTCACCATCTAATGAATAATAAAAATCTCCAGCTTCCTGTTTATACAATTCTTTACTAAGTTTCTCTTCTAATTTCTCTCCTGGCTTCATTTTCGGGTGCGCTACTACATTTTTATCTTGATCAAATATCGCTACATATCCTTCCTTACCGATATTAACCATCTTGGAAGTAGTAACAATATTATTAATGATTAAGTCAATCCCAAGAACTCCACTTTTATCCTCGTTTTGTTTTGCTAGTGTAATAACAATATTCCCTGTCGTTTTGGACTTATATGGAGCAGTTACAATTACCTCTCCACTTTTCTTCACGGCCTCTTTATACCAATCTCTTTCTGTAGGATTATATCCATCTGGCATCTGAGTAGCTGGTGATTGAATGAACTGTCCATTACTAGATCCTGTATAGATTGCTTCCATTTCTGGATGCAGTTTATTGTATTCTTCTAGTTTATTTTGTATGTTTTGAATTTGATCTGCTTGGTAACTTGATTGTGTGAATAATTTCGTAAAATAAGTTGCATCTACTTTTTTACTATCCAATTCTTTATTAATTACATTATCCAAAATTTTTATATTATCTTTCGCCGAGTTTAAAATCGTTTCATTAAAATTCGTCTTCGCCTGTTGATAAGACGTCCAACCAATTACAATACTTGGAAGAATTAAAATAATAATAAATGATACAAGTAACTTTGTTTTTAAACTACTACTCCTTAATTTCCCTTGAAACATACTTCTACCCCTCCATACCGTTTTAAATGTAATTAATTAACATTTAATCTTTCTATAAAAGTAATACGATTTAAATGTATCGATGAGACTCTCTATCTTTTTCTACATCATAAAGAATTGATACATATATTTTTCATTCTATATAAATTAAATAATTAAAACAATGTATAAAAATGTATATTATTCGAAATATTATAATTCACAGAAGAACCTCTAGTATTTCACTTACTAGAGGTTCTTTCCACCTTACTATTCTTTATCTTTTTCTACTTCTTTTTTCTCATCTTCTACTGCAGATACAACAGGTTTATCACTTGATAATTGTTGTACCGCTCCTTTTCCTGCAAATCCTTCTAATAGCTCTTTTAAGTCAATTCCAGAAGAAGCTTTTAACGTTTCTTGCATCGTTGCCATTAAATCAGTCGCATAACCTGCAACTTTTCCGGCGCCGCTATTTTTACCACCGCCACCTGTATCGACAACTGTAATTTTATCAATATTGCTAAGTGGGCTTGCAATTTCTTTCGCATAACTTGGAAGCATTTTAAGAACCATATCCATAATTGCCGCTTGGCCATATAACTCGAATGCCTCTGCAATTTTTTGTTTCGCTTCTGCCTCTGCTAAACCTTTTAATCTAATAACATCCGCTTCCGCTGTACCTTGTGCTTTTTGTACTTCTGCTTTTGCTTGACCTTGCGCTTTTTCAATTTCCGCCTTCGCTAAACCTTCTACACGTACTTCTTCTGCACGAGCTCTCGCTTCAGCTTCAATCTTATATTGATCCGCATCTGCCTTTTTAATTTGTTTCACTTTTTCTGCTTCCGCTGATTGCTCAACAGCATAGCGATCTGCATCTGCTTTTTTCTTAACTTCTGCATCGTATTGCTTCTCACGACGCGCAATCTCTTTTTCTTCTAATTCAATTTGTTTCTCACGCTCAATGATTTTAACGCGCATTTGCTCTTCTGTAACACCTTGTTGTGCTTTCGCTTGTTGTAATTCGTAAGAAAGATCCGCGTCTGCTCGAGCTTGTTCTTGCTCTCTCTTATAAGATTGTACTTTTAATTCTTTATGTTTTTCAGCTTCAGCGATTTGAGCATCACGTTGATATTCAGCTTCTTTTGCTTCTTTCTCAGCACGAGCTTTTTCAATACGAGCTTCTTTTTCACGCTCTGCATTCGCAATTGTTGCATCACGCTTCACTGTCGCAATTTGCGGCTGACCAAGTGCATCTAAGTAACCATTCTTATCCATAATTTCTTTAATTGTAAAGGAAACGATGCGAAGACCCATTTTCTTTAAATCAGTAGAAGCTACTTCATGTACTTTTTGAGCAAATTGCTCTCTATTACTATACGCATCTTCTACTGTCATAGAAGATAAAATCGCACGTAAATGACCTTCTAAAACTTCTTTTGCTTCTACTTTTAACTCTTCTGTTTCTTTTCCTAAATATTGCTCAGCTGCTGTAGATACTTCTTCAATCGTAGAACCTACTTTAATAATAGAAACACCATTTACTGTAACTGGAACACCTTGCTTCGTATACGTATCACGTGTACCCACTTCTAACTTATAGTTTAATAGGCTTAAAGGCTCTGCTCGTTGCATAATTGGAACTACGAATGTACCGCCACCGCGAATAATCTTAATCTTCTTTCCATCATCAGTGGTAACTACATTTTTTCCGCCACCAAGCCAGTTCCCTGTAACAATTAACGCTTCATCTGGTCCAACTGTTCGATACTTCGTAATGAATACTAAAATGAGTAGAATTAAAATTGCGAGTAACACTCCACCAATAATTAATGGAATCGTCATGTGAATTCCCCCTTATAATTTTGGTTTTTTTAAAGAATAAGCGATGTTTTGTACAAGTAAAACACCATCTTGGACTCCCTCGATAATAACTTCAGTTCCTTGTGAAATATCTTTTTTCCCAATTGTTTTAGCTGGAATTGCATTACTTCCAAATTGAGAGGATATTAGTACTTCTCCAAATCCTTCTGTAGGAATTGTTGTAATGACTTCCCCTTTGCAACCTATGAACTCATCCATACGTTGCACAGTATTTTGTTCTGCTTCTGCAATCGGCTTTAAAATTAGTATTTTCATTATGAATACACCAATAAAGGATATAGCACATGCAGCCCCGAAAATAAGAATGCTATTAAAGGAAAATAAATATTCTCCTATATAACTAAGCCCACATAACATGGCGAAAAAACTAAGTAATAAAGTAACAACGGATACCGATCCGCCTCCAAAACTAAATATGGATTCAAATATATCTCCAAAAAAGATATAAATCACAGTGAGTATAGTAGCAATAATAAATCCGTATAAATAAATTGTTTCAAGTGGATAACCAAACAAAACCATTTCTTATCCCCCTCTCTTAAACAATCCCTTTTTTGTTATGTGTATGCCCCACCTCTTTCAAAGATTATAGTTCTTAATTTTCAGTTATTTATCTTTTAAAGAAAAACCTGTAAGACAGGCCTCTAAAAAAGAACAGGAGAAACCTATTGTGACAGGCTCCTCCTAGAAAATAACCGATATATTATATATCTATATAATATACTATTTTCCACAAAAAGTAAAGTTAAACATACATTGGAAAAGCACTTATTTTCCTCCGCGTTAACGGGCAGTAAGACTCCCACTGATTAAAGTTCACTTTACTGATAATGAGTACGTTCCATCGCCATTATCATATTTATATACATACAAGTAATACTTGCCTGGTTTTGCATTAAATTTCGCTTCTATATGATTCCCATTGGCTTGACCGTAAGCTGCATAATTTTGCATATCTGATTCATGGTGAAGTACCCATGTCATCCCAATTCCATACTCATTTAAAACAGAAATGTCGATATCTTTCGCTGATGCTACATTAAATGTATAAACATCAGTGTGGTCCCCGCCAATAAGACTGCCTTTTATCGTACTATTTAGCCCGATACGATTTGCTTCTTCTGGACGATTATTTGGTTCTGATTCGGTTAAACTTCCATCTTTAATCGTAACAGTTGCTTCGCTTCTGCTCTCTTTGCCTTTATCATCTTTTACTCTTAACGATACTTTATAAGAACCTTCTCTTTCATATACATGTACTGGATTCACTTCTGCACTTGTGCTTCCATCTCCAAATTCCCATAAATAAGAAACAATTTTTCCATCTTCATCGTTTGAGCCATCACTTTTAAATTGAATTCCCTCTTTTACAAGACCGCTATAAGGGCCATTTATATTAACCGTTGGAGCTTTATTTTCTCCGTCATCTTTTGCGATACCGTGGAAAACTACATCATATTCAAATTGATTTGAGCTATTCACACGATAATTGACGAAGTATGCTGTAACAGTTTTGTAGCCACTCCATTCTTTTTGCGCCAATTGTTCTAAAGATTCATTTACTCTTTTACTCATTGCTTTCCAATCTTCTGATTCACCTTTTGTGACACTACCTGTATACGTACCTTCTAATGTAAATGTATTAAAGAATTGAGAATTATGTTTTGTCATTTTTGTATCTTTCATAGGCAACGTATCACTAATTTCTTTCTTCACCGCTGCTAACGACTTCGTTGCATGTTCAGCTAAATAATCATCTGCTACTTCCGGTACATTATATTTATCTTGATTATCGATTAGCTGCTGCATATACTCTTGATACTCTTTATTTAGTTTTAAGTCTTTACTTAAATTCTCACGATAAGCATCATAATTTTTCACGTCATTCGCTCGAATTAAATCTTGAATTTTATCAAACGTTTCAAATTGATGTGTATATAAATAAGATTGCAATGCGAACGAGTAATTATAGAAATCCCAAGAACCGTATTTAGCAAATAGTGTACGCTCTGCTGTATAACGGCTTGCAGGATCAGATGATAATCCGCTAATTATACTCTTTCTTGGTACAACGTTATTCGTACGAGTAGATCCTGCGAAAAACTCTGCATTTCCTTCTTGGAACCAAGTTAGCCTTTCATTTTGATACATATCTCCTCTTCCAAATAAACCAGGAACTTCATATCTCCCTTGCAGATAATGAGTAAATTCATGACGGAATAACTCTTCTAAACTATAAATACTTTGCTCTGGTGTACGCTCATATGTAAAGAATGTACCTGTCTCTTCAATATAAATTCCACCGTTGTTTGTTTCATATCCATACAATTGTCTATTTAACTGATATTCATCTGGACTATTATAAATTACGATCGTTAATACATCATCCGCATTTCCTGGCTCTAACGCTTTGTCATTTCCAATTACACGGTGATACTGTGCCTTTACTTCCTTCGCAGCCCAATATAGTCTCTTAATTTTTTCTTCTGATACTTTATCTCCTGTTTTGAACACAATTGATCCATCGTCGAATGTATACGTTTTTGGTAAGTATTGCTCTTTTCCTTCTTTACGTATTTTCTCTAAATCTACTGTATTCCCGCTATAATCTTTACCATTATAATTTGTTGTAATTTGTTCTACCGCAACAAAATACGGTTCACTTAAGCGCGGGTACATATGCATTGCTTGTGTAACAACCTCTAATCCTTTATTTGGATTACTATGAAACTTCCCTAAACGGCTAGCAAAATAAATGCCATTATTAACGAGCCATTTATTTTCTGGCGTTACTTCATTTAGAAGAGCAATACGATTTATTTCATTAATAAACCCATCTACTTTTCCATACCACATCGTTTCATTCGCTTCTTTACGAGCCACAGTTAAGTACGACTGTATATCATAGTCAATACCTTGCATAATATCGTATATTGCTTGTCCCTTCATTCGATCATTTACATAAGTAGTATAATTATCATTGTATTGCTTTAAAATATTCGATGCGTATTGAACCGTTTCAACATCACTTGAAGCATTACTAATTAATTTACCGTATGCAGATACGACTGTATCTTGTTCAACTGTACCAAGCTTAAAATTCGGATTTTTTGCGATTGCTTTTAAAGCAGGTAAACATTTGTCCTGGAAGCTTCTTTCATTTAAGTCGCTTAATTCACTATTATAAAATGCAAGATAAAAAGCTGAACGCAGCACTTCAGTAAACGTTTGAATTCCTTTTGAATCATCTTTCGTAAATGTACTACCTCTATGAGCTAATTCATCTATAATGACTTGCATTTTTCCTTTATCTTTATAAAAAGCCTTTGCATCTTCGTTAAACTGGAATAAGTCTGTAATTTGGTGCCACTTAATACTGCCTAACGTTTCAACTAATTCTTGATCATTCATTTTGTTTAAATCAGCCATTGAATAGCTTTCTTTAACTTGCTTTACTGCAGTTTTCTTCGTAATAGATGCTGGTCGCTGTGAAAAATCTCCTACTTTTAAACGTTCTTGAAATGATAAAGTTTCATCAACTTTTGAAATATGTCCAACTTCATCTACCGACTTTTCAATTCCAACCGGTTTCGTTTTCAACACGTTATACGGTACTTTTTCTTCCGCTGCTGCATGAGTTTGAAGTGCGCCTAACGATAAAGCCATTGTACTAATGCTAAGCATCACTTTATTGATCTTTGATTTCTTGTTCATATCCTTGCCCCCTATTTTAATATTCCATTCAAGAATTTAACATAAAATCTGGATGTAACAATATAAAATGCAATATTTCATATTATTTCTTCCTATAATTTGTACATATCGTGAACACATTGCTCTTTACCTCCCTAAAACAAATTGCATTCTTTCACATTATAAAAAGGGAATTTTTTGACAATTAAAAACTTAATTGTTATGATTATTATAATTGTTAACTTTATTAAATAAGGGTGGGATTCTATGATAAAAAAAGAAAACAGTGTATTTTATATCTCCTTCTTGCTAACAACATTATTCATTATATGGGGAATTACCCCAGCAAGTTGGATACAAGGCTACGATTTACAAAGTGTTACATCTTCTTTAAACTCATTTATCCTCAATAAATTTGGGTGGTTTTACTCTCTACTTATGACTACAATGATTATTTTGGCTGCTTATTTAGCATTTTCTAAGTACGGTTCTATTCGTCTTGGTAAAGATGGAGAAAAGCCAAAATATAATTATCCATCTTGGCTATCCATGTTGTTTGGAGCAGGAATGGGGATTGGACTCCTCTTTTATGGAATCGCTGAACCGATTTCACATTTTACAGATCCATTAACAGGAAAAGCGGGGACAGAGGAAAGTGCCAAACTCGCTATGCAATATTCATTTTTCCACTGGGGTCTCTTTCCATGGTCACTATACGCAATGGTCGCTTTAACAATTGCATATTTCACATTCCGCAAACAAAAAGGTAGCACTATCGGGGCTACAGTTACTCCATTATTTAATCGATCGAAAAATTCTCGTATCGGAAAAACAGTCGATATTTTAGCTGTTTTAGCCACAGTATTTGGCATTGTACCATCTGTTGGGATTGGTGCTCAACAAATTGCTGGAGGATTAAGCTATTTATTCCCTTCTATTCATAACACTTTACTTACACAGCTCGTACTTATCGCCATCTTCGCCGTTTTATATTTAACGAGTGCACAAACTGGCTTAGATCGTGGGATTAAATATTTGAGTAACTTAAATTTCTCTCTTGCAGGTATTTTACTCGTCTCCTTTTTATTTTTAGGGCCAACCGTATTTATTATGAAATATTTCACATCTACACTCGGTTCTTATATTGGAGCTTTGCCTAGTATGGGATTAAATTTAGGAGCATTTAATGAAAAATCTTCTTCTTGGATTGAAAACTGGACTATTTTCTATTGGGGATGGTGGATTTCTTGGTCTCCATTCGTCGGTACATTCATCGCTCGTATTTCTAAAGGGCGCACAATAAAAGAATTTATTTTTGGAGTTGTATTAGTCCCGACTCTTATCTGTACATTTTGGTTTGCAGTATTTGGTGGTACCGCAATCCATATGGAAATGTTCCAATCGCTTGGAATAGCTGATGAAATTGCAAAAAATGGTACAGAGATTGGATTATTTGCTGTTATTTCACATCTACCATTCTCTACATTTTTAACGATTATCGGGTTAATTTTAGTAGCCACATTTTTCGTTACTTCTGCCGATTCAGCAACATTTGTTGTTTCCATGCAAACGAGTAACGGAAGTTTATCACCGAAAAATAGTTTAAAACTTATATGGGGATTAACAATCGCGATAATTGCCGCTATTTTATTACAAGCTGGAGGATTAAATGCACTACAAATTGCAGCTATAATTGCTGCGCTACCATTTTCTATTGTAGTCATTCTTATGGTTACTTCACTCTTTAAAGAGCTACGAAAAGAAGATGTTAATTTGCAAACGAAAGAAGTGCCGAAAAAAATAAAAAAGGTTATGTAACGATTGGCGCCTCAAATCACTTCTAAATCCGTAATAAAACCCATTCATATGAATGGGTTTTTCACTCTATTATATAGTGCTGTAAACATGCTTTTTCCTCAAAACCTACTTTCTTGTACAATTTCATCGCACGATCATTATTCGTATTCAAACATAGTACTATCTCTCTCATCCCTTGGAAAGAGAAAATATACTGAATTGCCCCTTGCAATATCCGCTCTCCGACACCTTTTCTTCTACTATTTTCAGCGGTTGCAATAAATTCAATATTCGCTTCATGAAACTCCGGATTTACTTCAACATATACATAACCTTCTAACTTACCATTCTTCATACTTACAAATAATTTATTCGTATCACTTAAACGTTCAATGATTTCATTTCCTTCATAATATGTATTAGGAAAAAATATTATTATGTAAAACAATAAACTGCTCAAATACTTGTTGAGATGCTTCCTCTACTTGATTTATTGTACATTGCTCCACATTAGTTTTCTTTAAAATTAAAACGCTATGTTTCTCTTGTTTTTTAGCTTGTAAATATTTCATAAAGTCGATACCATTACTATTTTTCACGTGATAAAATCCATGAAACTTTTGAATATGAAGTGGAATTTTCTCGATAAGTTTCTTCCACATACTTAAAGCAATCTCTCCCCAATTCGAAGCTATAATAAAAGGCCCCCAAATCTCCGCACTTTCGCTTATCTCATCTATATCAAATCCTAATACACCTACAATTTCATTATTATCATTATAAGAAACGACAAAAGACTTCTCCCACCCTATATCAGAAAAACCATGAAGAATAGCGTCCAATATTTCTTCATGATTTTCCCCGCAATAACCAACATGCTGCGTAATATCTTTATTCATCATCGAAATAAATTCTGCAGCTTCTTCGATCTTTGAAATAGAATTAATATGCATAACTTCCCCTCCTTTTCTAATACACTTAGACAATCACTAGTAATATCCTTCTCTAGTAAAAAAAGACATCATCATATGCATGTTTCTAATAAAACCGCCATGATAATGTCTTCTCAAAAAAGCAAAAATTAATTATATATAATAATAAGATTAAACGTTATTTATTTCTTAAATAATCTCTTTCTAAATACGAACATACTTAGTGCGGAAAGAACAAGTGTTATGCCAGAAAGTAAAGTCGAAGTGCTAACTTCACCGCCTGTTGATGGTAAAAATTTCTTACCTTCCTCTGGCTTATTAGTATGTTGTTTATTTAAAGCGTCTGCTTTTCTTCCCTCGTTTTCAACAACTTGATTATTCCCTTTTGGCTCTTGATCCAATCCTGTTGCTGATTCTTTTACTTCTTTCTTTGGTTCTTTCGCTTCTTCAACTTCTTTTGTTCCTTCAACTTCTTTTACCGGCTCTTTCACTTCTTCTTTTGTTTCTTCAACTTCTTTTACCGGCTCTTTTTCTTCTTCTTTCGATTCTTCAACTTCTTTTACTGGTTCTTTCACTTCTTCTTTCACTTCTTCAACTTCTTTTACTGGTTCTTTCACTTCTTCTTTTGTTTCTTCAACTTCTTTTACCGGTTCCTTCACTTCTTCTTTTATTTCTTCAACTTCTTTTACCGGCTCTTTCACTTCTTCTTTTGTTTCTTCAACTTCTTTTATCGGTTCTTTCACTTCTTCTTTTGGTATTAATTTTTCTACTATATTCTGCATTACAATGCCACTATATAATATGCCAGTCTCATAATGATCTGCATCTAAATCAAATTCATATATTTTTTCTCCTAAAGTACGCCAAATGATTCCCTCATCAGTAAGCGTTCCACCTTCACTCTTTAGTGTAATTTTTTCAATTGGCTCTCCCTCTAAATCATATACAGAAATTTTCACTTCTTTATTTATTTCTACATCATCCAAAATGACCTTTTGCCTTCTAACATCAATTGTTATCCACTGACCTAATTGTATTAATGGCCTTACATCACGAATCTCATTTTCAGCTAATTTTAAACTAAGTAAGTCTAGCATTGATCCAAGAACCGTTACATCTTTAATACGATTATCCGTAAGATTTAACCACTGTAAATTTTCCAATGAAGATAGTGGTGTTATATCTTCAATTTGATTATGAGATACATTCACATTATTCAATTGTTTCAAGTTTGAGATGAACTCAATATTTTTCAGGCCTACTCCTTCTAAAGTGAGTTTTTCTAAGTTCGTCATATACTCTAAACCTGTTATATTTTTTATCTCATTTCCATTTTCTTTAAGTATCTCTAATTTTTTAATCTGTAATAAATCTTCTTTTGTAATAGGAGCGTTTAAATTCTCTCTACCTAAATTCTCTTTATTAATATGTTGTTGTAAAGTTTTATCGAGAATTACATTTTCCTTTTGTTCATTATCCTCTTTTATTGTTTCCTTGATTTCGTCTAATCTTTCAACAACATTTTGAATTACTGTTCCATTAAACTTAATACGGTTCTCTTCTGGCTTTATATCCAACGTAAATTCGTATGTTTTTTCACCAGTAGTCCCCCATTTAACAGAACCATTATTAACTATCCCATCTTCACTCTTCAATTGAATAGTATCAAGTGGCTCTCCTTGTAAATTATAAATAGGTATTTTAACTTCCTTATCTTTTTCTACATTATCTAAAAAGATTTTTTGTCTTTGAATATCGATATATATTCTTTTTCCTAGCTCTTGAACAGGTCTAACATCACGAATTTCATTTGAACCTAGCTTTAAATCATATAAGTCTGTTAAGTGACTAAGTGGCGTTATATCTGAAATATAGTTTTCTTCTAAATTAAGTGATTGTACAGTAGATAATCTTGATAAAGGTTCGATGTTTTCTAATTCATTTTTAGCAAGATCTAACTCTACTAATTTTTTCATTGATGTAATATGTTCAATATTCGTAAGTCCATTGTTACTTAAAGATAAGTTTTTTACATTTTTCAATTGCTCAATTCCAGCAAGGTTATCATTACTAATTTGATTATTTGCCACAGTCAAAGTCTTTAAAGATTTCACTGTAAATAATGGTTTAATATCTTTTATATAATTACTATTTAAATCTAGCATTTTAATCTTCTTCATTTGGCTTAATGGGCTTAAATCTGAGATTTTATTGTTTCTCAAAGTTAAAAACTCAATATGCTCTAACTCAGCCAAAGGTCCAATATCTTCAAGTTCACCATAGGTTATACTTAATGATTTTAATTGTCTCAATTTCGAGATAAATTTTATATTTTTTAACTTAACTTCTTCCAAAGTTAAGTTTTCTAAGTTCGTCATATATTCTAGACCGCTTACGTCTTGTATTCCTTTATTTTTAGCTTCAACGACTATTAAAGATTTAACTTTTAATAAATCTTCCTTAGTTATTGGGGTATCTAGATTTTCTCTATTCAAATTATATTTATTAATATGCCTTTGTAGTTGCTTATCTACTATTACATTTCCAATTCCATCTTGTTGATCCACTTTATCCTCTTTATTTTCCTTTTGTTTTTCTGGAACATTGTTCTCTAAATTCAATGTATTTACTTCAAACTGTACTTGGTACTTATTATCATAGGTCATTGTTGGAATATAAATATGCATTCGCATATTATACCTTTTTCCTAATTCCCCTACTTCAAACTGAATCACTTTCGTTCCATTTTTCTTTTTATCTTCTGATATTACTTTCACATCATGAAACACACCTGGAGTATGAATATCCTCTGTTTTCAAGTATTGAAAGAAATCACTATCACTTAATGTTGCTGTTACAATTTTCTTTCCATTCTCAATTGTTAATTTCGGATCCTTTATATAAACAGCTGCCATAGACTCTTCATTCGTTTTATCTTTATACGCTTTAATAACAGCTTCATATGTACCATCTTCTAAACCTTGTCCAGTTTTATTCGCCTCAATTGCTACTGCCGCTAAAGCAGGTGTTGAATAAACAGCAAACGGAAGTGATAACGCTGCCGCTATAATCATTGCATTTATACGTTTTCTTTTATTTTGTTTCAACTTTACATCTCCTCCGAAATATATAATTCGAAATGTAATCATTTCTCGAATAAATGATAATGATTTTCATTATCATTGTCAACTAGGAAAATAAAAAGTTTACAAAAAAAGAACCTCTTTAAAAGAGGTTATGCCATTTTCTCACCTGATTCTTCTCTAAAAAAGCTTTTCATCGCATGAAATACGTCTGCTTTTTGCTTTAAAATATAGTATCTAAAGTTTTCATCTTTAATATTTTTATAGGCTGACATGAGTGTACTATGGCGGTTGTACTGATTCACTTCCCCATACCCAAACATATTACACTTCTTCATTAGCTCTTCAACAAGTTTTACACATCTAGCATTATCTGATGTTAAATTATCACCATCTGAAAAATGGAATGGATAAATATTATAGCGGTCTGGTGAATATTTATTATCGATAAGTTCGAGTGCTTTTTTGTATACAGAAGAACAAATCGTTCCGCCACTTTCTCCTTTTGAGAAAAACTCTTCCTCTGGAACTACTTTTGCCTCCGTATGATGGGCAATAAATTCAATATCTACTGTTTCATACTTTGTGCGTAAAAATCTTGTCATCCAGAAAAAGAAGCTACGTGCCATATATTTCTCCCATATTCCCATCGATCCACTCGTATCCATCATCGCTAATACAACAGCTTTTGAATCTGGCTTTAATACTTCATTCCAAGTGCGGAACTTTAAGTCTTCTTGGTGAATTGGATGAAAAGATGCTTTACCACTCATTGCATTTCGTTTATATGCGGATATCATTGTTCTTTTCTTATCGATATTTCCCCATAATCCTGTTTTTCTAATGTCATTAAATTCAACATGTTCAATCCGGTTTTCATCCATTTCTTTTCTCTTTAAATTAGGCAGTTCTAACTCTCTGAAAAACGCTTGCTCTAATTCTAAAATAGAGACTTCAGCTTCATAGTAATCTTCCCCAGCTGCATCTCCTGCTCCTTGCCCTTTTCCTGGCCCTTTTTGTTTTTGACCACCTGATCCATCTCTCGCAACGACATCACCAACTTTGCTGTCACCGTTTCCTTGCCCAACATGTTTATTTTTATCATAATTGTATCTAATCTTATATTCATCTAGAGAACGAATTGGTATTTTTACAACATCCTTGCCATTAGACATAACTATACTTTCTTCTGTTACAAGATCGGGTAAATTATTCTTAATTGCCTCTTGTACTTTTTCTTGATGGCGCTGTTGGTCGTCATATCCTTTGCGATGGAGGGACCAGTTTTCCTGTGAAATCGTATAATTTGGTTGATTTTCTTCGCCCATTCCTTTCCCTCCTTACTGTAATTGTCTTCCTGTATGAACAGCAATCTATAAATTTTGTTCTGTAATGTGCAAGCTAGAATGTTTGAAAGGTAACTGCCCACAGAAAATCATCCCATAAACATTTATAACGTTTTTCATACAATACCCCGAGCATCCTAAACAAAATTTTGCCACTCACATAATAGAAAGAAATATTCAGCCACTGATAAGAAAGAAACACAATGCATTGTTGCACATATTTTTACTTTGCAACATATTGTATTGTGTTGGCTTTTTTCGTATGAATGGTTGGTTACTCTATCATATGCATATTGTAAAAATAATTGACAATAAATTCATAAAATTGCATCTTAATTTATTACATTTGGACAAGGTATGACACTTTATACACATATGAACGGATAATAAAACGCTGTCCCGCAAAATACAAGAGACAGCGTTTTGTTATCAAACTATCTGTTTAACAAGCTACCTACATAGCGTAGTAATTCATTTGCTGAAGAAGAATTATAGCCATGCTCATCAATTAAACGCGCAACAACATCATTGATTTTCTTAAGCTGATTTTCGTCCGGCGTTTTCGTTGACGTTGTAATTTTCACTATATCTTTTAAATCAGCAAATAGTTTTTTCTGAATCGCTTCACGAAGACGTTCATGTGAATTATAATCAAAGCGTTTTCCTTTACGGGCATAAGCAGAAATGCGAATTAAAATCTCTTCACGGAACGCTTTCTTAGCATTTTCTGAAATTCCAATTTGCTCTTCAATTGAGCGCATTAATTTTTCATCTGGACTCATTTCTTCTCCTGTTAACGGATCACGTAATTTCGATTTATTGCAGTACGCCTCGACGTTATCTAAGTAATTATCCATAAGCGTCTTAGCTGATTCTTCATATGAATAAACAAACGCTTTTTGTACTTCTTTCTTCGCGATTTCATCGTATTCTTTTCTCGCTAATGAGATGAAGTTCATGTAACGTTCACGGTCTTCATTACTAATGGATGGATGCTGATCTAGCCCATCTTTTAAAGATCTAAGTACATCTAACGCGTTAATAGATGGTACCTCTTTTCGAATGATTGTAGACGAAATTCGGTTAATGACATAACGAGGATCAATACCCTTCATACCTTCATCTTGATATTCGCGTTGTAATTCTTCTACATCAATCGCATTATAACCTTCTACCGTTTCTCCATCATACAAACGCATCTTTTTAATTAAATCAATATCCGGACGCTTCGGATCTTTTAAACGAGTTAAAATGGTGAACATTGCTGCAACGCGAAGTGTGTGTGGTGCAATGTGAACATTCGATACATCACTTTCACGAATCATTTTTTCATAAATATGTTCTTCTTCACTTACTCGTAAATTATAAGGAACTGGCATTACAATAATTCTTGAGTGCAATGCCTCATTTTTCTTATTTGCTATAAATGAGCGATACTCTGTTTCATTCGTATGCGCTACAATTAATTCATCTGCTGAAATAAGCGCAAATCTTCCCGCTTTGAAATTCCCTTCTTGCGTAAGTGATAATAAGTGCCATAAAAACTTCTCATCGCATTTTAACATCTCTTGGAACTCCATCATTCCTCGGTTTGCCTTATTTAATTCTCCATCAAATCGATACGCACGCGGATCTGATTCTGAACCATATTCTGCAATCGTAGAAAAATCCAGACTACCTGTTAAATCTGCAATATCTTGTGATTTTGGATCAGACGGGCTAAATGTACCAATCCCTGTACGGCGATCTTCAGAGAAGAAAATACGCTCTACAACTACATCCTCAATTCTTGATCCGTATTCTTGCTCTAAACGCATGACATTTAGTGGTGATAAATTCCCTTCAATTCTAACCCCATACTCATCAAAGAAATCATCTCGTAAATGATGTGGAATTAAATGCAGTGGATCCTCGTGCATTGGGCATCCTTTAATTGCAAAAATTGCTCCGCGATCTGTTCTTGAATATGTTTCTAATCCTCGTTTCAACATTGTAACTAACGTTGATTTCCCTCCACTAACAGGACCCATTAATAATAAAATTCTTTTTCTAACATCTAATCGTTTTGCAGATGGATGAAAATATTCCTCTACAAGACGTTCTAGAGCATCCTCTAATCCAAAGAGCTGATTACTAAAGAAGTTATACTTTCTTCTACCATCGACTTCTTCAATTCCAGCATCTTTTATCATATTGTAAATGCGAGAGTGTGCTGTTTGAGCCACCCATGGTCTTTCTTTCACAAGCTCCAAATACTCCGCAAACGTACCTTCCCATTGTAAACGCTCTTCTGCTGCTCGATGCTGTTCAATCTTTTTTAGAATATCCATTATAGCTCCTCCCCCATCTCCTTGTTCAATCGGATTATTATAAAAGGTATGCTAGGATGTCCTTAAACATTCTTTAAATCAAAACGAAATATATAATAGCACACTAAAATTCTCTCCAAAATTCAAAGAAAATTCTGTATAATATAGGTATTAACGTTTTTACACTGCTATTCATTATAAATAAATTCTTTTCTTCTAAGAACCTTACATACATTTTGGATAATAAATAAAACTCATGAACCGAAAAAAGTAAGGAGGATATTAGTATGAAATTATTATTAATTTTAGGTGTATCACTCACATTTCTTACAGCTATTTTTACATCCGGTTACAATGACAAACCAGGTACACATAAAAAATGATGTGCTTTTAGCACATCATTTTTTATTTATAATACATATTTTCCATATCATATTTGGATAGTGGTCGGCTATAATAATAACCTTGTACAAGCTTCACATTCTTTTCTTTCAAAAACTGTATTTGCTCCTTTTTTTCTACTCCTTCTGCAATTACATTCAATTCTAAAGTATGAGCTAAATGAATAATTGCAGCTGTAATATTCGTATCACGTTCATCTATATGTATACCTTCCATAAAAGAACGATCAATTTTTAAAGTATCAATTGGATATGTTTTTAAATAACTTAAAGATGAATAGCCTGTTCCAAAATCATCTAAATGAATCTTTAAATTTTGCTCTTTTAATTGTAGTAACACTCTCTTCGATATATCTTTATGTATAAGAGCTCCTTCTGTAACCTCTATCGCTAATAAATGAGTTGGTACATTGTACTTATTTAAAGCCCGTGTAATCATCTCTATTAATGTAATAGAACGAAAGTGTCTAGCTGAAATATTAACTGCAATTGGGACCACATCATACCCTTTATTTAACCATTCGCGCAATTGCTGACACACTTGATTTACTACCCATTCATCCAGCTTAATAATAAATCCTGTTCTTTCTGCCAACGGGATAAATTGGTTTGGAGAAACAAATCCTAATTCCTTATTCTCCCACCTTATTAAAGCTTCCATACTAGCTATTTTTTTCGTTTCAATATTAATTTGTGGCTGATAATATAAGAAAAATTCATTTTTTTCTATAGCACGATGTAACTGGTTTTCTATTATAAACCTTTGTTCACGCTCACAGTCTAATCCACTACAATAAAAATGATAATGTCCTTTTCCTTTTTCTTTTGCTTTTTCTAAAGCAGCATCGACTCTCTGAAATAGTATTTTTTCATCTTCTCCATCTGTTGGAGCCATTACAATTCCAATTGACGCGCTTAAATATACATCTTCTTCTTCGATTACAAAATATTCACTAATGTTTTTTAATATGCTTTTTGCAACTTCCTCTACATATTCTTTCGTTATATTTTCTATCAACATAACAAATTGATCATCGTGTTCTCTAAATAAGTGCATATCTTCTATTTTTAGATTACTTAAACATTCTGTAACTTTTTGTAATACTTTATCTCCCTCTTTATGACCAAATGTATCATTAATACGATGAAACTCATCTAAATCTATAAATACAAGTGCAAAATTTACACTCTCATTTAAAAAAGTATTTAACTTATTTGTACATGAAATTCTATTCATTAATCCCGTTAACTGGTCATAGTAAGCTAAATATTCTGTTCGCATTTCGTTTAATACTTGCCTTGTAACATCTCTCGTAACAATATAAATCCCAACAATTTCACCGTTCACAATAATCGGGATAGTTCTCAAAGAAATATATAGCTCGTACCCTTCTTTATGAACATATTTCTTTGAAACAATTTGTTTTGCTTTTCCTTGCATCGATCCCTTAAATATAATTTGAAAATCTTTTTCATATTCTTTATTAATGAATTCAAAAATAAATTTATTATTTAATTCCTCATACCGGTATCCAAATATTTCATACGTTGCCGGATTTGCATATGTAACTCTCCCTATAGAATCTATAGATATAATTGAGTCATTATTATATTCCAGTAACGACTTAAATAACATTTGTTTTTCCTCTATCTCTGTCTTCTCCTCAATTTGAGCTGTAATATCTCTTGTAATACAAATAACAAATTGACATATTCCTTCTTCGTCGCAGACAGGATTAAGTGAAGATTCATAGTGTATCTCACCTTTTGGTAAATTGACTACATCACAAAAGGTGTGTGCTTTCGCTTCTCTCACTACTTTTGCATATTGCCTTTGCAATATCCCCGCTATATCTTTTGGTAATACTTCTGCAAAGGTTTTTCCATAGCACTCTTCGCTTAACCTAGCATAATCCATTCCTATTTTATTCACATACATATATTGAAACGTTTCATTATCAATAACTTTCAATATGAATACTAAATCTTGAATAGCATGTAATAATCCTTGTCTAATTAAATCCATATCTATCATACTTAAAAAGGTATTTTGATTACTATATTCTTCCTTCATATTTATCTCAACCCGTCTTATCTATTTTTAATCATATATCCCATTCTATATGATTATGTCCTCTCTTTTAAATGTATGATTATATATTATTTTTATTTTATAAAAAAAAGTCGCCATATGGCGACTTTTAATAAACGATTTCTAAATCTAATCCAGGGTAATTTTGTTGACGGAACGCTTCATAAATTAAAATTGCTGCTGTATTAGATAAATTTAATGAACGTACTTTATCTGTCATTGGAATACGTAAACAATGATCAAAGTTTTCTTCGATTACATTAGCTGGTAAGCCGTTTGTTTCTCTTCCAAATACAAAATAGTAATCCTTCTCGCGCTTGCTATAGTCAAACGCTGTATGAGCTTTCTCGCCATACTTTGTTAAATAGAAGAATTCACCGTCTTTATTTTTTTCATAAAATTCTTCAATTGAATCATAGTACGTAATTTTTACGTGCTGCCAATAATCTAATCCTGCACGCTTTAACATTTTATCATCCGTTGAAAATCCAAGCGGTCTAATCAAATGTAATTCTGTTCCAGTTGCTGCACAAGTACGAGCAATATTCCCTGTATTTGCTGGAATTTCTGGCTGATATAAAACAACATGTACTCCCACGCGATATTCACCTCTGTTTTTTGTCTACTACGTATTATACCACTTGAGCGAAAAATCTCTACCCATTAATAATATGAAAGAATTTATATTTCATTTGTGGTGTATATTTACTAGAGTCTTCATAGTTCCAATAACGTCGACGGCTATTCGCTGAATGTGCATTTACAAGCGGCATACCATCTGCATCTTTTGCTACTACAATCGTCGTATGATTCCATCTTCCGTCATCCTCGAAATCATAAGCAATGACATCTCCAAGAATAAGTTCTTCTGGCCTCTCTACCGCCTCTGCTCGAAGTCCTGTTGTAGCACCTGACAAATACCAATAAAAAGAATGTGCAACAGCCCAGCTCCAGCTCCACTGATTCTCCCTTTGCCACCATCCTTTACGAATATTAGGATATCCGCTCATAGGTACTTCTCCAGTATGAAGACATTGAGAAATGAAATTCGTACAATTATCAGGGAAATTACGATACATAGGATTTCGGTCATCCCACCAACGCTCTGCATATTTCACTGCCTCTAAACGATTATACTGATAAGAACCGTACTTCTCTTTCGTAATTTCCCTTTCTAATGTCTCACCCATTCTAATTTCTTCTGACACTTCAATAGCATAATCGCCTATAATCCGACTATTATTTAAACAAACTCTTCGTTTTAATTGTTCCTCTTCAATATAAAATAATTCTTTATGCTTAATTAAATATTTAAAATGTATTTGATAATCAATTTCTTGATGGTCATTACTATTTAATTGTCTAATGAAAGAAACATCCGCAGTTGCTTTCACTATATGTGCACTACGTCTTTGAAACAATTGTTTCTTTCTCATTGCCATTTGTAGTAAATCCTCAGCAATACCATCCACATTCGTTCTTTTCTCCGTTATATATGCTAAAAATTGTTGTACTTGTTTTTCAATCTTCGTTTTTACAACCATTCTGTCTCCCTCCCATATTACAATATGAAAAAGGGAAATATTATCTACTCTTTTTTCTGTGCTAACAATTCAAGCCCGCGATTCATTTCATGAAGCACTTCTTCATCTTTCTCACGTTCCATCGCTTTCTCAATCGCTTCGCCTACTCCATCTCCGCCAATTTTCCCAAGTGCCCATGCTGCCGTTCCGCGTAGTACTGGTCTTGGGTCATCTTTCATAACACCAATTAAATCAGGAATTGCCGATGTTTCTTTAAAATGTGCTAATGCTAAAATCGCATTTCTTTGCAGTGGCTTTTTCCCTCTCCATGACCCTGACATAATCCCATATTTCTCTTTAAAATCACGATTACTAATTGTTAAAAGTGGCGTTAATAATGGTTTAACTAGCTCAGGATCCGGCTCCATCTCAGGATGATTATGAAAATCCATTCCTTTGTTTTTCGGGCAAACAGTCTGACACGTATCACATCCATATATACGATTTCCTATTTTATCGCGATATTCTTCAGGTAGGAATCCTTTCGTCTGTGTTAAAAACGCAATGCACTTCTTCGAATCTAACTGTCCCCCCTGTATTAAAGCACCGGTAGGACAAATATCGATACATTTCGTACAGCCCCCGCATTGATCTTCTATCGGCTTATCTGGCGGGAATGGAACATTTGTAATCATTTCCCCTAAGTATACGTACGAACCAAATTCAGGTGTAATAATAGAGCAGTTTTTACCGCTCCATCCAATGCCTGCACGCTCTGATACAGCTCGATCACTTAATTCACCTGTATCAACCATGGACTTCACTTCTATATCCGGAAGTTTTTCAATTAAATATGCTTCTAATTTTTGCAAACGATCTCGTAAAACAAGATGATAATCTTGTCCCCAAGAAGCACGACAAAAAATCCCACGGCGTTCTCCACGCTTACTTAATGGTGCATTTTTTAATTTTGAAGGATATGCTAAAGCAATCGCAATAATTGATTTAGCACCCGGTAATAACAGTTGCGGATTCGTTCTCTTCTCTATATCAGGCTCTTCAAATCCAGATTGATAATTTAATTGTTGTTGCTGGATTAAGCGCTGCTTTAATTCCTCAAAAGGAGAAGCACTCGCAAAGCCTATTTTATCTATGCCAATTGTTTTACTATACGCAATTACATCTTGCTTTAATTGTTCAAAATCCACTCTTAATCGCCTCCTCAGATGAATCCATCCCTTATGTAACGACTCTATTGGTTAGTAATTCACTTTTGGAATACTATTATTTACTTCTATTTTCGCATGTAATTAGGTTTTTCAAACATTAAAAAACGCAATGCCTCGTTTATCTCGGAAACGAAACACTGCGTTGATCACAATTTATAGAAAAACATTTAATAAAATTTGGAGCGGGTGAAGAGAATCGAACTCTCGACCAGAGCTTGGAAGGCTCTTGTTTTACCACTAAACTACACCCGCAAATATGAATTACATATAAGATATTAGAATAACTTATGTAAAGTAGTATAGCATGTAAAAAAAGTAGAGGCAAGAATTTTATCGAAAAAAGTCGAAAAAGTGATGAGAGACCTCATCACTTTTTCAATTCTTTATCAATTGCCTTCTTCATACTATCGAAATCAGGGTTTGCAAGATTTCCGTTTACATATACAGAAGGAGCACCTTGAACTTTTAATTTTTGAGCACGATCTGAATCTTTACGTACTTTTTCTTTAATGTCTTTACTGTGTAAATCTTTCTTAAATTGCTCTACATCAACTTTTGGAAGTTTCTCTTTCACAATGCTAAGAAGCAAATCTTCTGTAATCCATTCTTCCGTATCTTTCCTTTGATTTTGATAAATCTCATCATAGAAAATCCAGAATGAATCTTTATCTTGTTTATAAATTGCTTCACCAGCTGCTGCACCTAAATCCGAGTCTTTTCCGATAAATGGGAAGTTAATAAAATATAACTGCACTTTGCCTTTATCAATATACTCTTCTTTTAATCGAGGTAATACTGTTACATCCCAAGTACGACAAGCAGGACATTTAAAGTCTCCAAATTCAACTACCTTAACTGGAGCATCATCTTTCCCTAAAGATTGTTGCGTCGAATAAGCAAACATCTCATTCCCTTTATCTTTTTTGTCATTTATGATGCTATACGCAATTGTTCCAATTACAATCAATACTGCGATAGAAAAAACTATACCAAGAGCCATGAGTTTATTTGATTTCATATACATTCCTCTTTAAATTCATATTCTGCATACAGCATTGTACACAATACACATAATATCAACACTTATATACGTCACGCAATGAACACGCTCACATAAATTACAAAAACACAATAATTGTGACGATATTGTGTCACAATTTGTCACAATTTATTCAAAAAAAGAAGCTCCTCTGTAGGAACTTCTCTTAACTTACTGCTTTTTTACGCGCGCTATTTAACATCGACTGCTCTATTTTTATATCATGACGAATTACTAATTTCTCACTAACTGCTTGAACATACTCATCATGGCTTATATAGCCTTCTTTCTCCATTAGTCTCAAAACGACATTTCGTCTCTCTACTGCTTTATCATAGTTTTGGGCAGGTGAGTAATAAGCAGGTGCTTTTACTACAGCAGCCATCATTGCACTTTCAGCCAACGTTAATTGGTTCACCTTTTTACCGAAGTAAAGGTTTGCTGCTTTTTCAATTCCCCACGCTCCTTCTCCATAATAAATATTACTTACATATAATTTTAAAATTTCATCCTTCGTAAACGTGCGTTCAATTTTTTTCGTATAAAAAATCTCTTTCCACTTACGAGAAAATGTACGTTCATTTGTTAAAAAGGCATTTTTAGATAGCTGTTGTGTAATCGTGCTTCCTCCTTGTACGACACCACCAGCCTTTATATTCTCAACTGAGGCCCTAATAATTGCTATATAATCTAAACCGTTATGATGATAAAATCTTTTATCTTCTGTCGCAATAAATGCATGTGTTAATGATTCTGGCACCTCTAACTTAGCCGGTACATGTAATTTACTAATATCACTTTTCTCAATCATTACATTTCCAATGAATAATAACGTACAACTTAACAATAATAATAATATAATGGCTTTATAAAAAAGTTTAGTCATTGGATTTAATGCAACTTTTTGATGATAGTTCACCCTAGATAATACTCGTTCTTTCATCTTGAACACCTCTTTTCCACACAGCATATAACTCTTACTTTAAGAATACATTGTTGTAAAAAAATATCCCATCGATTTCTCTTACACGTACCTTACATCATTGTAAGGTATAAAGTGAAACTTTAATGAGCCCTCATCAATCAGGCTTACTGCCCAGCAAATAGTGGGATAAAAAAGTATTGTATCACAGTATTTTTTTATCTACTATTCATCTGAAATATTGAATATAGGTTATGTTAAAGCACGAATAACCAATAAAAGAGAAACCCTTAAGACTATTATATTTTCACTTTACACTTTAATTATATCATCTACAAATATATATACTTTTGACTATCTAGTAATCTAAATGTATATAACATATAGATTTATTATACAGAACAAACGTTCTACAAATCAATACTAGTGCTATTATTATTTTGACCTTTTTCTTAAACAGTATACAAAAAAGAGTAGTGATTCGAATGTATCTCAAATCGGCTACTCTTTTCTTTACAATCTTCCTATTAAATTATACGGCTGTACTTCCCACGTTTCATACGGAATAAAATGTGTTGCTCTCATTGCATCAAGCGTTCTGGATTTCATATGAGGACGCGTTATATACTCATCTATGTTCTCTTCATTTAAATCAACAAATTTAGCCTCTTGTATCTCTTCAGGTTGAGTTTTTATTTCACCACTTATATATGCTACTTTAAAAACAACAGCTAGAATATGCATAGAGGTATTATAATAAACCCCTGTAATTCCGATAGGCTTCACCGTTAACCCTGTTTCCTCTTTTATTTCCCTACAGACAGCTTGATCGAGCGCTTCGCCCTCTTCTACCTGTCCTCCTGGCAACTCCCACGTATCAGCTCGCCAGTGCACTTTTGTTAATAACACTTCATTTTTTTCATTTGTTAAATAACCTGCTACAGCAACTATATGCTTTGGTGTCTTATGTTCCATATTAAGCCTCCTAGAGATAATGAATATTTTATATATCCCTATAATCATATTCACTACCTACAACAAAATACCTTTAATACTTCATCACCTTAATTAACTTCATAAAAAAAGACCCTATCCGCTAAGCGAAAAGGGTCATCTATCGTATTACTCTCCTAAGTCTACGTTGTGATAAACTTGTTGAACATCTTCCAAATCTTCTAATGCATCAACCATTTTCTCAAATTGTGCTTGAGCATCTTCAGGAAGTGTTACATCACTTTGTGCAAGCATTGTTAATTCTGCAACTGTAAACTCCTCAACGCCAGCACCTTTAAGTGCAGATTGTACTGCATGGAATTGATCTGGTTCAGCATACACGATAACAGAATCTTCTTCTTCTAGAATGTCACGTGCATCTACATCTGCTTCCATTAAAATTTCAAGAACTTCATCTGATGTTTTACCTTCAAGACCGATAACAGCTGTCGCATCAAACATGTAAGCTACAGAACCGTTCACACCCATATTACCACTATTTTTGCTAAATGCAGCTCGTACATCTGCTGCAGTACGGTTTACGTTATTTGTAAGTGTATCTACAATAACCATAGCTCCATTTGGTCCGAATCCTTCATAACGAAGCTCGTCATAATTTTCTTCTGAACCGCCTTTTGCTTTTTCAACTGCACGATCAATAATTGTTCTTGGAACATTGTATGTTTTCGCACGCTCTAATACAACTCTTAGCGCTTGGTTTGATTCTGGATCTGGCTCGCCTTGTTTTGCTGCCACATAAATTTCACGCCCAAATTTCGCGTATATACGGCTTGTATTTGCATCTTTTGATGCTTTTTTGTCTTTAATATTGTTCCATTTACGGCCCATACTTTCCACTCTCTTTCCCGTTTTAAATCTACATAAAAATATTAATATGAAATATAATGTGTGTTCAACACATTTTTAAAAGAAATATAAAAAGTTCATTTTTGATTCATATTATAGACATAATATAAATCACTATCATTTTGTTCTTTCGACAAGTTATATTATACATGAATTCCTACGTTTATTACGAATTTTAGAAGCACATAGTATAATTTAACAAAAAGACTCTAACATTTCTGTTAGAGTCTTTTTATATTGCTGACACCTATTTCCATAATATTCCCATAATTACTTTCTATTGTTGTATAATAAAAATAGGGGAAAATTTGAAGAAAAGAGAGAGGGAGAATTATGACACATTCAAATGAGAAAAAAGCACATAGTCTTAAAGGGATAGAAGAAAAGTTAAACCCAACTATCTATCAAGTGAGATTCATGAAATTAGATGAACCAATTCAATTTGAGTCGTTCCCTGAATTAAAAGATTTAGGGGACTGGTTAAGTACTTCAACGCATATGTGGGCGTGCCACTCAACTATGTATAAGTACAACAGAGAAGGGTTTGAAAAGAAGTTTTTAGAGGTTACAAACTTAACCGTTGATAGTGTACTAATATCTACTGGTGGTATCGGATTTAACTTCATGTCACCGGGGTGGAGAAATTCTCTCTAGAGTACTCGAAAGAAATATTGTATATACAATATTTTTTCTGCTTATTTTGTCATGTAATGAAAAGAAAACAAAAAAGCTCTATACTAATTGTATAGAGCTTTTTACGCCGTTCATGATACCGATGGTCGGGGTCGAACCGACACTCCCGAAGGAACACGATTTTGAGTCGTGCGCGTCTGCCAATTCCGCCACATCGGCACAAAAGAAAAGGCGGCAACCGGATTTGAACCGGTGATAAAGGTTTTGCAGACCTCTGCCTTACCACTTGGCTATGCCGCCATATAAAGTTTTATTGGAGCGGAAGACGGGATTCGAACCCGCGACCCCAACCTTGGCAAGGTTGTATTCTACCACTGAACTACTTCCGCAAAAATGGCTGGGCTAGCTGGATTCGAACCAGCGCATGACGGAGTCAAAGTCCGTTGCCTTACCGCTTGGCTATAGCCCATCGAATTCTTACTTAATTATATGTAAGTATCCATTAGATTATTTGTAATTTTTAAAATAAAAATGGGGCGACTGATGGGAATCGAACCCACGAATGCCGGAGCCACAATCCGGTGCGTTAACCACTTCGCCACAACCGCCATGTTGTGTAAATATATTTTGGCAGGGGCAGTAGGAATCGAACCCACACTGGAGGTTTTGGAGACCTCAGTTCTACCTTTAAACTATGCCCCTATGTAAATGGTGGAGGGGGGCAGATTCGAACTGCCGAACCCGAAGGAGCGGATTTACAGTCCGCCGCGTTTAGCCACTTCGCTACCCCTCCGAAACTTACATGGTGCCGGCTAGAGGACTTGAACCCCCAACCTACTGATTACAAGTCAGTTGCTCTACCAATTGAGCTAAGCCGGCGTATTTTATTAAAATAAATGGTGGCTCGGGACGGAATCGAACCGCCGACACGAGGATTTTCAGTCCTCTGCTCTACCGACTGAGCTACCGAGCCTTATTAAAATGGCGGTCCCGACCGGGGTCGAACCGGCGATCTCCTGCGTGACAGGCAGGCATGTTAACCACTACACCACGGGACCATTTGGTTGCGGGGACAGGATTTGAACCTGCGACCTTCGGGTTATGAGCCCGACGAGCTACCGTGCTGCTCCACCCCGCGATAATACTATTCATATAAAATTTATATGGTGGAGGATGACGGGATCGAACCGCCGACCCCCTGCTTGTAAGGCAGGTGCTCTCCCAGCTGAGCTAATCCTCCAAAGTGGTGACCCGTACGGGATTCGAACCCGTGTTACCGCCGTGAAAGGGCGGTGTCTTAACCACTTGACCAACGGGCCAAATATTATAAATCCTATGGCGGAGAGCAAGGGATTCGAACCCTTGATACGCTTGTGACGTATACACGATTTCCAATCGTGCTCCTTCGGCCAACTCGGACAGCTCTCCAATGGCTCCGCAGGTAGGAATCGAACCTACGACCGATCGGTTAACAGCCGATAGCTCTACCGCTGAGCTACTGCGGAATAATATTGCCTGGCAACGTCCTACTCTCACAGGGACAAGGTCCCAACTACCATCGGCGCTAGAGAGCTTAACTTCCGTGTTCGGTATGGGAACGGGTGTGACCTCTCTGCCATCA
>NZ_JBQAHG010000009.1:0-183447 GCF_051916765.1 Bacillus cereus group sp. MYBK15-3
CTAAAAGCGGAAGCGGCTCGCTCAGAATGAGAGGGGGATGGAGCTTCTGACGTAGAGGCGCTTTTTGCCTCGCAGGAAGACGCGAAGCCACCGACCATTCTAGCCGCTGGAGCTGGATATATTTAAAAGCAAGGCGGCTAGATTCCTCCCATCACTCAAATATAAAATCCCCTGCTTTTTAGCAGGGGATTTTATCATTGTAATTCTTCCTTCTTTTCCTCTAAAGTAGGCATTTTCTCTTTTTTCGGCTTCCCTAGCTTAATTACGAAGAAGTATAGGGAAAGCAATGTAATAAGAAAAACAATTAAAAACGGGTACGGAGAGTAAAAGGCACGCGCCGCCTCAGTCTTTCCCGCAACAAATTTCAATGACTCAATATCTAAAAACTCAGCAAACATTTGTACACCGAGCATACTAAACCAAAAAACAAAAAAACTAATAATAATACCAAAAACTTGCTTCAATCTCGTCATTCATCTCATCCTTTCTATATCTGTAATTTTTAGCGCAATAAATATAGTACAAACAAAATATTCACAGAAAGGAACTATCTCACCATTCACGAATTAACTTAATCCAACCTAACATCGAAATTTGCAAAATAATACCCCAAATTATAAGTCTTCTTAGCCATCGAGGATAGAAGGTTAAAAATTTAACATACCATTCCAATAGCTTGTTCATAATTCCCTCCTACATAAAATTATATAGGAAAAAGGATATATAATCCAAACCCAACCAAAATGATACCACCTACTATCTCACCATATGTACCGAGCATATCTTTCGCATGTCTCCCAATTAATAAACCCATCCACGCTAATAACATGCTAACAAATCCAAAAAGTAAAATCGTAATAATTGTTTGTGCCCCATAAATACCAAGACTAAGTCCTACTGAGAAACTATCTATACTGACGCCAAATGCAAATACGAATAAACTAATTCCAATAGGGGCTGTTCTAGTCTCTTCATTTTGTAAAATGCTCGAATATACGATATAAAACCCTAGTCCGATTAATAAAATAGCACCCGCAAAATGTGCGATATCTCCATACTTCTCTGATAAAAAACGACCTAGTACCATTCCTATAAACGGCATAATAATATGAAATATCCCTATCGTCATACCAATATACAGGATTTGTCTTAACTTTAGGGGTATCATCCCCATACCAAGACTCACCGAGAACGCATCCATCCCTAAGGCGAATGCCATAATTATTAAAGGTATTAGCTGTTCAAACGTCATTCATGCCCCTCCTTGGACGTGCTACTTCACAATATGCTTATCCAAGGAGAAATATTCTGTTTGCTAATCTTACCTTATCATTCAATAATAATATGATGTCCTGCCGCTTTTGTTAAACGATTCATAATTGCATTCCCTATTCCTTCATTAGGGAATGACTCACTAAAAATAACATCCACTTCACTTGCATCAAATGTTCTAAGTACATCATATAATTTAGTCGCAACACTAGCTAAGTCACTTCTAACACCACAAGATAATATAACATCTGCACTATATACATGCTGATACTCTTCTGTCGTTAATACGCCTACTTTAAATCCTTCTTCCTTTTTCTCATCCACAAGATGCTGAATAAACTCACGTGAACCCTCAACAATACTAAGTGGTGCTTTCGGCGCATAATGTGTGTATTTCATTCCAGGCGATTTCGGTTTTTCCTTCTCATCCTTTAAAGCTGGATCTAAAGAAACAGTACCTATCACCGCTTCTAATTGTTCTTTCGTAATCCCACCTGGACGTAATATTGTTGGAACCGCGCTTGTACAATCAATTACAGTTGATTCAACGCCTACTCCAGTTGCACCACCATCAACAATACCTGCAATCTTCCCATTCAAATCTTCATATACGTGAGAAGCTAATGTTGGACTTGGACGCCCTGAACGATTCGCACTTGGTGCTGCAACAGGTACATTCGCCTCTTCAATAAGAGCAAGTGCAATTGGATGATCAGGCATTCTTACTCCAACCGTATTAAGTCCTGCCGTCACCTTCTCTGAAATCCCTTCTTTTCTCGGCAAAATAATTGTTAATGGTCCTGGCCAAAAATGCGCCATTAACTTCTCTGCAACTGGTGGAATTTCTTTCACAATCCCATCTAACTGAGATTTTGTACCTATATGGACAATGAGTGGATTATCACTCGGTCTTCCTTTCGCTTCGAAAATTTTCGCGATTGCTTCATCATCCATCGCATTTGCACCTAACCCATATACTGTTTCCGTAGGGAAAGCCACCGCCTCATTTTCTCTTAATAATTTTGCTGCTTCTTGTAACTGTGGATAATATTTTTTTCTTTCCACAACATTATCCACAACCCACATGTTTGTATGCATTTTTTTCCACGTCCTTTTCTACCCTTAAATACTTGTATATTTTTAGTTTACTATGAGATTTATCCAAAAGACAAACAAGGTTTATCCACAAAATGTGGATAAACCTAATTAATCCGTGGATAACTTTGTGAATAGCTGACAATTTAGTATTATTGCATTCTGCTCTTTTATATTTTTACAAAAATGTTCTAGTTGTTGAATTCCCTCTGGAACCTCATCCTTTTCTATAGTAAAAAAGTCAAAAAACTGAAAGATCGGTACAGATTGTGGATGATTTGTTAGTAAGTACAATTGTTGAACACTTTTTTCTTTCATATACTGCAAAAACATTTCAAAAAAATATAAGAAAGTCTGTTTATCCACATGAGGTGTGAATAAACAAGAACGAATAAGCACATCTTCCCCACTTTGTTCATAACCAATTACAGCTCGTATTTCTTCCGCCTCTTCCAAAATCATAAATTGTGCGTACAACTCATTTATTTTATCATCTTTTTTATTAGCTTGTCCGAAAAAAGAATGTAATCTTTCCACATCTGCTTTCGTAGCAAAATACACTTTCTTCATAATAAATCCCTCCTCATTTTTATATATGAAGAGGGATTTATTAATAGTACTATTTAGAGAATAAAGATGTAAAAGCTTCTACAATAAACAATTTAACTTCTGGCTTTTCTTCTTCCTCTTCTACTTTTACATACTCATTTTGCTTTTCTTGTTTTTTCTCCACAGGTTTCTCCACTTTTTCCACAGTTTTCATTTCTTCTTTACTTACAGGCTGCTCTTTGACTTTTGTTTCATTTTTTACTACTTTCTTTTCAGAAGCTGTTACTTTTTTTACTACTTCCTGCTTTACAGCTTTCGTTTCTTTTACCTTATCTACTTTCTTCTCTTCTTTATCTATTACTTCCTCATCTAGTTGTTTCACCTGCTCCTCTTCAGGAGATTCCGCCTTCACAACGTGCTCTTCTTTTCTTACAGCTGTCCCGCTCGAAAAATCTAAGAAACACATTGGTGGAAATAATACACACCACCAGTTCGCCCCTTCACCTTCTCCAATTGTGATTAATACTGCTTCATATTCTCCTGCTGGATAAATAAAATTCCCGTATACCTTTGTAGGAAACTTTACATTCTTACTAAATTTAACTTGAAATGAATCTTTACTTCCTTCTCTTTTTAACGTATTTTCCACCGTTTTCTCGATTTCTGGAATATGACTTTGAATTACTTTGCGTGCCTCTTCAAATGAAGTTAAATCCGCTACCCACCCATCAATTTGTGCTTTTACTTCATCACGCACTTTACGTTTCAATGCCTGGTCTTTATCTGAATCACTATTTGCTAAAATTCGTAATCGAACGGCCTCTTTCGGAATAACTGAAGGCCCTTTCGCATCAGCTTTCATATATCCAAACTGCACAAGTAACTGTGCACCAATTAATAGTATAAGAAGATAAGCAATAACTTGTTTTTTCATTTCCTCCACCGTCCCTTCTACAAACAGTGTGGACAGACTTTCATCTTTCTAAACTATTAAATTCAAAATCTATATGAATTTTTCCACAAAAAAATAGAGTAAGGTGTGAACCTTACTCCATCTCTGCAAATACCATACGATCTTTTCCGTTAATATCGAAAACAACCTCAACATGAGCATGTGGAAAAGCTTGTTGTAACAATCTTTTTACATCCTCACCTTGTCCTACTCCAATTTCAAACGCCACAATCGCTTTCTTCTGCAACACATTCGGCAATTCTTCCATAAAACGGCGATAGAAATCTAATCCGTCTTCACCACCAACAAGTGCTCTCTTCGGCTCATGCTCTTTCACAACAGGAGAAAGACCACGCCAATCCTCTTCCGGTATATATGGAGGATTTGAAACAACAACATCTAGCTTTTGACCCGTTTTATGAAATGGTGACAATAAATCACCGTGATAGAACGTTACTTCTGCACCTAAAGCTTTTGCATTTTCTTTTGCAACTTCAATCGACTCTTGTGCAATATCTACTGTATAAACATGAAGATTTTCATTTTCTAAAGCAAGCGTAATAGAAATCGCTCCACTACCTGTACCTATATCTGCTACATGTAGTTTCTCATCACCAAAATGGCGCTCGATTCTTTCTAATACTCCCACTATAAGCTCTTCTGTTTCCGGTCTTGGTATTAATACTTCTTCATTCACAAAGAAAGACCGTCCATAAAACATTTCATAACCAATCATATATTGAATAGGAATACCTTCTACATGCTTGTGGATAAACTCCGTAAAGCTTTTCTCTTGATCCTCAGTTATTTCTTCACGCATATTCATAAGTAATCCTGTTCTGTTCACCTTTAATACATGACAAAGGACAATTTCTCCCGCATTTTCATCTCGTCCATTTTCCTGTAAAAAAGAAGAAGCCCATTTCAGGGCTTCATAGACACGCATTACTCAGCTGCCTCCATCTTTTGAGCCTGATCTTCCATCACTAAGGCATTGATGAAATCATCTAACTTACCTTGTAAGATTTGATCTAGCTTTTGAATCGTTAAACCGATTCGATGGTCTGTAACACGGTTTTGCGGGAAGTTATACGTACGAATACGCTCTGAACGATCTCCCGTACCAACAGCTTGTTTACGGTTTTGATCATACTCAGCTTGCGCTTCTTGTCTAAACTTATCATAAACACGTGCGCGTAATACTTTCATCGCTTTTTCTTTATTCTTGATCTGTGATTTCTCATCCTGACAAGATACAACTACACCAGTCGGTAAATGCGTTAAACGCACCGCTGACATCGTTGTATTAACGCTCTGTCCACCAGGTCCACTAGAAGCGAATGTATCAACACGAACATCTTTCTCATGAATATCAATTTCTACTTCTTCTGCCTCTGGTAATACAGCTACAGTTGCTGTAGATGTATGAATACGTCCACCAGATTCCGTTTCAGGAACACGTTGGACACGGTGAGCACCATTCTCGAATTTCAGCTTCGCGAAAGCACCTTTACCATTAATCATAAAGATAATCTCTTTATATCCACCTAACTCTGTATAGCTAGCCTCAATAATCTCCGTTTTCCAGCCCTGTACCTCAGCGTAACGGCTATACATACGGTATAAGTCACCAGCAAATAAAGCTGCCTCGTCTCCACCAGCAGCTCCACGAACCTCAACGATAACGTTCTTATCATCATTAGGGTCTTTTGGAACAAGTAAAATTTTCAGACGCTCTGATAATGTTTTATCTTGTGATTCTAACTCAGAAACTTCTTCTTTTACCATTTCACGCATTTCTGCGTCTAACTTATCTTCTAACATTGCTTTCGCATCTTTTAATTGCTCACGAACATCCTTATACTCACGATACACCTCTACCGTTTCCTGTATATCAGACTGTTCCTTTGAATATTCACGAAGCTTATTTGAATCACTAATAATCGCTGGATCACTTAACAATTCATTTAACTTCTCATAACGATTTTCTACAGCTTGCAAACGATCTAACACATCATTCACCTCTACATCCTAGTATCTAATACAAATAGTATATGGTACTTACTCAAAAAAACGCAAATTATATTTAAAAGCGCAAGCGGCTCGCTCAGAATCGCAGGCCATTGGAGCTCTCGACCTTGAAGCGCTTTTTGCTTCGAGCGAGAGAGCGAAATGGCCGGAGATTCTAGCCGCTGGAGCTAGATAATATATTTAAAAGTGGCGGTGGCTCTTTCAGCTCTGACCAGCTAAGGTTCTTTCGACCTAAAGGTGCTTTTTACCTTTTGGGCGGAAGGTTCTTAGATGCGAAGAGCTAGCCACCAGAACTAGATATATTTAAAAGCGTAAGCGGCTCACACCGCTCATTCTCTCTATTTTGAAAAAAACCCGCCTTGCGCAGCGAGTTTTACTTATCTTTGTTTGCAGGTACTGCATGACAATGACGACAACGCGGTTCATACGATTCTGAAGCTCCAACTAAAATAATTGGATCATCAAATGCCGCTGGTTCTCCATCAATTAATCGTTGTGTACGACTTGCTGGAGATCCACATACAGAACATACTGCTTGTAGTTTTGTTACATGTTCAGCAATCGCCATCAGCTGAGGAACTTGTCCAAATGGTAGACCACGGAAATCTTGGTCTAAACCAGCTACAATGACACGATAGCCACGATTTGCCAATACTTGCACCACTTCCACAATGTCCCCATCAAAAAATTGCACCTCATCGATTGCAATAACATCCAGCTCTTCTGTAATATGTTCAAATATATCCTTTGAAGCTGAAACAGGAACTGCTTTTACCTTTAATCCATTATGTGATACTACATCTTCTTCACTATATCGATTATCAATACATGGTTTAAATACAATTGCATGTTGTTTTGCAAATTGCGTACGGCGCACACGGCGGATTAGCTCTTCTGACTTGCCAGAAAACATACTACCGCAAATCACTTCAATCCAGCCATTTTGATTTATTAAGTACATGAAGCTCTCCTTTCATCTACTTTTCAGTTAAAAGTAGGGTAAAGGTATAATATTTTCGCAAAAAAAACAGACAAGCGAATACATACACTTGCCTGTTTTATGTTTTTATTACTTAAGACCGTATTTCTTATTGAAGCGGTCAACGCGTCCGTCTGCAGTAGCAAACTTCTGACGTCCAGTGTAGAATGGGTGAGAATCAGAACTGATCTCAACTTTTAGTAATGGATAAGTGTTACCATCTTCCCACTCAACAGTTTCGTTAGATCCTTTAGTAGATCCGCTTAAGAATTTGAAGCCTGTGTTTGTGTCCATGAATACAACTTTCTTGTAATCTGGGTGAATTCCTGCTTTCATTCTTTTCATCTCCTTCCGCCCTGAATCATTTTCGAAACAGAGTTTTTCATCTTCAGCTGCATACACAACTATATTGATGAAACACATATGATGAAATTATAACAAGGCTAACTTCATTTTGCAACTACCTGTTTTTGTCTTTTGAAATTAAAAGTGTAGACGGCTCGTTTAGCTCTGACTGGCTAAGGTTCTCTCGCACAATAGGTGCTTTTTACCTTTCGGGCGGGAGGTTCTTAGACACGAAGAGCTAGCCGTCGGAACTAGATACAATTTAAAAGCGCAAGCGGCTCGTTCAGAATGGGAGGGGGATGGAGCTTCTGACGTAGAGGCGCTTTTTGCCTCGTAGGAAGACGCGAAGCCACCGACCATTCTAGCCGCTGAAGCTGGATATTAAATTTAAAGTGGAGGTGGCTCGCTCAGCTCTGACCAGCTAAGGTTCTTTCGCCCTAAAGGTGCTTTTTACCTTTCGGGCGGAAGGTTCTTAGATGCGAAGAGCTAGCCACCGGAACTGGATATTATCTTAAAGTGGAGACGGCTCGTTTAGCTCTGACTGGCTAAGTTTCTCTCACTTCTCTCTCTCTTTAATATCACCTAAACAGCATAAAAAACTCGCTTACTATAAAATAAGCGAGTCCTGATTTTTTCCCTTTACTTAGTTGTTACATACCTTTTTGAGTCTGCAACAATGTTTTGTAAAAACTCTTCATTTGTCTTCGTTTGACGAAGCTTACGTAAGAAACTTTCAACGAAGTCTGGTGTATCACGCATTGTTTTACGAATGCCCCATAACTTGTCTAAATGTTCTTTTGGAATTAATAGATCTTCTTTACGTGTACCAGAGCGACGAATATCGATCGCCGGGAAGATACGACGTTCAGCTAATGAACGATCTAAGTGAAGTTCCATATTTCCAGTTCCTTTAAATTCCTCGTAAATAACATCGTCCATACGGGATCCTGTATCAACAAGGGCTGTTGCTAAAATTGTTAAGCTACCGCCTTCTTCAATATTACGCGCAGCTCCAAAGAAACGCTTCGGTCTATGGAAGGCAGCTGGATCGATACCACCTGATAATGTTCTACCACTTGGTGGAATAACGAGGTTGTAAGCTCGAGCTAAACGGGTAATACTATCCATTAAAATGATAACATCTTTCTTGTGCTCTACAAGACGCATCGCACGTTCTAACACAAGCTCAGCTACTTTAATATGATTTTCTGGTACTTCATCAAAAGTAGAACTTACAACATCTCCTTTAACAGAACGTTCAATGTCTGTTACTTCCTCTGGACGCTCATCAATTAAAAGTACAATTAATTCTGCTTCCGGATGATTTGTTGTAACACTATGCGCAATTTCTTTTAATAGACTTGTTTTACCAGCCTTTGGAGGCGCAACAATTAAACCACGTTGTCCAAATCCAACTGGTGCGATTAAATCCATGATGCGTGTCGGTAACTTTTTAGGTTCCGTTTCCAATTTCATTTGGCGATCTGGGTATAATGGTGTTAATGCAGGGAAATGCACACGCTCTTTTGCTGAATCTGGATCATCTCCGTTTACAGCTTCAACTTGTAATAACCCAAAATAGCGTTCATTTTCTTTCGGAGGTCGTACTTTACCAGAAACCTTATCTCCATTACGTAAATCGAAACGACGAATTTGCGAAGCTGAGATATAAATATCTTCTGAGCTTGGAGAATAGTTGATAGGACGTAGGAATCCAAATCCTTCTGATTGAATAATTTCTAATACGCCTTCCATGAAAAAGAAACCTTCTTTTTCTGCTCGAGCTTTCAAAATAGAAAAAATTAACTCTTTTTTCGTTAACTTGCTATAATACGAAATCTTAAATTCTTTCGCAAGCTCGTATAACTCTTTTAATTTCATGTTTTCTAATGCTGCAATTGACAAATTCATTCAGACACCACACTTTAACGTTATTCTCTTTTTTCATGGGTAAAGGGAAAAAATACGGAAGGCAAATAATTAATAATGAAAGGCAATAAGTTCAAGTAGGGTAATATTCACTATTGTAACCCTTTTATCTAGTTTTAATCAATACGTTGGAACACAAATACAAGAAGCGAAGACAAGAAAATTTGTCTTCGCTTCTTATTTAATTTAGTTCCAGCTCCGATAGTTAGAAAAGTCGACCATTTCACTCTCTCACTCGAAGCAAAGAGCGCTTCAAGGTCGAGAGCTCCAAATAGCCTGCGATTCTGAACGAGCCGCTTGCACTTTTTATTTAATCCAGCTTCAGCAGCTAGAATGGTCAGTCATTTCACCCCTTCCTGCGAGGCACAAAACGCCTCTTCGTCAGGAGTTCCAATGCCTTCCCCTTCTGAGCAAGCCACCTCCGCTTTTTACTTAATCCAGCTTCAGCAGCTAGAATGGTCGGTGGCTTCACTTCTTCCTACGAGGCAAAAAGCGCCTCTACGTCAGAAGCTCCATCCCCCTCCCATTCTGAACGAGCTGCTTACGCTTTTTATTTAATAACCAAGTTTGGTTTTTTATTCAAGCTATGACGACCATCTACGAAGCGAACTGTGCCTGATTTTGCGCGCATAACAAGGGATTGCGTTGTTCCTACGCTACCTTTAAATTGAACACCGCGTAATAGTTCTCCATCTGTTACGCCTGTTGCTGCAAAGATTGCATCGTCACCTTTTACTAAGTCCTCCATACGAAGGATACGATTAATGTCTTCTATACCCATTTTTTTACAACGCGCTAATTCAGCTTCGTTTTGTGGCAATAGTTTTCCGTGAATTTCTCCACCTAAACATTTTAAAGCAACTGCTGCTAATACACCTTCAGGTGCTCCACCAGATCCAAATAAAATATCTACACCTGTACGATCAAACGCTGTATTAATCGCTCCAGCTACATCTCCATCATTAATCAATTTAATGCGAGCACCAGCTTTACGAATTTCTTCGATAATTTCTTGATGACGTGGACGATTTAAAACTGTCGCTACAACATCTTCAATATCTTTATTTTTCGCTTTCGCAACTGCACGTAAGTTATCAATAATAGGCGCATCAATGTCGACCGCCCCAACTGCTTCTGGGCCAACCGCGATTTTATCCATGTACATGTCAGGGGCATGTAACAAATTACCGTGGTCTGCAATTGCAATAACAGCAAGAGCATTCCAGCCACCAGCTGCTACGATGTTTGTCCCTTCTAAAGGATCAACCGCAACGTCTACACGTGGTCCATATCCTGTACCTAATTTCTCTCCGATATATAGCATTGGTGCTTCATCCATCTCACCTTCACCAATTACAACTGTACCTTTCATCGGAATTGTATCAAATACATCACGCATAGCTGATGTTGCTGCACCGTCTGCCTCATCCTTTTTCCCGCGCCCCATCCAACGCGCTGATGATAAAGCTGCAGCCTCTGTTACACGTACTAACTCCATAGATAAACTTCTCTCCACGATAATCCCTCTCCTTTAAGTCTTTATATTTCTGCCGTATTTTGTGAACCGTGTTTTTCTATAAAGTGTACTTCCGCAAGTAGTGATGCTTCACTTCCCCCTTGCGGAAGTATCACTTATGCGTTCTTCATTTCTTCAATTTCTTGCTTTGTCATTTGTTCTCGCCAAATGTTTGCTCCAAGCCCTTTAAGCTTGTCCACTATATTCTCATAACCTCGATCAATATGCTCCAGTCCTGTTACTTCTGTAATTCCATCTGCCATTAATCCTGCAATAACAAGTGCCGCTCCCGCTCGTAAATCACTCGCCTTCACTTTTGCACCTTGCAGTAACACAGGACCAGTTACAATTGCCGAACGACCCTCTACTTTAATTTGAGCATTCATACGACGTAATTCATCAATGTGTTTGAAACGGGCACCGTAAATCGTATCTGTTACAACTCCCGTTCCGTGCGCCTTTGTTAAAAGCGTCGTAAACGGC
Organism: Bacillus cereus group sp. MYBK15-3; assembly: GCF_051916765.1. NCBI lineage: Bacteria > Bacillati > Bacillota > Bacilli > Caryophanales > Bacillaceae > Bacillus > Bacillus cereus group sp. MYBK15-3. Next base: position 11,152 of record NZ_JBQAHG010000009.1, read on the forward strand.
TGTTGTAAATCTGTTGGAAAACCTGGATATACAAGCGTTTTGATATCAACTACTTTTAACTTTCTATTACCGTTCACCGTAATTTGATCATCGTTCGTTTCAACTTGAACACCAGCTTCTCTTAGCTTTGCAGTAACTGATTCTAAATGCTGAGGAATAACATTATCAACCGTTACTTCTCCTCCTGATGCAGCTCCTAGAATCATATACGTACCAGCTTCAATACGATCTGGGATGATAGTATGGTGACAACCATGTAAAGAGTCCACACCATCTATTCGGATTACATCTGTACCAGCACCTTTAATACGTGCCCCCATGCTTGTTAACAATGTAGCTACATCAATAATCTCAGGCTCTTTCGCTGCATTTTCAATAACAGTTCTACCTTTTGCTCGTACAGCTGCTAGCATAATATTAATCGTAGCTCCTACACTAACAACATCTAAATAAATACGTGCCCCGCGTAGCTCATCTGCTCTTAAATAGATGGCACCTTGTTCATTCGTAACATGTGCACCTAGCGCTTCAAACCCTTTAATATGCTGATCAATCGGCCTCGGTCCTAAATGACATCCACCCGGAAGCCCAATAACAGCTTTTTTAAAACGGCCAAGCATTGCACCCATTAAATAATAAGAAGCGCGCAATTTTTTCACTTTTCCATTTGGCAAAGGCATTGCAACCATGTTAGAAGGATCGACTACCATCTCCTCCTCCTGTCCATAAGTTACTTTCCCTCCAATTTCCTCTAGTAAGTCTCCTAACATTTTCACGTCCGAAATATTAGGGACACCACCAATAGTTACTGGAGTATCTGCTAAAATTGTCGCTGGAATTAATGCAACGGCACTGTTCTTTGCACCACTTACTCGAATTGTTCCATTTAAAGCTCTTCCGCCTTCAATTAGCAATTTTTCCATATTGAGCTCCCTTCTTGTGAATGTATTTACTTTCTATCTTTTTATAGAAAGCTCCCCTTAAGAATCTCAATTACTCTTTCCATCCCAAAACTCAATAAATAGGAAACCATTATCTTCATTTCTCCTGTAGCACGAATAGATAAAGATCAACTATTCATCGAATGCACTTTATCAATTTAGATACGTTATCACATTTATTAATAGGACTATGCACATTATTTTCTATTTAAAAACAAAAATGATAAAATCTTTAGACTTGTTCACGCTTTCATTATACAACGAAAGGAAACCGTCTAAAAGACTAGACGGTTTCCAAAACGGAATTTTATTCTTACGCTTTACCGTTAGAACCGAATTCGCGAATTTTACCAATAACAGTTGCTTTGATAGCGTCGCGGCCAGGTCCGATAAATTTACGAGGATCGTAAACTTCTTGGTCTTTGTTTAATACTTCACGAACAGCTTTTGTAAACTCGATTTGGTTCTCAGTGTTTACGTTGATTTTTGAAGTACCTAAAGAGATAGCTTTTTCGATATCAGCAGTTGGGATACCAGTACCACCATGTAATACTAAAGGTACGCCAGTGAAGTCACGAACTTGTTCCATTTCAGCGAATCCTAAGTTAGGCTCACCTTTGTAAGGACCGTGTACAGAACCTAAAGCTGGAGCTAGGCAATCGATACCTGTTGCTTCAACAAGGTGCTTACACTCTGCTGGGTCAGCGTAAATTACGCCTTCAGCGATTACGTCGTCTTCTTGTCCGCCAACTGTTCCAAGCTCAGCTTCAACAGATACGTTACGAGCGTGTGCGTATTCTACTACTTGTTTAGTAGTTTCAACGTTTTCTTCGAATGGGTGGTGAGAAGCGTCGATCATTACAGATGTGAAACCTGCATCGATTGCTTCTTTACATTTTTCGAAGCTTGAACCATGATCAAGGTGAATCGCTACAGGAACAGTGATGTTCATTTCTTCGATTAAAGCTTTAACCATAGCTACAACTGTTTTGAAACCAGTCATATGACGAGCTGCACCCTCAGATACACCTAGGATTACAGGAGATTTTTCTTCTTCCGCAGCAGCTAAGATAGCTTGAGTCCACTCTAAGTTGTTCATGTTGAATTGACCAACTGCGTATTTTCCTTCTAGTGCTTTGTTTAGCATTTCTTTCATAGAAACTAAAGGCATGGTGAATCCTCCTAAAAAACGTTTTTTGTATCCGATAAGTTCTTATCGCTGGTAGTATGACCAGAATAAGGTAAAATATGTATATATACATACCGGACTTTTTTCTACACTCAATAGGATAACAACTTGTACTCAAAAACTCAACCGTATTCACCTGCACAATAGTCCATGTAAACGCTTTTTTCCATATTTTTTATAAAAAATTCATTTTTACGCCTCTACAGCGAGCTCATTTCTCACAGCTTGACGAATTTCATCAATATCAAATGGTTTAGCAAAATGCATTAAAGCACCTAAATCTTTTGCTTCTTGGATCATATCAAGCTCTCCATAAGCAGTCATTAAAATTACTTTAATACTCTCATCAATTTCTTTTACATGCTTTAAAATCTCTATACCATCCATACCTGGAATCTTCATATCTAACACAACTAAATCTGGATTATCTTTTTTCACGATATCTAAAGCTTGAAATCCATTTGCTGCTTGGAATGTCTGATAACCTTCTTTTTGGAACACTTCATGTAATAACACACGAATGCCATATTGATCATCAACGATTAAAATTTTCCCTTCCATAACTCCCAACCTTTCTGTGTAAGTACAAGATTTAAAGCTTCTTATATCTTAACGATTAATTTTCGCTATTCTTTGGCAAATTCCTTCCTATTCTTTCTTATTTTACCGTTTCCTATTTTGTTATGCTACCCTACGATTTCACCTTTCTAAAAAAATAAACTATAATGAAAGCCGGCAAACACGTACGAAGGGAGTAACATTATGTTAAAAATTTTTTCAACTCAATTAAGTGGTTATTTCTCCAGAGTTTCTCAAAAAGAAGAAATGAATATAGAAGATAGTGCTCGTTTACTTGCTCAAGCACTAGTTGGCGATGGTTTCATTTATTTACATGGTACAAATGAAATGGAAGGCGTTGTTGCCGAGGCACTATTCGGTGCTGAACCAATGAAGCAAGCAAAACGATTATTTGAAAATGGTAAAGAAGCAGAAGTAACCTCTGCGGATCGTGTACTTCTTATTAGCCGTTTTTCAACAGATGAAGCGATTGTAGAAATTGCAAAAAAACTACAAGAAGAGGGACACTCTATTGTCGGCATTTCTGCTCTTCAAGAAGGTACGGAATCACTCGAACGATATACAGACGTACATATTGATACAAAACTGTTAAAAGGTCTTATTCCAGACGATGAAGGTAATCGCTACGGATTCCCAAGTTTAATAGTAGCTTTATTTGCTTATCACGGAATCAAATTTACAATCGATGAAATGTTAAATGAATATTAAAAAAAGCGCCTTATTTCAGGCGCTTTTTTTATTACTTGCTCTCTTTATTCGTAATAGAAGCTCTTACGAAGTCATGGAACAATGGTTGTGGACGGTTTGGACGAGAAACAAGTTCTGGGTGGAACTGTGCTGCCACGAACCAAGGGTGGTCTTTTAATTCAATGATTTCAACTAGACGGCCGTCTGGGCTTGTACCAGAGAATACAAATCCTTCTTTTTCCATATCAGGACGGAACTGGTTGTTGAACTCATAACGATGACGATGACGCTCATATACAACCGGCTCATTATAAGCATTGTAAGCATTTGTTTCTTCAGCAAGCTTACATGGGTATAGACCAAGACGAAGTGTACCACCTAGGTCCTCTACATCTTTTTGTTCTGGTAATAAGTCGATGATTGCATATGGTGTGTCAGGGTTGATTTCAGAAGAGTTAGCACCTTCTAAACCTAATACATTACGTGCGAATTCGATTGATGCAAGTTGCATACCTAAGCAAATTCCTAAGAATGGAACTTTGTTTTCACGAGCATATTGAATCGCAACGATTTTACCTTCTACACCACGATCGCCGAAGCCACCTGGTACAAGGATACCATCTGTATCGCCAACTAATTCTTTTACGTTTTCTGCTGTTACGTGCTCAGCATTTACCCATTTTACTTCTACATCTGTGTCGAATGAGTAACCAGCATGACGAAGTGCTTCTACAACAGAAATATAAGCATCTTGAAGTTCTACATATTTACCAACAAGAGCGATTTTTGTTTTCTTAGAAAGATTACGCACTTTGTTAACTAGCGCAGTCCACTCTGTCATATCTGCAGCTGGATTGTCTAATTTTAAGTGGTCACAAACGATTTGGTCCATGTTTTGTTCTTGAAGAGATAATGGAACCGCATATAAAGTATCTGCATCGCGAGCTTCGATAACTGCTTTTGTATCGATGTCACAGAATAATGCAAGCTTGTCTTTCATATCTTGAGAAACAGGCATTTCTGTACGAACAACGATAATGTTTGGTTGAATACCTAAGCTACGAAGTTCTTTAACACTATGTTGTGTTGGTTTTGTCTTCATTTCACCCGCTGCTTTTAAGTACGGGATTAACGTACAGTGAATGTACATTACATTGTCACGACCGATGTCGCTCTTAATTTGACGGATTGCTTCTAAGAATGGTAGAGACTCGATGTCACCAACAGTTCCACCGATTTCTGTAATAACAACATCCGCATTTGTTTCACGACCAGAACGATATACGCGTTCTTTAATTTCGTTAGTAATATGAGGAATAACTTGAACTGTTCCTCCTAAATATTCACCGCGACGCTCTTTTTGAAGAACTGAAGAGTAAATTTTACCTGTTGTTACGTTGCTGTATTTGTTTAAGTTAATATCGATGAAACGCTCATAGTGACCAAGGTCTAAGTCAGTTTCTGCACCATCATCTGTTACGAATACCTCACCGTGTTGGTATGGGCTCATAGTCCCTGGGTCTACGTTAATGTATGGATCAAACTTTTGAATCGTTACGTTTAAACCACGATTTTTTAAAAGTCTTCCAAGAGATGCTGCTGTAATACCTTTTCCTAAAGACGATACTACACCGCCTGTTACAAAAATATACTTAGTCATGAAAAAGCTCCCTTCTACTCTGTTGTTATATAATCACCGTTGCAAAGCGCAACGTATGTAGATAACACTGTATCCATCTTATTGTTAGACTCTTTTTATTTTCTAAACAAAAAACAAAAAAGAAAATTGCTCCCCTCATCACAAAAAGTAATAAGTAGGGAGCAATTTTCTTTTATATTTACACTTTAAAAGTATTATCGTCCTTTTTTAAAGAGCCCAAAAATGATTCTACATGGACGATAATGAAAAGTCAAGAACTACAGTTCTTCCTCTTCTTCTTCTTCAGTTTCATCATACTCAAGTTCTTCTTCAGCGAAGTCGTCGTCATCTTCGTCTAAATCATCAAGATCGTCGTCATCTCCGTCTTCTTCTTCAAGAACCTTGTCCAAATCTTCTACATCGTCTTCATCTTCACTTACGTCTGCATCGTCGAAGTCATCTTCGTCTTCTTCAATGTAGTCGTCAAAACCGTCTTCTTCAACTTTACGTTTCTTCTTCGGTTTTGGTTGAGGCAAGATTTCTTCATCAATTTGCTCATATGGGTACCAGCTGCGTAGTCCCCAACGATTTTCTCCTAAATTAATGAAACGTCCATCGATGTTTAAGTCTGTATAAAATTGTGCGATTTTCGCATTAACTTGCTCTTGAGATAGTCCCAGCACTTGAGCGATTTCTTGAACCAACTCGTTGAATGTCGTTGCTTGTTTTTTATCCCCTAAAACGCTATGTACAACTTCAATCATTGAACATTCTTTTAGCTCTTCTGGTGAATATTGCTTAAAATCCACTTATGCGGCACTTCCTTTCATCAAATATAACCTTATATATAACGGCCTGCTTAAAAAAATCCATACTATTCATTATAAACAAAAGTCGCACAAATATGCTACAAAAAAAACGGGAAACTTTTATAGGGTAGTAAAATTATAATTTGTCTGTTCCTTATTTCGGAAGCATATGGGCCCCTTGCAATACATACCTAATTTGCATTTCTGTATATTCTTCGAGCGTATACAGTTTTTGCAGCGCCCAGCGTCTAAATCCCCACATCTGTCCTTGTATAAAAATATTATGCGCAAGAAGCTGTATTTCTTTTTTATTTAATGTAAATGTTCCATTTTCCGTACACTGTTCTAAAATATTCTCGAACATTCCTACCATTTGAAACTCCTTTTCTAATACATACGGAAGTGATTCTTTCGGTAAAAAGCGTACCTCTTGATACATTATCAATACTTCTTCCTGTAATTCGTCCATCACTTTAAAGTAATTCGTTATTGCTATCTTTAAACTTTCTATACTCCCTTTTTCTGTACACACTACTTCCTCTAATCTTTCTTTTACATGTTCATATATACTATCACAAACTAAATATAAAACATCATCTTTGGTACGAATGTACTCATAAAGTGTCCCTATACTAAACCCAGCCGCTTTTGCAATTTCTCTCGTTGTTGTACGCGGAAATCCTTTTTGTTTAAACAGTTGCACCGCACCTTTAATCATTTGTTCACGTCTTAACGCAACTAATTTTTCATCTTTCACTGATGCATGCACATTATGTTTAACCATTCCCTTCACCTCTCTCTATTATTTTTTGGAAGGAAAAAGCGTAGGAAAATACCTACGCTTTCGTTCCTACTTCGTTAACATACGAGAAATTACAAGCCTCTGAATCTCTTGTGTTCCTTCATATATTTGTGTAATCTTTGCATCTCGCATATAACGCTCTACTGGATAATCTTTCGTATAACCGTAACCACCAAATACTTGCACCGCTTCAGTCGTCACCTTCATCGCTGCATCGCCTGCAAATACTTTTGACATCGCTGATTCTTTTCCATACGGAAGCCCTTCTGATTCAAGCCAAGCCGCTTGATATGTTAAAAGGCGTGCTGCTTCTACATCTGTTGCCATATCCGCAAGTTTAAAGCCAATCCCTTGCTGCGCCGCAATTGGTTTTCCAAACTGATGGCGCTCCCTTGCATATTCTACAGAAGCATCTAAAGCCCCTTGTGCAATCCCAACAGCTTGCGCCGCAATACCGTTACGACCTCCATCTAATGTTTGCATCGCAACTTTAAACCCTTGCCCCTCTCCTCCAAGTAGATTCTCTACAGGAATACGGCAATCTTCAAACATAATTTCAGTCGTTGGTGAAGAGCGAATCCCTAGCTTGCTCTCCTTCTTCCCAACTGAAAATCCCGGTGTATCACTTTCTACAATAAATGCACTCGTACCGCGCTGCTTCGATTCAGGATCAGTTAGCGCAAAAACAACATAAATATCAGCAATACCACCATTAGTGATAAATATTTTTGATCCATTTAATACATAATGGTCTCCATCTCTTTTAGCAATCGTCTTCATTCCACCAGCATCCGATCCAGATCCTGGTTCCGTTAAGCCGTATGCACCAATTTTCTTCCCTTCAGCCATCGGTCGTAAAAACTTTTGCTTTTGCTCTTCCGTCCCAAATTTAAAAATTGGCCATCCCGCAAGTGAAGTATGCGCAGACAGTGTTACACCTGTTGAAGCACAAACGCGAGATAATTCTTCAATAGCGATTACGTATGCTAAGTAATCGCTTCCAATTCCGCCGTACTCTTCAGGCCATGGAATACCAGTTAAACCAAGCTCTGCCATTTGATCAAATAACTCTCGATCAAATCGCTCTTCTTCGTCACGCTCAGCTGCTGTTGGTGCCACTTCATTTTTAGCAAAATCTCGAACCATTTTTCTTATCATTTCATGCTCTTCTGATAGTTTAAAATGCATCTCCGTCTCCCCCTCGCCCTTTTATAAAGCACGGCTAATAACAAGTTTCTGTATTTCACTTGTTCCTTCATATATTTGCGTAATTTTCGCATCACGGAAAAATCGTTCTACTGGATAGTCTTTCGTATAACCGTAACCACCAAATACTTGCACCGCCTCAATCGCGACTTCAACCGCTGTCTTAGAAGCAAATAATTTCGCAATAGATGCTTCTTTACCGCATGGTAATCCTTGTGCCCTAAGAGATGCCGCTCTATATACGAGTAACCTTGCTGCCTCGACACTTGTTGCCATATCTGCAAGCTTGAAGCCAATCCCTTGCTGCGCCGCAATTGGTTTTCCGAATTGCTCACGTTCTTTCGCATAATCAATTGCACAGCCAAGCGCCGCTTCAGCAATTCCTAACGCCTGCGCACCGATTCCAATTCGCCCAACATCTAAATTCGCCATCGCCACTTTGAATCCTTGTCCTTCTTCCCCAAGTAAATTCTCAGCTGGCACTTTCATATCTTCAAAAGTAAGTTGTACTGTACGAGAACCGAGAAGTCCCATCTTATGTTCATCTTTTCCAATGATTAAACCAGGTGTATCTTTCTCTACTATAAATGCAGAAATACCACTTTTTCCTGCCTCTGGATTTGTAGAAGCGAATACAATGTATGTACTTGCTTCACCACCATTTGTAATAAACACTTTCGATCCATTAATAATATAATGATCACCTTTTTTCACAGCTCTTGATTTCAAACTCCCTGCATCTGATCCTGCATTTGGCTCTGTTAAAGCAAATGCACCTAAATATTCCCCGGTTGCAAGTTTAGAAACATATTTTTTCTTCTGTTCTTCTGTTCCGAAATATAAAATCGGATTCATTCCAACTGACGTATGTACAGCTAAAATTACACCAACTGTTGCACTTACCTTTGAGATTTCCTCAATTGCTAGAATGTAAGAAATAAAGTCCATTTCTGCCCCGCCGTATTTTGCAGGCGCTGGAATACCCATTAATCCAAGCTCACCCATCTTTTGCAAAATCGCTTTCGGGAACACCCCTTGTTCCATACTAGGAACAAAGGGGGCTATTTCCTTCTGTGCAAAATCCCGAACCATTTTCCTCATCATTTGCTGCTCTTCATTAAAACGAAAGTTCATATATTCCGCCTCCATTTGCTATATATCCTTTAAATAATTTGGTAAGACCACTATGTTGTAACAAAGGGGGCATTTATTCGTAAACGTAGAATCCACGACCTGTTTTACGCCCTAACCATCCTGCATTCACATACTTACGTAATAATGGACATGGGCGATATTTACTATCTCCTAACCCTTCATGCAACACTTCCATAATGTATAAACACGTATCTAAACCGATAAAATCAGCGAGTGTCAAAGGCCCCATCGGATGGTTCATACCAAGCTTCATGACTTCATCAATTGCTTCTTTCGTCGCTACACCTTCATATAACGTATAAATTGCTTCGTTAATCATCGGTAGTAAAATGCGGTTTGATACAAAACCTGGGAAATCATTCACTTCAACTGGTACTTTCCCAATTTTTTTCGTAATATCTTCAATTGCTTCATATACCGCATCATCGGTAGCCAAACCACGAATAATCTCAACAAGCTTCATAACTGGAACTGGATTCATAAAGTGCATACCGATTACTTTTTCCGGACGCTTCGTTACCGCTGCAATTTCTGTAATTGGCAGAGATGACGTATTCGTCGCTAAAATTGCGTGTTCTGGAGCAATTTCATCTAGATTCGCAAAGATTTTCTTTTTAATATCCATTTTCTCAACAGCTGCTTCAATAATAAGATCCGCTTCTTTCACACAATCTAAATCAAGCGTTACTGTAAGACGATTTAATGTCGCTTCCTTCTCTTCTTCCTTCATGCGTCCTTTTTCTACTTGGCGCGCTAAGTTTTTCGTAATGATAGCCATTCCTCTATCTAATTGCTCTTGCTTTAAATCTTGTACCTTCACGTCATATCCTGCCATTGCACATACTTGTGCAATTCCTGATCCCATTTGCCCTGCACCAATTACAACAATGTTTTGTACACCCATTTTTTCTTCCCCCTTAATTGTTAATAAATTTTATACCCTCGAACTTTAATTAATGGACTTCAATCATCACTGCGTCCCCTTGACCGCCACCGCTACAAATCGAAGCAATTCCAATTCCGCCGCCGCGCTGCTTAAGTGCATGGATTAGTGTAACGATAATGCGCGCTCCGCTTGCTCCAATTGGATGTCCCATCGCTACCGCGCCGCCATTTACATTCAATTTTTCCGGATCAATTCCTGCGATTTCTGTACTTGCAATTGCTACCGCTGCAAAGGCTTCATTAATCTCGAATAAATCGATGTCTTCAATTTTCTTGCCTGTTTTTTCAAGCAATGCGTTAATTGCATAACCTGGCGTTCTTGGGAAATCTTTAGATTCCACTGCAATTGCTGTATGCGCCAAAATTGTCGCTAATGGCTTTCTTCCTTCTTGCTTCGCTCTGTCTTCGCTCATTAATACAAGTGCGGCACCACCATCATTTAGTCCCGGCGCATTACCAGCTGTCACCGTCGCTGTCTTATCAAATACAGGTTTTAACTTTGCTAACTTTTCAATCGTTGTATCTTCACGTGGCGCCTCATCCTTTGCAACGACAATAGGATCGCCTTTTCTTTGCGGAATCGTTACTGGCACGATTTCCTCTTCAAAACGCCCTTCTTTATGCGCTGAAACCGCACGCTGATGGCTACGATATGCCCATTCATCTTGCGCTTCGCGAGAAATTCCATCTTCCTTCGCAACTTCTCCGCCATAAACGCCCATGTGTGTACCTGAAAATGCGCATGTTAAACCGTCAGCAACGTTTAAATCAACAACTTCGTTGTTACCCATTCTGTATCCCCATCTTGCTCCGCGTAAAATGTAAGGACTGTTACTCATCGACTCCATACCGCCGGCTACAATCAGTGATTGATCGCCAGTACGAATAATCTGATCCGCTAACGTAACCGCACGAAGTCCTGATGCACAAACTTTATTCACTGTTTCCGTCTGCACTTCCCAAGGGATTCCAGCAGCCCTCGCAGCTTGGCGCGATGGAATTTGCCCCTGTCCACCTTGAATAACCGTTCCAAATATAACTTCTTCAACATCACTAGCCGCAACATTTGCTCTTTCAAGCGCTGCTTTAATTGCAATTCCTCCAAGTTCCGTCGCTTTTACATCTTTTAAAGATCCTCCAAATTTTCCAACTGGTGTTCTTGCAGCACTTAAAATAACTGTTTTACTCATGTTTCTTTCCCCCATTTCATTTTTTAACACTGAGCGCTCGCTCGGTATCCCTACGTTGAGAAGAGGTGCAATCATTGCACCTCTTTCTAAAGTTGTATACATTCTTACAAATTACATCGCTTCTTTTTTCTGTCCGATAACAGATCGTTCTAAAATCTCTGTCACATCAAGAGTTTGAACTTTCTCTTCTACCTCTTTCGCTTTCGTTCCATCACTGATCATCGTTAAGCAATATGGACAACCTGTACCAATAATCGATGGCTGTACAGCTAATGCTTGTTCTGTACGAGCAACGTTAATACGTGAACCTGTTGTTTCTTCCATCCACATTAAGCCACCACCTGCGCCACAGCACATTCCCGTTTCACGGTTACGTGCCATTTCTACAAGATTCACTCCAGGAATCGCTTTCAAAATGTCACGTGGCGCTTCATACACTTCGTTGTATCTTCCTAAATAACAGGAATCATGGTACGTAACTGTTTCTTCAATAGCGTGAACAGGCTTTAAGCGCCCTTCTTTCACCCACTGAGCTAACAATTCTGTATGATGATAGACTTCTGCTTGCAAGCCAAAGTCCGGATACTCATTTTTAAATGTGTTATAAGCATGAGGATCAATCGTAACGATCTTCTTCACTCCTGCCTTTTCAAATTCTTCGATATTCTTTGTCGCCATCTCTTGGAATACAAATTCATTTCCAAGGCGGCGTGGTGTATCTCCAGAATTCTTTTCTTTATTACCGAGAATTGCGAATGAAATGCCTGCTTCGTTCATTAACTTCGCAAACGATATCGCAATCTTCTGACTACGATTGTCGTATGATCCCATTGAACCAACCCAGAATAAATACTCGAATTCCTCCCCAGCTTTTGATTTTTCTTTTACAGTTGGAACTGTTACTTCGTCATCACCTTGGCGCCATGTTTCACGCTCTTTACGGTTCAGCCCCCACGGATTTCCTTGACGCTCGATATTTGTCATCGCGCGTTGTGCTTCCGCGTCCATTTTCCCTTCAGTCAAAACGAGATATCGACGTAAGTCAATAATTTTGTCAACATGCTCATTCATAACTGGGCATTGATCTTCACAGTTACGACACGTTGTACATGCCCAAATCTCTTCTTCTGTAATAACATCTCCGATTAAACTCGGATCGTAAGCGAGCGTTGTAGACGCTGATTCTTGTTGTCCTTTTCCAGCTGCCATCATCGCTAACTGATTTCCTTGTGTATTATTGAAGGCAACTACTGGAACCCACGGTGCTTTTGATGTTACCGCAGCTCCTTTATCAGTTAAATGATCGCGAAGTTTTAAAATTAAATCCATCGGCGATAACATTTTTCCTGTTCCTGTTGCAGGACACATATTTGTACAACGGCCACACTCTACACAAGCGTATAAGTCAATAAGTTGATTTTGTCTAAAGTCTTCAATTTTACCAACACCAAATGTTTCTTGCGTTTCATCTTCAAAATCAATCTTTTCAAGCTTTCCTGGGTTTGAAAGACGACCGAAGAATACATTAGCTGGTCCTGCAATTAAATGCGCATGTTTTGATTGTGGAACATACACTAAAAACGTTAACAAAATTAGTAAATGCACCCACCAAGAAAAATAGAACACTGAAATGGCTACGGTTTCATTTATCCCGCTAAAAACGTAAGCGATTGCAGAAGCAATTGGTTCACTCCATGAAAGCTCCTCGCCATGCCATATAAGTCCCATACCGTTACCAAGTAGCACAGAAATCATTAAACCACCGATAAAGATAAGAACAAGACCTGATTTGAAGTTACGTTTTAAACGAACAAGCTTTTCTACATAACGTCTATGAAAAGCCCAAAATACTGCAATTAAAATAACAAGTGTGACAATTTCCTGGAAGAATGTAAATGCAGGGTATAGTGGTCCAAGTGGAAGATGTGATCCTGGTGCGAGTCCTTTCCAAACGAAGTCAATTGCTCCAAATTGGACAAGAATAAATCCGTAAAAGAACATAACGTGAATGATGCCGCTTTTCTTATCTTTCAGCAGCTTTTTCTGACCGAAAACATTGACCTTAAGGAGATCCCAACGCTCTTTAAAACGACGGTCAAACTCAATTTTTTTTCCTAATTGTATGTAGGCCATTCTCGTCCGTATAAGATATACAAACAAATATCCTGCATAAGCAATAACAGCAATGGCAGCCAGCCAATTAATAATCAGTAAGCTATTCATTTTTATGCTACCCCTCTCTTTGTAAGCCCTCTTTCTTTTTGAATCTTCAAAAATATATAATTTTCTGAATTATATTCCCTATCCCCATTATATAATGAGTGAGCATTCAGTCAACAGTTTTTTGTTATAGAACAACACATTTTTTCATAAAGCTGTTTATTTCGGTGAAACTATAAAGTGAAACTTTAATCAGTAGGGGCGGTTCTTCCCCCGCTGATTATTAGTTGAACCAATCGGGCTTTTACGGGCAGTTGATTTCCAAACTAACTTCTACTTATTCAACAGTTTTTGAGGTGTGAGGCTTACTGCCCTTTAAAGCGGGATAAAGTGCAACTTTCATCAATGCAACATACTATCCTCTGATGAAGTTTATAATAACAACCGTGCTACCCGTATCATTTGTAACACACTGAAGGTGAAAAGAATGCGAAGGAGGGAATTCACTGATGCTCTACTTATCTCTTTTGTTAATATCCGTTGCTCTTTGGATTACAATTGACCTTTCATACGGGAGACTTCTTCATTTAAAACGAGTAAGCTCTCGCACTTTCCCTTTACGTCAAAGTGATTTTCGCCTTTATACATACGGGAAAGATTTATATGACGCTTTATTTACTGACATAAAACAAGCACAGCACCACATTCATATTTTATTCTTCATTGTAAAAAACGATAAAATCAGTCGTGAATTTTTAAAATTGCTGATTGATAAGGCTCAGGAAGGAATTGAAGTACGACTTTTACTTGATCGATTTGGCAGCCATTCTTTATCAAACGAAGCTATTCGCTCCCTGCAAAAACATGGTGTATCTTTTTCATTTTGTCATAAGGTAAAATTTCCTCTTCCTTTCTTTTCTGCCAATCAAAGAAATCATAGAAAAATTACAGTGATTGATGGGAAAACCGGCTATATCGGGGGATTTAATATTGGCGAAGAGTATCTAGGGCATAATGAACACTTAGGATTATGGCGAGACTATCATTTACGTCTTACAGGAGAAGGGGTTCAAGATTTACAAAAGCAATTTTTACATGATTGGTTTGATGATACGAAACAGAATTTATTGGATGCTTCTCTTTATTTTCCAAAACAACAACCAGGTACCATCCTGCATCAATTTATTCCGACTGATGGTGCTTATTTACAGCATACTTTTTTACATTTAATTAACGCGGCAAAAAAAGAAATCTGTATCGGTACACCATATTTCATTCCTGGAAAAAAAATTATGAATGCCTTATTAAAAGCAAGAGAAAGAGGGGTTCAAATCACAATTCTTGTTCCAGAAAAAGCTGATCACCCTCTCGTTCGGGAAGCAAAATTCCCGTACTGCCGAAAATTAATACAGGCTGGTTGCAATATTTATGCATTTCAACAAGGTTTTTTTCACGCCAAAATTATTATAGTGGACGATGATATTTGTGATATCGGAACGGCAAACTTTGATATGAGAAGTTTATATATTAATCATGAAATAAACTGCCTGTTATATAATAAACATTTCATTCAAACAGTAAAAAATAAATTCCATGAAGATCTAGAGAATGCATCCGTACTTTCCTATAGCGATGTAAACCCGCCTTCTCTTATCGATAGAGGAAAGGAATGGATTGGAACAATGTTTGCTTTCTTTTTATAGGAAAGACAATGAATAAAAGAGGTGTATCTCATATGATTATACGGTTTGGATATGTCTCACATGCAATGGCACTCTGGGACTGTTCTCCTGCCAAAACAATGACGTTTACAAGCTTTAAGAAACTCAGCAAGCAAGAACGAGAAGACAAACTGTACCATGTTATAAGGCAAAATTTAGAGCACACAATACGTATCCTTCATTACAATATAGCACATGAAATCCCACTATATCGCCTATCGTCTTCCATCGTCCCACTTGCAACACATCCCGAAGTCGAGTTTGACTATATTGGGGTATTCACACCACTTTGGCATAAAATAGGGGCTTTAATTAAAGAACACAATTTACGAATAAGTTTTCATCCGAATCAATTTACGCTATTTACAAGCGACAAACCACATATTACTACTAACGCTATTACGGATATGACTTATCATTATAAAATATTGGATGCTATAGGCATTGCAGATTCTTCTTACATTAATATTCATGTAGGTGGAGCCTATGGAAATAAAGAAAAGGCAATTGAGCGCTTCCATGAAAACATAAAAAAACTTCCTACACATATAAAAAAACAAATGACTCTTGAAAACGATGATAAAACCTATACAACCGCTGAAACTTTATCCATTTGCCAAAAAGAAAATATCCCATTTGTATTTGATTATCATCATCATATGGCCAATCTTTGCGAAGAACCACTAGAAGAGTTGCTTCCTGCAATTTTTGAAACTTGGTCACATACAAATATCTCTCCTAAATTTCACATTTCCTCCCCGAGATCGGAAAAAGAATTTAGGGCTCATGCTGAATATATCGATTTAGAGTTTATTAAGCCTTTCTTACACATTGCAAAAAAACACAATCATAATTTCGATATTATGATTGAAAGTAAACAAAAAGACTTAGCACTATTCCAATTAATAGATGAACTTTCTGCTATAAGAGGAATGAAAAGAATAAGTGGTGCAATGTTACAGTGGTAAATTGTAACTTTGCACCATTTTTTCAAAAAAGTAATTTTTATAGTAAAAAACATTCTGTTTTATATGCTATTATTTAAATTAGCATTTTCTCCCCGAGATTCAACTTTATTGAAACGGAGTCATAATATGATTAATCAAAAAAAGTATATACAATCTGTCATAATATACATATTTATATTTGCTCTTTGGATATTCCTTATACCAAATGAGTCGAATATAAAAGAAATCGGGATTCTTTTCTTATTCTGTTTCGCTGCACTTTTTTCTTGCTATTGCTTATGTAAAGCGATTAGAAAAATGACGCATGGTGATAAATTATTTTGGATTTTATTATTATGTACTTGTCTATGCGGGTTAGCTATGGAAATAACTTTATTTCTTCCTTCACTTTCTATTCATAAGCAAGTTGTATTCTCATATAAAGCATTACCTTTTTTTATCATACAATATGTTTTACTCTTTGTTGGATTTGCTATAAAGTTTATAAAAATTTACTCTATTAAGGGTCTTGCTCAATTTTCATTCGATAGCATCTTTATTGTTATTATGAACATTTATTTCACTTTAACTTTTATCTTGGACCTTTCAAACTTCCGTATGTTAACAAAGGAAACTTGGATTTTAATTGGCTATTTCATTGCACAATCATTAGTAATTTACGCCGTTATTAGTCTATATAGAAGAGAACAATATTCTTCGAGTAGAATCGCATTAATTATCGGTTTCACTATTATACTCGTATACGGTTACATTCATCTGTTTCAATTAAATTTTGGGATGAAAACTTCTCCTGAATTTAATTATTTAATACACACTGCTTCTATTTTATTAATTGGACTTTCTTCCATACTATATATCTTGGATAAACCAATGCAACATGAAACGAAAGCAAAATATTATCGATTCGATTATGTACGTTTTATACTACCTTATTTTAGTATAATTATTACTTTTTCCTTTATTATCATTCAACCTTGGGATGATAAATTTATGTTAATTGGTCTCGTATTATCACTTATTTTGTTATTCTTGCGGCAACTTTACATGTGGAAAGATAATCAAGCACTAATCCTTACATATGAACAGTTGACTACACAACTAGAGGACGAAGTTGAAGAAGGTGCATTTGCATTATCAAAAAGTGAACAACGCTATAAGTCTTTATTCGAAGATCATCCCGATGCCGTTTTCTCTTTAAATATGAATGGCATTTTTCAACAATCTAATAAGGCATGCGAAAGCTTATTTACTGCCTATTATTGTGAAGTAGCAAGCTATTCTCTGGTACACTTCATTGATTCAAAAGACCACGAACTACTAAAGAAGGCTTTACAAATTACAAAGGAAGGTAGGCCACAAACGTTAGAAGTTCGTACAAAAGAACAAGAAGGCTATTATTATTATCTTCATATTACACTTATCCCTACTTTTATAAACAAAGAAGTGGTCGGAATGTTTGGGATAGCGCGTGATATTACCACTCTATATGAAAAACAAAAACAAGTAGAGCATTTAGCCTTTCACGATGCACTTACTGGATTACCAAACCGTCGAAAGTTCGAAAAAGATTTAAAAGCCATTTTAAATACAGCCCAAACTAACGCAAATGATGTCGCCGTCATATTCCTTGATTTAGATCGATTTAAAAAAATTAACGATAGACTTGGCCATGACGTTGGAGATTTATTATTAATTGAAGTAGCAAAAAGATTACGCGGTTGCTTGCGTTCAAAAGATATCGTCGCTCGCCAAGGTGGAGATGAGTTTACAATTCTATTACCAGAAATGTACTCAGAAAAAAGTGCAATTTTTATAGCTGAACAGATTTTAACTATTTTAAACAAACCATTCTTCATTCAAGGCGAAGAACTCTCTATTACACCAAGTATCGGAATTGCGATGTACCCTGATTATGGAACTGATGTAAATGAATTAATGAAAAATGCTGATATGGCTATGTATCGTGCGAAAGCAAATGGAAAAAACAGATTTGTTTTCTTCTCAAAAGAAATGAGTATCGCTCAAAATGAAATTCAATTCTTAGAAGGTGAACTTTCAAAAGCATTACAACAAAATGAATTTTTCCTTGAATACCAGCCACAAGTAAGCACAAAAACAAAACAAATTATCGGTTTTGAAGCATTAATACGTTGGAAGCATCCAAAACTCGGTATCGTATCTCCTGCCCAATTTATCCCTCTAGCAGAGGAAACTGGTTTTATTATTGAACTTGGCAATTGGATTTTACGTACTGCCTGCTTAGAGGCAAAAAGATGGCATAATCAAGGTTTTTCTCACTTAAAAGTTGGTGTAAATTTATCTGTTGTTCAATTTAACCATGCAGATTTAATCCCAACTATTTCAAAGGTGTTGGAAGAAACAGAACTGAAACCAGAAGCACTAGATATTGAAATTACGGAAAGCATCGCAATTAATCAAAATCAATCTGTAGTTGCAAAACTAGAACAACTTCAAAATCTCGGTATTCAAATTTCAATCGACGACTTTGGAACTGGTTATAGTTCTTTAGCTTATTTAACAAAATATCCAATCAACACATTAAAAATCGCTCGAGAGTTTATTTGTGGAATTACAACTAGCCCTTTAGAAGAAGCAATTGTCTCTTCCATTATTACACTATCAAAAGAACTAAATTTAGAAGTGATTGCAGAAGGTGTAGAAACAGAAGAAGAATGGAAATTTTTACATAAACAAAATTGTGATCACATTCAAGGATTCTTTATTAGCAAACCTGTTTCTAGTAAAGACGTTTGGATGTTACTCCATAAAAAAACAACCGTCTAAGTAAGACGGTTGTTTTTTAGAACTCAAAAGGTACTTCATTAGCTAATTGTATCTCTTGATTATTATGAGAAATTATTTGGTTTTTCTCTAATGCTGTATCTCCTAATGAAATACCCCATGCCATCGCTAACGTTAGTAAACTACCAATAAGTAGTTTTTTCATATTCCATCACCCGCATTTTTTCTTTAAATATATCATGAAAAATTATCCAGACTTTATGCAATTATGCATATTTGTTCTTTATGTCTTTTTTATTTCTTCATTTTTTTTATAAGTGATTCTTTTAATTCATGGTTTCCTAATATATCAAAAAAGAAGCATGCTTTTTCGTAAGCATCTTCAATTTCTGCTCTATCACACCCAAGTTTTGCTAAGCATTCACCTTTTCGAAAGTATAACTGTCCAATCAATGTCATACTGTTAATTCGACACGATAGGTCAATGGCTTTATTTGCGTGACAAAGCGCTTCTTCGTATTGATTGTCTATGTATAATGCTTTTGCATGATTATGTCTCACCTTCACATCAAACTCTTTATTATCATGCAATGCCTCTAATTGTTTTAATATATTTTCAAACAAATCAATACCCTGCTTCAAATAGCCGTTTTCAGCATAAATGTTTGCAATTGCGTTTTCAATATAAAGGTTCTGATATACATCTATTCCTACCAGTTGTTGATTGAGCAATTTCTTTAATTCTAAAATGCAATATTCGTAATCGATTTTTTTCAATACGTAAGCAGCTACATAATATTGCCATTGAAGAAATTGCTGAAGCTCGGGATGATATTCTTCCTTTTTCAATTCATTGCATACTCTATTATAAATTTCTTTATATTTTTTTTGCTTACAAAGCAGAATAATTTGATCTTTTAACTGCTTATTCCTCTCAATATCAGAATAAATAAGTACCTCATAAAAATGAATGATGGGAACTTGTAATTTTGCTGCAATACCTTGCAATATATCCATACTTGGGTATACCGCGCCCGATTCAATTCGACTTACTTCCGATTGATGACATATGTTCTCGGATAACTGTTTTTGTGTTAATCCTCTCATCACCCTAATTTTCTTAATTTCACTTCCTAATTTTTCTGCGTGCATACTTACTCACCATCCCATTATAACAATCTAATTTTTTAAGTTGTCATACCACTACAATAATGTGAATTCGACAATTTTTGATATGAAATAATGCATAATATATATATAATTCGGCAAATTTTTCATACAATTCATCTCACATACAATAATAGATTAGGAGTGTTATAGATGAATTATAGAAAACTTGCTAGTGCTTTCGTTACATTCGGTCTTCTTTGCCCTTTATCAACAGAAGCTATTCATGCTCAAGAGTTAGACAAAAGTGCAGTCAAAGTTGAAATTGCTCAGCCTGGTTTAACAATCGGGAAATTAACACAACCTCAAAATGATACGAAAGAAAATATTGCTAAAAAGTATTTAAAAGGTGAGGTAAATGGGGCGAAAGCTCAACAAGAACAAGTCACTACTGAAAAAAATGTAGATTTCCAACCTACAAATAAAGAAACTAAAGAAAATCAAACCGAAGTTCGCCTTGCACAAACATATAAAAACTATAAAGTATATGGCCAAGATCTCATTGTAAAAGTAGATAAAAATGGAGTGATCACAACTGTTAGTGGTAAAGTTGTTCAGAATTTAAATCAACAACCTAATCTTACTATAACAAATTTTTTGTCGAAAAATGAAGTAAAATCTAAATTACGCGATATAGTTCAAATTCCAAGTGATGCAGTTGAGACAGAATTCTCTAGCGAAACCGTTGTTTATAAGAAAAAAGATGGCTATTATACATTCGCAACTGTTATTACATTTACTTATGAAAACAATGAACAAATTATAAACGGCAATGCTATCGTTGATCTAAAAACTGGCGAAGTACTTTTCCAAGAAAAGTTCATTAAAAACAAAGAGAATAAGACTATAAATCAAGTAACATCACCTAGATTATCCCCTGCAAGTGAGCAAGGAACTGGGAAAAATGCACTTCAAGAAAACATCTCTTTCAATATTGCCAAAGGAACTGATGGGAAATTTTATTTAGCGGATTTATCACGCGGAAATGGTATTTATATTTATAATGCAAACTACGCCGATTCCCTCGGAGGATATAGTCAAGCTGGTTATCCAGGGACACTAATTTCAAGTAGCAATCCTAATTTTGCAGATAAAGAAGCCGCGGGCGCTATGAAGAATATGAGTGATATTTACGATTACTTTAAGAAAGAACATAATCTAAAAAGTTACGACAATAAAGATTCAAAAGTTGTTGCTAGTGTACACGGTTTTGATTCTACTGAAGTTAGTGATGGTGTAAAAGAAGACTATGTAAATGCATTTTGGCATCCCGCTTGGAACCAAATGGTATTTGGTGATGGTTTAGGCGGAAAACTAACATCCGCTCTTGATGTAACAGCTCATGAATTTGGACATGCTGTATTCAGTGGCACGACGAAAAATAAAGTCGTGAGATATCCAAGCGCTGAAACATCTGCACTAAACGAGGGATTAGCGGATTTCTGGGGTACACAAATCGAATATTACGTAAAGAAAGATAAAGGAAACTGGATTATGGGCGATACATTAGGTGGCCTAACAATTCGTGATATCCCAAGGGAAATTGGTGACGGCGGTCATAAATTATATACAAATTTACAAGATTTCTATAACGATGGTAATAATCAAGAATCACACGTGAATTCTGGTATTATCAGTCACGTATTATATCAATTAGCTGAAGGTAAAACATATAACGGTGTTGCTGTTCAAAAGCAAGGAAATGAAAAAGTAAGTAAAGTTGTTATGCGTACATTGCAAAATTATGCAACTTCCGCTGAAGACTTTGAATCACTTCAATCTCATATCGTACAAGCTGCAAAAGATTTATATGGCATTGCCGTATCAAATGAATTTGCAAAGGCATTTGAAGCACACGGTTACAAACCGTTACAAAAAATAAATAAAGTAATAGCGGTACAATAATAAAAAAGAAGTTTACCAATCATAGGTAAACTTCTTTTCATATCCAACCCTTTTCTTCCGCAATTGTAATTGCCTCAATTCTATTTTTCGCATCGAGCTTCGTTAATACTTCAGAAATATAATTACGCACTGTACCCGGCGAAAGATAAAGTGCCTTCGCAATTTCGTTTGCCGTCTTTCCTTCTTTCGCAAGCAACATTACTTCCTTTTCGCGATCTGACAACGGATTTTGCTCCTGCCATAAGCCAAACATTAAATCTTGGGAGACCTCTCGTTTCCCCTTCATTACATTACGAATTGCTGCCGCTAAATCTTCACTTGGGCTATCCTTTAATAAATAGCCGTGCACACCAGCTTTCATTGCTCTTTCAAAATATCCCGGCCGTGCAAATGTTGTTAAAATCATTACTTTGCATGATGATTTTTCTTTCTTTAACGCTTCAGCAACATCTAATCCACTTTGAATCGGCATTTCAATATCCATAATACTTATATCCGGTTTTAACGATTCAATTAATTTTAGCGCCTCTTCCCCGTTTGCCGCTTGTCCAATTACTTCGATATCATCTTCTAGATCAAGCAGAGCCCCTAACGCACCACGAAGCATCCGCTGATCTTCTGCAATAATAATTCGGATCATGCCCTCACCTCATCTTTTCCTGTTCTAATAACAACTGGAACTTTTACTGTTAACAACGTCCCTGGATTGATTGTACCTAGTTCAACAAATCCATCAATAAGAGCAATTCGTTCTTTCATGCCGCGAATACCATTTCCATCATGATTTTGATCTGTTAAACCAATTCCGTTATCTTCTACTTTCAAAATTAGTTCACCTTGTGATTCTAATACAGAAACTGCGCACCGCGTCGCCTTACTATGTTTTACAACATTTGTAACGGCCTCACGTAAACACATCCCGACAATATTTTGTTCAATTGGTGATAACGAGCTCGATCTTGCTTCTTGCCTCACTTCTAATTCAATATTAGCTGCTTGTAAGATTGCTTTTATTTGCTCTAGCTCTTCTTCTACCGTAATCATACGCATATCAGAAATTAATTCTCTCAGCTGTTTTAAGGCTGTACGAGACGTTTGTGTAATTTCCTTCGCTTCCACACTTGCACG
Source organism: Bacillus cereus group sp. MYBK15-3 (assembly GCF_051916765.1). Classification (NCBI taxonomy): domain Bacteria; kingdom Bacillati; phylum Bacillota; class Bacilli; order Caryophanales; family Bacillaceae; genus Bacillus; species Bacillus cereus group sp. MYBK15-3. The sequence goes on from NZ_JBQAHG010000009.1 coordinate 34,106, forward strand.
CTCCGGATTTTTCACAATTAACTTCTCTACAAGCTGGCTTTTCAAAGTAATAAGAGATAGCGTATGTCCTAATGTGTCATGAAGATCTCTTGCAATCCGCTGCCGTTCTTCACGTTTTACTAAGTCTTTAATTTGCTCGTTCGCCTCATCTAATTGATTTCTTAACATCTTTTTCTGATTAAAATTACGCATACCAAATGGCGTAAGAAGCATTAAAATAAACATCGGGACGATATTTACTAAACTTGTTGGTGTTAGTTGATTCATATTTACAAATACAAATGCTCCAAGCATTATAACTAACGAGCATAACAGCACTTGAAATACTTTCTTATTCGGCGCAAATCCCATCGCACTTGCTGTGAAAAAGCCAAAAAATATCATAAAAGGATTATAAAATAAAGCAAATAAAAAAATGAGTATCATTTGAATGCATGCCCATAAAATAAACGTCTTCTGAACAAAATAAAGCTGACGGTATGTGATAATAAAAAGTATCAACATACCGCTCCCTAGCACAAGCTTCCATCCTGATGCTTGTGCTAAGTGATAAATTGGAAATAATAGATAAACAAACCACATGTACGGAAAGAATCCCATATGTTTCGGAAAAATCTCAATCCTCTTCTTCTCTATCATTTATACCGCTTCCTGTCTTTTTCTTATATATATTGATACTACAACAAATATAAGGAAATAACCTCCTAATACCGCGATATTTTCCCATCCAATTGATTTTCCAGCTACAATATCCCACGCACCACTTCCGAAATGGTATGTTGGTGTCCATTCACCAATCGTTCTTAATATTTTTGGGAATACTTCAATCGGCATCCATAACCCGCCAACTATAGCTAAACTCATATTTAAAATATTAGCTAAGCCAGCAGCTGCGTCCGCCTTCTTAATGGAACCTATTACTGTTCCTAACGCTAAAAATGGTGTTACCCCTAACAATAACCATAACCCCGCACCAATCCATTGCCCTACCGTTAACTCAACATGATTAATTAGTATCCCTGCAATAAAGATAACTAATATTGAAAAAGCATTTACTACTGTTTGAGCGATAATTTTTGCTGTTAAATATGCTCCCTCTGGAAGCGGTGTAATTTTTAGAAGATGTGTCCATCCTTGCCCTCTTTCCTGAGAAAGCCTTACACCGAAACTAAAGAGTGCAGTCCCTACAATACTGAAAGTTGCCATCGAAATTAAATAATGTGCTTTCCACGCATCTCCGTTTTGTGGTACTTGAACAACATTTGTGAAAATGTAGTAAAACATAACAGGCATTAATAATGAGAAAAAGATAAATAATTTATTGCGGAATGTACGTAAAATTTCTATTTTGCACTGCATCCATAACGCTCTCATGCGATTTCCTCCTTCTGATTTGCAACGAATTGTTCAAATGCCTCATCAAGACTTCCACGTTCAACTGAAACATCTGTTACAGGTAAACTCCTTTGATAAATGGCTTTTAAAGTTGCATCCGTATCCTCCGTTGTTAAAATGAAGCGGCCTTCGTTTGACTTTACTTCTATTACATTTGGTAATTCCTTTAGTAATTTTGTAGGAATGCTTTCCTTTGAGTAAAATGTGATTGTTTTTCTCGAAATCGTTGCTTTCATTTCGTCTGGTGTACCATCTGAGATAATCTTTCCGTTCGCAAATAATAAGATACGATTTGCTAAAGCATCTGCTTCTTCTAAATAATGCGTCGTTAAAATAATCGTTTTCCCTTCACTTGCTAACTTTCGAATCGTTTCCCAAAACGTTCTTCGAGACGTAATATCCATTCCGACTGTCGGCTCATCTAAAAATAACAAATCCGGATTTCCCGCAAGTGCAAGCGCAAAGTTTAACCTTCTTTTTTGCCCACCTGATAATTTCTCACATCTTTGCTTTCGCTCTGATTCTAAATTTGATAACTGCAGTAACGTTTCTTTCTCTATAGGATTCGTATAATAACTACGGAATAACTCAATTGCCTCTTCCACCGTAATACTATCAATGACACTTACTTCTTGCAGCATCGCACCGAGGCTATTACGAACATCTCTATGCTTTGGACTCTTTCCAAATATAGAGACCTTACCTTCCGTCGGTTCCTTTAATCCAAGCATCATCGACATCGTCGTTGTTTTCCCCGCACCATTTGGACCAAGCAACGCTACTATTTCCCCTTTATTTACATGAAATGAAACATTATTTACTGCGTTTTTATGTTTAAATGTTTTAGAAACATCATTTACTTCAATAATCTTTTCCATCTCTCCACCCCCGCTGTTTCTTATATTTACATTGTATTCCTTGGAAAACTTAGGAAACAGTATGATGCGTCATGACATCGATATGACAATTGTCATGTATTCTTTATGAGAGGAATCAACCTGCATACCGCAAGCGAGTAGCAGGACGAAAATAAACATGATACAATCGGATAAGATATATATTCGAGGAAGGACAGTGGTTTTCATGATTATTCGTAATGAACAAGATTTAGAAGGCTTACGAAAAATCGGCCGCATCGTTGCGCTTGCACGTGAAGAAATGAAAAAACAAGCGAAGCCAGGTATGACAACGAAAGAGCTTGATTTGATCGGTAAAAAAGTATTAGATGAGCATGGTGCTATTTCTGCACCTGAAAAAGAATATGATTTTCCAGGTGTAACTTGCATTAGTGTAAATGAAGAAGTTGCTCATGGTATTCCAGGAGATCGTGTATTAAAAGAAGGCGACTTAGTAAACGTCGATGTATCCGCTGCACTTGATGGCTATTATGCAGATACAGGCATTTCATTTGTTCTTGGAGAAGACGAGGCAAAAGAAAAACTTTGCCAAGCAGCGGTTGATGCATTTTGGGCAGCAATGAAAAAGGTTAGAGCTGGCTCAAAACAAAATCAAATTGGTCGTGCTGTTTCAAACTTCGCACATAAAAGTGGATACAATGTTATCCAAAACTTAACTGGTCACGGCATTGGTCTTAGCTTACATGAAGCACCAAATCACATTTTAAGTTACTATGATCCAATGGATAATGCGCTTCTAAAAGACGGTCTTGTTATCGCTGTAGAACCGTTCATCTCTATGAAAGCTGATCATATTATTGAACGTGGTGACGATGGTTGGACATTCGTTACACCAGATAAAAGTCTTGTTGCACAATGTGAACATACCGTTGTCGTAACACGCGGTGAACCAATAATCTTAACAGAAATCTAATACCAAAAACGGCTGTTTTGTAGATTTATTCCACATAAAACAGCCGTTTTTTATTTTTGGGAAAATATGTGAACTAGTGTTGAACTCTTTATCATTTAAGTATATAATCTTTAGCGGAGGTTACTTAAGCTTATCTTTACTAAAAAGATATTGTAACTAAGGAGTAAAACACCTTCTTTCCTATTGTTTAAACAGGCTCAAAAATGACCGTAGTAACGTGTTAGTCGAATATTCTGTAATCCTTATATTTCTCTAACAATGTAAGAAACTATCACCTTTCAACTTCGGTCCACTAATCGCACAACTCTCTTTAGACAAAATAAATGACTATTTTCAAAGTACATATTGTCTTCATTCTGACCAAAACCAACCCTATCTAGATTTTTATTTCCACATAACTTTAAGGCAAAAATAAGCCTTCACAAAGGGATACACTACATTGGTTAGTATGTATCGTAAAACTTACCTTTATAACCATTCTTTTTTACTAGATATACATGAAAACTATCTCACATATAAAGGTCTGATATCATTATTTATATCAGTATTTTTTTCGACATTTTTTGTCGAATTGTGTATATTTCCATAGAACTGTGTAAATATACATTTTGTTTTACGTTAAATAATATTGCTTTGAACATAATTCTGTTTGTCTGAGAACGCGTATAGAAACGGAGGGATAACAAAAATAAATAGCTTATAACAAATACTTTTAATATTCCATTTGTTCATGTGGAATAAGTCCCCAATGGACAAATGAATGTTCAGAGGAGGAAAAATGAAAAAACTTTTTAATGTATGTTTAATTGTATTCGTACTATTTTCGCAACTTGCTAGTTTTCCATACAATCAAGTAAGAGCGGAAACCTTAACAGGAGATTCCTTATTTGACACTGTTGAAATGAAAGATGCGACGAATCATATTATTGACGAATCAAAAAATCCTAACAATTTAATAAAGATAGGATCAACCATTCAAGTAGAATACGCTTGGTCAATAAAGGATCAACAAGTTGCACACGCAAATGATACAGCAGTAGTTCAAATACCACTTGCATTAAAAGTATCTAAAGATTTGCAAGGGGATTTAGTAACAGATCAAAAAAATATTGGTCAATATTTTATAACAGCTAAAGATAATAAATTAAAATTAATATTTAATGATCAAGTAGAAAATTTGAAAGACGCTAAAGGAAAAATTAAAGTTGATACCGTGTTTAACTCAACTTTAAAACCTGGGGAAAAATCAGTTCAAATTGCTTTTCCTTTAGGAACAATGGTTCAGCCTATATCAGTTCCTGTTCAAGTAGAAAACTCTAAAGAAGATGGCACCAAACAGGATACTAATAAACAAGCGCAAGATCCAGTAGCTAAACCTGTTACTGACAATCCGGAGCAAGATCCAGCAACTAAAACTGTTACTGATAATCCGGAACAAAACCCAGCAGCTAAAACTGTTACCGATAATCCGGAACAAAACCCAGCAGCTAAAACTGCCACTGATAATCCGGAACAAAACCCAGCAGCTAAAACTGCCACTGATAATCCGGAACAAAACCTAGCAGCTAAAATTGCTACTGACAATCCAGAACAAAAGCTATCAAGCGACCCTGCTGAGAATACAAATTCAGGTCCAAAGCAAATAACAACAAACATTTTAACCGGTGTAAAGTTGACGGATAAAGACGGAAAACCATTTACAGAGGATAACCGTCCAAGTACAGATTCCCCTGCCAATATTGAGTTTACATGGGAACTTTTAAAGTCAATGAATGTGAAAAATGGAGATTACTATATTTTTGATCTTCCTAAACATTTTAAGATTTACAATACAATTAACAGTCCTTTATATGATAGTGAAAACCATCAAATTGGTAATTTTACTGTTACAAAAGATGGAAAAGTCACGATGACATTCAACGATTATGTTGAAGAGCATCCAGATGTTGCTGGTAACCTACAATTAAAGACAGAATTTAATAAAGCTGAAATTAAAGGTACAACAACACAAGAAATTCCTTTCCCGATTAAAGATAAGGATGTTTCTATTACAGTTGACTTTAAGCCTAATGTACAAACAGCTACGAATAAAAAAGGATTACCTGATAGACCAATTAATACAAATGAAATTAATTGGAAAGTAGAGATGAACAAAACGCAAGACACCCTTAAAAATGCTATTTTTAAAGATAACATTCCACAAGGTACAAACTTAAATAAAGATTCTATTAAAGTTTATTATTTAGAAGTTGATGTTAATGGGAATGTAACGCGTGGTGCAGAAGCTGAGCCAACAGATTACAATATTATTTCATCAGATGGCTCAAAATTGGAGATTGCTTTTAAAGATTCTATCAATAAAGCATATCAAATCGAATATGCCACAAAAATTACTGATGAAAATATTAAAAGTTTCCGAAATAACGTTACGATAACGAGTGATAATCAAAAGCAACAAAACGCAAGCTCTACTGTAACGGTTTCTCGTGGTACACACTTAAATAAAACAAGTAAATATGATCCAAAGACGCAAACAATTGAGTGGACAATTACTTACAATGGTGATCAAAGAGAGATCAAAAAAGCAGATGCGATTTTAAAAGATATTTTTGACGATACACACGAACTAGATGCAAATTCTATTGTTGTAAAAAACGCTTCATATAATGAAAAAGGAACGCTTGTAACAGGAGACGCTGTTAATAATTACACTGTAAGTAACAAGAAGAATGGCTTCGATTTACAGTTTAATGATGATATTAATAGTGCTTATGTGATTACCTATAAAACCAAGCCAACTAATAAAGTTATAGAAGATGGAAAAGTAAAAAATAAAGTTACAGCTGATAATGATTCAAGTAAAGAAAATGAAGCTAGCTTCAAGCAGCAAAATATTATTAAATCTAATAATAAAGCTGAAACAAATTATAAAGACAAAACAACAACTTGGACAATTATAGTAAATAATAACAACTATCCATTAAACAACGCGATCATTACGGACACCTTTGATCATGGTGGATTACAATTAAAAGATAAGAAACTAGAAATTAAAGACGGAAATTATACCCTTCAGGCTGGGACTGACTATATTTTAGATACAACAGATAAAGGCTTCAAAATTACTCTTATAGGTACGTATCAGTCTAATATGACAAAGACATTAGTCGTAAAATATACGACAGACTTTGATTATACAAAGCTAGAAAGTGGTAAAACTTCATTTAAAAATACAGGTAACCTATCTTGGATAGATACGGATTCTAATCCACAATCAAATAAGGTTGAAGCTAATTTTGATCCTGATACTTTCACAAAAGCAAATGGTTATAAATACGGTTCTTATAACGCCCAAACGAAGGAAATTACTTGGATAATAGGCTTTAACTATAATAATGTTGAGATTAAAGATCCTTATGTTATAGACGTCATACAAGATAAACAAAAGTTAGTGCCTGGATCCATTGAAGTGCGCGATATGATTTTAAATGGAAATCCTAATAATGCACAACCTGGTAATGCTGTACCAACTGAGCAATATGAACTTGAAGAACCTACAGAGAACAATAAAAACACCCTAAAGGTTCATTTCAAACAATCAATTAATTCACCTTACTATATTATCTTTAAAACAAGCCTTGATGGTGAACTTATCCAAGGTACCTACAAAAACGAGGCAGATTTAAAAGATGGCTCTAAAATTGTAAACACCCTTACAGGTGACACTCAAGTAAATAAAGGTGGCAGCTTCGTTACTAAAAAAGCTGTGCAAGACGACAACTATATTAATTGGAGTATCGCAATTAACGAAAGCCAATCAACCATTGCAGATGCCGTTGTAACAGATGACCCAACCGAAAATCAGGTAATTGTGGAAGATTCATTCCACTTATATCCTACAAATGTTGATCCATATGGAAATTTAACAAAAGATACAGTAAACGAATTAAAAGAAGGAACAGACTATAAACTCAAAATAACAACAGACAATAATACCGGAAAGCAACATTTCGAAATTGCCTTCTTGAAAAAAATTGATCGAGCTTATATTTTAGAATATCGCTCACTTATTAATGCAGACGATAAAGAAAAAGTAAGTAATAAAGCGAAAATCACAGGCAATAAGTTGACAGTTAAAAACACAGAAACTACTGAAACGATTGAAGTGAGAATGTCTTCTGGTTCAGGCGGAGGATCTGCTACTAAAGGCCGTGGAAACCTTGAAATTATAAAGGTAGATAACGACAATAAAAACGCACTATTAGCTGGGGCAGAATTTACTTTATACGATCGTACAGGTAAAACTGTTATCCGTAAAATTACAACAGACAAAGACGGTATCGCTAAATTTAATAATTTAAAACGTGATAAATATTTATTAAAAGAAACAAAGGCTCCTGAAGGCTATGTAATTAGCTGGGATTTAAAACAAGGGAAAATTGTTGAACTTGGTACACAAGAGACTACAACATATAAACTTGCAAATAAGAAGTTTGTCGGTAAAGTAGTTTTAACAAAGTCTGATGACCTGAATAAAAACGTCACACTGCAAGGTGCCGTTTTCACACTACTTGATAAAGATAAAAAAATAATTTCAGAACACGAAAAATTAACAACAAATGATAAAGGGCAAATTACTGTAGATAATTTAAAACCAGGAACTTACTATTTAAAAGAAATAAAGGCTCCTGAGCATTATCAATTAGATGATCGACTTATTGAATTTACAATCGAGGAAGATCAAACAACAGTAATCAATAAAACGGCCCAAAACAGCTTAATTAGAGGCTCAGCTATCCTAACAAAAGTTGATAAAGAGGGTAATACTTTAGAAGGTGCTGTATTTAGTGTACGGGACCAAAATAACAAAAGAATTCCTGGTTATACCAAATTAACGACAAATGGTAACGGACAAATCGAAGCGAAAAATTTACTTCCTGGAGAGTACCAGTTTGTTGAAGAGAAAGCACCTGAACATTATGAAATAGATAAAAAACCGCTTAAATTTACAATTGAAAAAAGCCAACAGAAAGCACTTACTGTTACCGCGACAAATCACCTCATTAAAGGTGGTGTCACTTTAACGAAAGTCGATGATGTCGATGGCACTGCCCTTGAAGGTGCTGTATTTAAAATTGTCGATGCGAATGACGAGAAACAAGTAATTCGTGAAAATATAAAAACAGGTTCAGATGGAAAAGTTACCATTAAAGATCTAGAGCCTGGTGTTTATAAATTTATCGAAACAGAAGCTCCTAAGGATTATACGTTAAGTACAAACCCTATCGAGTTTACAATTGATAAAAGCCAACAAGCTCTTGCTACTGTTACGGCAAATAACAGCTTAAAAACGGGCGAAGTTGAATTATTAAAAGTTGATGAGTTTGGTGAGAAAAAACCACTTGAAGGTGCAGTATTCAAGCTTGTCGATACAAATAATAATGACGTTTCCCCTTACACTAACTTAACTACTGATAAACACGGTAAAGTTAAAGTTAGTAACCTACGTCCTGGTACGTATAAATTCATTGAAATAGCTGCTCCTGAACATTACGTTTTACGAGCAGAACCTATTGAATTTACAATCGATAGAAGTCAGAAAGAAACTCTACTTGTGAAAGCTGAAAATGCTTTAAAACCAGGAGATGTTGAATTAACAAAAGTTGATGATATCGATGGTACAGCTCTTGAAGGTGCTGTATTTAAAATTGTTGATGCAAATGATGAAAAGAAAGTCATTCGCGAAAATGTAAAAACTGGTGCGGATGGTAAAGCTATCGCTACTGGCTTACGCCCTGGCGATTATAAATTTATCGAAGTAACAGCACCGAAGTATTACGACAAAAATACAAAACCAATTAAATTTACGATTACAGAAAGTCAAACAACTCAGGCTACTGTTACCGCTAAAAACAGCTTAACAAAAGGCGGTATTGAGTTAACAAAAGTGAATGCTGCAGATGAAAAGGAAACACTTGAAGGTGCAGTATTTAAAATCGTTAATAGAGATACTAATGAAGATGTTCGTACGGACCTTGTTACGAATAATAAAGGAATGCTAGTTGTAGATGACTTACGTCCTGGTAACTATAAACTTATCGAAACAAAGGCTCCAACTTATTACGATGTAAATGTAGAACCAATTGAATTTACAATCGAAAAAGGACAACAAAAACTCCTTCCACTTACATTTAAAAATAGTTTAACGAAAGGAAAAGTTAAACTTATTAAAGAAGATGATGTGGAAAGTAGTAAAGCTCTTGCCGGCGCTGTATTCACATTGCAAGACCCAACTGGCAAAGAAATTATGAAAGATTTAACAACAGATGATCACGGAGTATTAGTTATTCCTGATTTAGCACCAGGGGATTATCAATTTATCGAAACAAAAGCCCCTGAACATTATAAATTAGACAAAACACCTATTAAGTTCACAATTAAAAAAGGTAGTAAGGAAGATCTTCCTATCCCTGTTACTGTAAAAAATAGTTTACTTACAGGTGGCGTCACTTTAACAAAAGTTGATGATGTTGATGGCACTACTCTTGAAGGTGCAGAATTTATAATCGTTGACGCTCATGATACTAAAAAGGTAATTCGCAAAGGTTTAACGACTGATAAAAACGGTAAAATTACTGCTTCTAATTTACGTCCTGGAGACTATCAATTTATTGAAGTAAAAGCTCCAAAAGACTATACCTTAAGCAAAGACCCTATTCCGTTCACTATCGAAAAAAGTCAAAAAGAGAATATTACTGTTACCACTACTAACAGTTTAAGGAAAGGTGCAGTAACATTAACAAAAATTGATGACATCGATCGTACGATGCTCGAAGGTGCAATCTTTAAGATTGTGGATATGAATGGTAAGGAAGTTCATACGAATCTTGTTACAGATAAAAACGGAAAAATTTCTGTTTCTGATTTACGCCCTGGAGACTATCAGTTCATTGAAACAAAAGCTCCTGAGCACTATGTATTAGATGAAACAACGATTCCATTTACAATTGAAAGAAGTCAAACGAAAGAGATCAATGTTACAGGCAAAAATGCTTTAAAAAAAGGTAGCGTTGAACTAACAAAGATTGACGATATTGATATAAATACAAAACTTTCTAACGCCGTATTTAATTTATTAGATGCAGACGGTGAGCTAGTGGAAGAAGGCTTAAAAACAAATGCTGAAGGTAAAATTGTTGTTGAAAATCTACGTCCTGGTACGTATCAATTCGTTGAAACAATTGCTCCTGAACATTACGATTTAGATAAAAAACCTATCGTATTTACAATTAAAAAGAGCCAAACTGAAACTCTTCATATCACTGCTACAAATGCTTTAACAAAGGGTGCAGTTAAACTTTCTAAAGTAGACGATATTGATGGCACTGTTCTTAAAGATGCAGTATTTAAAATTGTTAATATGAACGGTGATGTAGTTCATAAAGACCTTGTTACAAATGAACAAGGAATAATCGAAATTAACGACCTACGTCCTGGTGATTACCAATTTATCGAAACGAAAGCTCCTAAGCATTACGTTTTAGATGAAACACCAATCAAATTCACTATTGAAAAAGGACAGAAGAAAGTTATTTCTTTAACTGCTACAAATAGCTTAAAACAAGGTAGTATCGAATTACTTAAAGTTGATGATTTAACCACTCAAACAAAACTTGCCGATGCGGTATTTAATTTACTAGATCAAGATGGCAAAGTACTTAAAACAGATTTAAAAACAAACAGTGAAGGTAAAATCGTTATCGAAAACTTACGTCCTGGTACGTATCAATTCGTTGAAATAACGGCCCCTGAACACTATGATTTAGACAAAAAACCAATTATATTTACAATTGAAAAAAGCCAAAAAGATATTGCTACCGTTACTATGAAAAATAGTTTAACAAAAGGCGGCGTGGAACTTTCTAAAGTGGATGACGTCGATGGCACTACTCTTGAAGGCGCAGTATTTAAAATTGTGGATATGAATGGCACTGTAATTCGCAAAGATCTTGTTACGAATCAACAAGGTAAAATTAGCGTTTCTGACCTACGTCCTGGTGATTATCAATTCATCGAGACAACGGCTCCGAAACACTACGATTTAAACAAAGAGCCAATTCCATTCACAATTACAAAGAGCCAAGCTGATCCTATCTCCGTTACAGCTACAAATAGCTTAACGAAAGGCGCTGTGGAACTTTCTAAAGTGGATGATGTAGATGGTACTGCTCTTAAAGATGCGGTATTTAAAATTACTGATATGAATGGTAAAGACATTCGTACTGAGCTTACAACAGATGTACACGGAAAAATTTCTGTTTCTGATTTACGTCCTGGGGACTATCAGTTTGTTGAAACGAAAGCTCCTAAACACTATAAATTAGATAGTACACCTATTAAGTTTACAATTAAGAAAAGCCAAAAAGAAAAGCTCCAAGTTACTGCTACAAATAGCTTAACTGAGGGTGCTGTAGAATTAATAAAAGTGGATGATATAAATTCAGATACAAAACTTTCTGATGCAGTGTTTAACATCATCGATGCGAAAGGTAAAATTGTTCGCACTGATTTAACTACTGATAAAGACGGGAAGATTTCAGTTTCTGATTTACGTCCAGGAGATTATCAGTTCATTGAAACGAAAGCTCCAACTGGCTATGATTTAAACGTTAAACCAATTCCTTTCACAATTACGAAAGGACAATCTCAGGTTACCTCTGTTACAGCTTTAAATAGTTTAACAACAGGTTCAATTGAGTTAACTAAAGTTGATATTGATCACCATGGAACACTTGAAGGTGCCATTTTCAATATTTTAGACCAAGATGGAAAAATCATCCGAGAAGGTTTAAAAACAGATCAACACGGAAAAGTAATCGTAAATGATTTGAAACCTGGTAATTATCAATTAGTAGAAACAAAGGCTCCTAAAGGCTATCAATTAGATGCATCACCAATAAACTTTACAATTGATAAAGCCCAAGCTAAGCCACTACAAATTACAGTTTCAAATAAAAAAATTGAATCTTCTTCAGGTGGAGATGACAAGCCAATTACTCCTCCAAATAAAGAAGAAAACAAAGGCAATGAAACATCTGAGAAACACGAAAACGGAACTTCTGAAGAACAAAATAATGAAACACCTGAGAAACACGAAAACGGAACTTCCGAAGAAACATCGAATAAAACAGATAACAAACAGCAAGATGATCGAAATACGGATAAACACCTTCCAAATACAGGTCATAAAGAAGACCCTACACAAACAGTAGGTATTGTTCTTCTACTAGCTGGATTATTAAGTATTTTAGCTACAAAACGCAAAAAAAATTATTAATAATTTTTTCACATCCAATCAATCTCTCAATTGATTGGATGTTTTTTTATACAAAAAGGACGATACATAAAGTATCGTCCTTTTAACGGGGTGAGGCTGCCCAAAAGTACGGAAAACCTTTGAACAGCCTCTTATTTTCATATGGATGCCTTACATATATCACTGATAATAATTATGAAATGCGGAAACATAATTACCATCAACTGATTCAAACATGAGAAATGAAACCCTACAGTGGTTCCATTCCTCTACATAATCTAAAGTTTGGGTACACTAGATTCATGCAATGTAGGAGCTTTCAGAGTAGAAAGCGAACCTTCGTTTAAAATGATAGCATACATATCTCCCTCAAAAATATGCAAATATGCATATATCGTTTTTTTATTTCTCAATGTCAGAATATTGAAAAATAAAAGGTGTGAAGGTAAAATAAAGTCATTATCCGTCTTCTTTTGTCAGTCAGAGAGAATAGAAGAATAGGAGAGGAAAAAATGAGAAAATCATTGAAACAAAAAATAGTAAGCTCTTTGCTTGCTGTATCACTTGCTGTTAGCTTAGCTCCAATTGGGCAAGCAAAAGCGGATTCCACGTCAGAGGTTACACAAACTCCATCTATTACAAAACAGATTGATCCAAACCGCGCGATTGAACATGTTCGTTTCTTATCTGAAACAATTGGTCCTCGCCCCGGTGGAACAAAATCCGAAGAATGGGCTTCTCATTATATTGGTATGCAGCTTAAATCAATGGGCTATGAAGTAGAATATCAACCATTTCAGGTGCCCGATCAATACGTTGGATTCATTGAATCACCCCTATCAACAAAACGTAATTGGCAAGCTGGTGCTGCTCCTAATGCACTAATTTCTACAGAAGCTGTTACAGCTCCCCTTATCTTTGTTCAAGGTGGGACAAAATTAGAAGATATTCCAAATGAAGTAAACGGTAAAATTGTTTTATTTGAAAGAGGAACGACAGTTACCGACTATAATAAACAAGTTGAAAATGCTGTTAGCAAAGGTGCAAAAGGTGTTCTTTTATACAGTTTAATTGGCGGACGCGGAAATTATGGACAAACCTTCAATCCCCGCCTAATGAAAAAGCAATCTATCCCTGTCTTTGGTCTTGCTTATGCGCAAGGAAATGCATTTAAAGAAGAAATCGTTAAAAAAGGGACAACAATTCTTTCCCTAAAAGCGAGACATGAATCTAAATTAACATCTCTAAATGTTATCGCCAAAAAGAAACCAAAAAAGAGTACAGGTAATGAAAAAGCAGTCGTTGTAAGCTCGCACTATGATAGTGTTGTCGGAGCACCTGGCGCAAATGATAATGCTTCTGGAACTGGATTAGTATTAGAACTAGCTCGTGCTTTTCAAAATGTAGAAACTGATAAAGAAATTCGCTTTATTACCTTTGGTTCTGAAGAAACTGGATTACTTGGTTCGGATTATTACGTGAATAGTCTATCCCAAAAAGAACGCGACCGTATTTTAGGTGTCTTTAACGCCGACATGGTTGCAACAAATTATGATAAAGCAAAGAATTTATACGCTATGACACCTGATGGCTCTACAAACTTTGTAACAGACGCTGCCTTGCAAGCAGGTAAACAACTAAATAATAACCTCATCCTACAAGGTAAATTCGGTTCTAGTGATCATGTTCCATTTGCTGAAGCTGGTATTCCTGCTGCTCTATTCATTTGGATGGGTGTCGATAGTTGGAATCCATTAATCTATCATATTGAGAAGGTATACCATACACCTCAAGATAACGTATTAGAAAATATTTCACCTGAACGAATGAAAATGGCATTAGACGTTATCGGAACAGGTGTTTATAACTCGCTTCAAAAACCTGTTACTCAAACTGAACAGAAAGCTGCTTAATCAATAAAAGACCACTGATTTTTATCAGTGGTCTTTTATTGAGAAAAAATATATATGCATAAAAGCATATTTTATCCTACTCATTATCGTATACAATATCAACTGTAACAATACCGATTACAACTTATAAGGAGGCTTTTTCTATTATGAAAAAAATGATTTTAGCAGGTGCGTTAACTTTAGCAGGAATTACCGGCGCTACCGCGTTTATTCCTGAAACAAAAGTCGCTGCTGCCGCTCAAGAACAAAGCTTTACAAAATTTTATTCTTTGCAAACTGGAGGTAGTTCTGAACAAGAACCTGTTGTCCTTCAAAAGGGACAAGAGTTAACAATTCAACCTAACAGCAAAACTCCTAGTTACAGTGTTTATGACTCAAATCATAACCTTATTGGACGTTATTCTGATGGTTACGGCCGAATTTTCACTGCAAAAACAGATGGAAATATGTACGTTCAATTTCATGCACCTTACGTTTACTATAGTCCTGTTAGTTTTTCTGTTACTTATACTATTCAATAGAAAAGAGGTCCTTTATAGGACCCTTTTATTTCTCTTCCCAATTCACTTTTACAAATCCATCTTTTACTTTTAATCCGCTTATATTCAATACATATTCCTCATTTGCTTTTAAAGTAACTGTAAAAGTACCTTTTTTCGATTCACAAATTTCCTTTAACTCTTTTATACCTTCTCCTTGTCTTTCATACACACTAAAACATAAGTTTCCTCGTTTTGCATCTGTCTCATAAGAAAATGTCACTTCTGTATCCTTTTCATACTGAAATTCAATATCCTTACCGGCAATATCCCATGATGAGAATTTTGCCTCGTAACTTGTTTTCCCTTGCTTCTCATTTGCTAAATATATATCTCCGGCTCTCCACGCATCATCTAACGTTTGTGCAAAAGTAAAACCACTAAGTAATACAAACATTGTGCTTGCCAATATCGCAACTAATGTTACTTTCTGTTTTTTAACAAAATTCACCTTACGTTCTCCTTCAACCTTCTTTTTACTTCTTCTTGCCATATATAATAAAAACCCAATAAAGAATGGTAATATAACTGCTAAAATACTCCATCCTTTGCTCATTTGATGTGCTTTAGCATCTGTATATACCCATGACCCAACACATATTAAAAGTGCTATAAAAGCCAAAAACATTGTAATCCCAGCTATCTCAAATACTAAAAATGGATTAGCGAACTCTATCATGTAATTTATACTCCTTCTTTAAAAACGACTGTATTACAACATATATCGGAATGTATACGTGCATCGTAATCACACTTGCTATCAGCATAGGAATTTTATGATCCAAATGAGTGATAAATTGTTCTATAACAATTGTTAACAAAACAATCCAAATGGTGTGAATGCAAATCATCCATTTCCTCTCTAACTTCTGAGCCTTTCGCACGCCCTGCTTCGTGTTATTTATTAGCTCTTCGCTTGGAGTTATCTCTTCTGCTAAGCTACTCTTTACCTTCTGTTCAAATTTATCTTCTGTCATAAACGAACCCCTCCAAATGTTCTCGCATTTGCTTCTTCGCATAATTAAGGCGATATTTCACTGTACCAATCGGTATATTTAATATTTCGCTCATTTCTTTATAAGAGTATTGTTCATAATAGTAGAGTACGAGCACGGTTTTATATTTTTCATTCAATAGCTGTATAACTTCCCGTATCATTTCCGCTTCCACTTTTTGAATAAATTCTTCTGATATATTCACATCATCTGCGAAATCTATTTCTCCACCATCTTCTTTATGAAATAAATCTAAGACGCGATCTTTCCATCTTTTCTTCTTGCGGTAAAAGTCATAAAATGTACGAACGCAAATTGTAGTAATCCACTTTTTATAATTATCCACATAAGAAAGTTGGTGCCTTGATGAAAAAACCTTTATCCACGTCTCTTGAAAAATATCTTCCGCATCTTCTTTCGTTTTCGCTAACTTATAGCATAAGGAATATATTTGCTGCTTATATATATCAATTAATTCTTCTATCTTTTCTTCCATCATAAGCCTCCTGTCATTTATATAAGACGACGCAAATTCCCCTTTTGTTTGATAAATTTTTTTTATTATCTCCACATAAAAAAGCAATCACAACATCGTGTGATTGCCTTTTATTTAAAAACGAAAGTCCGCTTCCGCTTTTCTTCATGTCCAGCTCTGCCTCCTAGCCCCTTCTGTCTAAGAACCTTCCTCACGAGAAGATAAAATGCATCTTCTGTTGGAAAGAACCTTAGCCTTCGGGACTAAACAATCGGCTCCGCTTTTCTTTATTGTCCAGTTCCAGCGGCTAGAATACTCGGTGGCTTCGCGCCTTCCTCCGAGGCAAAGTACACCTCTCTGTCAGGAGCTCCATCCCCCTCCTATTCTAAACGAGCCGCTTCCGCTTTTCTTCATTACATTTTTTCTGGTGCAGATACTCCTACGATTGCTAATGCATTTTGAAGTGTAGTGCGTACTGCTTTCATTAATTCATAACGAGCTTTACTTAATTCTACGTTATCTTGGTTTAATACTTTTTCTGCATTGTAGAAGCTGTGTAATGTTGCTGCTAATTCAAATGCATAGTTTGTAATACGGTGTGGCAGACGTTTTTGTGCTGCATCCGCAACTACAGCTGGGAATTCACCAAGTTTTTTCAGTAACTCTACTTCTTTCTCAGAAGTAACAAGCTTGTAGTTCACATCTCCGCCTGTAGCTAATCCTAACTCTTCACCTTGACGAAGGATACTGCATACGCGAGCATGAGCATATTGTGCATAGTATACTGGGTTTTCATTAGATTTTGATACAGCTAAGTCCATATCGAAGTCTAAATGAGAGTCACCGCTACGCATTGCGAAGAAGTAACGCATTGCGTCCACGCCTACTTCTTCCATAAGCTCACGAAGTGTAACTGCTTTACCCGTACGCTTACTCATCTTCATTTTTTCACCATTTTGATATAGTTGTACCATTTGGATGATTTCTACTTCAAGCGTGTCTTTATCGTAACCAAGTGCTTGAATAGCAGCCTTCATACGAGGAATGTAACCGTGGTGGTCAGCACCCCAAATGTTGATTAACTTATCAAAACCACGCTCTAATTTATCACGGTGATACGCGATATCTGGCGTTAAGTATGTGTAAGAACCGTCGTTTTTAATTAATACACGATTTTTGTCATCGCCGTAAGTCATTGAACGGAACCAAGTTGCGCCGTCTTCTTCAAAGATCTCTTCACGCTCTTTTAATACAGCAAGAGCTTGATCGATTTTTCCGTTTTTGTATAGTGATGTTTCTGAGAACCATACATCAAATTTAACACGGAAGCTTTCTAAGTCTTTTTGAAGTTTTGCTAATTCATATTTTAAACCGTATTCACGATAGAATTCATAACTTTCTTTTTCATCAGCTTTCGCATAACGATCGCCGAATTCTTCAGCTAAACGTTTACCGATTCCAATGATATCCGCACCATGATAACCGTCTTCTGGCATTTCTTTATCTAAGCCTAAAGCTTGCATGTAACGAGCTTCAACAGAAAGAGCTAAGTTATGAATTTGGTTACCAGCATCATTAATGTAGTACTCACGAGATACATCGTAGCCTGCTTTTGCTAATAGGTTACATAAAGTGTCACCTACTGCCGCACCACGTGCATGTCCTAAGTGAAGGTCACCTGTTGGATTCGCAGATACGAACTCAACTTGTACTTTTTCACCTTTACCAGTATTCGTTTCACCGTAAGCTTCACCAGCGTTTACGATTGTTGGAATTAAATCTGTTAAGTAGCTATTATCCATATAGAAGTTAATAAAACCAGGACCAGCGATTTCGATTTTTTCAATAGAAGCTTTTGCTTTATCGAAGTTTGCAACTAGTTCTTCTGCAATCATACGAGGTGCTTTTTTCGCAACGCGTGCAAGTTGCATTGCCATATTTGTAGAGAAGTCACCATTTGTTTTATCTTTTGGAGATTCTAATACAACGTTTGGAATCTGTTCTTCTGTCGCTAATTCTGCCTTTAATACAGCAGCCTGAATTTCTTCTTTAATCAATCCTTTTACTTGTTCTAAGGAATTCATTATTTTGCCTCCTTCAAATTAATTGTAATAGTATATCTGCCAGCTTCTTGTTCACTTAGAAGCAATGCGTAAGTTAAGAAGAGTTGTCCTTTTTTCTTTTCATCCGACCATTTAAAAAGAACGTTATCAGTCTTTGTTTGCAATGCAAACGTACCAAGTTCACTCGTATACGTACCAGTTGTCCATTCACCTTTCACATGCGTCTGACGCATAGAAACAGCACCTGAACGCATAATGAGAACTTGTTCATCTTGAATTTTAATAATTGTTTTCACTTCGCCTTGTTCGTTCGGCTCCTGGAATGTTACATATGTACCTTGACCTTTTACATAGTATTGACCATTTGCTTCAAAAGCAACGGTTTCCTTCCTCGCCCCTTCACGGATTTCTGTTACGAAATGAACGTGTACCGGCAAGCCTGCAAGTTGTTTCTCCACGTCTTGCACACCTTTCAAATGTTATAGATATTAAATACTACTTATAATAAATCACTTTTCCTATCATATCAAAAAAAGACTCTGTCTGTCTGCTGAAAAATCAGGAAAACTCCATTTCAAAAAATAATTCACTTCTACTTTATTTTATATGATAAAATATTTTTTAAATCTAAATATTCTTTCAATTAAAGAGGTGAATATAGTGATACCAACAAAGTTAAAAAAGGGTGATGAAATACGGGTGATTTCACCATCGTGTAGTTTAAGTATTGTTTCAAATGAAAATAAAAAATTTGCTATAAAAAGATTAACCGACATGGGCTTTCAAGTTACATTCTCAAAATATGCCGATGAGATAGATCGATTTGCTTCCTCTTCTATTTCTTCCCGCATTCAAGACCTCCATAAAGCATTTAGAGACCCTAATGTAAAAGCTATTTTGACGACACTTGGCGGATACAACTCCAATGGTTTATTGAAACATCTCGATTATGATCTAATTCGTAAAAATCCGAAATTTTTCTGTGGTTATTCAGATATTACTGCTTTAAATAATGCAATTTACGCAAAAACAGGTCTCGTTACATATTCAGGACCCCATTTCTCTTCCTTTGGAATGGAGAAAGGGCTCGAGTATACAACCGATTACTTTTTAAAGTGCTTAACTTCTAATGAGCCTATTGAAGTCCTGCCATCTGAAACATGGAGCGATGATTCTTGGTATATAGATCAGAAAAATCGAGAATTTATTAAAAATAAAGGATACGTTTCAATTCAGGAAGGAGAAGCTACAGGAGATATTATCGGTGGCAATATGAGCACATTTAACTTACTGCAAGGTACACCATATATGCCAAATTTAAAGGACAAAATTTTATTTATTGAAGAAGATAGTTTAACTGGAACATCTACTCTTAAAACTTTTGATCGTTATTTACATTCCCTTATGCAGCAGCAAGATTTTGAATACATAAAGGGAATCGTTATAGGAAAGATGCAAAAAGGTGCAGAATGTACGATAGAAGACATTCAAGAAATGATTGCTTCAAAACCTGAACTTGCACATATTCCTATCATTGCAAACGCAAGTTTCGGGCATACAACCCCGATTTTCACTTTCCCAATTGGTGGACGTGCAAAAATTATTTCTAACAAGGAAAAAACATCTATCACTATTTTAACGCACTAAAAAGGAGCGAATGAGTCGCTCCTTTTATGGTTTTTCTATTTTTTCCAACGCTTTTTGTGGAATAGATTCTTTCGGGATTTCAGCCCATCCTTTTCCTTGCATACCTTTTGCATAAATTTTTATAAACGCCCCCGCATGCAATTCACGGTTCATCATTCTTTTAATGATCTGTAACTTTCCGTCTTCTGTATACCCTTTAAAAGTATACAAGTATTCTCCGTCTTTTTTCTCACCTTTATCTATAACCGCATAATAATCTTGTATTTCTTTATTTGAAAAGAAGTTGTCTACAAAAGCATGTACACCTTCTGTTTTTGTGTTCAAATAATACGCTGTTCCACCTAGAATAATGGCGAATACAGCTAAAACTTTAATTACCAATTTCATACATGAACCTCCTGTTTGCACTTCTTTCTCACTAGTATTATATCTATACTTGTATTATACGGAAAAGAGCATACTATACTCTATCTAAAAGTCTTACACTTTCCTTACATTATTGTAAGGGATTTTTCTTACAGCAAGTTCCCAAGAAAAAATTTTTCCGTTTCATACACTTTTATATTATTATTGAATGATACGAATTTTTATTACAAAAATCAAAGGAGACAGTTTTCAAATGGCTATCTTGCAAGGTTTAGCACTATTACTTGTTGTACTTTGTCTATTTACACTTTTTAGTTACCGTGCGCCTTATGGAATGAAGGCGATGGGTGCTTTAGCTAATGCAGCAATCGCAAGTTTTCTTATTGAAGCATTTCACCGTTATATAGGTGGAGAAATGTTTCATAATGACTTTTTACAATCAGTAGGAGAAGCTTCCGGTAGTATGAGCGGTGTCGCAGCAGCGATTTTAGTCGCATTAGCAATCGGTGTTTCCCCCGTATACGCTGTTTTAATTGGTATCGCTACTAGTGGATTCGGTATTTTACCAGGATTTTTCGCTGGATACGTTTGTGCTTTCGTCGTGAAATTTCTCGAAAAGAAATTACCAGCTGGCGTGGAATTTTTAGCAATCCTATTTATCGCTGCACCAATCTCACGCGGAATGGCAATGCTTATGGATCCGCTTGTTAACGCAACACTCGGTAAAATCGGTTCTATGATTTCAGTTGCAACTACAGAAAGTCCTATCATTATGGGTATTATGCTTGGTGGATTAATAACAGTTATTTCTACCTCTCCACTGAGTTCTATGGCACTAACTGCAATGCTTGGATTAACAGGTTTACCAATGGCGATTGGTAGTCTTGCCGTTGCGGCCTCAGCCCCGATGAACTTTATTTTCTTTAAACGATTAAAAATTTGTTCAAAGAAAGATACAATTGCTGTAGCAATCGAGCCTTTAACACAAGCCGATGTTGTCTCAGCAAATCCAATTCCAATCTATATGACAAATTTCGTTGGCGGTGCACTTGCCGGTATTATTACATCGCTATTCCAGCTTGTTAATAATGCACCAGGAACAGCATCACCAATTCCAGGTCTTCTTGTCCTATTCGGATTTAATGACGTTGTAAAAGTAACAATTGCTGCTATATTATGTGGAATCGTTACCACTATTGTCGGATACATTGGATCTATTGTGTTCCGTAAATATCCAATCCGCTCTGCTGATGAAATTCGCGAAGTTACTTCGGAAGAGAAGGTTGCATAAGAAAAAGAGCTATTCCCATCGTTTGAGAATAGCTTTTTTTTGTGTTGCGTAACGGCAAATGAAATTATATCGGCGGTTTTTTCAATATATCAGCGCAACTCGAATTATATCGGCGGTTTTTTTAATATATCGGCGCAACTCGAATTATATCGGCGATTTTTTCAATATATCGACTTACCGACACATAACGACAAAATAAGAGCCCTCTAATCATATAGAGGGCTCTTATTTTATCTAGCTGCAGCGGCTAGAATGATTGGTGGCTTCGCTTCTTCCTTCGAGGCAAAAAGCGCCTCTACGTCTGAAGCTCCATCCCCCTCACATTCTGAGCGAGCCGCTTCCGCTTTTATTTTATCCAGTTACGTCTCCTAGCCCCTTGCGTCTAAGAACCTTCCCTGCCAAAAGGTAAAAAGCACCTTTTGCAAGAAAGAACCTTAGTCACCGGGTCTAAACAGTCGGCTTCACTTTTATTTCACCCAACCGAGCAGCATTTCCCGCACGAATTTGCTTGCTGCGACTGGTGTTTGATCACTATGGTCGTAGACTGGAGCTACTTCTACTAAGTCTGCTCCAACTACATTTATATTTGAATTTGCAATTGCTACGATGGAATCTAATAATTCTTTAGATGTGATACCTCCAGCTTCTAACGTTCCTGTTCCAGGAGCGTGAGCTGGGTCTAATACGTCAATGTCAATTGTGACATAAACTGGGCGTCCTGCCAGTTTCGGTAATACTTCTTTTAACGGTTCTAATACGTCAAATTTATATAAGTTCATACCTACTTCTTTTGCCCATTCGAATTCTTCCTTCATTCCAGAACGAATACCGAAAGAATATACGTTTTCCGGACCAATTAAATCGCACACCTTACGAATAGGTGTAGAGTGGGATAAAGGCTCCCCTTCATACGACTCACGTAAATCAGTATGAGCATCCATATGGATGATTGCTAAATCCGGATATTTTTTTGCCATTGCCTTAAAAATTGGCCAAGACACTAGGTGCTCACCGCCGAGACCTAGTGGAAACTTATCGGCATCTAAAAGTTTTGATACATACTCTTCAATCATGTCTAAGCTGCGTTGTGCGTTTCCGAATGGTAATGGGATATCACCCGCATCAAAATATTTTACCTCTTCTAGTTCACGATCTAAATACGGGCTATATTCTTCAAGACCGATTGATACTTCACGAATACGTGCAGGGCCAAAACGAGATCCCGGACGGTAACTTACTGTCCAATCCATAGGCATCCCATAAATAACTACCTTTGACTCTTCAAAACTTGGATGACTTTTAATAAATACTTTACCTGAATAAGCTTCATCAAAACGCATATTCTTTTCCTCCTTATGTGGAACTTAAGGTATCCCAACCTTTCACTATTTCTCAAATTTGGAGCGCATTGCTCCTCTTTCTCGATTTACCGGGTCTTCTGTTTCATAACAAGAAGACGATTTTCTTTACAGGAGTGTAAGTAGCTAGCATGTTCAAGTCTTCTGGACAAACACCTTAAATGAGCTACTCACACTTTATTTGTTCAAACGCGATTTTCTTACTTAATTAAATCGCCAACAAATTTTGGTAATGCGAACGCTGCGTTGTGTAATTCTTTTGTGTAGTATTTCGTTTCGATTTCGTGGAAACGCTCTTCACTTACTTGTAATGGATCATGTTTTTTAGATCCAATTGTGAACGTCCAAAGACCACTTGGGTAAGTTGGAATGTTCGCTGTGTATAAACGAGTAATAGGGAAGATCTCTTTTACGTCTTTAAACACAGTTGTAATTAATTCTGGTGTAAACCAAGGGTTGTCCGTTTGTGCAACGAAAATACCGTCTTCTTTTAACGCTTTAGAGATTCCAGCGTAGAAACCTTTCGTAAATAAGTTTACTGCTGGTCCTACTGGCTCAGTAGAATCTACCATAATTACGTCATATTCATTTTCGCTCTCTGCGATGTGTAGGAAGCCATCTCCTACTTTTACTTCTACACGCTCATTATCTAATGCGCCTGCAATTGATGGTAAGTATTGTTTAGAGTACTCAATTACCTTTCCATCGATTTCAACAAGAGTTGCTTTCTTTACACTTGGGTGTTTTAATACTTCACGAATAACACCGCCATCACCGCCGCCAACAACTAATACGTTTTCAGGGTTTGGATGTGTAAATAAAGGTACGTGCGCTACCATTTCATGATAAACGAACTCATCTTTTTCTGTTGTCATAACCATGCCATCTAAAATAAGCATGTTTCCGAACTCTTCCGTTTCAACCATATCTAATTTTTGGAATTCTGTTTGCTCCGTATGTAATGTGCGGTTAATACGCGCCGTAATCCCAAAATGTTTTGTTTGTTTTTCAGTGAACCATAGTTCCATCGTACAATCACGCCTTTCAATGCAAATTTATAATAGGGACATCATTAATGTCCCCTAACAAAAATAAAACAAAACATCCAAAAAGTATAGTTAAAAGTAAAAAAATAGCGAAAATATATTTTAGTCAGAGGGCTCCAATATCTATGCATAAAAAAAGCCCTTTCTTAAGAAAGGGCCTTTTTCTCTATTTCTACCGGTTTTCGAATCGGAATTAAAAGCATTACGCAACCAACTAATACAACAATTCCACCGACTAAAAACGGACTTTGCGGTGAAACAGTATGACCGATGACCCCTGATAAGATTGGCGCAATTGCACCACCTAACCAACGAACGAAGTTATAAACACCTGATGTAACAGATCTTTCATAAGGTGAAATATCCATTACATAACTTGTAAATAATGCATTATTTAATCCAGATGCTAATCCTGATAGAACAATTAATACAATTTGTAACCACATAATTTTTACAAAGAATAGCGCAATTAAGAAAAGCGCAAATACGAGTAAACTTCCTTTCAACAATGTTTTCGGCTCATATTTACCTTCTAGCTTATGGGCTAAAATTGCAGAACCGTAAGCTAACGCTAATCCCCATCCGCAAAACACAAACCCTAATTGAATAGCAGATAAATGCATAATAAGTGGTGAATATGCTAACACAACGAAAAATCCGTAGTAGTATAACATTCCTGAAATCGCACCTTGCATAAACGGTTTATATTTAACTAAGTTAAGTAATTCTCCTACGCCTGCCGCTTTACGCTTCACTTTTCGCTCCGGTTCTTTTACAAAAAAGAAAACTAAAATAAATGCTAAGAAGATTAAAATACTCGTCGCAAAAAATGGGTAGCGCCAAGAATGTCCACCTAATATCCCGCCTAATAACGGTCCGCCTGCCATCCCTAAACCGATAGCTGCTTCATACAATCCTACTGCTTCATGAACTTCTTTACTTAATGCAATCAATAATGTCATCGCCGTTGCGAAGAACATCGCATTTCCTAATCCCCATCCTGCGCGGAAAAGAGATAATTGAGCAATCGTTTGCGATATACCGCATATAAACGCAAATATAGTCACGATCGCAAGACCAATCGTCATCATTCGTTTATCACCAAATCTCGATGCGAATATTCCAGCTGGTAACATCATAATTGCCATCGTTAAAATATATGCCGTAAATAACATCTCTACTTGCCAATGCGATGCACCAATTTGTTCAGCAATGCTTGGTAAAATTGGGTCGACTACCCCTATACCCGAAAAGGCAAGGAAGGTAGCCACCACTGTAATCAATCTCCCTAATTTTTGTTTGCTCTCCATTTTGATCATTCTCCTTTTGTGCTCTCTAAAAATGTCACTGCACGATGTAAGCTATCTTCAAGCTCTGCCTTTACACGCTGCATTTGCTCCATTTTCTCGTCTAACGTTTGCACTTGTTGTTCAAGCATCTCTTTAATTTCTTGAATCACTTCACGGTCACGAGGATTTTCACTACTTCTTCTTTGCTCCATTCTTTCTTTTAACGATAAAAAATGCTGCATCTCTTGAAGCGTAATTCCTAACACTTCTTTCGCTTCCACAATTTTTTTAATTCTGGCGATATCCTCGTCTGTATACAGGCGAATGTTCCCCTCACTACGTTCAGGGGGATGAATTAAACCAATTTCCTCATAATAACGAAGTGTACGTTTTGTCAAACCAACTTGCTTTGTTACTTCATCAATTTTATACATGTTTATTCCTCCCTTCACTTGATTATTACATTTTACGTTAACGTTAACTTTTGTGCAACTGTTAGACTTTTGTAAATGTTTGTCATATTCAATTGTATTTTCCCTAAAGCAGTTTCATAATGAAAGAAAAGAGATAATAAGGAGAATTTCACATGAGTAAACCACTTATTTTCGCTCACCGCGGAGTAAAAGGAACACATCCCGAAAATACGATGATTGCCTTCCAAGAAGCAGAACGCATTGGCGCTCACGGAATTGAACTCGATGTCCACTTATCAAAAGATGGTGAACTTGTCGTAATTCACGATGAAACCG
Source organism: Bacillus cereus group sp. MYBK15-3 (assembly GCF_051916765.1). Lineage (NCBI taxonomy): Bacteria > Bacillati > Bacillota > Bacilli > Caryophanales > Bacillaceae > Bacillus > Bacillus cereus group sp. MYBK15-3. The sequence continues at coordinate 60,378 of NZ_JBQAHG010000009.1, forward strand.
TCGATCGTACAACAAATGGCGTTGGACTTGTTTCGGAAAAAACGGTAGAGGAACTACAATCATTGGACGCTGGTAGCTATAAAGACCCTTCTTTCCATGAAGCAAAAATCCCAGCGTTGCGTGAGGTTTTCATTTGGCTTTCTACAACGAACTTACAACTAAATATTGAATTAAAGACAGATGTTATTCATTACCCAAATATTGAGGAAAAAGCTGTTGCACTTGTGCGTGAATATCATCTTTCTAATCAAATTGTATTTTCATCATTTAACCATGACTCTGTTTCATTATTAGCAGAAATTGCTCCTGAAATCCCAAGAGCAATTTTATATGATACACCACTTGCTGATCCAATTGCCGAAGCAAAACATAGAGAAGCAAATGGATTACATCCAAACTTCCAGTTATTAACGAAAGAATTTGTGCAGTTAGCACAAGAGCAAGGGTATGTTTTCCGTCCGTATACAATTAATGAATACAAAGATTTACAAACTATGATTGATTATGGTGTAGATGTCATCATTACTGATTGGCCAGCACGTGCCTTTGAGCTCCTTTCTTAATGGAAGGGGCTTTTTTATTTTCGAAATTTCATTGTTTAAAATAAATGAAAACCCTCAATACTAATACAATAACGCTTGTATTAATGAGGGGCTGAAAAAAGATGGATCAAACTATGAATCCAAAACTTAAAAAATATAAACGTCTTTTCTTCACCGCAATGTTTTCTTGCGTCCTTTTCTTCGTTTTTTCTTTTTTTGTTATTATTATAGTTGCAAAAATTATGGGACCTCCTCCTGTTGCGGTCCCGCAAACAAGCGTCTTTTACGCAAATGATGACACTGTTATAGGACAAAGTAATGAAATGCAAAAACGTTACAATGTATCTCTTAATGAAATTTCACCTTATGTAAAAGAGGCGACACTATCTATTGAAGATCAACGATTCTACAAACATCATGGCTTCGATATGAAACGTATTGCTGGTGCCATTGTTGCCGATTTAAAAGCGATGGCAAAAGTCCAAGGTGCTAGTACGATTACACAACAGTATGCTCGTAACCTTTACTTAGATCATGATAAAACGTGGAAACGTAAACTATTAGAAGCAATGTACACAATTCGCCTTGAGGTGAATTATAATAAAAATCATATTTTAGAAGGATATTTAAATACAATTTATTACGGACATGGCGCTTATGGCATCGAAGCTGCATCCCGTCTATATTTCGATAAAACGGCAAAAGAGTTAACATTAGCAGAAGCTAGTATGCTCGCAGGTATCCCGAAAGGGCCAAGTGTCTATTCTCCCTTTTTGAAAGAGGATCGTGCGAAAGGACGACAAGCTCTCATATTAGATGAAATGGTAGAACAAGGATATATTACGAAGCAACAAGCAGCCTTAGCGAAGAAAGAGCCACTAACTTTTTCCTCATTAGATACGAAAAAAGTAGCAGAGGTCGCACCATATTTCCAAGATGCTGTACAAGCTTCGCTCCTTCGTGATGTTGGATTAGACGAACAAGCTTTACAACGGGGTGGCTTGCGAATTTATACAACGCTAGACCCTAAACTACAAGCTGTAGCAGAACAAGCTGTAAAAGATCACATACCTGACACAACAAACATACAAACTGCTCTCGTCTCTATGAATCCAAAGACAGGTGAAGTGGCTGCTCTTGTTGGTGGAACTGATTATACTACGAGTCAATTTAACAGGGCTACACAAGCCATTCGTCAGCCTGGTTCTACATTTAAGCCATTTCTATATTATGCGGCATTAGAACGAGGATTCACGCCTGCTACGCGCTTAAAAAGCGAATATACTGTATTCACCTTAGGTGACGGCGTTTCAAAGTATAAACCGAAGAACTATAAAGATTATTATGCAGATGATTTCGTAACGATGGCACAAGCTCTCGCAGTCTCTGATAACATTTATGCTGTGAAAACGAATTTGTTTTTAGGCGATGACGCGCTTGCAAAAACAGCGAAACAATTTGGAATTAAAAGTGCATTAAAAGATGTGCCTTCTCTAGCTCTTGGTACATCACCAGTAAAACCAATTGAAATGGTTAACGCTTATAGCATGTTCGCAAATGGTGGAAAAGAAGTAAAACCTACTTTCATTCGCCGCATTATGGATCATGAAGGAAATATATTATACGATGCTCATTTAGAGAGTAAACAAGTTCTCGACAAGAGCAAAGCGTTTGTAATGGAAGAAATGATGACCGGTATGTTTAATAAGAAACTAAGCAGCTATGCTGCTGTAACTGGTCAATCGATGTTATCCAAACTATCAAGAACATATGCCGGCAAATCTGGTTCTACTGAAACGGATAGTTGGATGATCGGATTTACTCCGCAAATCGTAACTGGTGTGTGGGTCGGATATGATCAACCTAAATCTATTTCAAACGTAGCAGAACAAGGATATGCGAAGAAAATATGGACTGATACGATGGAGAAAGGGTTAGATGGACAACCAAAAAAAGAATTTAAACAACCAGGTGACGTCGTAGCGGTTAATATCAATCCAGAGAACGGTAAAATTGCTACAAAAAATTGTCCTATTTCTGTGAAAATGTATTTCGCTAAAGGTACCGAACCGACTGAATATTGTATGGATCACGTCGATGATAAAGAAGAATTTGAAAAAACGACTGAAGAAAAGAAAAAAACAAGTTGGTGGAAAAAATATCTTCCTTGGTAAAAAAAATAGCTGACGGGCATCCGTCAGCTATTTTTTATTCACTTAATAATGCACGGCGCAATTCTTCACTAGATTCGTTCCAAATCGCTTCATTATGTTCTTTCAAGAACGTACCAAGTACCTTTTTAGATGATTCATCCATATGGTCAACCATAATGTGACGCTTCAATGATTTATCCATTTTATTTACGTGCTCTGGAAGTGATTTATATCCGCGGCGAATTTCACGGTCTACTGTCATTTCACAAGCTGTTACACCTGCGTAATACGCACCTGTCGCAGTTCTTTCAATCGTTACCCAAACAAGCCAAAATGGTTTTCCGTTTGGAACTTCATCTTTATTTGTTAAAAACTTAATACCTTTTTCTACTGTACTACGCGCGTGCATCGCACCAATATCAACGAATGCAGTTTTCTCTAGTACATCAACAAATACAGGTGAAATGTTTTCTAAGCTTAATGCCCCAACACCAAATCCACCATGTCCATCTGTTGAATCATTTTTCACGATATTAAAACCGATTTTTTTCTTTTTCTCTGTCATATGTAAAATCCTCCTCACTTAAAAATTATAAAAGGCCAAAAATAGGCGCAATGATGCTATCTAAAAATACAAATACATGCGGAATAACTACCTGGAAAATAGGTTGAATTGTGTAATTACTAAGCGGTGTAATAACGAGAATTAATAACGCAATTGCCCCGTATTTTTCATACTGTGTCATTTTCGCGCGAATATTTGCTGGCGCTAAATCTTCCACAACTCGATACCCATCAAGTGGCGGGATCGGTAATAAGTTAAATACAAGTAAAACGATATTCAGCATAATAAAAATCTGGAAAAATTGAGCTAACGTATCTGCTACTGCAGATGGAATTGAGTATAATACACCAAATTTTACTAAGCTATACCAAATAATTAAACCAATTGCGCTTAAAATTAAGTTACTAATCGGCCCTGCAATTGAAACTAATATACCTGCAAGACGCGGTCTTTTAAAGTTATATGGGTTAACAGGAACCGGTCTTGCCCAACCGAATCCAAGAATTAATACTGCAATCAAACCTATAGGATCTAAGTGTGCCATCGGTGATAACGTTAAACGGCCTTGTCTCTTTGCTGTATCGTCTCCAAATTTATATGCTACATATGCATGTGCAAATTCATGAACTGATAATGCGATAATAATGGCCATTGCTACCAAAGGAATTTGGTGCAACGGGTATCTAAATAACTGATCCATGCTTCATCTCCTCTTCCATATGTCAAAAAAAGAAATTATTTGTTTTTTCGATTGTTCTTCCCCATAATCCGCTATAATAAGAGTGTAACTTACATAAAAGGAGCGATTGTACATGCCATACGTAACAGTGAAAATGCTAGAAGGACGCACAGAAGAACAAAAGAAAGCTCTTGCTGAGAAAGTAACAGCAGCAGTAAGCGAAACTACTGGTGCTCCTGAAGAAAACATCGTTGTTTTCATCGAAGAAATGTCTAAAAACCATTATGCAGTTGGCGGAAAACGCTTAAGCGACAAATAATTTCAAGTTTTTTCATAAGAAGCAGCCATTAGCTGCTTCTTATTTCTTTCCTTCTAACAACTCAATAATTCTCTCTTTATATTTTCCTTTTCTTCCATCTTCATAGATTAAATCATGCGGATAGAATAGCTTTTGATCCGTTCTTTTCTTACCTGTAATCGCCTCAACAATATCCGACTCACGTGAAAGCTCTCTAAGTTCTCCGTTTGGCATAAGAAGTAGGATTGGTAGACGCTCTTCTTCTTCTCCTGCACGATAAAAGTCATACGGTAAGTCTGATGTTGAATCAACTACTAAATAATACTCCGGATCAAGTCCAATCTTTTTAAATAAACTACTTAATTCCATCCAATTATCTAAACCGTGTTTATCTGTAAACTCTACATATTTAAATAGATTTCGATTCATAAAACGGCGGCATAAATCACTTAAAATTGAATCTTCTTCTTCCTGCCATACTTGGAAGTAGTAATACATAACGTTCTCGTCTAACTTTAAATAATCCTCTACTGTTACTTCTTCTTCAAATAAAGAATAGAAATGAACAGGATGATTTTTAAATGTATAATACTTCTCGTGCAGTGATTTCGCACGGTGTAAAATCTTCGTTAAAATAACTTCTGCACTTCGTGTTACCGGGTGGAAATATACTTGCCAATACATTTGATAACGACTCATAATGTAATGCTCAACAGCATGCATACCACTATTTTTAATGACTACTTGATTCCCATACGGACGCATTACACGCAGTATACGTTCCATATCGAAGTTTCCGTACTTTACGCCTGTAAAATAAGCATCTCTTAATAAATAATCCATACGATCCGCATCAATTTGGCTCGAAATCATACTAATCGCTAATTTATTAGTAGATGTTTTTGCAATTACATCTGCTACCTTTTGTGGAAACTCCTTATCAACACGACTTAATACATCATTAATCTCCGTATCGCCTACGATAATCTTTTGCGTAAATTTCTCATGATCTAATGAAAATACTTTTTCAAACGAGTGAGAAAATGGGCCGTGACCGACATCATGAAGTAATGCCGCACATAAGCATAACAATCTATCTTCAGCATTCCAATTTGGTCTGCCATCAAACACATCATCAATCATACGACGAATAATTTCGTATACACCTAACGAATGAGTAAAGCGACTATGCTCTGCACCGTGAAATGTAAAAAATGTCGTTCCAAGCTGCTTAATACGGCGCAAGCGTTGAAATTCTTTCGTTCCGATTAAATCCCAAATAACACGATCACGCACGTGCACATATTTATGTACTGGGTCTTTAAACACTTTTGTTTCGCTGAGTTTGTCGTTTAAATATACCACTTTCCGACATCCCCCTTTCTTTACTACATTCTTACTTTATATTATAAACGAAATGAGAAACAGAAAGAAATGAAAGACTGTATTAATTCCCTTTATAAAAAGAAAAAATCACCTTTACCGAAGTAAAAGTGATTTCCTTTATACATTATTTACCTAAAACGAATTCAGCAACTTCGTCTAAGATCATATCTTTCCCTAGTGGGAAGTAACCTTTGTTTAAGTCTTCATTTTTAATTGTAAATACGTGGTTATTTTTAACAGCGTTCATGTTTTTCCAAATTGATTCTTCTTGGAATTCTTTTAAGCGCTGAGAACCGTCACCAGTTGTAAATACGAATAAGTAATCTGGGTTGTAATCGATTAAAGCTTCTTTTTGTACTTGTACTAACGGTTTATCAGTTGGTGTACCTTTAACTGCTGGTAGTTTTAAATCATTAAAGATTACGCTACCGTAACCGTAATCACCATATACGCGGAAAGCATTTGGATATGCAGCCATTTTCATAAATGTTGCTTCACCAGTTTTAGCGACGATTTTGTCATGTAATTTGCTTGCTTTTTCATCATACTTTTTGAACCATTCTTTTGTTTCTTTTTCTTTACCGAAGATTTGACCTACTTCTTCGAATTTTGGACGCCATTGATCTAATGGAGTGTTTAACATAACTGTTGGTGCAATTTTAGATAATTGATCATAAATCTTTTCTTGACGATTATTTACAAGAATTAAATCTGGTTTTGCAGCAGCTACTGCTTCAATGTTAATTTTATCGCCCCAAGCAGAACCAACTGGTTTAACGTCTTTTAGTTTCTTTTCAATATGTGCATCAATTTTTTCTTGAGATGTATTAGCAGTAATAACCGGTTTCATACCGAAAATTAATAATTCTTCTGTTGAACCACTAAGGTCAGCAATTTTCTTTGGGTTTGCAGGAATTTTAATTTCCCCTTTTGCATGTTTTACAGTGCGCTCTTCAGTCTTTGCATCTGCTTTCTTTTCTTCTTCTTTGTTAGAACAAGCTGCAAATAGTACAGAAGTCACAACTAGTACCATTGCTAATAGTGCCATTTTAAAATTCTTCATGTTCCCACTCCTTCTAGCTGTATTTATCTTATAAGTTACAATGAACTATAAGAAACAAAGATAACAATTAATTAATATATATTTATTAACTGTTGTTAATAACCCATTCTAACGGGCGTTCAACTTCCCATTCATATATAAGAAGCTCAACGTCCATTAGAAGCCCCCCTCTTTACGAGGGGGTTCTACTTATGCTTTTTTACGCAATTGATTACTAATCATCGCTAAATCATATGTTAAACAAATTGGCTTACAGTTTACTGGACATGGAACGATTTGAGCTTCAATCTCAAATACACTGCGAAGTGTTTCACTTGTCATAACTTCATCTGGCGTTCCTTGTTTCATTAACTTACCTGCTTTTAATGCAATCATATGATCAGAGAAACGAGAAGCGTGGTTTAAGTCATGGATAACCATAACAATCGTTCTACCTTCTTCTTCATTTAACTTTTTCAATAAGTTTAATACTTCTAATTGATGAGCCATATCTAAGTACGTTGTTGGTTCATCCAATACAAGTAATTCTGTTCCTTGTGCAAGAGCCATTGCGATCCAAACACGTTGACGTTGGCCACCTGATAGCGCTTCTGCTGGACGATTCGCAAATTCTTTCATTCCTGTCACTTCAAGTGCCCAGTTAATGTAGCGATAATCCTCTTCTTTCAACGTGCCAAACCCTTTTTGATGAGGGAATCTTCCATATGACACAAGCTCAAATACAGTAAGACCCGTTGGCACTTCTGCAGTTTGTGGTAAAATCGCCATTTTCTTTGCAATTTCTTTCGTTGGCTGTTTCTCAATTGCTTTTCCGTCAAGATAAACAGTACCTTGCTTTGCCTTCAAAATACGAGACGCCGTTTTTAATAATGTGGACTTCCCACAACCATTTGGTCCAATAATTGTTGTAATTTTCCCTTCCGGAATTTCAACTGTTAAACCATCAATAATTAAACCTTCATTATAGCCAACAGATACCGCATCCACCGCTAAAGTTGCCATACGAAAAGCCTCCCTTTATTTTGTCCTCATAAGTAAATAAATGAAATATGGTGCACCAATTACAGAAATAACAAGACCGACTGGTATTTCTGAAGTTGTTAATACACTTCTTGAAATTACGTCTGCGAATAAAAGTAAAAACGTTCCTATTAGCGCTGCTGTGGGCAACATAATTTGATGTTTACCACCAACAAGGCGCCTTGCTAAATGCGGGGCCATTAAACCAATAAAGCCAATTCCGCCCGCAACAGCAACAGATGCACCTGCTAAACAAACTGCAATAAATAATAATTTACGTCTTTCTTTTTCTACGTTTACACCAAGGCCAACTGCTGTAGAATCGCCTAGGTTCATTACATTTAATATGTGTGCTTTACTTATAGCAAGCGGTAAGAAAATAACCATCCATGGAAGTACACTTAATACGAATTTCCAATCTGTACCCCATAGACTTCCCGCCAGCCAAATCGTAGCAAAACGAAAATCGTTAGATGTCATCTTCATAGAGAAAATTAAACTAACAGCTCCAAATCCAGCTGCAACGGCAATACCGACAAGTATTAATCGAGTCGATGAAACGCCGTCTTTCCATGCTAGTAAATAAATAATTACCGCTGCTAATATCGCTCCAACTAGTGCGAAGAATGGAAGAATGAATACAGATAAAAATGTACCAGTCCCTACTTTCCCGAAGAAGAAGTAGACGAATATAACAACTGTTAATCCCGCTCCAGCATTAATACCTATAATACCTGGATCAGCAAGCGGATTTCGTGATAAACCTTGCAAAATCGCACCTGACATAGCTAAAGCAGATCCGACTAGTATAGCAATTACCATACGCGGCATACGGAATTCAAATAAAATAACAGACTGATCTTCAGCCCCTAGTCCAACCAATGACTTTAATACGTCCATTGGCGGGATTTTAAAAGTTCCTGTATTTAAACTAATAAGAAATATAGAAACGATTAGTCCTACTAAAATCGTTAATATAGAAATGTTCTTTTTTGTTAAGACACTCGTCCTCACATCTTTCCTCTCCCTTCATTACGTGCTAAGTAGAGGAAGAATGGAACCCCAATTAGCGCTGTAATTGCTCCAATTGGCGTTTCAAATGGCGGGTTAATAACGCGAGATAACATATCTGCACATTCAATTAACAGCCCGCCTAAGACCGCAGAACATGGAATAACCCATCTATAGTCCGAGCCTACAAGAAAACGAGTCATATGCGGAATTACAAGACCAACAAATCCAACTGATCCTGCCATGGAAACTGCGGAACCCGTTAAAACAAGAACAAGTACTGTTCCGATAAATTTAATTAATGTCGTATTTTGACCAAGTCCAATTGCAATTTCTTCACCGAAGCTCAAAATTGTAATATATCTCGACATCATAATTGCGATAAAAAGACAAACAAGGCCAATTGGCACTAACATATTAATACTTTGCCATTTCACTCCAGCAACCCCGCCTGCATTCCACATGCTTACCTCTTGGGCAAGATTGAAATACAATGCGATTCCAGATGAAATTGCCCCTAATAAAGCACTAATAGCTGCACCTGCTAAAGCTAATTTCACAGGTGTTAATCCACCTGGTGAAGAAGACCCAATTCCATATACAATGCTTGCACCAAACGCAGCTCCAATAAAAGATGCGATAACAAACATTAAATAAGGTGAATTAGGAAAAAATGCATACATAATTGCAATTCCAAATACAGCCCCATCTGTAATCCCCATTAACGATGGTGAAGCAAGTGGATTTCGCGTCATACCTTGCATAATTGCTCCTGATACCGCTAAAAAGGCACCTGCAACTACGCCCCCTATTGCTCTAGGCATGCGAAGCTCTTGAATTACATTATGATGTGTAATAGATCCATCAAACTGAAATACAGCTTGCCATACAGTCTTTAAACTAATATCTGCAGCCCCAAAAGAAATAGAAACTGCCATGCTTAAAGCTAACAAAACTGTACCCGCTACTAAAATAATAGAAGCGATAAGCGGTCTGCTCTTAATCTCTTTAACATTCTCTTCTTGCTGTTCTATACTGTTTGCGCTCGCTTCCATCCCTCAACCATCCTAACTAACAACATATATTTATTGAAATGAAATTTATTCTCAAATAGTAATAAAAAAATTAGGTGAATTGTTATTCTCCTGATAATGATTATCAGAATCAGACACTTCTATTCTACCTATCGCTTTAAAAGACTGTCAACCATTATTTTGAAATATAAATTTATATAAATTGGAATTTTAATACAAAAGTTGTGTCTATCCTTTAGAAAACGTTCGTCCACACAAGAGTACTTTCGCAGAATAAATTATTCCTCTTATGGGCATAAAAAAGAAGAGTAATCTTTTCACTCTTCTTTTTCTTACTTATTTAACTTTGCTTCAATTTTTGCGATTAACTCATCTTCTGTTGGAGCCGCAACTGGACGGTTATTTACAAATGCGAATGATTTTTTACGACCAGGACCACAGTAAGACTGACATCCAACTTCAATCGTTGCACATGAATCTACTTTTTTTAACTTCGGAACTAACGTTTTAACGTTCGTTGCCTGACAGTCATCGCACACGCGAAACTCGTTTCCCATTATATAACACTTCCTCTATTTTAAACTTTTCTCAAGTACGTTTAAAAATAAACACTAAATGGTATTTTACCGCTCTTTGAAGCTCGTTGCAAGTTTCCCTACAAAGCCTATTCTCTACATAATGCTACATATTTTATATGCTCTCCTACAGAAGTACTCACCATTCATGGGAAAATTTTTACCTTTCATCGAAATCTACCATATTTTTAAAAGCTTTGTATAAAAGTTTATTTTTTTGCCCATTATAAAAATAGGAAGTTCATAAAAAGAAAGGGAGTTGAATCTATGAAAGTAAGACAAGATGCTTGGACAGATGAGGATGATTTATTACTTGCTGAAACGGTACTTCGTCATGTTAGAGAAGGAAGTACGCAATTAAATGCATTTGAGGAAGTAGGGGATCAGTTAAATCGTACATCTGCTGCTTGTGGTTTCCGCTGGAATGCTGTTGTTCGCTATAGCTATGAACAAGCTCTTCAACTAGCAAAAAAACATCGTAAAGATAAAATGCGTGCTGCAAGCGGTGAACAAGCGAAAAAACGTTTACTTTATACACCACCAGCTTCAGATTCGATAACTGATTATGAAGAATTAGTACAAGAAGAATCAATCGTACAATATAAAGAAGCTATTCCATATCAAGAATCTACTGCTCCTGCTGCAAGAAGCTCTATGACAATGCAAGATGTTATTTATTTTTTACAAACAGTCGGATCTTCAAATATAAAAGTGACAGCTCTTGAAAACGAGAATACGAGATTGAAACAAGAAATTAAAGCACAAATCCTTCGGAATGAGGAACTAGAAAAGAAACTAGAAAAATTAGAAAAGCAATCTCATACTGTACAAGAAGATTACGAAACACTTATGAACATTATGAACCGAGCTCGTAAATTGGCAGTCATGGATGACGAAGAACGTTCTCAAACATCTTTCCGAATGGACCGAAACGGTAATTTAGAAAAAATTGCAGAATAAAAAGGATGCATGTAATGCATCCTTTTTATTATTTCACCTCTAAGCTCCCCCTTTATATGTGAGAAAACTCCATTCTTCATTTTTTGCTATAATAGAGATTGTCATTTTAAAGATAAGGGGTTAGTTATATGAGCAATTCCCGTTCCATTTTATCTCAGCCAGAGTGGCGCATTGTAGATCAATCTAGTTTGGGACCAACATTCCATGCACTTCAGTCATTCGCAATGGATGACACATTATGCACAAGCATTGGAAATGGCAAGTCAGCCGCAACAATGCGTTCTTGGGTTCATCACAATACAATTGTCCTTGGCATTCAAGATTCACGCCTTCCGCATTTAGAAGAAGGTATTTCTTTTTTAAAACAAAACAACTTCAATGTTATTGTCCGTAATTCTGGCGGGCTTGCGGTCGGGCTTGATGAAGGTGTTTTAAACGTATCACTTTTATTCCAAGAAACAGAAAAAGGTATCGATATTGACCTTGGATACGATACAATGTGGCATTTGATTAAGGAGATGTTAAAGGATTACGACGTTACTATCGAGGCAAAAGAAATTGTCGGCTCTTACTGTCCTGGTAGTTATGACTTAAGTATTCGCGATCAAAAATTCGCTGGTATTTCACAACGTCGTATTCGCGGAGGTGTCGCTGTCCAAATCTATCTCTGCGCTACCGGAAGTGGCTCTGAGCGTGCCGCACTCGTTCGTGATTTCTACAACCTAGCAATTCAAGGGGAAGAAACACGCTTTACGTACCCTGAAATTGTACCAAGTACGATGGCCTCACTCTCAGAATTACTTGGTGAAACCATTACAGTACAAGATTTAATGATGCGTCTTTTAAAAACATTGCAGCAATTCGCTCCAAAGTTAACACCATCTCAATTAACAATAGATGAGATTTCTTTATATGAGACGAATTTACAACGTATTATTGATCGTAATAATAAAGCACTTGGTTTAGAAAAATAAAGACCGTCGCTATAATAGCGACGGTCTTTATTTCAATTCATTATAGAATTAAAGTGCTTGAGCTGCTGTAATTAAAGCTAACTTGTACACTTCTTCTTCGTTACATCCACGAGATAGGTCATTTACAGGCATGTTTAAGCCTTGTAAGATTGGTCCTACTGCTTCGAAGTTACCTAAACGTTGAGCGATTTTGTAGCCGATATTACCAGCTTCTAAGCTTGGGAATACGAATACGTTAGCATCACCTTTAATTGTAGAACCTGGAGCTTTTTTCTCAGCTACAGATGGTACGAATGCAGCATCGAATTGGAATTCTCCATCTAAAGTTAACTCAGGAGCCATTTCTTTTGCAATGCGAGTTGCTTCTACAACTTTTTCTGTTTCTGGAGATTTCGCAGAACCTTTTGTAGAGAAACTTAACATAGCAACGCGTGGATCAATGCCGAATAACTCAGCAGTTTTCGCACTTTCGATACCGATTTCAGCTAAATCTTGGCTGTTTGGTGCAATGTTAATTGCGCAATCAGCGAATACATATTTCTCTTCTTCACGTACCATGATGAATACGCCAGAAGTTTTTGTAACGCCTGGTTTTGTTTTAATAATTTGAAGTGCTGGACGAACTGTATCAGCTGTAGAATGAGCTGCACCACTTACTAGACCGTGTGCTTTGCCCATGTATACAAGCATTGTACCGAAGTAGTTTTCGTCTTTAAGGATTTTGCGAGCGTCTTCTTCAGTTGCTTTACCTTTACGGCGTTCAACGAAAGATGCTACCATTGCATCCATTTCTTCGTATGTAGCTGGGTCGTAAATATCAACGCCTGCTAATGTTAAATTCATGCTAGCAGCTTTTGCGCTAATTTCTTCTCTATTACCAACTAAGATTGGTTTTACTAACTCTTCTTTTGCTAAACGCTCTGCAGCGCCTAAAATTCTTTCATCAGTTCCTTCAGGAAGTACGATAGAAATGCCTTTTCCTTGAACTTTTTCTTTTACTGTTGTAAATAAGTTGCTCACGAATAAACCCTCCTACATATGTTAAAAAAACTCTATCTTTAAGAATACTGCTTTTCTTCTATATTTTAAACTTATAGCTCCCAAAAAATAGATAAAATAAAAATGATTATATTTTCATAAAATTCAGCCGTTAAATTCACCTTGCTTAAACACTTAAATGTGACAATTTTATGCGCCAAGGTTTTATATAGATGATTTTAAAACTATATATGCTATAGTTAACGTGTAAAACTATCATTAACTGAGGTGAATAGAATGAGTGAAGCAACAACAACGTTAGATGGCTGGTATTGTTTACATGATTTACGTTCTATTGATTGGGCTGCATGGAAAACATTATCTAGCGACGAACGCGGACAAGCAGTGTCTGAATTTTTAAATGTCGTTGAAAAATGGAACGAAGTAGCTACTGCGAAAAAAGGTAGTCACGCAATGTATACAGTTGTTGGCCAAAAAGCTGATATTATGCTTATGATTTTACGTCCAACAATGGAAGAGTTAAATGAAATTGAGACAGAATTGAATAAAACAACTTTAGCTGAATATATGGTTCCTGCATATTCTTACGTATCTGTTGTTGAATTAAGCAACTATCTTCCAGCTGATGAGGATCCATACCAAAACCCGCAAATTTTAGCTCGCTTATATCCTGAATTGCCGAAAGCAAATCATATTTGCTTCTATCCAATGGATAAGCGTCGCCAAGGTGATGACAACTGGTACATGCTTCCTATGGAAGAGCGTAAAAAAATGATGTACAGTCATAGTAAAATTGGCCGTCAATACGCAGGTAAAGTACGCCAAGTGATTTCAGGATCTGTTGGATTCGACGATTTCGAATGGGGCGTAACATTATTCGCTGACGATGTTCTTCAATTTAAAAAACTTATATATGAAATGCGCTTCGATGAAGTAAGTGCTCGTTATGGTGAATTTGGAACATTCTTCGTTGGAAACATTTTACCAGACGAAAAAGTAGAGAAATTTTTACACATATAAATGGTGAAAAGGAACGAAATTCGTTCCTTTTTTTATTCTTCTCTATATTTATCCTCAAAAATCCCCTTTTTTCTGCACTTTTGAAGAAAAACCGACATTTTTTCAAATTTATTGTAAAATTGTAACCTTTTTATATGTAAAGATATGCTAAAATGATACGAGCTATATGCTAAATAACGATGCGAAGGTGATAATCTATATGAAAAAAATTTTGTCTATTTTACTATTGCTTGTATTGTCAATTTCTTCCTTAGGAGTAACAACATCCCATGCGGAAGAAAAAATACATATTGAGGCAGCCGCTGCACTTTTATTTGATGCAGATACAGGAAAAATACTTCACGAGCAAAATCCAGATGAATTGCTAGCTATTGCTAGTATGTCGAAATTAATTGTTGTTTACGCTGTTTTAGAAGCAATTAAAGAAGGAAAAATCACATGGGATACGAAAGTAAATATTTCTGATTACGCTTATGAAGTCTCTCGTAATAATGAATTCTCTAATGTACCGTTCGAAAAAGGACGTCAATATACTGTAAAAGAATTATATCATTCTATTGTTATATTCTCTGCAAATGGATCTAGTATCGCTTTAGCAGAACTTCTTGCAGGAAGTGAGAAAAACTTCTTAAATCTTGCAAATGAACATGCTAAAAAGCTAGGATTAAAGAAATATAAATTTGTAAACGCTACGGGCTTAAATAACGCTGACTTAAAAGGAAAACATCCTGAGGGTACTGATCCAAATGCAGAAAACTCTATGTCAGCTCGTGATATGGGTATGCTTTCAAAAGCAATGATTACAAAGTATCCAGAAATGCTAGAGGATACAAAACAAAGATTTAGAAACTTCCCAGACAATCACCCAAAACCAATTCGTATGGAAAACTGGAATTGGATGTTACCAGGAGCTGCTTTCGCTTATGAAGGTACTGATGGTTTAAAAACTGGAAGTTCTGATACAGCTGGATACGGATTTACTATTACTGCTAAACGTGGTGATGTACGTCTTATCTCGGTTATTATTAAAACAAAATCAATGGATGAACGTTTCACAGAATCTCGTGAATTAATCGAATACGGATTTAATAACTTTGAAAAACAAAAACTAAAAGTTAATAAGAACAATACAATCTCTGTAGTAAAAGGGAAAGAAGACCAAGTAACTGTTGCACCCGAAAAAGAAATAACAGTAATTGCGAAAAAAGGTAGCAAAGAACCTTATAAAATTGGGACTGAATTAGATAAATCTCTTGCTGAAGATGGACATTTAGTTGCTCCTATTAAGAAAGATGCCAAAGTAGGCTCAATTACTTTAGAATCAACTGATAAATACGGTTTCTTAGACGGTAGTAAAAGTATGAAAGTTACTGCAAAAACGACAGAGGAAGTTGAAAAAGCAAATTGGTTTGTGTTAACAATGCGCTCTATTGGTGATTTCTTCTCAAACTTATGGTCTAAAGTTTTTTAATAAAAAAGCTGGCTCACGCTAGCTTTTTTTATTTTCCGCTCTCAATGTAAAACTTCGTTTGGTTGTCATATCTGAGCCCTTTTCCTCATACGTATGAACTAGTAATTGTTACACACTTCATCTAGAGATAAACCTCTTTCCAAAAGGTATTCCAAAAAGAGAGGTGACACATAATGGGAGTTATTGCTTATAACGAAGAAGATGTAAAGTTGTTAGCTAGACTGATGCGTGCTGAAGCCGAAGGAGAAGGACAACAAGGAATGTTAATGGTCGGAAACGTTGGGGTAAATCGTGTCCGCGGAAATTGTTTAGACTTTAAAAGCATTCGTAATTTACGTCAAATGGTTTATCAAAACCCCGGCGGTTTTGAAGCAACGCAAAAAGGATACTTTTATCAACGGGCACGTGAACAAGATATTGCCCTAGCGAGACGGACCATTCAAGGGCAACGTTTTTGGCCTGCTAACTTTGCCTTATGGTTCTTTAGACCTGAAGGGGCATGTCCACCAACTTGGTATAACCAACAAAACTCTGGTCGCTTTAAAAAGCACTGCTTCTTCCAGCCATCTGCTGGAGACTGCCCTAGCGTATATTAAGGAATAAAAATGAGGAGGGATTTTTGAATGGCACAGCAACAAAATCCGTACTATGGAACAGGTTTTTATCAACCATCTGGAACTTATGTACAACCGCAACAAATGACTCAACAACAGCAGCAAGCGATGCAACAACAAACAGCTCAAGCTGCGCAAGCTCAATATGCAATTTCTCAAGGCATGTTACCTCTAGAGCAATCCTATATTGAAAATATCCTTCGTTTAAACAAAGGTAAGCAAGCTACGGTTGTAATGACTTATGAACGTGGCAGTTCCCTTGGTACACAATCTTATACAGGTATTATTGAAGCAGCTGGCCGTGACCATATTGTTATTAGTGAACCGCAATCAGGAAAACGCTATTTACTACTAATGATCTACTTAGATTACGTAGAGTTTCCAGAAGAAATTACGTATTTACCTAGTCAACAAGCAACTTATACTCCAAGACCATAAAAAAAGCTGGCAAATGCCAGCTTTTGTTTTTTTATAATCCTTTTACAACTGCAGTCCCTACTAGAATCCACGCCACTATAAACGCTACACCACCAAGAGGTGTAATTGGACCAAAGAACTTAATGCCTGTCGTACTTAATGCATACAAACTACCTGAGAACATAATAATTCCAGCTACCATTAGCCAACCAGCAGTAGTTAAAAGTGATGATTGAACCTTATCCATCAATAAAGCAACTACGAATAGTCCACCTGCATGAAACATTTGATATGTAACGCCTGTTTTCCAAACTTCTAACATTTTTGCAGAAATTTTATTTTCTAAACCGTGTGCTCCAAAGGCCCCTAACGCAACAGATAGCCCCGCTGCAATACAACCTAGTAAAAAGAAAATTTTCATCTTAATTCCCCTTTTTTACCTTTATCATAAGCAATTTTTGCATATAAGCCAACCGATTTATCTTCTAAAAATCAAATAAAGAATTACCGTTTGCATCACTTTCTTTTATATATACTGGCTCCCCAGAAACAGGTGCAATTGGTTGCATAGTTGTTACTGGTTGTGATCCAATTACTTGCGATTGAATTTCCGGTTCTCTATATGTAGATGTTTCAACTTGTTCATCTAATAATAAGTCACATAAAGCACGCACAACTAATAAATGTTCTTTTGACTTTTGTCCTTCACTACTTTTTGCCTTCGCAATTTCATTCGCCATTTTATTTAAAATCTTGTCGCTAGATATTTGCATTCCTTATCACCTCGTACTTTGTAATTCTTTCTCGAATTGTCCCAATTTTTCTACTGAACCAAATACTATTATCATATCACGTTCTTTCAATTTTTCCTGCCCTGTCGGATTATGTATAATATTCCCATTTCTTGAAATCGCTAATATTGTTACATCAAACTGATTCCTTACATTACTCTCTAGTAACGATTTACCAACCAATATTGAATCTTTTCCAACTAGAATTTCTTCAATGACAAATGACTGTTCTACTCCATACAACACTGTATCAATATAATGAACAGTTAATGGATTTGCAATACCTTTTGCGATATGAATACCCGCCATACTAGATGGATTAATAACCTTATTTGCACCAGCACGCCTTAATTTCTCTTCAGTTTCTGGCTTTTCAGATCTCGCCACAATTTTAATCGTATCGTTTAACCCTCTTGCTGTTAATGTAATAAATACATTTTCAGCATCATTTGCAACAATAGCAACTAAACCAGCTGCTTTTAAAATTCCGGCATTATGTAATACTTGATCTTCCGTTGCATCTCCATGTACAAATAAAAGCTTTTCCTGCTCCAATATACTTTCATCTTTATCAACAACGACAAATGGAATATTCTTTTCTTGCAATTCATGTACAACTTGAAGCCCCACTCTACCGCAACCACATACTATAATATGATTTTTCAACTGCGCTATTTGTTTATCCATCTTCTTCCTCCGTACTGCATGAAATAAATTCCCTTCAATAATCATAGCTGCCACTACCCCAATTGCATACGTAACAATACCTACGCCAACAGGAATAATAAGAAGCGCAAATACTTTCCCCGCTTGCGTTACAGGAACGGCATCTCCGTATCCAACAGTCAATACAGTAATCATTGTCATCCAAAATGCTTGAAACAAACTAATCTCTTCAATCGTCATAAATCCTATCGTTCCTAGAATTACAACAAAAGTCATACATATAACTGCTATCCATAATTGCTTACGTGCATTCATACTGTGTTTCAACTCTTTTCTCTATCTACAATCTTTGCCAGTGGAAATAAAATACGTATATACTAGATACGGAATCTATGAAAGAGGTTGATATAATGAAGACATTTCTTTCCGCCTTACAATGGGCACTATTTATTTTAGCTGGAAGCCTTATTGTACCAATTAGTGTCGCAACTAGTTATGGTCTTAATGGCGCTGAAGCCATCGCATTTGTACAAAGAACATTATTTGTTCTAGGTTTTGCTGGTCTCTTGCAAGCTATATTTGGGCATAAACTTCCTATTCAAGAAGGTCCTGCTGGCCTTTGGTGGGGAATTTTCTCTCTTTACGCAAGTTTAGGCGTCGTACTATTTGGATCAAATAATGAGACACTTAAAGTTCTTCAATATGCTTTCTTATTAAGTGGTATTATTTGTATTATTCTTAGCGTTTTTGGACTTATTGATAAACTCGTTCGCTATTTTACACCGACAGTCATTGGAACGTATTTATTTCTTCTTGTCGCGCAGCTTAGTGGCTCCTTCTTAAAGGGAATGTTTGGCCTTGATGGAAAACATACAGAAGTACAACCTAACGTATTTATTCTTTCACTCATTGTTATTTTACTATCCTTTTTCATCATGAAGCTACCTATTATTGGACAATATTCCGTTCTTTTCAGTATCGTATGCGGCTGGATATTATTCGCATGCTTCGGATTATCTAATCCAATAACACCAGTGACAGACATAATCCGTTTTCCATCCTTATTTGTTTTCGGAATGCCTCGTGTTGAATGGAATATGGTAATTACGGTCATTTTCGTTACGCTCTTACTTCTAACAAATATGTTAGCAAGTATTCGCGTTGTACAAAAGGTTGTCTCTAAATATGAAGAAAACGCTGCATCAGATCGTTTTAAACAAGCTGGCATTATAACAGGAATCAACCAATTGCTAGGCGGCCTATTTTCAGCTATTGGGCCTGTCGCTATTTCTGGATCAGCAGGTTTTATTGCAACGACTAATATTTATAAACGTCTCCCGTTTATATTAGGGTCAAGCTTTATTATTGTCGTTAGTATATTTCCAAAGATTACTTCATTCTTTGCAGCAATCCCTGTTGCAGTTGGTTATGCCGCTATTTATCCTGTATTCGCAAGCATGATTGGCCTCGCCTTTCGAGAATACGAAACTGTCCAGGATAAAGAACGATTATTTAAAGTAGCCGGTCTTTCAATCTTTACAGGAGTCGGAGTTATGTTTGTTCCAGCAGGAGCATATTCCACACTTCCACCATTTCTAGCATCGTTTTTAAGTAATGGTCTCGTTCTTGGATCTGTAATGGCAATCTTGCTAGAAATACTATTTTCTCGTTTCACAGCAAAACAAATATCTTAAATTGGAAAACTTCCATTATTGCACTCTACCTTTAGAGTTGTTACGATAAAATCAAACTTTAATCATTGGGGTTTTATTCATCCCCAATGATTATTAACCAATATTATGAGCAACACACTCATAATAATTTATCTACTTCTTTTCAAAGAGGTTTGATGTCTTACTATTATTCCTCAATCTCTTCATGAACATGTATTTTGATTTCAATTAAAGAAAGGAATTTTCTATATGACTTATAAAATGATTGTTTTAGATTTAGATGATACTTTATTACGTGATGACCATACTATTTCACCTCGTACGAAAGAAGCGTTAATGACTGCACAAGAGCAAGGCGTAAAGGTTGTACTTGCTTCTGGACGTCCAACGTTCGGTATGCGCAATGTAGCGAAAGAACTTCGTTTAGAAGAATACGGCAGTTTCATTTTATCTTTTAATGGTGCAAAAATTATTAACTGTAAAACAAACGAAGAAATCTTTAGTAGTACACTATCTCCTGAAATCGTTCACAACCTATTTGAAATTAGTAAAACTGAAGATGTATGGATTCATACTTATATGGGCGATGATATCGTAACGGAAGAAAATAATCCTTATACTGAAATTGAGGGCGATATTACTGGTATGCCAATTATTGTAGTAGATGACTTTAAAGCTGCAGTTAAAGAGCCCGTAGTAAAAGTATTAATGAATAAAGAAGCTGAACGCCTTGTTGAAGTTGAAAAGAAACTACAAAAACAGCTAGAAGGCCAATTAAGCGTGATGCGTTCGAAACCATTCTTCTTAGAATTTACTGAAGCTGGTGTTACAAAAGGAACGAGCTTAAACAAACTGATCCAAAAGCTTGGCATTAAGCGTGAAGAAGTTATCGCAATGGGCGATAGCTATAACGACCAAGCGATGATTGAATTTGCTGGTCTTGGCGTTGCAATGGGCAATGCACCTGATGATATTAAAGAAATTGCAAACTACGTAACAGATACAAATATGAACGATGGTGTTGCAAAAGTTGTAGAGAAATTCGTTTTAAAAACGGATGTACTTGTTTAATATTTTCATTCACAAAACCTATTTGAAGTCAAATACTTCAAATAGGTTTTTATTTAAATTCTCATGCTTTTGTGACTATATTTTGAACTTTGCACTATTCTCGTAGTGTAAACTTTCTTTTTGTATATAATGAAACAAAATAGACTATTTTATTTTGAAAAAGAATACAAATTTACTATATACAAGCATACGTTAAAGGAGGCTACTTTATGTTATCTACACCAATCGGACGATTAAGAGCAATTGGACTAGTTGAGGGTATTTCTTTCCTATTACTACTATTTGTAGCAATGCCATTGAAATATTTCGCAGGATTTGCAACAGCTGTTAAAATTACAGGCATGGCTCATGGTGTTCTATTTATTCTATTCATCTTTGCAGTAATTCAAGTAACAATCGTACACCGTAAATCAATTTTATGGGCACTTGGAGCATTTGTTTCATCAGTTATCCCATTTGGCACTTTTGTACTAGATGCAAAATTAAAGAACGAGCAACAATAATAATAAAAAGGTAGTTAACGACTGTTAACTACCTTTTCTATTTATAAATTTGGAATTTCCCAATCAATTTCTCTTTCGCCCATATTAGCTAAAATCGTATTTACTTTAGAATATGGCTTACTACCAAAGAAACCACGTCTTGCCGATAGTGGGCTTGGATGTACAGATTCGATAATATGATGATTCGGATTCGTAATTAACTTCTTCTTCGCCTGCGCATGGCGCCCCCACAATATGAAAATAACTGGCTTTTCACGTTCATTCAATAGTTCAATTACACGATCTGTGAAGTGCTCCCATCCTTTTCCCTTATGAGAATTTGCTTCGCCTTGACGAACTGTTAATACGGTATTTAGTAATAATACTCCTTGTTCCGCCCATTTTACTAAATAACCGTTATTCGGGATTTCATAACCATATTCATCTCGAAGTTCTTTATACATATTTAACAATGACGGTGGTGTTTTAACACCAGGTTGCACAGAAAAGCTTAAACCATGCGCTTGATTCGGTCCATGATATGGATCTTGTCCTAAAATAACAACCTTTGTATTTTCATAACTTGTATACTGAAGAGCGTTAAAAATATCTTCTACCTTCGGATAAACAACATGCGTGCTATATTCTTCTGTCAAAAAACTAGATAGAGTAAGATAATACTCTTTCTCGAATTCTGGTGCCAATAGTGGCTCCCAATCATTCTTTAAAACATTTTCCATACTGTCACTTCCTGTCTAATTAATTCACCATATCCTGTCTTGTAAATACTACGAACGAAATAACAAGGGAAACAACTGCCCAAACAGTTAAATTCATCAAAGAAAATCCCATCGATAAACCTTGTAATGCAGGTAATTTTCCTGATAAATAATCCGTTAATGATAAATTCACACTAAAAATATATTTGGCGCCTTCCCAAGATGTTGCGAACGAGCTTAAAATACCGCCTGCAATTAATGCAGCTAGCATAACGCCCATACCAGCTGGTGTATTACGAATTAAAACAGAGACCATAAATGATATAGTTCCGACAACGATAGCAACAAACCATGCTAGTCCATACGCCATTAAGATGTATTGCCA
Organism: Bacillus cereus group sp. MYBK15-3; assembly: GCF_051916765.1. NCBI lineage: Bacteria > Bacillati > Bacillota > Bacilli > Caryophanales > Bacillaceae > Bacillus > Bacillus cereus group sp. MYBK15-3. The sequence continues at coordinate 82,946 of NZ_JBQAHG010000009.1, forward strand.
CTGCGGAATAAGATGCACAAAGTTCGTATTTAGCGTTTCCTTATCAATAATAAATCCTGTTAAAACAGGTAAATTCCATCCCGAGTATCCAAATACAAGCCCTGATAATATGTAAGCAAACAAACCTACAAGAAACAGTATGAGCGAAATGAAAAATAACATCGTCACGTATTTACTAAGGAGTATTTTCCAGCGCCGAATTGGCCGCGTAAGTAACATCTTCATCGTCCCATCACTTCGTTCTCCTGAAACGATATCAATGGCGACAATCATTACGAGAAGCGGAATAAATAATGTAATTCCTTGTTCAATAAATGATCTGACAAAAGTCGGTGCACCCGGTGCCATCGGATTAATATCATGATCTAAATAATATTGTTGTTGCTCAACTCTTACCTTTAACCAATCACGCCATTCTTCTGGCAACCTAGAATTGTTCAACCGGTTCTGAGAATCAACAATTTGCTGTTGCAATGAAACCTTCCAATCGGTTGTACCGAGTCTTTTTTGTGTCGTTTCTATTTCACGATACTGCGCATACACAAAAAGCGGGATCAAGATTGCTAAAATAAGCATGACAACAAAAATACGTTTCTTACGGTAAATCTTTTCTGATTCATTTAAAACTAGATTCGCAAATTCACGCATGCTGCTCACCCCTTGTGAGTTCAATAAATAAATCTTCTAGCGTAAATACAAGCTCCTTAACGCTATGTACATCTATTTCATTTTCGACAAAGTGTTTATTCCAACTACTTATAGATGCAATATCCATGCGGCATAGTAATCGATCGCCTTCTACACTCACTTCCCTTACTTCTTCGGCCGCTTCTAGCATATCTTTCGCCTTAGAAATTGGTGTAACAATCCATTCTACACGATCACTTGCTGTTTTAATTAATTCTTCAACCTTGGCAACTGTTATCATTTTTCCTTTATGAATAATAGCAACGCGATCACATATCATTTGCACTTCACTTAGCAAGTGACTTGAAATAAACACGCTCATATTTTCTTCTTTTACAAGCTTATGTATAAATTCCCTAAGTTCTCTAATCCCTGCTGGATCTAAACCATTCGTTGGCTCATCTAATATGAGCAATTTTGGATTCCCAAGGAGCGCCTGCGCAATTCCAAGGCGTTGTTTCATACCAAGTGAGTACGTTTTTACCTTGTCATGAATTCTTTCATCTAAATGAACCATTTCAGCAATTTCAATAATACGTTCATCTGATATATCACCTAACATACGAGCAAATTGCTTTAAATTTTCCCATCCCGTTAAATATGTATACAACTCTGGGTTTTCAACGATACTCCCAATTTGACGCATCGCTTCTCTGAAATTTTCCTTAATCGAATAACCACCGATAGAAATCGTACCTTCTGTCGCCTTAATCAATCCGACTAACATTCGAATGGTAGTCGTCTTTCCAGCACCATTTGGTCCTAAGAACCCGAACACTTCTCCTTGCTTTACATCAAAGGAAATATTCTCTACAAGAGTCTTCTTTCCAATTACCTTCTTCAAATCTCGTACGGAAAGTATCGTCGTCATTTTACCCCTCCTTGTTCTAGTTTTAATTTACTTACAACATTTTGAACTAAACGTTCTGCCATATACGTATAACCTACTTCGTTCGGATGAAAATGATCAGAGTATAATAAATCTTTCCCGCGGTTTTGGAATAAATCAAATGTCGGTGTAATATACACATTTTTATCATTTAGCGCTAACTTCTCTAAAGATGCATTCCAGTCCACAACAATGTTTGAAGACCCTTTTAAATCTTCTACATCTTCAAAAGGATTGTATAAACCAAGCCAAAAAATCGGACTATCTGTATTTAATTTACGAATTTCTTCTATAATTTTCTTTGCTTCATTTTGAAACGTTTCTGTGTCAGGACGATACGTCTCTAAATCTATTTTCCCAAGCGATTCCCAGCCTGGGAACAAATCATTCCCACCAATCGTTAACACGATTACATCTGCTTGCTTAATTGAATATTGAGCGCCATTACTTTCAATTTGTTTTAATAAATCGGGCATTTTTGCACCACTAACTGCTAAATTTGTTAATGCAATTTTTTGCTTATAATCTTTTTGTAAATCCTCTTTCATTCGCCCAACATAGCCAATTCCTTCTTTATCACCAACGCCACGCGTTAATGAATCACCTAAACTAACGATTTGTAACGTTCCCGTTTTCTTTTTCTCTTTTGCCACTACATCGGTCTTTTTAATTAAATTTGAAGCTTTCGGATTTAATACATCATTTACACCTGACACAAAGCCATATGCAAATAAACAGAAAGATGCAATTGTAATGAGTAGAATTACTTTTACTACTTTTGATCTCATATCAAAACCCCTTTTAGCCCTCATAGATTGTCCATAATTATACCAAACGAAATTTTGAAAAGCGATTTTCACACCTTCTCAATTACGTCGTTTCTCTATTTACTAACTCTGGTAATAACTCTATATGCTTCACATCTAATTTCTCTTCATTAATCTTTTCATATAATAATTCAAACGCTTTTACTCCAACGTTTTTACTAGAATGCGAAATCGTCGTTATACCCAATATATCTGCCACCTCTTGATCATCACACCCGATAATCGTAATATCCTCTGGAATACGAATTCCTTGTTTTTTTGCTTCTGTAACCATCCCCGCTGCAATATGGTTACAAGATACAAGGAACGCCGTCGGTTTTACTGACATATGAGCCCATTCTCTAATTACATTGCGTCCATCTTCCACTGTAAAACAACCCTCAAATTTCCAGGTCTCTAACGGTGTTACGATACTCTGTTGAAGCGAATCTTCATATGCCTTCTTTCGTCTTTGGCTATTAACACTATTACTTCTTCCAATACAATATCCAACATGTGTATGACCGGCATCTATTAAGCTTTTCATCCCAAGTGAAAATACTTTGTAGTAATCGATATGGACACTTGAAATGCATTTTGAATCTATTTCTTCACACATAACAATCGGGCCGAATTTTGTATATTCTTCAAGCCTCTCCTTACTATTTGCCCGAGAACAAATAATAACCCCATCAAGCTTTTTCATTTTTAACATATTTAAAATTTCTAGTTCTTTTTCTTCGCTATAATTCGTCTGGCAAAGCATCATATTATAATTATTCTTGGCTGTCTCTTTTGATATCCCCTCGATAATAGCGCTATAATATTGATCATTTACGTGTGGTAATAAAACGCCAATTACATTCGTTTTTCCTTTCACTAAATGAATCGCATTCACGTTTTGCGTGTAATTTAATTCTTCTATAATCGCTAAAATTTCTTTTCGTTTCTGTTCATTTACGTACGGATGATTATTTAGTACACGTGAAACAGTTGAAACAGATACTCCAGCAAGTTCAGCAATCTTTCTTATATTTGTCATCTCATTTTCCCCTTCTCACAAAAATTCTCCCTTGACCTGGTAAGCTTTCCACAATATATCCTTTCCTAGCAAATACATTTAGAAAGGATATACAACTATGCTTCGATTCAAATTAGAATATATATTTTTCACTGGCGGTTTACTCATTCTTGCCATCGGTATTAATATGATGACGACAATTACTTCCTTTGGACTTAGCCCTTATGATTCCTTCTTTATTGCACTATATCAAAATTTTGGCATAAGTATTGGTTTTTGGATTTTTATGATTAACTTTGCCTTTACACTTATCGTACTCTTTTGGAATAAAAAACAAATTACAATCGGCACAATTGTAACGATGGTTCTTATTTCTCTTTTTGTTGATTGGATTGGTTCCATTACAACTATTATGGACGCTATCCGCTCTCTTCCAAAATATATAACACTTATTTGCGGAAATCTATTCGTTGGAGCTGGAATTGGTCTTTACGTCTCTACAAACCTTTGCGCAGCGCCTCAAGAAGCTTTCGTTTTAACGGTTGCTGAGAAGAAAAAATGGACGTTTAGAAGAACAGAGATTTCATTAGCCTTTTTATTTTTAACGTTAAGCTTTTTATTAGACGGACCTATCTATTTTGGAACAATCATCTTATCCTTTACAACAGGCTGGATTATCCAAGCATTTATTCAAGTTGGTACGCAGATTTTAAATAGAAAAGAGCCTATTAAGCAAGCTGCTTAATAGGCTCTTTCTGTTTTATGGTAAGGATACTACTTAGCATCCCCTTCAATTCGATAGTTCGCTTTCAAACAATCTATTTCTTCATACCCTTGCAACGTATGTAGAATATAATCATAATCAGCAAGAGACGCACGATGCGTTACAATTACAATTTCAGCCTTTCCTTTCTCTTCAAGCGGCATTTGAATAATTTTCTCAAAGCTAACTCCGCGCTCAGAGAACAATGAAGTAATTTTTGCAAATACACCAATTTCGTCTTTTACATGCAGTCTTAAAAACTTTTTCACGACAATTTCGTCTGGCTCTTTTAATACTTTTTGATATTGTGGGACTACAGCACTATTTCCTGTTACCCCTAATCTAATATTTTGCATTACAGCAACTAAATCCGAAACAACAGCTGTCGCTGTTGGTAAACTTCCTGCGCCTGGTCCATAAAACATCGTTTCCCCAACTGCTTCACCGTACACATACACAGCGTTATATTCATTTTGTACTGCCGCAAGAGGATGTGTATTTGGAAGTAAAGTTGGTTCAACTGTAACCTCCAATTTTTCACCATCTCGTTTTGCAAGACCGATTAATTTAATTGTATAACCTAAGCTCTTACTATATTCAATATCTTCCTCTGTAATAGAGGTAATCCCTTTTACTTTCACGTCTCCAAGCTCTACATTTGTAGAGAAACCGAGAGTAGCTAAAATCGTCATTTTTCTTGCTGCATCTAAACCTTCTACATCTGATGTTGGATCTGCTTCTGCAAATCCAAGTTGTTGGGCTTCTTTTAACACGTCGTTATATGCTCTCCCTTCGTCTGACATTTTCGTCAAAATAAAATTTGTCGTTCCATTTACAATTCCCATTACTTTCGTAATAAGATCTGAGGAAAGTCCTTCTACGATACTGCGTAAAATTGGAATTCCCCCTGCCACACTCGCCTCATAGAATAAATCAGCCTTATTATCTTTTGCTGTCGCTAATAATTCAGCTCCATGTAATGCCATTAAGTCTTTATTTGCAGTTACAACATGCTTTCCGCTTTTTAAAGCTTGTAAAATATATGATTTTGCATCATCAATGCCACCCATTACTTCAATGACAACATCAATATTTGGATTATCTAAAATTTCATTTGCATCTTGTGTTAATAGAGTAGAAGGTACCTCTACCTCTCTCTCTTTCTCAATGTTTTGCACTAATACTTTCGTTACCTTCACTGGACAACCTACTTGGTGTATGAGTCGTTCTTGATGATCCGTAATAATACGAACCACACCACTGCCAACTGTCCCAAGACCTAATAACCCAACTTGAATTTCTTTCATAGTACTGTCCACCCCTCAAAAATTGTGTTTAGATGAAATTATATGAGTAAAAAATCTGAAAAACAATGTATTTTGAACATTCGGAAAAATAAAGGTTAATCTTTACAAGGAAAACGTTGCCACGTGTTACACAATCTTTCTTTACAATATATAAGGGGTTTCTTGATACACGTAATAATTCAACCAATTAGAAAACAATAAATTACCATGACTCCTCCACCTAACAAGCGGCTTTTCATCTGGATTATTATGTTTAAAATAGTTTTTTGGCACATCAATATTTAATCCCTTGTCACGATCTCGTTCGTATTCTTGTTTTAACGTCTCACAACTATATTCGCTATGTCCAAGGGCAAACACTTGCCTTCCTTCTGGCCCAATAACAAGGTGAACACCTGCTTCTTCAGAGTTTGCTAACAATGTTAAGTCTTTCACTCCTCTAATATCATTCTCTCGTACTTCTGTATGACGAGAATGCGGAGCAAAAAACAATTCATCAAATCCTTGTAACAATTTCACATGTTGTTCGCAAACTTCATGTTCAAATACACCGAACATTTTTTCCTTAAGGGGATACTTTGGAACACCATAATGATAGTACAAGCCAGCCTGTGCTCCCCAGCAAATATGGAGCGTAGATGTTACATTCGTTTTTGAATACTCCATAATATGTTTAAGCTCTTCCCAATAATCTACCTCTTCAAAAGCAAGGGTCTCCACTGGCGCTCCTGTAATAATGAGCCCATCAAACTTTTCATTTTCAATATCACGAAACGTTTTATAAAAGCTTGTTAAATGTTCTTGCGTTACATTACGAGATAGATGTGATTCCATATGAAGCAAATGAACATCTAATTGTAACGGTGTGTTTCCAATTAAGCGAAGTAATTGTGCCTCTGTGTCTTGCTTCGTTGGCATTAAATTTAATATAGCAATTTTCAAAGCGCGTATATCTTGTGTTTCCGCTCGCTCCTTGGTCATTACAAAAATATTTTCTTTTTGTAACACTTTGCGAGCCGGTAAATCTTTATCAATTATGATTGGCATGTGTTTTGCCCCCAACTAGAGCTGCTTCCAAATCTGCAATAATATCAGAAACATCTTCTATACCAACTGATAAACGAATTAAATCAGATGTAACACCAGCTAAACGCTGATCTTCAGCATTTAATTGTCTATGCGTCGTACTAGCAGGATGTATAACGCAAGTTCGTGCATCAGCTACGTGTGTTACAAGAGTTGCTAGTTTTACATTTGCGATAAATTCTTTTGCTGCTTCTAATCCGCCTTTAATACCGAAAGTTAAAACACCACTAGCGCCTTTTTTCAAGTACTGTTGTGCCAATGAGTAATTTTCATTACTATCTAAGCCCGGATAATTCACCCATTCAATACGTTCATGATTAGCAAGCCACTTAGCAACTGCAAGAGCATTTTCACTATGACGTTCCATTCGTAAATGCAATGTTTCTAAGCCAATATTGCTAATATATGCATTGAATGGGCTCATACAATTTCCATAATCTCTTAATAGCTGAACACGTGCTTTCACAATATACGCTGCTGCACCAAAATTTTGAACGTAACTTACACCGTGATAACTTGGATCTGGTTCAACAAGTTCAGGATACTTTCCATTTGTCCAATCAAAGTTTCCACCGTCAATTACAATACCGCCTAAGGAGCTCGCATGCCCATCGATATACTTCGTCGTAGAATGAACAATAATATTTGCCCCATGTTCAAACGCCTGGCATAAATAAGGAGTTGCTAATGTATTATCAACGATAAAAGGTACCTCTAATTCTTTAGCAGCAGCTGAAAATTCTTTAAAATTTAAAACATTCATCGCTGGATTTCCTAACGATTCTGCATAGATAAGTTTCGTCTTGTCATTAGCAAGCGCCGTAATTTCATCTGCCGTTAAATTTGGATTAAAGAACGTAACATCAATACCCAGTTTACGCAAACTCACTCCAAATAAATTAAACGTTCCCCCGTAAACCGTTGAAGAACAAAGTAAATGATCCCCACTACTACAAATATTTAAAACTGCGAGCATAATAGCTGCTTGCCCAGAAGCCGTTGCAACAGCTCCTACACCGCCTTCTAAATCTGATAACTTCTGCTCAAATGCAGCTAGAGTAGGGTTTCCAATACGTGTATAAATATATCCTTCTGCCTCTAAGTTAAATAGGGCTGCTAAATCATCTGAAGTATCGTATTTATATGTTGTACTTTGATAAAGTGGTAAAACACGTGGTTCACCATTTTTTGGCGTATAGCCACCTTGCACACAAATTGTTCCTTTTCCCCATGATTCTCCCATCTCTCATTCTCCTTTCTTGTATACAAAATAAAAAACTGCCCCTTTCCTGAAAACAAGAAAGGAGCAGTTTGAAAACACGCTCTAAAGGCTCTTTCTTATCTCTCAGGATTACTACCTGCAGGATTTGGCACAATTCCGTTATACGGCTGTTGCCAAGGTTTCACCGGGCCTGTCCCTCCACCTTTTCTTGATAAGACTATGCAATTACCGTTGATTTTATAGCAATAATTTCCTAATGTCAAACAGTTTTTCTGAATGTTCTAAAATAAATGTTAACAGTTTCATATAAAGCAACAAAAGAAATATATTCTAGTCTATTTCAAAAAAGACCTTTAAAAACCTCAAATCAGTCTATAAAATTAAATAAGTAATTTAACCTATAATCCAAATTCCCCAAAAGTTAGCCTATATGTTGAATAGGCCATCTTCTCAAAAAGATACTATATATATTCAATCCATTTTTCACTAGTATATTTCACTTTTTTACCTACTAAGATTTACATAACGGAGGTATAACATGACAAATAAAAAAGATATGCAGTACATACTTGCTCTATATGGCATTCTTCTAGGATCTATAGTAGGAGCTACAGTCTGGTTATTTTTAGTCACAATAAATATTGGAATCCACTTTATTTGGGGATACTTGCCTGAAGTTCTCTCTTTTCCCTCTTATTACACCCTTTGCGTAACAATAATTGGCGGGGTCCTTGTTGGTCTATCGCAAAAACATTTCGGTACATACCCACGCCTTATGCCTGAAGTGATGGCTGAATATAAAAAAACTGGTCGAATCGAATATCGCTTTGTCCATCAGGCTACTTTAACAGCGATTATTGTTTTAATTTTCGGAGCTAGTCTTGGTCCAGAAGCCGCACTAGTTGGAATTATAGGCGGACTGTGCACATGGGTAGGGGATCGCTTTAAATTTGCCTTAAAGGGTATGAATGAGCTAACCGAGATCGGAATTGGAGCTACTTTAAGTGTCATTTTTAACGCACCATTATTCGGTTATTTAGCACCAAATGAAAATGAGGGGGAACAAATTGCTGCTTTTTCTAAAGGAAAAAAGGCGATTGTATACTTAACTACTACTTTCGCAGGTTTTTCTGTTTATTTACTACTGAGTAAACTCGATAATCGTGGATCCTTTATTGTTGATTTCGGGGAAGGTGCACTTTCTTTCAATGAATGGATCGCATTTCTTCCACTTGCTAGTATCGGTGCTATAGTTGGTTTCTTTTATTTCAAGTTAGAATTCACATTAGAGAAGTTAATTCACCCTTTTAGGGAATACAAACTGACACTCGGAATTATCGGTGGTATTTTATTAGGAATTGCGGGAACTTTTCTTCCGTACACATTATTTTCAGGGGAACATCAATTAAAAGAATTAGTTGTTGAATGGAGCCATTTATCTTTTTGGATACTACTTCTTTCAGGGATTTTAAAGTTGTGCATTACTGCCGTTTGTTTGAACACAGGGTGGCGAGGTGGACATATCTTCCCAATTATATTTTCCGGGTCAAGTATCGGATACGCTGTAGCATCTATTCTTCCTATAGATCCAGTAGCATCTGTTGCCATCGTAACGACAGCAATTTCAAGCTATGCGTTACGAAAGCCAATAGCTATAACATTACTATTACTTATGTTTTTCCCGCTTAATTTACTATTGCCCATGCTTGGTGCAGCTGCTATCGGGAATGCCTTTCCGCTCCCAAAACATAACGAAAATAAAAATTAATAAAAATAGGCAGTGGGGATAAAAGCTCCACTGCCTATTTTTTTATTACACATGCTGCTTTAATAACGCTTCTAACTCCTCAAAATTATGCACTTCATATGTCGGTATAATCCCACTATCATTTAATTTCCTTTCTGGATTAAACCAACAAGTATCAATTCCCGCTACATATCCACCTTTCATATCAGCGCTTAATGAATCCCCAATAATCAGCCCTGCTTCAGGTGCAAAGTTAGGAATCCGTTCAAAAACATAATCAAAATACTCTTTCATCGGTTTTTGAAAACCTGTATCTTCCGAAACAAAAACATCTTTAAATAATGAATGTAAACCTGCATTACGTAAACGTTTATCTTGCGTCTTAGAAACACCATTTGTCACTATATACAATTCATACTCTCCTTGAATTTGATTTATAAATTCAAACGCACCTTGCATGAGTTGATTTCCTTCTTCTAAGTAGTTACGATAATTATTTTCCAATAATATTCCATCTACTTCTTCTCCATACTCTTTAAACAACAGAGAAAATCTTGTATTTACAACTTCATTGCGTGATAGTTCCCCTTTTTCAAAAGCATCCCAAAGACCTTTATTTATTTTTTTATAACGAGCCTCTATCTCGTCTGTTAAAGGGATTCCCTTCTCTTCAAAAAGCACCCGTAAAGCCACTTTTTCAGCCTTTTGGAAGTCTAGTAATGTATCATCTACATCAAATAACAACGTTTTATATTTTTTCATAAATTCATCACACTCTCTTTTCTACAAAAACAAATTTACATAAATCGTATCATTCCTTCTTGTAAAGATAATAGGAGATATCTCATACTATACATAGGGGTGAAAATATGAAAATCAGCAAAAATGAGGAAGAAATTTATCAATACATGCGAATCCATCAATTCCATACCCTATTTTCATTTCATGTCTTGCCATATGTAGAGCTGCATTCTTTTCAAACGAAAGAGATGATATGTAGCGAAGGAAATGCTCTCCCTTATCTCTATTACTTAATTTCTGGGAAAGCAAAAATATATATGAGTCATAAAAACGGGAAGGTTTCATTAATTAATTTTATTCAAGCACCATCTTTTATCGGGGAATTAGGATTAATAGGAGTAGAAAATATTACTAAGTCCGTTGAAGTACTAGAAGATTGTGTGTGTTTGGCACTTCCTCTTAAAGATTGTCAGCAACTTTTATTACAAGATGCAACGTTTTTACAGCACTTATGTAAATTTATTGGAGAAAAGACAATTACTCGCACTGAAAATTACGCAAAAAACTATAGTTATCCTTTTGAAAATCGATTAGCTGCTTTTATTTTATTAACAGAGCAAAATAATTGTTATATAGAAAAGCATACCGAGGCCTCGGAATATTTAAATGTCAGCTACCGTCATCTTTTATATGTATTAAATCAGTTTTGCCAACAAAATTATTTAAGAAAAGAAGGCCGAACATATTATATACAAGATCGAAATACATTAGAAAAACTTGCTGATGAACTAAAAATATAAAAAACAGCATTAACATGTAAACGTTAATACTGTTTTTTCGAGTGACGATTATAATTTTAATTAAAATTCACTTGCTACTTTAGCTGCTTCTTCAAGACCTGCAGCGATGATTTCTTCTGCTTTATCTGGGAATTGGTTATGTCCTTCAATAACTACTGTTTCCATGTTTGTTGCGCCGAAGAAGCCCATCATACTTGCTACATATTTAACAGCCATTTCTACCTCAGCTGCTGGACCTTCTGAATATACGCCGCCTCTTGCATTTAATAATGCAATCTTCTTATCTCCGATTAGGCCAACTGGACCCTCTGGCGTATATTTGAACGTTTTACCAGCACGGTTTAAATAATCAATATATGTGTGCAATACTGCTGGAATCGTTAAGTTCCATAATGGGAAGCCGAAAACAACTTTATCAGCTTCTAGGAATTGATTTAAATACTTATCAGCAACTGCTACTGCTTTTGCTTCTTCTTCTGTTAAATCAAAGCCTTTACCTGCCTTGAATGTACCATTGATCATGTCTACGCCTACATATGGTAATTCTTCTTTATATAAATCAAGTTCTACTACTGTATCATTTGGGTGTGCTTCTTTATAGTTTGCTAAAAATGCCTCATATAATTTTACACTAACTGCTTGTTCCGCTGGACGGTTATTTGCTTTAACGAATAAAACTGTTGCCATTATTTATTCCTCCTAGTACTCACTCTTATGTTGTTATATGCTTTCAAAAAAGGTATCCCTTGTAATTGTTGTTTTGTTGCTTACAAACATATTTTATCTTTATATAAAGACAATTTCGTCCTCACATAGACGTATTTTTCCATAAAAAAAGTCCACCTTCTAAAGGCGAACTTGGTCTTACGACTTTCGTCTTATACAATTCCATTTTTCACTGCATATAATGCCGCTTGCGTACGATCAGATAAATTCAACTTACTCAAAATGCTACTTACATGCGCCTTAACTGTCTTTTCTGTAATAACTAAAACAGATGCAATTTCCTTATTGCTCATCCCTTTTGCTAATAGCTGCAATACTTCATTTTCTCTCGCTGTTAGCACATCCACTTGAATAGAAGGTTCTTCTTCCTTTTCTTCTACAGGTAATGTTTGAGAGAGAAGAGCATTTGCTATATCCGGATGTAATTGAATATTACCTTTATATGCGCTTCGAATAGCCTCAACAAGCTGATCTGGTTCTACATCTTTTAAAATATACCCACTTGCTCCAGCCCTTAATGCAGGTAACACATGCGCCTGATCAGAAAAGCTAGTTAATACAATTACTTTCACATTTGGATACTCTTTTTTAATATATGCCGTTGCCTCAACACCATCCATTTCAGGCATGTATAAATCCATTAATATAACATCGGGAGTTGTTTCTCCTACTTTCACTAACGCTTCTTTCCCATTATTCGCTTCTCCAACTAACTCTAAATCTTCCTGTGTACTTAAGAAAAATGCTAATCCTTTTAAAACGACTGTATGATCATCAACTAACAATACTTTTATTTTCACGAACTTCCCTCATTTTCACATCATAATGGTACGTTTATTTTTACACTTGTTCTTTTCTTATCACTTACAATTTTAATTGTTCCACCAACTAATTCTACTCTTTCACGCATCGTAGTCATGCCAAGTGATTTCTTCTCTTTTATATCCTTTTCTACAAAGCCATTTCCTTGATCGACTATTTCTAATGATACATTTTTCTCATTCACTGTAAAATAAATCGTCGCTTCTTTTACACCTGCATGCTTACTTACATTGTTCAGTGCTTCTTGGCCTATGCGCCACAAAGCTTCTTCTACTACACGAGGTAAATCACGAACACCCGTAACTTGCTCCCTAATTTTCAGTCCCAAATTTTCACCGTACTGCTTTAGAGCTGGCAATAATCCTTTTTCTAATCCCGCCGGACGAAGCTGCCAAATTAATGTCCTCATTTCTTTCAAAGCTCCTTGCGCAAGTTCACGCATCTCATGCAAAGATTGATCTACCTTTTCATTTTTACCTTTTAAAACTGCCTCGGCGCCTTTTGTCATGAAGGTTAATGAAAATAATTTTTGCGAAACAGAATCATGTAAATCTCTTGCTAACCGATTTCTTTCTTCCATTCGTACAAGTTCACGGCGCTGCTCGTTTAACCTCAAATTCTCTATTATTAACGAAACATGGTTCGATAATGCTTGAATTACGTCTATTGTATTAGCATCAAACTCTCCATTATTCAAGCTAACACATAAAACACCAAATATATGGTTTTGAATATGTATTGGTGTAGCAATAACAGCTCGATTTAGATGTACATTATGTCCTATTTGATGTTTTATTAGAACTGGTTCATCTTGTTCTAACGCCCTCTTGGCCGCCTCTTTTACATCCTCTTGTAACTCTTCCTGAACGTAAGACGCTCGCAGAGATAATTCTTTTTCCTCCCTAATAAAAAGCGCTACTTGATTCCATTGAAATACTTCACCTACGTGATTTACCACTTTTTCAGGTAGTACATTAAACTTATGAATCGTTTTTAAATCTTGAATGAAACGCTCTAATTTCACATAATAATGTGCTCTTCTCTTTTCATTTTCATATAATTTTGTTCGCTTTAAAGCCGTACCAATTTGGAAAGCAACCGATTGGAGTAATACTAATTCTTCTTCTGAAAAATGTGTTTTACCCGGACTTGCAACATTTAACACCCCAAATTTTTCTCCCCCAGCTTTTAAAGGAACCGTAGCATGATGAAGAATGCCCTCCGTATCTCCCCAATTATATTCAATTGCATTATTAATTCTTTTACATTCAATAATATTAACGGCTCTCTCTAATTTTCCATCTACAAAACCTCGTAAACACCAACATTCACCTTCGCACATCGGGCGTTTATTTTCATATGTCAGTGCCTCTGGTAATTGATAGTCAATTAACTTCGTATACTTCCCATTTTCATCCGCAAGAAAAATCCATCCTGTCGTTAAACCTGTTACACTTAGTAATTTCTCTAGGACAGCTTGCAATACATGATATGTATCATTTGATGTATTTAATGTTTCTGCAATTTCCTTTAATATAACTAATTCATTTGTACGATTATCTCGAAACATACTCAGTCTCCTGCATACAAGATTTTAAATAGCTCTTAAAATAAATCATCTACTTTTCACTTTGTACTTATTCGTAACATTGATATAATGGTGAGAACATAGTTTTCATTATATCACTCGAGGGGGCTTTCATAATGACATTAAATAAAGCACTTACTATCGCTGGTTCTGACACAAGTGGCGGTGCTGGTATACAAGCAGATTTAAAAACATTCCAAGAACTGGGCGTATACGGAATGACATCTCTTACAACAATCGTAACGATGGATCCACATAACGGTTGGGCACATAACGTATTTCCAATCCCAGCTTCTACATTAAAACCACAATTAGAAACAACAATTGAAGGTGTTGGCGTAGACGCTTTAAAAACAGGTATGCTTGGATCAGTAGAAATTATTGAAATGGTTGCAGAAACAATCGAAAAGCACAATTTCAAAAATGTAGTAGTTGACCCTGTTATGGTATGTAAAGGTGCTGATGAAGCATTACATCCTGAAACGAATGACTGCTTACGTGACGTTCTTGTTCCAAAGGCATTAGTTGTAACACCAAACTTATTTGAAGCTTACCAATTAAGTGGCGTAAAGATTAATTCTCTTGAAGACATGAAAGAAGCAGCGAAAAAGATCCATGCTTTAGGTGCGAAATACGTCCTAATTAAAGGCGGTAGCAAACTTGGTACGGAAACTGCAATCGACGTCCTATATGATGGAGAAACATTCGACCTTCTAGAATCAGAAAAAATTGATACGACAAATACACACGGCGCAGGTTGCACATATTCTGCTGCAATTACAGCAGAACTTGCAAAAGGAAAACCTGTGAAAGAAGCAGTAAAAACTGCTAAAGAATTCATCACGGCTGCTATTCGTTACTCATTCAAAATTAACGAATACGTAGGTCCAACTCACCATGGTGCATATCGTAAATTTGTTGTATCAAAAGAGCTTGTCTAATATATAAATAAAAAACACTCACAAAGTTCATACATTGCCTCTGTGAGTGTTTTTTATAAGCTTTATGTCTTCTGGTCATCTTATCTTTAAGATACAGAGCTGACCTTATTTCTACCATTTCGTTTCGAGTAGTATAACGCATCATCCGCCGCTTGAATAAATTTCTCCGGTGATTCTTCATATTCTGAAACCCCCACCGAAACTGTAATTTTTATTTTCGTTCCATCTAACAATTGAAATGGGTGACTTTCAACAGCTGTACGAATTTGCTCGCCCATACGAATTCCGTAAGCTAATCCCTTATTCGGTATCAAAAGCGCAAACTCCTCTCCACCCTTTCGAAAAGCCAAATCTGGAAATTGTGAAGTTTCTCGTAAAATACATCCTACTTGTTTTAGCACTTCGTCCCCTGCAGGATGCCCGTACGTATCATTTACATACTTAAAGTGGTCAATATCTATAAGTAGTAAACAAAACGAATCATTTTTCATGTTCTTATTACTAATATGACGATTCATCTCTAAATCAAACTGTCTTACGTTTCCTAAACCTGTCAATGCATCTATCGTTGCGTATTGTTTCATCTTTTGAAATAACTCATTGGATTGTAAAACATAATTTGCACTTATGAATGTTATGTAACCTGTAATAATACTAGAAATTAAATATAATCCCACTATGTGGATCTCTTTAATTAACCATATATATAACGCTGGGATTAGAATAGATAAAATATATGTGTGTAACCATACCCACTTTCCCCCTAAAGAAAGCTTCATGCGCGAAATAAAGATACTCCCTATTCCTATCGCAATGATTGTATAAAAAGCCACTTGAGAAGCTAATGAATAATCCATAAACAACAGTCTAGTTACTAAAATCATACCAATTGTTATGGTACTCGCTATCGGTCCTCCAATAATAACAGCTAGAATAACAGCTAAATAGCGTAAATCCAATAGAATGGTACCAACACGAACACTGAAATACATTAATACTATACCTAGTATCCCAGTAAAAATGCCTACTACACATTTCTGCCCAAAAGAGAATCCTTCTTTTAACGGCTTATCCCTTAAAAGCTGACCCCCAATAAAAATAAAGGAAAGAATAATTGTTGTATTTACAAATAAGTCCCTTAACATAAAATAATCTCCCTACTTTTCCATCTATCCCCTTCCTGACTTTATTGTATACGAAATACCTTTAATTCCCAAAGGTTTTGTTTATTTTTGCTGTTCCACGTGAAACAGCAAAAAAATAAAAAGAGCGAAAACTCGCCCTTTTTCATTAACAACAGCGTGATATTTTTCCACCCTTTGCATTAAATCTTGCTTCTTGTGCCTCAGCAAAAAATTGCTTTTGACATACAACCTCTTCTTCAGGATGATGCTTTTTCATATGCTCCACATATACTTCATAACTTGGTACTCCAACGAGCAAACTAATAAAGCGTTTTCTTTCCCCCCATACTTGCCACAACTTTTTAAGCATAGTTCCTCGACTCACTTTCATCTCTAGGAATATATGGTGCCTCTTTTAACGGCATTGGCTTATTTCTTAATACTTGGATCCAAATTCGAAGTGCTGAAATTAACACAGCGATTACAACTATCATAAAAATTCCGCAAAGCGCTGCATCGATATAATCATTGAAAATAATTTGCTTCATTTGAGCGACATTTTTAGCTGGCGCTAACACTTTTCCCTCATCTAATGCTCCCTGAAATACCTTTGCATGCGATAGAAATCCAATTTTAGGATTTTCATGAAATAGCTTTTGATATCCCGCCGTCATCGTTACAATCAGCAACCCGATAGTTGGAATAAGTGTTACCCAAACGTACGCCTTTTTTCCCATTTTAAACAAAATTGTCGTTCCAAGTAATAATGCAATACCTGCTAGCATTTGATTTGCAATACCGAAAAGTGGCCATAATGTATTAATTCCACCGAGCGGATCTATTACCCCTTGGTATAAGAAATATCCCCACCCTAATACACATAATGTTGTAGCGATTACATTCGCTAATGTAGAATCCGTTTTCCCAAATGGCTTATATACATGCCCTAAAATATCTTGAATCATAAATCGGCCGACACGCGTTCCGGCATCAATTGTTGTTAAAATGAATAGAGCTTCAAAGAGAATCGCAAAATGATACCAAAATGCCATCATGGCCGTTCCACCTATTACTTGTGAGAAAATATATGCCATACCTATCGCTAATGTTGGCGCACCACCTGTACGTGATAAAATTGTTTGCTCTCCAACATTTACAGCGAGATCTTTTAATTCATTTGGTGTAATAGCAAATCCCCATGAGGAAATAACTTGAGCTGCCTGCGAAACATCTGTACCGATAAGTGCTGCGGGGCTATTAATTGCAAAATACGTTCCCGGTGTTAATACACAAGCTGCAATCATCGCCATCGCTGCTACAAACGACTCCATTAACATTGCTCCATAACCGATTGGCTGTGCGTGTCCCTCTTGCTCGATCATCTTCGGCGTCGTACCTGATGAAACGAGAGCATGGAATCCAGACACTGCACCACAAGCAATAGTAATAAATAAGAACGGGAATAAGTTTCCAGAAAACACAGGACCAGTTCCATCAATAAATTTCGAAACTGCTGGCATTTGTAAATCTGGTGCTACAATTAAGATACCGATTGCTAACCCTACAATTGTTCCGACTTTTAAAAATGTACTTAAATAATCACGTGGTGCTAAAAGCATCCAAACTGGTAATGCCGATGCGATAAATCCATATACAATAAGCATAATAGCAATTGTTTCACCACTAAATGTGAACATACTTGCAAGTGTTGGATTTTCTGCTACATACTGTCCTCCAACAAGAGATAAAATAAGTAGGATAATACCAATTACTGATCCTTCTCCAACACGACCAGGCCTAATATAGCGCATATAAACTCCCATTAAAATAGCGATAGGAATCGTTGCTGCTATCGTAAACATTCCCCAAGGACTTCCGATTAGTGCCTTTACTACGACTAACGCTAATACTGCTAATAAAATAATCATAATTCCTAAAATACCTATCATTGCAATTAGTCCTGTAACAGGTCCAATCTCATCTTTAATCATTTCTCCTAACGATTTACCATTACGTCTCATCGAAGCAAATAAAATGACAAAATCTTGGACAGCCCCCGCAACAACTACCCCAACAATAATCCAAATGGTTCCTGGTAAATATCCCATTTGTGCTGCTAAAATCGGTCCTACTAAAGGTCCCGCCCCAGCAATCGCTGCAAAGTGATGTCCAAACAATACCCACTTATTTGTTGGAACATAGTCTTTCCCATCGTTTAATGTATGGGCTGGTGTTTGCCGATTATCATCTAAATTAAAAACCTTTCTCGCTATAAATCTACTATAAAAGCGGTAAGCAACTGCATATACACATACGGCAGCTACTAAGAGCCATACAGCATTAATGGTTTCACCTTGTGATAAAGCTATTACCCCAAAAGCACCTGCTCCTACTGCTGTAATAACGCCCCAAAGTAAAATCGATTTCAATGTCTTCACATACAATTCCCCCAATACTATTTCTTAGTGGAGATTGTACTAAATTTTCTGAATATTTAACTTGAATCCTCCCTATCATGAAGGATTTTCAGTTTATCATGTTAAAATACTCTCATTACCTACTATAATTCAATGTTATTTCGAAGGCGTTTTACATAATTACGACTGACTGGAATCGGTTGCTCATCATACCTATCTAAATACAAATTATACGTGCCATTATAATAAGGTTTCAGTTCTTTTACATATAACATATTAATTAAATAGCTTTTATGTACACGTAAAAAATCATATGCATTTAGCTTATTTTCTAATTCCTGAAGTGTATATGTTGAAATATACTGATTATTCGTTGTGTAAATTGAAACAGTTTTATTTTCTTTATTTTTACTTACATATACGATATCTTCTGGAAGAATATATCGTATACCCTCTTGACTTTCTATCGGTAGTTTCCGCAAATAACTCTTTGCTTTCTCACCTTGTTCTTTACCTATTTTATATAAAAGAAATTGTAAATCTTCTTCACGAAATGGTCGCAATAAATAATAAAATGCTTGGAAACGAAAAGCTGTAATAGATTCTTCTATGTTTTCACCTACAAAAATAAATTTTGTATAGCAATTTATTTCTCGTAATAAACTTGCATATTCAAAACCAGTACCATCTAGTAATTTGGAACTTAAAAAAACAAAGTCTGGTATATGTTTTTTCATCATAAATAAAGATTCTGTTCCTGTCTTTGCTTCAAAACATTCTACATTTCTCATATTTTCAGTGAAATTTTCAGCTAACTCTCTTCTCTCTTCTGCCTCTTCCATGATCAGTAAAATTTTCATTTCTTCAACCACCTAATTCTTTGTCCATATGTCCTGTTGTATACATTCGCTTTTATAAGAAATAATCCCTTTTTCTTACTATACCATTATTTATCTAAAAAAACAGAAAAAAGGAAACCACTTCGGTTTCCTCTCCCCTTTTATCCCGCACTAACTGCCTATAAAGAGCCGAGTAGTGTAGGATAATAAACGGTCAGGGATACGTTTAAATTTTCACTTTATACTAATTCTCGTTGCTTCGTTTCCTGTCCAAGTATTATTACAGCGAATACACCAATTAAAATTGATCCACAGAAAATCGTAAATATTAATGATAGTGAAGCTTCTGAAGCAACTAAATATCCCACTAATAGTGGCCCAAGAATACCACCAATACGACCAAATGCTGCTGCCATTCCTGCACCTGTACCACGAATAACCGTTGGATACTGCTCAGGTGTATAGGCGTATAATGCTCCCCAAGCACCTAAGTTAAAGAAGGATAGTAACATACCTGCCACGATTAATACTGTTAATGAATCCGCAACCCCAAACAAATAAGCACTGCAAGCTGTCCCGATTAAATACGTAACCAAAACAAATTTACGACCGAGACGTTCAATAAACCAAGCAGCTGTGAAATATCCTGGAAGTTGAGCTAATGTCATAATAAGTACGTATTGGAAACTTTTTATTAAACTAAATCCTTTTAGCACCATTACACTCGGTAACCAAAGGAACATTCCATAATAGGAAAAAACAACACAAAACCATAGAATCCATAGCATAATTGTTGCTTTACGATATTCCCCAGACCAAACTGATTTTATATTTTCAATAACAGATGGCCTTTTTTCAACTTTTTGGAACCTTGGGGAATCCGGTAAATTCCATCTTAAATATAAAGCATATAATGCTGGAACTGCACTCAATACCATCGCAACTTCCCAACCATATTTAGGAATAACAAAATACGAGATAAGAGCTGCAATTAGCCATCCACCTGCCCAAAAACTTTCTAATAACACAACAATTTTCCCACGCTCATGCGCTTCAACACTCTCTGATACTAGTGTAGAGGCAACCGGAAGCTCTCCGCCAAGCCCCATACCAATTAAAAAGCGTAAAACGAGAAACATCGCAAGTGTCGTTGTTAATGCAGTTAAACCACTACCGATAGAAAATAATAATAATGTAATAATAAAGACTGATTTTCGCCCTATTTTATCTGATAGTATCCCAAAAATAAGCGCTCCTACTGCCATGCCGATTGAGTTAATACTGCCTATCCAGCCCATTTCTTGCGTACTTAATCCCCAATCCTTTTGCAAGGCTACCATTACAAATGAAAGCATTCCAACATCCATTGCATCAAATAGCCATCCAAGCCCAGCTATACCAAGCAGTTTGCGCTTCGAAATTTCTTTTACCTTGCCCACTAGAAGTCCTCCTCACACAGGTGTCTTTACACATCATTTTACATGTGTGAATTGTATAAGTAAAATACTTTTGTGTAAAAAATTCTCCTTCATCATTCCCAAAAAGTAAAACGTCTATCCCGATTGGTGAGAGCTAATAATCAGTGGGGATGCCTCACTGATTAAAGTTTCAATTTATTAAAAATGAACAAATAAAAAAAGCAGCGATATTTCGCTACTTTTTCGAACGCATTACTTCTTTTAAAAATTCCGCTAATACTAACTGACGACGCCAGCGTGTTGGATTACTGCATAATCTATAAAACCACTCTAAATGAATCGCTTGAATCCATTTTGGTGCGCGTTTTACCTCTCCAGCCCATACGTCTAAACTTCCACCCACTCCAACAGCCATTTTCGTTTCTAAACGATGCTTATTGTTTTGGATAAAGTTCTCTTGTCTCGGGAAACCAAGTGCAACAAGTAATAAATCTGGTTTTGCTTCTTGAATGCGAGAAATAATATTCTCTTCGTCTTCTTGTTTAAAATAACCATCTTGTATACCAGCGATGGATACAGCTGAATATGTCTTTGTTAAATGATCTGCTGCAGCTTGTACAACATGCGGCTTTGCACCTAATAAGAAAACAGATACCGGCTTACTATCTTCTGATAACTTCGCAAGTAAATTACACATTAAATCAAAACCTGCTACACGTTCTTTTAAAGGTGTACCAAGCATCCCGCTTGCCTTTACAACCCCAATACCATCAGGTGTAATTAAATCTGTATTCAATAATGTTTGATAGAACTTTTCATCCTTTTTTGCGCACATAACAATTTCAGGGTTTGCTGTTACTACCTGAAACGTATGAGTTCGCTCCGCTTCTAGTTGTTCTTTTAAATATTGGACCGTTTCATCCATTGTCATTGTAGAAAAAGGAACGCCTAGAATATCAACTGTTTGTACTGCCATAGTTAACTATCCTCTCTATCATTACAAGTTTTTCGCTATTAATTGCTTATATGTTTCCTTTGTATCTTCATATAGTTTTTGAAGTGAGAAGTTCATAGTAGCATGCTCATAAATATGTTTACCCATTGCTGCTAACTCTCCAGTTTTCCACTTATCATACGCTTCTTCTAAAGCTAATGCTAATGCCTTTCCATCACCTGTCGGCACAATCCATCCGTAAGTTTCATCTACGATTAATGGTTCAATTTCTCCAGCCCTAGTCACAATTGATGGTACGCGCTGATTTGCCGCTTCTAATAAAACTAGTGGGAACCCTTCACTATGGGAAGTTAATAAATTTACATGTGACGACGCAAATAATTGTTTTACATCTTGACGATGTCCTAAAAACTCTACTTTATCGTTAATCCCTTTTTCAGTAGCTAATGACTTTAGATTTTCTTCTAATGGGCCATCGCCAACTAATAATACTTTAATTTTCTCTAATTTTGTTTGTTGTAACGCATCGAATAAAACTTCATGTCCTTTGACAGGATGTAATCGTGCTACTTGAATTGCCGTAAATACATCTTCATCAATATTGAACATTTCTTTTTTATTATAGCCTTCTGCTTTTTCCTTATCGTATTCAATTCCATTATAAATAACATGCATCTTTTCATTTGAAATACCTAATGCTGCCAGGCTTTTTTTCAATCTATTTGTTACAACGAAAAATAAGTCTATATTTTTTAAGGCTTTCAAATTTAATTTCGTAAAAATCCAACCTTTTAAGCCCTGTTTAGTAAAGTCTTGAAATGGATCACTATGAATAGTCGTTACCCATTTTGCCTTTATTCTCTTTTTCATTAAAGAAACATAGAAATTAGCCCTAGGGCCATGTGTATGAACTACATCAAATTTTTCTTTATTAATAAATTCACTTATATTCTTTAAAATGGATAAATCATAGCGCGATTTTTGTGAAAACACATGGACTTTTATCCCTAACTCCCTTGCTTCCTTCGCAACAATTCCATCTTCAAATACTGCTAATTCTACTTCACCAGCTGGAAACTGATCGAGAAGTGAAATAATATGTGTTTTCCCTCCCCCATCTTCTGCTCCTGCATTCATATGCAATATTCTCATATTTTTTCCTCCTTTAAATCCTCGCTACGTTTCCATCTATTTTTATTTTACTGTACTAAAAAATAAAAGCTAACAAAAGTTAGCTTTTATTTTTATCATTCAATTTCTAGGTCTACTATTAGATAAGCTAACACCACTACAAAGTAAATACCAACTCCTGGTGCTGTTAAAATATGTCCTGCAATATAAGCAATACCTAACGCTAACAATAAGCTTGCTGAAATCATTCCATATTTTATATTAAATATGTCCTTAAATCTCGTAGCAAATGATAGTAGAATTCTTAGCCCGTAATAAATAAATGGAATCATTAGTAATACAAAGCCAATAATCCCGAAATCATAAAACCAATCATGGAAGTCCATTTCAATTAGTTTTGGATCTGGCTGCTTTTGTTCATTGTATTTAAAGTTACCTGCATAACCCATTCCCAATAACTTTTGTGACATTGGCGCTTCTTTAAAGAACTGCTTATGTCTTTCTTCATATACTTGACGTCCACTGAAAATAAGATTTTCTTGATTTTCTTTCTTTTGCTCTTTCTCAAGCTCTTTCTTAACTTCCTCTTCTATCTTCGCCTTTTCTTCTGGCTTTTCACCTTTATGATGCTTTTCTTCTTTTGCTTTAAGTTCTTGTTCTTTTTTCAGCTTCTCTTTAATTTCTTTTTCTTTTTGACCTTGCTGTGCTACATTTTGCTCTGATAAATAATTATTGTGAATACCCATATTTTGTGCTAATGGCGTTTGTTTAAACGTTCCAACTACACCAGCTAATAGGACAATAGCAATTACTGCATTAAGCGCAAGGGATTTTTTGTTCGGATTTTTTCTATCAAATAATAATTGTAGTACAATGATCCCGATTGCTGCCGCTAACGTAGCACCAATTGAGCCCATTCCTACTTTTGTACCAACTTGAATTAGCGAATAAATCATTAAAAGTGATGGAATCCAATATAAAATGTGTTTCCAGCTCTTTGTTTTTTGAATAGAATATAGTACCACAATAGGGAAAATAATAGCTAAAATTGAACCTAGTTCATTCCCTGCATAGAACCAACCTCGAGAACCAACCTTCATCCATTCATAACTACCAAAGTCAGTAGATGTTGAAATAGAAATAACCATAATTGCGTTAATGATTAATGTAGAATATACAATACTATTTCGAACCTTATCACTAATATTAACCTTCTTTTTCAATGATTTTAAAGCTAAAATGTATGATCCCAGCATGATATATATATATAATGCTTTCGCAACGAATTTAACCTCTTCACTAAGTACAATAGGATTTTTGACTAGTTTGTTATTAATAAATCCTATCCCTAAAACTCCGGCTAATAATATAAGATAAATTAAAAACTTTCTATTTTCCTTCTCTTTTGCCTGAATTAAAATGTAAATACCACCAACAGCCATAATAAGGAATCTTACTAAAATTCCAACGGTAGCATTTGACTTTAATAAAGTGATGCTAAGAGACGTTAATAAATCTAAAACAGGCTGTAAAATAATAAAAAAGAGCAAAAAACGCTCAAATCTAACCCTAGCTTGATTTGCTAACATTCCAAGACCTCCATACAAAATCTTAACATTATCTTTTAATCATAATTTTTATCTTCAAAACACACCTAGCAATTATAACATAACTCATATTTAAATTGAGAACTTATTTTTATGCCGAAACTAATCAAATCTAGCGTAAGTAGTACTAGAAAACATTATCCTTTAGCTATCCTTCCCTATCTCTATAAAAACTATCTAACACTCTTCCACTTATTATCGGCATTATAGTAACATTTATTAATTTATTTATAAAAATATAAATTTAATAATTACACACAAACACCCACTCGGCTATCCTACAACTAAAGATTAACCTTGCTTCGTTTTCTCCTAAACATTTTCAAATGCTTTCTTTATGTATTTTATCCGTTTTTCTACATGTAACGAAAAGTAATTGTTATTTCCAATACTTTAGTGTATATTTTTTCTCTGGAACATCTTTAAGAGGAAGGGATTAAGGCCATGTTATTAATCGATATATTTACGTTTCTTGGCATTATCGCCGCTGCCATTTCTGGTACATTAGTTGGTTTAAAAAAAGATTTAGATTTATTTGGTGTCCTTTGTTTAGCTGTAGCTACTGCGCTCGGCGGCGGTATTATTCGTGATATTATGATTGGTAACCTGCCCCCTGTCGCATTTGTAAAACCCATTTACTTTTTCGTAAGTGTATTATCAGCATTATTTACTTGTATGTTTTTTGAGCGCATCAATAAACTTCAAGTCGTTATTATGCTTTCTGATGCTGTTGGCTTAGGCGTTTTTACAGCTATTGGTGCAAATGCAGCAATGTCACATCATGTTGACGCCTCATTTCTAGTTGTTTCAATGGGAGTCATTACAGGTATTGGAGGCGGTATTTTGCGTGACATTTGTGCTCAAGATATCCCTTACGTATTCCGAAAAGAAATTTACGCAATCGCTTCTATCTTAGGAGCAATTAGCTTCCTAATCACACACGCTATGGGGGCGCACGTATTAGCTTTCTATGTTTGTTTATTAGTAACATTTGTTATTCGTGTCGTCACTGTAATATATAATGTGCATTTCCCTGTTTTCTTTAAAACACATGCTAAAATTAATAAAGGCCATTAAGAGAATTCTATCTAGAATTCTCTTAATTTATATACTATTCAACGAACTAATATAGAGTAATTATATATAAGCATATATAATTACTCTATATTAGTTTTAAAATTGAAAACGTTTTATATACAGGGGGAAGAATGATGCTTGGGGTTTTCAAAAAAAATATTAATAAAACAAATGCCAGTATAATTGAATTAAGTAAGGACCAACAAATAACTTTTAATGTACCTACTAATTCTGAATTAAAAATTCAAATGGATATGCTACATATTTCAAAAGAAGATTTACAAGTTGTAAAAGTACTACAGCCTTTTATTTATGCAGAAATTGATTGGATTACTGAAAAATTCTATGCCAACATTACAAAACAACCTAATTTAATTACTATTATTGAGCGTTACAGCTCTATTCCAAAACTAAAACAAACTTTAAAAACACATATTAAAGAATTATTCAGCGGCCATATGCATGAAGATTTTATTGAACAGCGTGTTAGGATTGCCAAAAGGCATGTACAAATTGGTTTACATCGAAAATGGTATACTGCTGCTTATCAAGAATTATTCCGCTCTATCATGAAGATTTTGCAAACAAAAATAACGACAATCGATGATTTTTCATATTCTATAAATGTCATAAATAAATTATTCACTCTTGAACAAGAACTTGTTCTTGCAGCTTATGAATCTGAATACGAAAGAATGCAAAAAGAGCTTGAGAAAGAAAAAGAATTAACTGCTATGACAATTACGCATATCGCAACAGAACTAGCTGCTGTATCTGAAAAAACAAGCTCTTCTATTCAAAAACTAACCGCCAAATCTGAAACTATTGTAGAGATTGCTAAAACAGGTACATCATTAGCTACAACATCTGAAGAAAAAGCGAATAAAGGGAAAGAACAATTAAACCAGCAAAACAAACGAATGGGATCTATTCAAATGAATATGGAGACGATTATTACAGATACTCATGAACTTCTCAATATTTCTAACAAAATTAATGAAATCATAGATATTGTTAAATCGATTGCGGAGCAAACCAATTTACTCGCACTAAATGCAGCTATCGAATCTGCACGTGCTGGAGAATTTGGGAAGGGGTTTTCTGTTGTTGCTGGTGAAATCCGAAAATTATCAGAGCAAACGAAAGAATCTATATTTAACGTTACAAAGCTCGTCGAAAAAACAAATGAACAAATTACCCGTGTATCGTCTTCCGTGAAACAAATTAGCTCTCTCGTATCGGAAGGAACGGATAGTATGTCGGCAACTGATCGATACTTCCAAGAAATCGTAAAAGATATGTCTAACTCAAAAGAACAGAATAAGAAAATTGAACACGAACTACAAGCTATTTCACAAGTAATGAAAGGAATTCAAGATGATTCCTCACAAATGGCTCTAACAGCCGATAATTTGCAACTAGAATTAAATCGATAAGATGAAATTTAGTAGTCAGGCATACTTTCCATCTGCACTGACTACTAAATTTCATCTTCCATCAAAAAAAGAATCCAGAATGGATTCTTTTTATTTTCTGAAAAATATTTTTTGACAATACACATAACTCATATAAACACCAAAGCTCTGCAAAATAAACAATGCTGGCATAATTACATTGTAATATGCCATATCTAATCGGAAGAGCTTTAACAATACGTAGCCACTAATTAAAAATAAGAACAACATATATCCCTCATTTTGTTGTTTCTTAATAAGGAAGTGTAATAGAGCTATAGTCATAAACAATGTTACGGCTATATATATCAGTTTTTCACATTTGAAAAGAATAGAATTTATCCCTTCATCTGAAAACTGATTTATCATCGGTTCTAAAAGTTTAAATCTTTCTCCCTCAATCTCTTTTAACTTTTGATCAATATGCCCTGTTACACTTTGATTTTTCGATATTTTTTCCTCATGTTGCGTTTTTCCAATTAATACAGATTGAACATACGTCTCATTCGCAATCGTATATTGTGACATTCCCATTGTCTTAATTCCATAATTCACACCAAAATGGGCACTATAAAATAGAATAAGTATCCCTATCATTTTTAGTAACACCTTTTGTTTCGTTGCTGATTGAAATACTTCGATTAATAATACATATACCGTGATAAAAATAGGAAGAAATAATCCCATTGGGAAAATCATATTACTAAATGCAAGTAAAATCGCTGAAAACACCCACATATAAGGATGATCTAATCCTTTATATAAAAGTATGTAACAAGCAAAATAAAATAAAAATATTGCAAGTGACTCAGAAGTTAATACGGAACTCATGAATATATTTGGAATATACAGAGCATAAAAGATAGAAGCAATACGACCGCATTCTTCTCCAAAAACCATTCCCGCAATACGATAAATAAATAACGCTGTTCCTGTGCAAAATAGCACATTAAATAGTTGTAAAGCGAATAATGAATCACCAAATATACGAATAATTACCGACTCATATATAATAAAAGGTAAATGAGTTACAGTCCCTATATTATTACCAATTGCAATCTGCTTTGCAGACTCATACATCACTTTCATATCACCAATTATTGGAGCATCTACAAATAACAGCATACTAAGCCTCACAACTATAGATATACTTATAAGAAAAATAAGAAATTGTTTATCTGTAAAACGATATTGTAGAATTGATGCCACTAACAAAATGAGTATGACGAAAATTGCCAATATGATTGTTACACTTGTTGTACTTCCTCCAAAAAATTGCTTACTTGTCTCAAATGCTGCCCAACAACTATAAACGAAAAATGCGAGCATCGCACCGATTGTAATTTTATTGAAGAAAGATGAAAAATTTGTTTGTATATGATTCATATGTCCATTGCACCTCTATTTCCATTCATAACAAAACGATTCTATCATGAATGGGTACACGGCTGATAGGGAATTTCTATGACAAATATATAGTCATTACTTTTTACTTGCAATGTAAGCGAATCCTCTTTTACACTACATTTTAGATAAAATAAATTTTCTTTCAGTTACATGAATACAAATACAGAAGTTTAAATAATCCTCTTTTGGAATACACTTTACTTCATTAAATATCTAATATGAGTACTAAGCTTACACATATTATTCTGATTGAAAACAGACTATAGGGGCTGAATATATGGAAAAGAAATTCATGCGAGAATCTAAAGCAATTAAGACAACACGTGTTTTTCCTAACGATTTAAATAATCACCAAACACTTTTTGGAGGGAAATTATTAGCAGAGATTGATAGTATTGCTTCAATTGCGGCTGCAAGACATAGTCGTAAACATTGCGTAACAGCATCTATTGATTCAGTTGATTTTTTAACTCCAATTCACCAAGCTGATTCTGTTTGTTATGAAGCATTTGTATGTTATACAGGTAAATCTTCAATGGAAGTTTTCGTAAAAGTAATCGCAGAAAATTTATTAGCAGGCGAGCGTAGAATTGCCGCTACTTGCTTCATTACATTCGTGGCAATAAAAGATGGAAAACCTTCGTCCGTACCACAAGTACTTCCTGAAACTGAGGAAGAACATTGGTTACACACAACCGGTTCAGAACGCGCGGAAAATAGAAGAAAAGGGCGTTTACAAAGCAAAGAAATGGCTGAGGTTTTAACTTTAAATAAACCTTGGAATATTTAATACGATACTCTTCCATATACATGCACAGATTTTTTCTTCCTTGCATGTATTTTTTTATACAAAATATCACCTCTTACCATTTTATTGTCAATCTGTTCTCCTAAATCATGCACCAGCTTTTCCTTTATTTTGTTATACTATTAATGGTATATTAAATAAAGTTCGTTTAAAAATAACCATAATATGATTAAGTATATAAGGGATGGTGCGGTAATGACTATTGAAGTACCAATTTCAATACCAAAAACGTTAATTATTATTCCAGCGTATAACGAGGAAGAAGCAATTGCAGATACATTAACAAGATTATTAAAACTAAAACAGCATTTCACAGGATTAAGCATTTGTGTTATTAATGATGGATCACACGATAAAACAGCTCAAATCGTACAAGATTTTCCTGTTCACCTTGTGAATTTACCATATAACCTAGGTATTGGCTCAGCTGTACAAACTGGATATAAATACGCATATGAGAACGGATATGATATTGCGATTCAGTTCGATGCTGATGGACAACATAATCCAGATGATTTATATAAAATTATAAAGCCAATCGCTGAAGATGAATGCGATATGGTGCTAGGGTCACGTTTTACAGAAAAAACAGCATATAAAGGTAGTATTTCCAGAAGAATCGGTATTTTTTATTTTACTGCCCTATTGAAAGTACTAACAAAACAAACATTTATGGATCCAACTTCTGGATATCGTGCTATCAATCGAGAAGTAATTAAAATTTTTGCACACAACTATCCAAAAGACTATCCAGAACCAGAAGTTCTTATTCATTTAAAAAAGAAAAAACTTCGCATTAATGAAATATCTGTAAATATGCAAGAGCGACAAGGTGGACAATCTTCCATCACACCTTTTAAATCTGCATATTACATGATTAAAGTAAGCCTTGCTATATTGATGCAAAAAATCGTGAAAGGTTGATAATAAATGCCTATAATTACCTTTTCATTCATCTTTATTTTATTATTATTATTATTAATTATTAATTCCATTCGCCGTGGAACTTTAGAAACGAAATATGCTGTTTTATGGATTTTTGTTTGTATTGCAATGGCTATTTTAAGTTCTACCGATAAAATTATAAACTGGATTGGAAAACTATTAAAAGTAGAATATCCCCCTTCCATTTTATTCTTATTTGGACTATTATTCTGTTTCATTTTAATTTTTGACCTAACAAGAAAAATTTCTAAACAACATCATCAACTTGTAACATTAACGCAAGATTATGCGTTACTAAAGCAAAAATTAAATGCAACTGAGCCAGACAAAGACTAACCTAATATTTCAAAGCTAATATAAAAAACCTCTTAATTTATTTCAAAAATTAAGAGGTTTTTTTATTCTCAATAATAATTTGTTCGCCTTCACAACCCTTACGATAAATATATCCTACTTACTAATAAGTTAAAATGGTATAAATAAGAATTTATAAGCAATAGACATGTTAAAGCTGTTTAAAATACGAGAATTAACCATAAGAATCTCATTTCCCGCTACCTTTTTAATAGAAAGTTGATTTACAAAGTTTATATGCGTTAAACTTATACAGATGTTCTTGTAATCTTCTTCCTTTCAAAAGGCTTGTATATATGATGCAAGACATAAAAAACTTGAGGAGATAAAAATTCTATGATGGAACAAAAGCAACTTGTTTCTGTTGTCATACCTCTGTATAACACAGAAAAATATATTGAAGAAACGATGCAGTCAATACTAGATCAAACATATAAAAATATCGAAATTGTAATTGTAGATGATGGAAGTAAAGATCAATCACCTTCTATTGTGAAAAACCTTGCTGAAAAATATCCAGGGCAAGTAAAATACATTCATCAAAAAAACCAAGGTGTTTCGGTAGCCCGTAATACAGGTATCGAAAATGCTAGCGGAGAATATGTCGCTTTCCTTGATAGTGATGACTTATGGCATCCAACCAAAATTGAGAAGCAAGTCGAAAGTATGCATAAAAATGAAATGAACGCGTGCTATTGTGGTTATATGAATTTTTACGAAGAAACAGGCGAGAAGGTTGAACATACAACAAACTTTATTAAAGGTGATATGGCAAAAGCATTCCTAACACATCAAGTTGTTGCTCAAACAAGTACTTGGATTTTCAAACGATCCATCGTAATGGATCATAACATTCGTTTTACACCAGGATGTAGTTGGGGCGAAGATTTAGAGTTTTTATTTAAACTAATGAGTGTGACAAATGTATGCTATATCGATGAATATTTAACATATTATAGAATCTTATCAGAAGGAAATCTTTCTTCTAAGTATAAAGATTATAAATTAAAAACGACAAAAGAGTTGGAAGTATTCAATCGTATGAAAGATTGGGTACATAATAAATCTCAAGATTTCATTACAAAAGACCCTCAGTCACTTATTGAGATTCTTGAGACTTATTTATTCCCTTATACAGTCATCAATAACGCTTGTATATATATTAAGGGAAACTCTCAATTAGATAAATCACAAGTTCAATTAATCAAAAAAGATATAAAGAAATATTGCCGTAAAATCTATTCAAAGAATGGAAAACGTAGTAAAAAACTATATGCAATGCTTTGGTTTGTACGAATTAAATTTCTGTTTTCTTAACCTGAAAATATAACGATACTCTCTCTTTCTGTGAACAAATCAAATTTACAAATAGGAC
Source organism: Bacillus cereus group sp. MYBK15-3 (assembly GCF_051916765.1). Taxonomy (NCBI): domain Bacteria; kingdom Bacillati; phylum Bacillota; class Bacilli; order Caryophanales; family Bacillaceae; genus Bacillus; species Bacillus cereus group sp. MYBK15-3. The sequence goes on from NZ_JBQAHG010000009.1 coordinate 115,003, forward strand.
AAGCTAACCGGGTCCTAAAGAATAGAAAGGTCTTTTCCCATGAAAACAAATAAAATTCTAAAAAACGCATCCTACCTCTTTGTAGGAAACATTACTGTCCGTTTTGTACTGGCTATTGCAACAATTTTCTTTGCAAGATATGTTTCTCCAAGTGATTACGGTATGTTTACAACTGCGTTAGCAGTTTCAGCTGTTATTTGTTACTTTACAGATGCAGGTTTGACACATACGTTTATGCGTGAAGGAACGAGAAGCGATGCTAATATTAGCGTGCTAATAAGTAGTTATTTACGTATTCGTTTAATATTAGCTATCGTAATTTCTGTACTTTTCGCTATTTTTGCCCAGTTCTTCTATCCCGATGCTTACTTACGTGCGATGGTATATTGGGTTGTTCTGCCAACAATGTTTGGAGCAACTTTACAAGGTGTTGGAATGGCTTACTTCCAAGTAACAGAACGCATGCAATTTACAGCTATTATTTCTGTACTACAAGGTGTAACAGCTGCTGCTGCCCTATTACTAGGGATGTCTTTCCAATGGTCACTTATGATGGTTGCTGCCATGTATGGGGTATCTAGTCTTGTAACAGGTGTTATCGCCTTTATAATGACAATACGTTACACGAAAGTCCATAAGGGTTGGGATAAAGGCATTTTAGATCAACTACTTATTTTCACAATCAATGGAATCATCATTATGCTCTTACCACAATTGGGCCCTATTATATTAGAAAAGGTTTCAACGTATAATCAAGTTGGATTCTTTGGTGCTGCATCTAAAATACCTGCTGTACTATATCAAATACCTGGGGTAATTGCAGCTGCCTTTTATCCAAGGCTGTTTGCTTTTGGTAATGAGAAAAATATTGAAGAACATAGAAAATTATCAAGTTTTGAATTAAAACTTATGTCTTTTTTAGGAATGGGAATTTCTATCCCCTTTATTGCTGATCCAAGTTTCTGGATTGTTAGTTTATTAGGAGAAGAATACGCTCCCGCCGGTGACGCTCTTGCTATTCTAGCGTTTATGGTTATTTTACAATCAATTAACTATCCACTAGCCGATAATTTAACAACGATTGGCCAGCAATGGAAACGTGCAACAACAATGACTATTGGATTAGTTGTTGCCATCATAGGTTATATTGTATTAGGTAGTAAATATGGAATGATGGGGGCAGCTGTCGCAGCTATCCTTACCGAAATTACACTATTAATCGGATTTACCCTCTTTATTCGTAAAGGCATGCAATTATTAGTTAAAGGAATTATATTTAATTCCTTGGCCTTTATTATTAGTTACGGTATATACCGAATTGCATTAATCAACTTACCGCCACTAATTGCTTTAACTCTTACTGGTATACTATACGGTATGATTGGAATTGTAATTGATCCTCAAATACGTGGATTCGTTTTAGGGTTTATAAAACAAAAATTAGGTAAAAAGGTAGTATAAAGTTAAGTTCCTTTTCAAAATCATGAAAAGGAACTTAACTTCTTTATTTACATCTGTTTTTCATATACATAATTATTTCTTTTAACCCATCATAATAAGAAGTTTTGGTAACTCTCCAATACATTTCTCGTATTTCTCTCCACTTAATACAACTGGTTTTTCCGTCAAATATAGCATTTCCACAAATTCTTTCATCTGCTTATCAAACAGACCAATGAACTGGATCATTCCTCTTTTTACAGTTATTATTCATTTGGTATATCCCGTTAATTCCCGTATGTGTTGAATCATTTCCTCACCTGTAATGACACCATAACCTCGTATGTTCCAATTTTGTCCATAGGCCTCATCATGTGAAGCTAATTCAACCATTGCTTTTGCACCATCTGGTGTGAAAATATATTCACGGGCAATCTTTTTATCTCCAACAAAGCTAGATATTTTATTTGCAAGTATTGCCTTTAATGTATGATGGACAAGTGTGCTTTCTGCATTTGGACCATAAAGGTCTGGGAAATAAGCAATAAACATTTGTACATTAGCTTGTTTTGAAAATATATACATTTTGAAATGATAGCATTATATGAAAGAATTTAGTATCATGATTCAAGGTACTATTTCAAGTTGGACGGAGGATACTATGAGCTTATTAACAGTTGAAAAATTAGGACATACATTTGGTGATCGTACATTATTTAAAGATGTATCTATGCGATTATTAGCAGGTGAGCACGTTGGATTAGTTGGTGCAAACGGTGTTGGTAAATCAACATTCATGAATATCATTACTGGTCAGCTTATTCATGACCAAGGTCGTGTAGAATGGACACCGGGCACACATTACGGCTACTTAGATCAGCATACTGTTTTAACGCCTGGACGTACAATCCGTGACGTACTAGCGGATGCATTTTTACCGTTATTCGAAAAGGAAAAAGCTTTAAATGAAGTTACAGAAAAAATGGGAACTGCTACACCAGAAGAACTAGAAGAACTTCTTGAACAAATGGCAGAAATACAAGATGCACTTGAAGCAGGTGGTTTCTATTTACTAGATATGAAAATTGAAGAGGCTGCACGTGGTCTTGGAATTGATGCAATTGGTTTAGATCGTGATGTTTCAGCACTAAGTGGTGGACAACGTACAAAGGTATTGCTTGCAAAGCTATTACTTGAACAGCCAGAAGTGTTATTGCTTGATGAACCTACTAACTATTTAGACGTTGAACATATTCATTGGTTAACAAATTATTTAAAAGAATACCCACATGCATTCTTATTAATTTCTCATGATACGGAATTTATGAACAAATGTGTTGATGTTATTTTCCATCTAGAATTCACAAAAATGACACGCTATACAGCGACATATGAAAAATTCCTAGAACTAGCAGAAATCAATAAAAATCAACATATAAACGCTTATGAAAAGCAGCGCGAGTTTATCAAAAAGCAAGAAGACTTCATTGCAAAAAACAAGGCTCGTTATTCAACGACAGGTCGTGCAAAGAGTCGTCAAAAGCAACTTGATCGCATGGAACTTATTGATCGCCCAGAAACAGCAATTAAACCTGAATTCTCATTTAAAGAAAGTCGCGCAAGTAGTCGCTTCGTCTTTGAAGGTGAAAATGTAGAAATCGGATATACACATCCGCTACTACCAAAGCTATCAATGACGATCGAACGTGGTGAAAAAATTGCTATTGTTGGATGTAACGGTGTTGGTAAATCAACGTTACTAAAAACAATCTTAGGTAAAATTAAGCCTTTAAGCGGTAAAACAAGCCTTGGTGACTTCTTAGAGCCTGCATACTTTGAGCAAGAAGTTAAAGCTGACAATATAACACCAATTGATGATGTATGGAATACATTCCCTGGTTTAGACCAGCATCAAATTCGTGCGATGTTAGCAAAATGCGGATTAAAAAATGAACATATTTCTCGCCCATTAAGTCAATTAAGTGGTGGAGAACAAGCAAAAGTTCGTTTATGTAAGCTAATGGGTGAGGAAAGTAACTGGCTACTATTTGATGAGCCGACAAACCATCTTGATGTTACAGCAAAAGCGGAACTTAAGAAGGCTATGAAAGCATATAAAGGAACAATCCTCCTTGTATGTCACGAACCGGACTTCTATGAAGATTGGATTACAAAAGTTTGGGATGTTGAAGAATGGTCTCAAAATAGTAAATAGTCTTTAAGAAAAAACTCCTTGTGTAGACAAGGAGTTTTTTACTTATTTTTATTAAGAATTTTTTATATTGTAGTATCCTATAAGTCGTAATCGAAATTCTTTTAATTCCGGATACGCCTCTAAATTTGCTAACATACCTCTAATTACTGGAATTCTTGGATTAAGCAATCGTATTTCCGCCTCTAAAACATCTAACGTTACTAACAACTCATCATCCTCTAATTGATCAGCTAAACTACGCTTAAATACAATAATTTCTTTTAAAAAATGCTCTTTAACTTGTTCCTTAATAAGCTCTGATTTACAAAGGAATTCTCCAAGCTTTTCTTCATGTAAAATAGGTTCTTCCGAAGATTCTACCAAACCATCTACTAAATGATCTACTCTTTTTAAAATAAAAGCAGCGACATACGATAAATCAATTTCTGGTGCTTGTAAAATAATTAATTCTAAATAACCACGGCATATGCCTTCTACTATAATTACTAAATCCAATAAATATGGCATAACCTTTTCACCATAAATGGACAATAAACTATTCCGATAAAATGCATGAGACTCTAACTTCATCCGCATCATAAATTCTTCTACTTCTTTATTAAACGGAATTGCATTTTCTCTCGCATGCATAATAATAAATTCTTTATGCTTTTGTATATCATTAAACTGACAATGTAATTGTTTTGCAAATTTTTCACGTGGTAATAAAGACTCTTGTTCAATATCCAGCATTTTCTTTTGGATTTTGTCATAATAATATCGAAGTGTCGCTAATAAAAGCTCATCTTTCGATTTAAAATATAAGTAAAAAGCTCCCTTAGATATACCACTAGCTGTCACAATTTCCTGCACTGATGTCGCATTTACACCCTTAGTAGCAAATAACTTCATAGCCGATTCTATAATTAAACGCTCTTTTTCTTTCATATCTTCTCTCCTAAATTTAATCTCGCATCTTATTATAAATGTATTATACCATCCCTTTTTATTGACGATTGACCGAACGGTCAGTTATATTATGTATTAGACTGACCAGTTGGTCAATATAATACAAAGGGAGCGCAAACATGAACAAAATCATCAATTTCTCGTTAAAAAATAAGTTCGCAGTTTGGCTACTAACCATTATTGTTACTATTGCGGGGATCTACTCTGGACTCAATATGAAGCTGGAAACAATTCCTGATATTACAACACCGATTGTGACAGTAACTACGGTCTATCCTGGTGCTACACCAGAAGAAGTAGCTGATAAAGTTTCAAAGCCGATGGAAGAACAACTACAAAATTTAAGCAGTGTTAACGTTGTGAGTTCATCATCTTTTCAAAACGCATCTTCTATTCAAGTAGAATACGATTTTGACAAAAATATGGAAAAAGCAGAAACAGAAATTAAAGAAGCTCTCACAAATGTAAAACTCCCAGAAGGTGTTAAAGATCCTAAAGTTTCACGAGTAAACTTCAATGCTTTTCCCGTTATTTCGTTAAGCGTAGCAAGCAAGAATGAATCTTTAGCTACTTTAACTGAAAATGTAGAAAAAAATGTTGTACCGGGATTAAAAGGACTTGATGGTGTTGCATCTGTTCAAATTGCTGGTCAACAAGTAGATGAAGTACAGCTCATCTTTAAGAAAGATAAAATGAAAGAACTAGGACTAAGTGAAGATACTGTAAAAAATGTGATTAAAGGATCGGATGTATCTTTACCACTTGGCTTATACACATTTAAAGACACGGAAAAATCAGTTGTTGTAGATGGCAATATTACAACGATTAAAGCATTAAAAGAACTTAAAATCCCAGCTATACCTTCCTCACCTAACGGTCAAGGTAGTCAAAATGCTGGCGCTGGTGCGCAAACGCCACAAATGAATCCAGCCGCTATGAACGGGATTCCAACAGTTACATTAGATGAAATTGCTGACATTAAAGAAGTTGGGAAAGCAGAATCCATTTCTCGAACAAATGGAAAAGAAGCAATTGGAATTCAAATTGTGAAGGCCTCTGATGCAAATACAGTTGATGTTGTAAATGCAGTAAAAGATAAAGTAAAAGAACTTGAGAAAAAGTATAAAGACTTAGAGATTATTTCAACATTCGATCAAGGTGCACCTATTGAAAAATCAGTAGAAACAATGCTGAGCAAAGCAATTTTCGGTGCTATCTTTGCGATCGTTATTATTATGCTGTTCCTACGAAATATTCGAACAACGTTAATCTCTGTCGTTTCAATACCACTTTCTTTATTAATTGCTGTTTTAGTCATAAAGCAAATGGATATTACGCTTAACATTATGACACTTGGAGCAATGACCGTTGCTATAGGCCGCGTTGTCGATGACTCAATTGTTGTTATTGAAAATATTTACCGCCGTATGTCGTTATCAGAAGAGAAATTGCGCGGAAAAGATTTAATTCGTGAAGCTACGAAAGAAATGTTTATCCCAATTATGTCTTCTACCATCGTAACAATTGCTGTATTTTTACCACTTGGACTAGTAAAAGGTATGATTGGTGAAATGTTCTTACCATTCGCCTTAACTATCGTCTTCGCTTTATTAGCATCATTACTAGTAGCAGTTACAATCGTACCGATGCTAGCTCATTCCTTATTTAAGAAAGAGAGCATGAGGGAAAAAGAAGTACATCATGAAGAAAAACCAAGTAAATTAGCAAATGGGTATAAACGCATACTTGCATGGGCTTTAAATCACAAAATTATTACATCAAGTATCGCTGTTCTTCTATTAGTTGGTAGTCTTGCACTTGTACCAGTTATCGGTGTAAGTTTCTTACCTTCTGAAGAAGAAAAAATGATTATCGCAACATACAATCCTGAACCAGGTCAAACGTTAGAAGACGTTGAAAAAATTGCAACAAAAGCTGAGAAGCACTTCCAAAATAATAAAGACGTCAAAACAATTCAGTTCTCATTAGGTGGAGAGAATCCAATGAGTCCTGGTCAATCAAACCAAGCAATGTTCTTCGTGCAATATGATAACGACACGAAAAACTTTGAAAAGGAGAAAGAACAAGTCGTTAAAGATTTACAGAAGATGTCTGGCAAAGGCGAATGGAAAAACCAAGACTTCGGAGCAAGTGGCGGTAGTAACGAAATTAAACTATACGTTTACGGAGATAGCTCAGAAGACATTAAGCCTGTCGTAAAAGATATTCAAAATATCATGAAGAAAAATAAAGACTTAAAGGATATTGACTCTAGTATTGCAAAAACATATGCAGAGTACACTTTAGTCGCAGATCAAGAAAAGCTGAGTAAAATGGGCTTAACGGCTGCACAAATCGGAATGGGACTTTCTAATCAACATGATCGACCTGTTCTGACAACAATTAAAAAAGACGGTAAAGATATCAATGTATATGTAGAAGCTGAAAAACAAAATTATGAAACAATCGATGACTTAACAAATCGTAAAATTACAACACCACTTGGTAATGAAGTGGCTGTGAAAGATGTTATGACTGTAAAAGAAGGTGAAACTTCGAATACAGTGAAACACCGCGATGGTCGTGTTTATGCAGAAGTAAGTGCAAAACTAACATCTGATGACGTTTCAAAAGCATCTGCCGCTGTTCAAAAAGAAGTAGATAAAATGGATCTTCCTTCTGGCGTAGATGTTTCTATGGGCGGCGTTACAAAAGATATTGAAGAATCATTTAAGCAACTTGGCTTAGCGATGTTAGCTGCGATTGCCATTGTATACTTCGTTCTTGTCGTTACATTTGGCGGTGCCCTTGCACCATTCGCAATTTTATTCTCGCTACCATTTACAATTATCGGAGCTCTTGTTGCCTTATTAATCTCCGGTGAAACATTAAGTGTGTCTGCAATGATTGGGGCGCTTATGTTAATCGGTATCGTTGTAACAAACGCAATCGTGCTTATCGACCGCGTTATTCATAAAGAAAATGAAGGACTATCAACACGTGAAGCTTTATTAGAAGCTGGTGCAACACGCCTTCGCCCGATTTTAATGACTGCAATTGCAACAATCGGGGCTCTTATCCCGCTTGCATTAGGATTTGAAGGTAGCGGCTTAATTTCTAAAGGACTTGGTGTAACAGTAATTGGTGGATTAACAAGTTCAACGTTATTAACACTTCTTATTGTTCCAATCGTTTATGAAGTATTAAGCAAATTTAAAAAGAAAAAAACAAAATAACAAAAAATAACCTCGCTAACTGCGAGGTTATTTTTTATTTCCAAACAAGACTAGAAAATCACCATAGCCTTCTTTCTCTAATTCCTCTTTTGGAATAAATCGAAGGGCTGCAGAATTAATGCAGTAACGAAGTCCATTTGGTCCTGGACCGTCTGGAAATACATGCCCAAGATGTGAATCTCCTTCCTTACTTCTCACTTCTGTACGCGTCATATTATGACTCACATCCATCTTTTCTTTCACACTTGCTGACATAACTGGTTTTGTAAAACTAGGCCATCCACATCCACTATCAAATTTGTCTAGAGAAGTAAATAGCGGCTCACCTGAAACGATGTCTACATAAAGACCTTCCTCTTTATGGTTCCAATACTCATTTCGAAATGGTGGTTCTGTACCATTTTCCTGCGTTACATAAAACTGCATCTCATTGAGTTTTTCTTTTAAATGAGCATTATCCTTTGGCCAATGTTGCTTAATAAAAGCATCTCGTCCTGAGCCTTTACGATATAACTCATAGCGGAATGTGTTTTTCTTATGATATCCTTGGTGATATTCTTCAGCTGGATAAAATGTAGCTGCTGGTAGTATTTTTGTAGCAATTGGTTTTGAAAAGCGCCCACTCTGCTCAAGTTCTTCTTTTGAGGCTTCTGCTTTTTTATGTTGTTCTTCATTATGATAAAAAATCACTGTTTCATAAGACTGTCCGCGGTCGTGGAATTGTCCTCCAATATCGGTCGGATCAATTTGTCTCCAATATATATTTAACAATTCCTCATACGACATTTTATTTGCATCAAATGTAATTTGTACCGCTTCATAATGTCCTGTTGTTTCTGAGCACACTTCTTTATACGTTGGGTCCTCTTTATGACCGCCTGTATAACCTGAAATAACCTGTATAATGCCCTCCATCTCTTCAAATGGAGAAACCATACACCAGAAACACCCTCCAGCAAATGTAGCTAACTCTACCTTTTCATTTACAGCCATTCTTTCACCCCTATTCTATGTTCTTCTTACAGTATGGCATAAGGAACATCATGTTATAAAAGAAAAAGCATCGAACATCGATGCTTTTTCTTACTTCACTTTATTTTTCCCAACATCCTTCTCCATTTCATCACTTGTCACATCTAAAACATCTAGTAAGAAAATGAAGATTGGAATACCGATAATCAGTCCCCATACACCTAAGAAGTGCTCTGAGAAAATTAATACCATAAAAGTATAGAAAATCGGTAAATTTGTTTTTTGCGACATAAACTTCGGATTTAATACGTAACTTTCAAGCGCATGAATCACTGTTACGATAACTAAAATATAAACAACGTACATAATACCGCCAATATTGTAAGCAATCATACAAAGTGGGAATAACGAAATGATAACCCCCGCTACTGGAATTAATCCAAGCAAGAAAATCATTAATGCTAAACCTAATAATTGCGGGAATCCTAATATCCATAATGCGATAACTGAAAGAACACAGTTAACAACAGCAATTAAAAATTGTGCTTCGATTACCTTTCCAAATGAACGTGCAAATTTCTTTCCGAAGTACTCAATTTCAGTATAGAAAATTGCAAGCCTGCTTTCTTTAAACTTTGCAGTAAAACCAACAATACGAGATTTTTCTAATAAGAAAAACAAACTCAAAATTAAAGAAAGTAAAACCTGAAGGCCAAATTTACCAACATTCGTAATCGATTTATACAAAATGTCTACGCCTTGTCCTACATATTTAGAAAGCTCCATATGATTGACAGCATTAACTGCATACTTAATTAGTTCACTATCTGGTGGGTTTCTTAAAAATACATTGAATTGGTAAATCAGTTGTGAAATTTGTATCGTCAATACTGGTAAATATTTAAATAGCGTAATAGCAATTCCACCAATTAACATTACATATAGAAATGCTATAATAATTTTTCGATTAATAGGCATGAAATGATCTAATTTGCGGGAAATAAACTTTTGGAATCGATCCATTAAATACGTGAGAATAAACGTAATTAATATTAAATTCAACATACTTTGCAGCCCGTATAACACGAGAGCAAGTATTACTAATACGAGTAACCTCTGAAATCCTTTACTTTGAAACAGGTTTTTTATTTGCATAATCGACGAATACTCTCTCCTGTCCTATAAACTAAAACGTTACTAAGTAGATTTCTCTCTCTTTTCTACTTTTAATTATTCATTCATATTAAGATTTTTATAAACTCATTATATGCCTACCTTAACAGGTATACAGTAGCTTACTTCTTATTTTACAATACAATGACCTAATTCAAAACGTATTCTACATAGTATTAATGAAGATTTAAGGAAACTTACATTTTTTTAAATAGGTCTTACCACTACTGTAACATAAAAAGCAAGCTATCAGTAGAAATCTGTCCTACAAATAGCTTGCTTTTCTTGTTTTTTAAGTAAGTTTTACTATCCAATGAATGGTATGAACATTGGGATGACAACTACTGTTACAACCCCAACTACCGTTACAGCAATACTTGCCATTGCTGCCTCTACCTCACCCATTTCAATTCCTACCGCAACTCCTAATGCATGACCCGCTGTTCCAAGCGCTAAACCTTTTGCAATCGGATGTTTCACTCTAAATGTTTTTAAGAATAATGCTCCTAATGCGTATACGATAACTGCGTTGAAAATAACTGCAAACGATGTAATTGCTGGAATACCACCAATACTTTCTGAAATTGGTAACGCAATTGCTGTTGTTGCTGCTTGTGGTAGCATTGAATTCATTACTGCTGTATCTAAACCGATTGCTTTTGCAACAATGAACACGACAATTACTGAGCAAATAGATCCAACCACGATAGCTGATAAAATTTGCCACCAATATTTTTTCAACTTATCAACTTGTTTATAGAGTGGGATAGCAAATGCAATGGTTGCTGGCTCTAAGAAGAAACTAATCATTTTTCCGCCAGTATTATATTCTTCAAAAGTAAAGTTACCTACCTTTAGAAAGACAATCCCTAATACCATCGCTACGAATAATGGCGTAAATAGGAAGAACCCTTTTGAATGCTTGAATAATAATGTTCCGATTCCGTATGCGATTAATGAAACGACGATTCCGAAATATGGAGTCATTGTGCTTGCCATGTTCATTACCTCCTAACAATATATAAATGCAATGGTTACGCAACCTTTCCGTGCTTGCGTCCTTTATTTACTACTTTCAATTCTTTTGTATCTTCTGTTTCTTTTTCATCTTTTCCTAAAATAAATTGTGCAAATAACCCTGTTACAGCGAGTAAAATAACTGTTGCTACAACAATTACAGTTAAAATTTGTACAAAGTATTGCCCCATTACACCAAGAGAATTAATAACTGAAATACCTGATGGGACGAATAAGAATCCAATAATACCTGTTAAAGCTGTTCCGAGTGATTCAACTTGCTCCAATTTAATAACTTTTAAACATAATAGACTAAATAAAATAACTAACCCGATTACCGATGAAGGCATTGGAATTGGTAAATGTGTTGCAATAATATTAGAAATTAACATAATAGCTGAGAATATGAATGCTTGTGATAAGAAACTATATACTTTTTTCGTACTCATTTTGGCCACCTCTTTCGATTTGGTACCTTTATTGTATAGGATACAAACGTATAAGTAAGCGTTTACATAACAGAACGTCAAATATACAGAATCAGTTACAAATATAAAAGGATGAAATACAAAAGCTGCTTCTTAAATACGAAGCAGCTTCTTGAGTTCTTTTGCATATGTACGGCTAACAGGTACTTTCGATCCTTCTTTCATGATTAAATTATAAGTAGAATTAAACCATGGCTGAATTTCAGTAATATGATTAATATTCGCAATAAAGCTACGGTGTACGCGCATGAAGCTTGCTTGTGGTAACTTCTTCTCTAAAATTACAAGTGTATCATGTGTTACATACGTTTCCCTCATTGTTTTTACTGCGACTTTCCCATCTACAAGCCCTACATATATAATATCTTCAATATTCACAAGTACGATTGATTCTTCAATTGGTAATGCTAATTTATGCATCTCTGCTGTTACATCTGTCCCCTTTATTTCGTGCTTCGTTTCTATTTGCGCTTGTTTTTGTTTTTTATACTTCTTTAATGTCTGCACAATACGCTCTTCATCAAATGGTTTTAAAATGTAGTCTAACGCATCTACTTCAAATGCTTGCAGCGCATATTGATCATAGGCAGTAGCAAATACAATTGCAGGTGGATTTTTCATCTTCTTTAAGATATTCGCGATTTCAAATCCGTTATCATCGGATAATTGAATATCTAAAAACACAATATCTGGTCTACTTTGCATTAGTTCTTCTAATGCGTCTTCCACACAATCAGCCTCACCAATTATCTCAACTTCTTTCGTTCTCTCTAATAAATACTTTAGTTCATCACGTGCTAACATTTCATCGTCAACTACTAGTACTTTTAACAATCTGCTCTTCCTCCCCTACTTTTTTTGGAATAACAAAAGTAATCTCTGTCCCCTCATTTAATTCACTTTCGATATGAAGCATCGTTTCTTTTCCAAATAATCCAATAAGACGTTCATTAATATTATATAAAGCTGTTCCAGTCCCTTTCTTTGACGAAACTACCATCTTTCCTAATTGTTCTAAACGTTCTTCCTCAATTCCCTGTCCATTATCTTTTACTTCAAAGTGAACCATACCCTCTTTTTCAAAAACATGCACTTCCACTTCGCATACTGGTTGCTTCTTCGGAAAAGCATGTCGCAATGCATTTTCAACCAATAGTTGAAGAACAAATGGTGGTACTAAAGTTGTCTTTAGCTCATCCTGAATATACATCTTTACCTCATACTTATTTGGGAACCTTGCTTGTTCTAGGGATAAGTATGCCTGTACATGGTTTAATTCTTGTTCTAGTGGAATCAATAACTGACGTGCCCCTTGCAAATTACAACGGAAATATACGCTAAGCTGTAATAATAACTTCCTTGCTTTTTCTACATCTGTTCGGCATAAAGCTGATACTGTATTAATCGCATTAAATAAAAAGTGCGGGTTAATTTGCGCTTGTAATGCTTTTATCTCCGCATCTTGAAGTAATTTACTTTGCAACTCAGCTTCTCCTAACTCTAACTGCGTGGAGAATATTTTTGCTAACCCTTCTGCTAATTCCTCTTCCACACGACTTAACTGGTTAGGATTTTTGAAATAGAGTTTTAATGTCCCTATCGTATTTCCATGCGAAGTTAGTGGAATTACAATCGCCGCTTGCAAAGGGCAGCCTTCATGTTGACAATTAATAACCTCACGTGATTTCGCTTTCATTATTTTCCCTGTGTTTAACACTTCTTTCGACAAACCGGTTATTAAACTATGTGAAGGAATATGGTGATCTGATGCTAATCCAACATGAGCTAATATTTTCTCTGTATCTGTTAAGGATACCGCATCTGTTCCTGTAAAACGGTGAATAATTTGTGCCACATGCTTACATGATTCTTCTGTTAAGCCTTGGCGGAAATACGGTAACGTTTTATCTGCAATACGTAATACTTTATGAGTCTGAAGTGCCTTTGCATTCTCCTCCTGACGCAAAATAGCTTGTATCATAGAAAGTAAAATAAAACTTCCAAAACTATTTACAAGAATCATTGGTATCGCTATTGTTTTCACAACGCTAATTCCATCCTCTATAATTAATAAAATCATAAGCATTTCTAAAGATACGATAAAAACACTTAAAACTGCTGAAAATTTAGGAGTAATTGTACGATTATATTTTTTGAAAATATATCCGATATAACCAGTTATAATCCCAGCTAAAATAGAAGAGATTGCGCAGCTTAGCGCTGTCGTACCACCAAGCATATAACGATGAATACCAGCAATAAATCCTACTCCAACCCCTACGATAGGGCCACCAAGTAAGCCGCTAATACCGACACCCATAATACGCGTATTCGCAATTGTACTTGACGAAGAAACACCTTGTAACCAGTTTTCATTCATAATCGTATTTCCTGCTATTTCAATCCCAGTGTAATTGCTTACAATTGTAAATACCGAAAAAATACAAATAAGCTTCAGCTTATCTACATAGCCATCCTGTTTATGAAGGAGGCGTCTGAAAGTTTTAATATGAGAGAGTAAAAATCCTAAAATAACTATAAGTCCGACTCGTTCAATCATCATGAGTACTAAATTTAGCATCTTTGATTCATTCCTTTTTATTTAGTAGTTTTATTATGGGAAAATAATGAAGTCGGCGTCAAGAAGAACGAAATATTTTTTGAAATATTTTACACATAATAACTTCCTCTTTATTTGACAATACAATAGAAGAGTGCTAAAAATAAAGTAATATAATACAGTCCTTTAACCCAACCCCGTGAGGTTGAGAAGGAAGTCGGAATATAATATACGTATGTTCTTTTTGGGGGATACGTATGCTTTTTTGGCCTTCTCATCATATCAGGTGAGAAGGCCTTTTGTTATTCTTCCATAGCGACTGTAGAAAATAAGGAGGAGTAATAATGAACGTCACTACTGATGTACAACAAATAACAGAGGAGACGAAAGCGAAAAGATATAAAACATTATTTGGTTCTGCGCTAGGATATGCAGCAGAAGGTTTAGATATGTTGCTATTATCTTTCGTACTTGTCTATATTTTAAAAGAGTTTCACTTAAGTCCTGTTGAAGGTGGAAACTTAACATTAGCTACCACAATAGGGATGTTAATTGGTTCTTATTTATTTGGATTTATTGCTGATTTATTTGGCCGTATTCGTACAATGGCCTTCACAATCTTACTGTTTTCACTAGCAACCGCACTCATTTATTTCGCAACAGACTACTGGCAATTATTAATTCTGCGCTTTTTAGTTGGAATGGGGGTTGGTGGTGAATTCGGAATCGGAATGGCCATTGTAACAGAAACATGGTCTAAAGAAATGCGCGCTAAAGCGACATCTGTTGTTGCACTTGGATGGCAATTTGGTGTACTGGTTGCTTCACTCCTTCCGGCATTTATTGTCCCGCACTTTGGATGGAGAGCCGTTTTCTTATTTGGATTAATTCCAGCTTTACTAGCTGTCTATGTCCGTAAAAGTTTAAGTGAACCGAAAATATGGGAGCAAAAACAACGCTACAAAAAGGAACTGTTGCAAAAAGAAGCTACAGGTAAATTAACAACTACTGAAGCAGAACAACTAAAACATATAAAAAAATTCCCACTTCGAAAGTTATTTGCCAATAAAAAAGTAACAATTACAACAATCGGTCTCATTATTATGTCGTTTATCCAAAATTTCGGATATTACGGAATCTTCACATGGATGCCCGCTATTTTAGCAAATAAATATAACTATACATTAGCAAAAGCAAGTGGCTGGATGTTCATTTCTACCATCGGTATGCTAATTGGAATTGCAATCTTTGGTATTCTAGCTGATAAAATTGGTCGCCGTAAAACTTTTGCAATCTATTATATTGGCGGTACAGTATACTGTCTCATTTACTTCTTCTTATTCACAGATTCAACATTATTATTATGGGGAAGTGCATTGCTTGGATTTTTTGCAAATGGAATGCTGGGAGGATTTGGGGCAATTTTAGCTGAAAACTATCCTGCTGAAGCTCGCTCTACCGCTGAAAACTTTATTTTCGGTACAGGACGTGGGTTAGCTGGATTTGGGCCTGTTATTATTGGCTTACTCGCTACAGGTGGCAACCTACTTGGAGCATTGTCCTTGATTTTTATCATCTACCCAATCGGGTTAATTACAATGCTACTATGTGTACCAGAAACAAAGGGAAAAGTATTAGATTAAACGTAAAAGAGGAAGCATCTCATTTAAGATGCTTCCTCTTTTACGTTTTTATTTATTTTGATTTACTAGCCTTCTGAAATAAGAATGCAGTTTTATCTTCTTCTTTTACAATACCTTGTTTTAATGCTAATTCTCCCGCAACTTTAGGTGCTAACCATAGCATTGGGAATAACAAAATTGATACCGGAACTGCCGTCACCACGATAAACGATTGTAGCGCATTAATACTTCCTTCACCCATATATAAAAGAATTGCTGCAACTGCGCCCATAATAAGCGACCAAAAAATTCGCAAACTAATTCTAGGATCTCCGTCTCCAGTCACTGCCATTGAAATGGAATACGCCATTGAATCTCCTGTTGTCACTACAAATAAAATTGTTAATAAAAGAAATGCTGGTCCAATAATATTAGAAAGTGGCAATTGTCCTGTAATTGCAATCATAGCTGCCGGCATACCAGATTCACTTAATGCGTCCGAGATAGACCCAGGATTCATCAACTCATAAAACACGCCTGATCCACCTAATATAGTAAACCAAAACGTTGTAATAATAGGTGCGATAATTCCAATTGCAACGATGATTTCTCGAATCGTTCTCCCTCTTGAAATTCGACTCACTAAAATTGCCATCATTGGTCCGTATCCAATAAACCATCCCCAGAAAAAGATTGTCCAAGATCCTAACCAACTTGTATCACCACGGTATGTGCTCATCGGTATAAACTCATTTACATAAAATCCAAACGAAGAAACAAACGAATCAATAATAAATCCACCTGGCCCAAATAGTAATATGAATGCCATTAATACAATTGCTAATCTAACATTTAAATTACTTATAATTTGAATCCCTTTATCAATACCTGTTACTGCCGATATGGTAGACACGGCCACCACACAAACAATAATTGCTAATTGAGTAGTAAACACATCAGAAATTCCAAATAATTCTTGTAATCCATAACTTGCTTGTAAACCTAAAAATCCAATTGGGCCAATTGTACCTGCAGCTACTGCAATAATTGCAGCTGCATCAATTATCGTTCCAAGCAGGCTCTTTCTTAATTTTTCCCCAAAAATAGGATATAAAAGCGTTCGAGGTTTTAGCGGCATATCTTTATGATAATGTCCATACATCATAACTACCGCACTAATTGTACCTAAAATCGTCCATGCTAAAAATCCCCAATGCATATAACTTTGTGCTAAAGCAGGCATGACTGCTTCTTTCGTTCCAGCAGATATACCATCATGTATTGGTGGCACCGTCATCAAATGATACATTGGCTCTGCTGCTGCCCAAAAAACGCCACCTCCGGCAAGTAATGTAGACATAATAATAGCAAGCCATTTTGCCGTACTAATCTCAGGTTTTTCTAATCCTCCAAGCTTAACTCTCCCATATTTGGAGAACGCCATACACATCGCAACAATAAATGTACCTAATAATAAAACTTGCCAGAAGGCACCGAAATATTTAATTGAAAAAGCGAAACTTTTATTAATCGCACTCTCTACATAATCCTTGTTCAAAAAAACTGCAATTACAAATAATAAAAGTGAACCACCACTAATAATAAATACAGGCCAATCAGTTTTTCGACTCTTCATCCTCATTTACACTTCCTCCTTCCTCAGCAATCTAAAAAAACAACTTTATTATGTTTTATTGTTTAAAACCAAAACACAATAATTATATATGCATAACATTTTATTGACTTCCCACATACTTATGTTGTCCCTAAAAATATGCCAAATCCCTTATTAAAAAGAAAGAATCTCTTCCTCTTACATAAAAAAGCAAAACAAAAGACCTTATATTTCTATAAGGTCTTCGAAACAGAAATTTGATTATAACATAAGGAACTCCTTGGTTCAAAAAGCCTCTTCCAAAAATAACCGAGAGTAAAGGCTTCCATTTGCTACATAACAGTAATTTAAAAAAATTATATTTCACAGAAAAAACCTACACTAAATATCATTTATGAAAGAAATTTGGCTTCAAAATTTCATTCGGATACGGTTTATGATAAATGTGGGTGGTAGCTGGAGATAATGGTGGAATAAGCCATACCCAATTACCTGTTACAACACGACCACAAGCAGCTTCTTGCTTCTCAAATTGCTGAAATTGTTGTGCAGCAGTATGGTGATCAACAATACTAACTCCTTGTTTTTTGAAGGAGTGTAGTACGGCAATATTCAACTCAATTAGCGCCTTATCTTTCCATAAGGTACCGTTTCTGGATGTATCTAAATCCATCATCTCCGCAACAGCCGGAAGTAAATTATAACGATCATGATCTGCTAAGTTGCGCGCCCCAATTTCTGTTCCCATATACCATCCATTGAACGGAGCGGCTGTATAAGAAATACCGCCAATTTCTAAACGCATATCTGAAATCATTGGAACACCATACCATTTTACTCCAAGTGATGAAATAGGGTATTCTGGGTGTTCAATTGGCACTTCTTTTACTTCTTCTCTCGGAATTTCTTTATATATAGGCGCTTTTCCATCTATAGAAAACACAAGTGGCAATACATCGTAATTCGTACCTTCTCCTTGCCAACCAAGCTCCTGACAAAAGTCCGTAAATGTAGCGGAATGAGCATCACCAATCACTCCCGTTTCTGTTTTATATCCTGCATATCGAATCAATTGGTGATTATAAATTCTTATATTATTTTCCTCACCTTGATATTGCTTAAAAATCGTAATGGTTGGTTTAACTTTCCCGTCGTTCGTTGCATATTTAATATGATGAATTAATGCATTATATACACCCTCTTCATCATTTACTTCGCGCGCATCTAATATGTGCATCTTACTCCAAAATAGTCTCCCAATACATCTATTACTGTTACGCCATGCCATTCGTGAACCATGAACAAGTTCTTCAAATGTATGCTCATATGTCCCTGTCTTCTCTATCTCAATTTGAATTTCTTTTATACGTTCTTCTATCAATTGTTCTTTATAAAGCTCCTTATAACAAATCGTAATAAAATTACTTGCTTCCTCTATTAATTGTTTCGTTTTACTCATAAACAATCTCCTTCTATTTCAACAAAACCCTGCTACTTTACAGTATAAGCAAAAAGGATAGGAGTCACAAATGAAAGTGAGAGTGTTACTTTTATTGTAATATTTTTCAGAAAATTAATGGAATTACTATTGACTTATATGGAAAATGGGTGTATTTTTGACTCAGGTAAAGTATTTTTACCTAGACCAACTTTTTAAGTCGAAAGGAGGGAATGTTATGTCTTCATTTCAATTGCCAAAGCTTTCATATGACTATGATGAACTAGAGCCACATATTGATAGCAATACACTTGCCATTCATCATGGAAAGCACCATGCGACATACGTAAACAATTTAAATGCTACTTTAGAAAATTATACTGAATTACATAATAAATCTTTAGAAGAATTGCTATGTAATTTAGATGCTTTACCGAAGGAAATTGTTACAGCTGTACGAAATAACGGTGGTGGTCACTATTGTCATAGTCTTTTTTGGGAAGTGATGAGCCCACGAGGTGGCGGTGAGCCTAATGGAGACGTTGCAAAAGTAATTGATTATTATTTCAATACCTTTGACAACTTAAAAGATCAACTTTCCAAAGCAGCTATTAGTCGTTTTGGAAGCGGCTATGGATGGCTTGTTCTTGACGGTGAGGAACTCTCTGTTATGAGTACACCAAATCAAGATACGCCTTTGCAAGAAGGGAAAATCCCCTTACTCGTAATTGATGTATGGGAACATGCTTATTATTTAAAGTATCAAAATAGGCGCCCAGAGTTTGTTACCAACTGGTGGCATACAGTAAAATGGGACCAAGTAAACGAGAAGTATTTACAAGCAATTCAATCACAAAAACATTAGTCGTACGTATAAGGTAAATTTGGTAATGTAAAATCAGTATTGTCGAAATCCTCCAGAATCCCCCGGATTGCCACCGGGGGATTTATGATTACTTCATTGTATTTATATAATGTTTTAAAATATTTTTTATTTCTAGTTTCAGCTCTCGGAACAAAAATCCGAATTCACGAGCCTTTCCATTATGTAACGTACAGTTAGTTACCTCATTATAAGGAGCTATATTTCCCCCAGCTTTCTGAATGAATGCTTTTATTCCTGTCTTCTCTTCTATGAAATGAATAATTTCTTCCATAGAAACTACTCCGTTACTACAGGCGTTAATTGGTCCTCTCACATTTGCCATTCCGCACCAAGCTAGAAACTCTCCTGCCTCTTTTTCATGTATAAATGACAAAGTTCCATCTACATGATCCACAACGATAGGTTTTTGGTTCACAATACATTCAACGTAAAATTGTAACCTTTTCGTATAATCATTTTCTCCAATAACAACTGGAAAACGCACTGCAACGACTGGGAATGTTGCATGTTGAAATACAACGGCTTCAGCTAATCTCTTTCCTTCACCATAATTGAAGTCATTCCTATCTCCATACGCGATTGCATACTCGTACGGATTAAAGTCTTCTTCTGATAAGCTTAGGGCAGGTTCATAGACGGCCATTGAAGATGTCATAACATATTTCTTCGTTTTCCCTCGTAACACTTCACATATTACCTTCGCTGCATTCGAGCTATAGCATAAATTATCGTATACAATATCATAACTTTTATCTTCTAGACGCTCTGCTAGTTGTTTTTCATCTTCCCTATCTACAATAAGTCTTTTTACTCTACTGCCAAAAGAATCTTCCGTAATTCCTCTCGTCGCAATCGTTACATCGTGCCCCTCTTGCAAAAGTGCTTCTACTAAATGTTTACCAAAAAATCTTGTTCCCCCTAGCACCAATACTTTTTTCAACTTCATCATCCCCACTTTAGCAAATTGTAAAATACTACCTCTCTATTATAAGTGCTAACATATAAAAAGCATGGAATTCGTTTAACGATTCCATGCCTTTATACAGATAATATATTAACGTACTCGATATTTATAAATACAATAACAGAAGTATAAAATAGAAATTACAGATACATAAACCCATAATTCATATACGAATCCCTCTCCCCACACTCCCATAAAATAAAAGAGTGAAGGTAAAGTCAATGTTACCCATGATTGTACGAAGGCAATCCTTCCAAGATATTGATTAATGTTCTTCTTTTGTGTATTTAATACAAAGAATAAATACCAAAGTAATGCCCACATAAACCACGTTAACGCATTAACAACATCATGGAATTGAACAAATGAAACAACCATATAGAATAAGGCAATAATTGCTACCCAAATACAAAACCATCCTAGGCCACTACTATCCATTCCTTTTATAAAAGTAACACCTACATATAAATAAGTTAATCCAAATAAGAAAGTAGCCGCATATGAATACACTGTCCAATTGCTTTGGTCAGAAATCATAATCAAATAAAACGGAATAATAATTTGTAGTGCACCCACAAATAAATTAAAAACACCCGCACTTTTCATCTCTGCTTTCCCTAATATAACAAGACTATTTAAAAATAAAGCTGCCCCTGAAAGTAATAATCCTACATAACCCATATATATTCGTGTGAAAATCTTTACCTTTCACACTTTTAACCTCCCCACACTATAAAATGATACTTATATTATTTTTCTTCCCATTTAAAACTACATACATAATTTTTTATCTAAATAAGTCAGACCTCCTACCTCAAAAAAGGAGTGAACTTAAAACGCTTTCAATAATAAATAATCCTATCAAAACATGAACTAGGATTCCTTGATTATAAACGGACTCTAGCAATGATACAAGTGTTGGAATACATTTCAATAATACGCTTTCAATTCCCATAAAAAATTAATAAAATAATACATTACTCTATCTCATTCTACTACCTTCTAGCATAAGATATTGTAAAATCATATCATTTAAAACAGCGAACGTTCTTTTCTAGGTTCGCTAATAAACTTAGTAGAAAATGAATATAAAAAATGACCTCTTGCTTTTATGCAAAGGTCATTTTTTATATTCATCATTAAACTTCTAAATAGCCATTTTTATTATTTGATTGCCATTTCCAAGAGTCAGCACACATTTCTTCTAATCCGCGTGTTGCCTCCCAGCCTAATTCACGCTTTGCTTTCGATGCATCAGCAAAACATACTGCCACATCACCTGGGCGACGCTCTGTAATTTTATAAGGAACTTTCTTGCCCGAAACTTTTTCAAACGCTTCAACCATCTCTAGTACACTATAGCCCATGCCTGTGCCCAGGTTATAAGCATCTACTCCTGTTGTACTCAGTACTTTCTCAAGCGCCTTTACGTGACCATTTGCTAAGTCCACAACATGGATGTAATCACGGACTCCTGTTCCATCTTTCGTTGGATAGTCATTTCCGAATACGCTTAATTCTTTTAACTTACCTACCGCTACTTGCGTTACATATGGCATTAAGTTATTTGGGATTCCATTTGGATCTTCTCCGATACGCCCACTTTCGTGTGCACCAAATGGATTGAAATAGCGAAGTAATGCGATACTCCATTCTGCATCTGCAAATGCTACATCACGCATAATTTGCTCAATCATTAATTTCGTTTGACCATATGGATTTGTTGCACTTAATGAAAACTCCTCGGTAATCGGTGACGTTTCCGGGATACCATATACAGTTGCAGATGAACTAAAGATTATCTTCTTTACATTATGTTTCTGCATTACTTCACATAGCACTAACGTGCTTGTAATGTTGTTATGATAATATGTTAATGGAATCGCTACTGACTCCCCTACAGCTTTAAATCCTGCAAAGTGAATAACTGCTTCAATTGAATTTTCTTCAAAAATTGCGTCAAGCGCTTCGCGATTTAAAACATCTTCTTTATAAAACTTAAATTGTTTTCCTGTTATTTCTTTTACTCGATTTATAGATTCTACCGAGCTATTCGAAAGATTATCCACTACTATAACTTCGTAACCGCTATTTAGTAATTCTACACATGTATGACTACCAATATATCCTGCTCCACCTGTTACAAGTATTGCCATAATTATAGTCCTCCATATTTCATTCATTATAAACTTCTCAAAGTATATCACATATTTCTTATCCTATGTTTAACATGCGAACACAGAAACTTACATTTTATCCCATAATAATTTTATAACATATACGATTCTAATCAGGTAATAAAAAAATGCCACATAATTTTTATTATGTGGCGTTTTTTTATTAAATTACGTAACAATATACACTTAGAAAATGCGCAAGACTACCTAATAATACAAAAACATGAAAAATTTCATGATGCCCCATATATTTAAACTCTAACCATTTTGGCTTTGTTCCATAAATAAATCCACCAATTGTATAAAAAATGCCACCAAGTACTAAGAAAATAATGCCTCCTGTACTTAAATTCTCAGCTAACGGTGCAAAGAATAAAACAATTAACCAACCCATCGTAATATAAATTGCTGTCGATAACCACCTTGGACAATTAAACCAAAACATTTTAAATACAATGCCACAAATCGCAGTTGCATAGACTAAACAAAATAATAGCAAACCACTTGCTGAATTTAATGTAATTAAGCAAAAGGGTGCATATGTACCTGCAATTAATATAAAAATCATAGAATGATCTAGCTTCCTAAAGAAGTATATAACACGTTCATTGGCCACAACACTATGATATACAGCTGACGCCGTATAAAGGACCATCATTCCAATACCAAACAAAATAACAGCTGTAATTGCAGCAAATGATGGCATCTTGATAGAAACTT
This sequence comes from Bacillus cereus group sp. MYBK15-3, assembly GCF_051916765.1. NCBI lineage: Bacteria > Bacillati > Bacillota > Bacilli > Caryophanales > Bacillaceae > Bacillus > Bacillus cereus group sp. MYBK15-3. The sequence continues at coordinate 138,474 of NZ_JBQAHG010000009.1, forward strand.
TCACAAGCATAGCTAATAACGCAATAAATGATAATATCGCTCCACCTAAGTGAGTAAATGCATTAACTGGTTCCCTTACATAAGTATTCATAATAACACCCCTCATATAATTACATGTAGTTTTGATAACTACATGTAATTATATACACATTTCTTTTTAAGGTCAACATTTACAATTCATTTGTTTCGTAATACCATATTTAAAGATATATTAAACATTAAGTTCCACTAAGTTATAAAAGTGAGGGATTCTACGTGGAAAATATAAATGAATTACTTAAGACATTACATTTAGAAAAAAACATTAAACTTGAGGATATTCCAAATGTTGACTTATATGTAGACCAAGTTGTCCAACTATTTGAGAATACTTATGCAGATACAACGAGAACTGATGATGAAAAAGTATTAACAAAAACGATGATTAATAATTACGCAAAAGGGAAACTATTCATCCCTATCAAAAATAAAAAGTATTCAAAAGAGCATATGATTTTAATTAGCCTAATTTATCAATTAAAGGGAGCTCTCTCCATTAACGACATAAAAAGTTCATTAGAAACTATAAATGACTCCTTATTAAATGATGATTCATTCGAATTAAATACGTTATACAAAAATTATCTTGCTCTTACTGAAAGCAATGTCGAAAGCTTTAAACAAGACGTAAATAACCGTGTTACAGAAGTAAATGAGATTTCTTCCTTAGAAGATACAAAGCTAGAAAAATTTCTACTACTAACATCCTTCGTGACTATGAGTAATATGTATAGACGTTTAGCGGAGCAACTAGTGGATGATTTAAAAGAATCATAAATAAAAAACTATCCACCTATTAAAGTGGATAGTTTTTTATTTACTTAATTGCTTCATGAACTTTTAGTTGTTTCCCTTTAATCGTTGTAGTCTTCATGACTTTCAAGACAAGTGGTCCTTTTCCATTTAATATTTCAACGTAAGAAACATTATCTTGTATCGTAATAATACCTATATCTTCTGCTGTAACACCTTTAATTTTAGCAATTGTACCGACGAAATCTACCGCCCTAATTTTCTTTTTCTTCCCGCCATTAAAGTACAGCTTCATAATGCCTTTGTTGATATCTGCATTTTTATCTTTCTTTATAATTGGTTTAGCATGTATCTTTTCTTCAAATGCAGCTTTCTCTTTCATAACTTCTTCTTTTGAAGGTCCAATTGCCTTTGGAATTTCAAATCCAATATACTCCTCAATCTCTTCTAAAAATCTATTTTCATATGGCGTTATAAATGTAATAGCTTTTCCACTATTTCCAGCTCGTCCCGTTCTTCCAGTACGATGTACGTAGCTTTCTTTTTCAAGTGGAATATCATAATTAATAACATGTGTAATATTATCAATATCAATTCCTCTCGCAGCTACATCTGTTGCTACTAAATAACGGAATTTTCCTTTTCTAAAATCATCCATGACTTCAAAACGATCTTCTTGTACCATACCACCATGTATTTTGTCACAAGGATAGTTAGCTCTTTTTAATTGTCTATATACATGATCTACATTTTCTTGTGTACGACAGAAAATAATACAGCTATCAGGATTCTCAATCGTTGTTACATCTTTAAGTAGTGAAAGCTTCTCGTCTTCTATCACCTCAAAAAGAGTATGTTCAATTTTATCCGTCGTAATCCCAGCTGCTTTAATTTCAATATGAATTGGTGAATTCATATATGTACGAGACAATTTCTCAACATCTTCTGGAAGTGTTGCTGAAAATAACATCGTCATTCTTTTTGTAGGTAATTCATCAATAATTGCCTCTACTTGATCGATAAAGCCCATATTTAGCATCTCATCTGCTTCATCAATAACTAAATACTTCAAACACTCTAAAGAAAGGGTACCCTTCTCAATATGATCCAACACACGACCAGGAGTACCAACTACAATATGTGTCTTTTGCTTTAATTCTAATTTTTGACGTGCAAATGGAGATTTCCCATAAACTGCCGCAGCCTTAATCCTTTTGAATCGACCTATATTTGTAATATCTTCTTTTACCTGTACCGCAAGCTCTCTCGTTGGTGTTAAAACTAATGCTTGTGGTTTATTCTCTTCCCACTCCACCATTTCACAAAGTGGAATACCAAATGAAGCTGTTTTTCCACTTCCAGTCTGGGACTTCACAACAAGATCCTTCTTTTCTAATGCAACTGGAATAACCTCACCTTGTACTTCTGTTGGATGATTATATCCTAACCCAGTAAGTGCCCTTACGATTTCCGTACTTAGTTTATAATCAGAAAAACTTTTTTTACTCATATATTAACCTCATTTTATTTTGTATTATTTTCTTTTTTATCTTTTGTATACATTACTATCACCCTACTTATTATACTTGAAACCTCACATAAAAAGGTGGATCATGCCAGATTCATCTTTTTATATAGAAATAAACCTTATCATTTCATATAATGTTCAACTACTTGATAACATCTTTTGCTCGTATTGTTAGCATTAACCTTTTCATAGTATCCTACATCCACTCCAAAAAAATAAAAAGAATACATACAACCTTGTATAATTATCTTAATTTTTCAACCTTTTTTTCATAAACGAACAATAAAAATGAAAAAACGTTTTAAATTCGTTTTTAACGTTGTTTTTTAGATATAAAATCTACTTTTTTAAAAAATGTTAAGAAATCCTTTGACTTCTTAATAAAAATAATGTAAATTATCCTATGGACGAACATTTTTGATTAATAAAAATAAAATATTCGTATTTTAGGGGTGTAAATGATGGAAAACGTATTCGACTATGAAGATATTCAATTAATTCCTGCAAAATGTATTGTAAATAGCCGCTCTGAATGTGATACAACTGTCACTTTAGGAAAACATAAATTTAAATTACCTGTCGTACCTGCAAATATGCAAACGATTATTGATGAAAGAATTGCAACTTATTTAGCTGAGAACAACTACTTTTATATCATGCATCGTTTCCAACCAGAGAAACGAATCTCATTCATTAGAGATATGCAATCACGTGGATTAATCGCTTCTATCAGCGTTGGTGTAAAAGAGGACGAATATGAATTCGTACAACAATTAGCTGCTGAGCAACTGACACCTGAATATATCACGATTGATATCGCACACGGTCATTCTAATGCTGTGATCAACATGATTCAACATATTAAAAAACATTTACCAGAGAGCTTCGTTATCGCTGGAAACGTTGGAACTCCAGAAGCGGTAAGAGAATTAGAAAATGCTGGTGCCGATGCAACAAAAGTTGGTATTGGACCTGGTAAAGTTTGTATTACTAAAATTAAAACAGGCTTCGGAACTGGTGGTTGGCAGCTAGCTGCACTTCGCTGGTGTGCAAAAGCTGCAAGTAAGCCAATTATCGCTGATGGTGGTATTCGTACACACGGCGACGTAGCTAAATCTATACGATTTGGGGCAACTATGGTCATGATCGGTTCTCTATTCGCTGGTCACGAAGAGTCTCCAGGGGAAACAATTGAAAGAGATGGCAAACTTTATAAAGAATACTTCGGTTCTGCTTCTGAATTCCAAAAGGGTGAGAAGAAAAACGTTGAAGGTAAGAAAATGTTCGTTGAGCATAAAGGTTCTTTAGAAGATACGTTAATCGAAATGGAACAAGATCTTCAATCTTCTATCTCTTACGCTGGTGGAACAAAATTAGATGCTATTCGTACTGTAGATTATGTTGTCGTGAAAAACTCGATTTTCAATGGTGACAAAGTATATTAATTCTTAAATTAACTTGAACCTTTCCGTAAATCGTTACTAGAAATACTACAAAAAAGGCAGCACACACTGCATCCACTGCAGTAGCTCAAATGATTAAAGAGGAAGTACCACCTGCTATTGATCGCTGGTGGTACAATGAAACATGCCGGAGTAGATATGTCAAAACCAGATGCAATCCGTAAAGCTGTTTCTTACGTTGGTTCATTAATTGATAAATTAGAGCATTCTTATCAAGTATAAAAAATAAGCCCTCGCTTTATGAGGGCTTATTTCATATTTACTTCCCAAACCGTTTGCGATATCCACATTTCCTGCAAAGTTCTTCAACCGCAACTCTTTTCGAAAATCCATCGACAATGTTTGTTGCTCTTTCACCTTCGATAATGTTAGAAAATGAATCATTATTAATATTCCCAAGGTTAATAATCCCTTCACCATCTAAACAACAAGGAATAACTGTTCCATTCGCTAAAATACCCGCTTGATTACGAAGTCCATGACAGAATCCTTTCCCATCATCCTCTTCTTCATGTAATGCTGGCCACTGGAATTCATAGTCTTGATTAATAAAGACACGTTCTGCAATTTTTATACCTTTTCCTGGTGTAAGCTTCTCTTCAATTTGATAAGATAGATCAAATTCATTTTCAATTATAGATAATAACTCTCTATTTTTCTGGATTTCAGCATTCGTTTTATTATCCTGAGTTAAATTCCATAACCTTAACGATACAATTAAATCTGATTGACTTGTCGCTTCCCTAATGAAGGAAAGTATACTCCTTACATAGCCCTCTTTATCTTGCGAACCTGGATGTCCATCAAAACTATGCAGTGAAAAATTCATTTGTCTTAACGCAGGCTTATTTAACAGCCTATGTCTTCTCTTATTAATTAACGTTCCGTTCGTTGTAATATTAACTTTAAACCCTTTTTCATGACTTAAGTCTAATAGTTGATCTATTTTCGGGTGGAGCAACGGCTCACCCTTCACGTGCAAATAAATGTAGTCTGTGTGAGGTTTAATTTGGTCTAATCTTTTAGCAAAATCCTCCACAGAAATGAATTGCTTCTGCCTTTCCGTCGGCGGACAAAAGCTACACGCAAGATTACATACACTCGTAATCTCCAAGTAAAACTTCTTAAACTTCTTCACCTTTAATTCCTCACTTCTCTAACTACTTATACTTTTTCCTCTTCATATTACAGCATATTTTTATGGAAATAGAAACATACTTATTTTAGGAAATCTACATACCATCTAATAATATTTAAAAGACCATCGGTAATTTTTGTCCAATGGTCTTTTTATCCTTTTATATGCAAAGAATAAATTTATTTATGATACGGTTCACCGTAACTATTCTAAATAAGGTTATTTTTTATTATTTTCATAATTAAATTTAACAAAAAAGGTAGTGCCTTCCGATCCTGTTTGAATTTCTATTTTTGCATTATGGCGGGCAGCAATGGCATAACATACACCTAGCCCCAATCCAGTTCCATTATCTTTGGTCGTGTAAAACGGCGTACCCAGTTTCTCTAATACTTCAGGCCTGATACCTTTTCCTTGATCCCGCACTGCAAGCACCACACAATTTTGACCTTCCTTGTAAGTGCTAATGGTTAGAACTTTCCCTGTATTCATCGCTTCTAAGCCATTACGATATAGATTCATTAATAATTGCCGTATTTCATTACGATTTAAAAGTAATTCTGGAATGTCATTTGTATCGACTTGAATATATTTATTTTGATTGTACGTATCAATCTTTATTAAAGGAATAATATCGTGGATAATTGAATTTAAATCTAACATCTGCAAATCCGATTTCCTTGTATTACCCATTGAGAGAAATTCAGTAATAATAGAATTGGCACGGTTAAGTTCTTCAATCATTAAATGAAAGTACTTATTATGTTTCTCATAGGTATTCTCTTCTTTTAATAACTGTAAAAATCCTAGTACTGTTGTCATTGGATTTCTAATTTCATGGCTGATACCTGCTGCCATTTGCCCTATTAAATCTATGTTGGATAATCTTTTCAATTCCTGTTCATATTTCTTTTTTTCCGTTATGTTTTTAAAAATACAACAAATACCATCATCATACGGGTATGCAATAACTTCGTGCCAATATTCATCTGCAGTAGAAAGAAATTCGAAATGAACTGTAGTTCGCTCTGACATCGCACGATGAAATTCCTTATACATAACTGTGTCGATTTCACTCGGGAAAACATCCCATATATTCTTTCCTAATACATCTTTTGCTGTTTTTCTTTTCGGAAAATATTGGTGCTTATTTACGTACGTAAATTCCCATTTATTATTTAAAATAAAAAATCCATCCGTAATACATTCAATCACACTTGTAACTTTTTCATTAGCAGCAGCTAGCTCTCTCGTTCGCTCTTCCACTATGCTTTCTAGTTGATCCATATATGACAAATTCGAAAACGTAGGGGCTGTGGCATCAACGATAGATTTTGCTAGTTGAAGTTGAGAATGATCATAATTGTGAGCTTTTTCTTCTTTGCCAACGACGATTACCCCTAATACTTCTCCAATTGAAACCAATGGAATCATCAATAGACCCTTATTATCTATATTTTTTGTTTGAATAACTTCTTGAATCTTGGCTTCATAGCTTTTCTCTGTCCAATCCGCTTCTGTCCAATGACAGCCCTTACTTAATTTCGTTGTTTTAATTGTTGTTTTATCTAGCGGATCTAGAAGATGGGCAGTCATATTTTTACTCTCTAAAATCTGTTCTAGGTAAAAAAAGCATTTATCAAAACTCTCCTGTATCGAGGAACACATTGATAAATCACGTGTAACATTTAGTAACAGCTGCTTCTCAGCAATAAGGTTTTCCTTTTGTTTTAAATTATTTGTGTTTTGAATTGCAACCGCAGCCATATTTACATAAGCTTCAACACTTTGAATTTCTGAATCTGTTAAGTTCATCGGAATTCCATAATCAAATAAAAAAACTAGACCAAATAACTCTTGCCCAAATGAGATAGGCAGAGCTAATAAGGACTTAATTTTGAATGCATTAACCGGTCTCGGATCTGGTCGATGATCCTTTGAGGTATCAGGAATATAGATGGTTTTTTTCGTTTCAATAACCTCTTTTGCCAGTAAGTCTATTTCAGGATCAATTACTTGAGTATCGAGCGTTACGCCATTTATAGTCTCTGGTTTTCCTGCAAACCCTCTAAATGTTCCATCTTCCTGGGGTAAATAAATTCCAACAGCATCGCACCTAACAATTTCCTCTGATATCGCCATTGTCACACGCTGCAATACGTCACGTAGTTCTAATTTCGTATTTATTATTTTTGTTATATTTGCGAGTCTAGAATATCTCGTCTGATCACTTACCATTCACATAGCCTCCAATTATAGGCATAATAAAATAAATATGATAATATCAGTGTTTTACATAGAATACATTACTTATGATACGGTTCTCCACGATTAATCCGAAACGCTCTATACACTTGCTCAAGCAACACTAATCGCATTAATTGGTGTGGCAATGTCATCTTTGAAAAAGAAAGTGATTCATTTGAACGCTTCATCACTTCTGAGCTTAGTCCAAGTGATCCACCAATTACAAATGCGACTTTACTCTTTCCGTATGTAGCAAGGCGATCTAGACTTACCGCAAATTCTTCTGATGACTTTTGCTTTCCTTCTATAGCTAATGCAATCACATGCGTGTCATCAGAAATTTTATCGAGTATACGTATACCTTCTTTTTCCTTTACAATTAACATTTCTGCTTCACTTAAATTTTCTGGCGCCTTTTCATCAGGTAATTCAATTACTTCTACTTTTGCGTATGCAGATAATCGTTTTAAGTATTCTGCTATACCTTGTTTCAAATATTTTTCTTTTAATTTCCCAATTGAAATAATCGAGATATTCACACGTATCCTCCACCTTACAAACATGTTATCCACAAAACTTATCCACATATCCACAAATACTACCCACATATTGTGTGAGAATCTGTGTTCGATACAACATATGTCGCCTCATTTTGACAAAATTCACATGTTTTTTTCTCTTTTCCTGAGTTATCCACATTGTTGATAACTGGTGCAACTTCACACTCATCCACAATAATATCTAACGCTAATTCAACATGTTCTAAACAACAAGGTAAATTCATTTTCTACACCTCACTTTTCTACAATAGAAAACAGGAGGTAGGCCCTCCTGTTTTTAATACTTTTGAATGCCTAATTTCACTGTTGTTGTTACTCTTTTTGTACCACGATAAAACGTAAGAGTCATTTTATCATTAATTTCCTTATCATATAAGGCCGTACGGAATCCAATAATATCGCGAATCGGTTTTCCATCTACTGCCACAATAACATCATGTTCTCTTAAACCAGCATCCGCACCTGGCGAAGGACTTTTCACATCCAAAATACAAACGCCCTCTGTTACAGTACCTGGTAAATGTAATGTTTTTGACCAATAATAGTTTGGGATTTCATTTAATGACCTAAGTTCAATCCCAACATACGGTCTTCTTACTTTTCCATACTTCTCAAGTTCATTCATAATCGGAACAGCTCTAGTCACCGGAATAGCAAGGCCGATTCCTTCTACTTCTTTTGCAGCAATTTTCATTGAATTAATACCAATTAATTGTCCTGCTGCATTTACAAGCGCACCACCACTATTCCCCGGATTAATCGCTGCATCTGTTTGTAACACTTCTACTTGCCAATCATAATGTCCATCTTGATCTAAATCTACAGGGACAATACGTTCATTAGCTGAAATAATACCTTGTGTAACTGTTCCAGAAAATTGCAGTCCAAGTGGGTTTCCAATCGCAATAACTGGTTCTCCTCTGCGAACAGTATTAGAATCGCCAATTTCAATTATTTTTTTCACATGCTTTGCATCTATTTCTAATACAGCTAAATCTGTGACTACATCGGTTCCTAATACTTTTCCAGGAACCTTCTTACCATCACTTAGACTTACTTCAATACGATTCGCTCCAGCTACAACATGATTATTCGTTACAATATAAGCTTGACCATCTGTCTTTTTATAAATTACTCCTGATCCTGTACCGGCCTCTGAATCTGCCTCTGAAAAATTATCTCGTTGAATGTTAATAACACCCACAACAGCTTCAGATGCACGATCAACAGCATCTACAAAGCTAATCTGTTTAATCCCTTGAGCTTCAGCCATATTACTTCCGCTTGCTTCAGCTTGCGGAAGCGTATCAGCAGAATTCGAAAATAAAGGCGCTCCAAACGCAAATAAAGAAGCTCCTACAATTGTTCCCGCTATACTCGAAAGAACTATACCTTTGTGCTTCTTTTTTCCTGCACGTTTCATACGATAACTTTCTTCATCAATAAAGGACATATTTGTTCACCTATCTTCCTGAAAACAACTATATTCACCTTTATTGTTTACTAAAATGAAGAATTATACGTATTGAATTTTTGTAGGCATTTTTGGATCTGTATCGTGAATTTTAAATGATTCACCCACTCCAAATCCTTTTTCCTCTAGTACTTGTGATACTGACATACGCGCTAGTTCTTTCATGTTATTATCTAAGCTTAAATGGGCTAAATAAATATGCTTTGTCTCATCTGTAATTACATCTGCCATCGCTAATGCAGCATCCTCATTACAAACATGCCCAACGTCACTTAAAATACGTCGTTTAATGCTCCATGGATAACGTCCCATACGAAGCATTTCTACATCATGATTACTTTCAAATACGAAAGCATTAGCTCCCTTAATAACGCCCTTCATACGGTCACTTACGTATCCCGTATCTGTAATAAGCGCTAATTTCCTATTATTGTTATGGAAAGCATAAAACATCGGTTCTGCCGCATCATGAGAAACTCCAAATGACTCGACTTCAATATCACCAAATGTTTTCACATCACCAACTGAGAAAATAAACTTTTGTTCAGTTGGGATATTTCCTATTAAATGTTCCATTGCATTCCATGTTTTCTCATTCGCATAAACAGGTAAATCATATTTACGTGCCAATACACCTAATCCTTTAATATGATCACTATGCTCATGCGTTACAAGAATACCTGATACATCATTTATATTTAGTTCTGCTTGTTTAAATAAAGCCTCTGTTGCTTTACCACTTAAACCTGCGTCGACTAGTAATTTTTTTTCATCGGTTCCTACGTATAGCATATTTCCTGTACTTCCACTTGCAAGTACGCTAAAATGCAACCCCATTCTTTCTCACTCCAGTATGTTCATCAACCACTTGATTTTCCTTTTCTCCTAATTCCATAACTTGTCCTTCAATTGCATTCACAAAGAAGTCCTGCTTCTGCTCCGTTTTTAAATTCCACGTTGGAGCAAGTACTTGGTTATTAGAAGTAGATGCGGTAAGAGTGGCATAACCAATTTGCGCTTCTTTAACATGCGTATTTCCATGAATTTTATTTTTTAAATACAAATTTTCTAAAGCTGTTTGAGCCGTAATAATTTCTTGCTCTTTCGTTTTTTCACCTTCGCCCATTTCTTTTAAATCAGTTAGCATTGTCTGCGTATATGAAACAAGTTCATTTTTTTCATTTAATTCCACAACAATCATCGCCTGATTATTATAGAAAATAGGCTTATCTTTATATTTTTGGAAGAAATAAATTTTAGAGTCTTTCACCGCTCCAAATTCATATTTTTGTCCATCCAATACATAGTTCTTCAAAAATTCATTATACTTATCTTTTGATAATGATTTCGTATTTAAAAAAGGCTCTTTTAGCTTACTTTCTATCTTGTACATATTTTGTATATGCACCGTTTGATTTTTCAAAGACTGTATATCTTCTTCTTTAAAGGCTTTATTTTCCGCTCTAATAAATGACTCTTTTTTCGGTTCTTTAGGGATATTTCCCATCGTAATTTTATTTGCTTTTAATTCTTGATCTATCTTTGTTTCTGCAATAAGCTCCAATTGATTACTATCTTGCTTTTGAATGAATTGGAAAATGAGAAAGAGGTCCAAAACAAAAAAGGTCACAATAAATATGGTTTTAATCCGATCCCAATCCATTTAGTCCTCCCTCACTCCACTCATAGATTTTCTGTTTACCTGTTTCATCTTCAACAAGCTTTACATACCAAATTGGTTGTAGTCGAACCACTTGCCCATCTAGTGATAACTTGTATCCAATGCCAATATCCTTAATTACTTGTTTCTTTATCTCTGGATTATTTTCTAGGGATGCTATTACAACATGCCCTGACGGAAGAGTAACCTTCTGTTCTATACCTTTAGTATTTAAAGACAGCAACGGTCTTTCATATTCCATTACTTCTTCTGATCCCCATACTTGTCTTAATTCCGCTAATCCATCTGCATTGAATACTGGATATCCATCTTCATTTAAGCGAAATACTGTCTCTCCTTTATTCATATAGTCCAAACGATATGAATCCAAACTCCCACTGTGACCACTTACAAATTCAAAGCTTTTTTGTAAAAGCATTAAATTATCTATCGTTTTCTCAGTTAAGACAGAAGAGTTTTTATACTTTAGCATGTGACGATCGTTTTCAATTTCCATGGATCTAATACCATCTGTAAATGTTTCTTTCGACATCTCGGTAATCGGACTTAAATAACGAGGATCACTAAACAGAGCATTCTTAAACGTATCAACTGCTAAATTAGATGAAATATATGTTATATTGCTTAACTCTGTCGTTCCATCTGGTAAAAATAATTTTTTCATATCATTGAGTTGATAATCAAAATAAGGTTTTGCTGATACTATAAATTGATTTTGGGCATTTACAATATCTTTTAAATACAAGCCACTTAATTTTGCCTCGTATATTTTAAAGTTATCACCATCAGAAACAAAGTTAATTTTAATTTCTTGATCCTTACTTCTAGAAGGATCAAGGAGAATACGATTAAAGTGTTTAGGCTTATCTGTACTTTTCTCTTTCATGTTAAACATGGATTTAACTGCATCAAATGGGATATCGGTAGGGAAAACAAGTTCAACTTTCCCTTCACCATGCACATATGAAAGGAAATCACCCTTAGTGATTGATATCTCTCTAAAATCATGTAGTTCCCCTACTTCCAGGGGCTTATAGATTGATTCTATATCTGCCTCTCTTCTGCTCCCATAATGATTTTTATCTTTATGCACGATGATAGAAGTAGGACGGACAACATCGGAAATTTTAGTTTGGTTCATTCCTTCATTCCCCTGTACAAATTTCGCGTTTTGCATGGATGTAGAATCTGGCACATACGTCCATAGATTAAAAGTAAGAAATAGGCTAATTACAACTAGGTTAATTAAAACTATTGTTTTAAAGTTTTCCATACTCATTCCCAATCGTCCTCTTCATCTGCTGCCATTGGTAACGTGAAATAAATAGTTGTCCCTTTTCCTTCTTCACTCTTCGCCCAAATAGAGCCACCATGTGCCTCAATCATTTCTTTTGCAATTGCTAATCCAAGTCCCGTACCACCCATTTGTCTTGAACGAGCTTTATCTACGCGATAAAAACGTTCAAAGATTTTATCAACGTTTTCTTTTGGAATACCCATTCCTTGGTCACTTACACTAATTTCTAATAAATCACCGCGATCACGTAAACGATATGTTACTGTTCCACCTTCTGGTGAATACTTTAATGCGTTAGAAATAATGTTATACAGCACTTGAGTAATTTTGTCAGTATCCATATCAATAAATCTAGATTTCTTAGAGAAAGATCGTTTGAAACTTACATTTTGCTCTTTAGACATTTCAAAGCGATCAATAATATTATTAAAGAAATCAGTAAAGTCGACCCATTCTTTCATTAAACGATGCTCTGTACTATCCAATTTAGATAGCTGTAACAACGCATTTACAAGTCTAATCATTCTTTCTGTTTCTTCTTGTGTAACCGTTAAAAATTGTGGTGCAATATTTGGATCCTGCCATGCTCCATCTGTAAGTGCCTCTAAATAACTGCGCATCGTCGTTAATGGCGTCCTTAATTCATGAGAGACATTTGCCACAAACTCACGGCGTTCCCGTTCTATACGTTCCTGCTCTGTTACATCATATAGTACAGCAATTAAGCCGTTTGCCTTCCCTGTTTCTTTTTGAATAACAGAGAAACTAGCACGTAAAATATATGGTTCATTTCTCGTACTAAAATCTAATAAAACAGAATCTGGCTCTTCATATAAATGATCGAGCGTAAATTCTTCCTGTATCCCTAATACCTCTAAAACAGATTGATCGAGCGCTGTTTCACGAGAAACATTTAACATCTTTTCCGCAGGGTCATTTAGTAAAATAATATCCCCTTTTCGATCAGTGGCAATTACTCCATCTGTCATATGTGATAAAACAGATGATAATTTACGCCTTTCACTTTCTGTAGAAGAACGAGCTTGTTGTAATTTTTTCGATAAATTATTGAAGGATAATGCCAGTTGTCCAATTTCATCATGGCTATGCACTTTTACTTTTCTGGAATAATTTCCTTTTGCCATTTCGATTGCTTGTCTCCGCATATCTGAAATTGGTCTTGTAATTGTTTGAGCCAACAAAATCCCAAGTACGGCCGTTACTAATAAAGCAATTACTGTTCCCGTAGCAAAAATTTGATTTATATCCTTCATTTGTTTATATACATCTTCCATAGATGCCACAATGTAAATAACACCAAGCGCATCCTTACCGTTATCATCTAGAATCGGAGTAAGCATAACTTGAACACGATGACCTGTACTACCATCCTTCTCAATTTTCACTTCTGGCTTTTTTTGTACTAACACTCGCTGAACAGCTATATCAGTTGATGTTCGATTCACCTTATTCTGCTTTGATTCATCTGAAATAGCCAGTAACTTTCTGTGCGAATCAAATACACTTACCTCTTGTATAACTTTCTTCTGATCAGAGGCAAATTTTCGAATTGACGTTTTAATCGTTTCATCTGTTGACTCTGTTTCTGCTTTTGTATAACTTTTTTTAAACTCTTGCTTCAAATTATATGATAATAAGTTTGTTTGCTGCGTTAAAGAATCCCTAAAACCTTGTACTAAGCTCTTCTCTAATTCCCTTACGAAATATACTCCAATAACTTGCATCGCTATTAATATTAATAGCATATATATAAGCACAAATTTTAAATGAATAGATTGAAAAAAACCAACTTTCTTCATATACTATTCCTGCTCTGGGTCACGCAAGTAATACCCTACTCCACGTCTAGTTACAATTAAAGTAGGATGGCTTGGATTATCTTCAATTTTTTCACGCAAACGACGTACTGTAACGTCTACTGTGCGCACATCTCCAAAATAGTCATAACCCCAAACTGTTTGTAATAAATGTTCGCGTGTCATAACTTGTCCTAAATGTTTCGCTAAATAATGTAGCAACTCAAATTCACGATGTGTAAGCTCGATATTTTCCTCGCGCTTCGTTACACTATATGCATTTGGATTAATCACAATTGGTCCAATAACCATTTCTGTATTTTCTTCTTTTTCCGCAGCACCACCTTGTTGATGGCGGCGTAAATTCGCCTTCACACGAGCAAGTAATTCCCTTGTACTAAATGGCTTCGTTACATAATCATCTGCCCCAAGCTCAAGCCCTAATACTTTATCAATCTCAGAGTCCTTTGCTGTAAGCATAATAATCGGCATTTCTGAGCTTTTACGTATTTCACGGCAAACCTCTAAGCCGTCTTTACCTGGTAGCATAATATCTAATAAAACCATATCTGGTTGCTCTTCATTAGCCTTTTCAATTGCTTCATCACCATCATGTGCCATTACTATTTCAAAACCTTCTTTTTCTAAGTTAAACTTCAAAATATCTGCAATCGGCTTTTCATCATCAACTACTAAAATTTTCTTTCCCATCATCGTCTATTTCCTCCTTATAAAAATATGGTCAATAATCCCTAAACATATTGATGTTTACATAGTATGTCCTATATGACCGCATCCTTTGTTTAAGTATTTTCTCCTCTATTCTCATAGACTCATGTATGATCCACTTTTACACGGCATCTTATACGATCTATAGAAAAACCTCTAGCTTCAACTGCTAGAGGCTCCTCGTTCTATTTTAAAATAACTACTCAGTTTTGTAAAATTACATAAATAAAAAGGATATTAAGTGGGCCCACTTAATATCCTGAGAGTGGCTCGGGACGGAATCGAACCGCCGACACGAGGATTTTCAGTCCTCTGCTCTACCGACTGAGCTACCGAGCCAAAACTATATATAAAACCACTAATGGTGGTATAAACAAAAGTGGCGGTCCCGACCGGGGTCGAACCGGCGATCTCCTGCGTGACAGGCAGGCATGTTAACCACTACACCACGGGACCAAAAATAAGCAAAAAAAAACATGACCCGTACGGGATTCGAACCCGTGTTACCGCCGTGAAAGGGCGGTGTCTTAACCACTTGACCAACGGGCCACGAAAAATAAAATGGTGAGCCATGAAGGACTCGAACCTTCGACCCTCTGATTAAAAGTCAGATGCTCTACCAACTGAGCTAATGGCTCATACTCACCAACGTCATATTTTCGTGACGACAAGATGTATCATAACATGTATTCTGTATTTATTGCAATACTTTTTTCGTTTTTTTATAAAAGAATAAGAAAAAACTCATGCGGACATGAGTTTTTTCTAAACACTATTAATTAAGCTTCGTATACGTTACGAACAATATTTGTTTGGTTACGATCTGGTCCAACTGAGAACATAGATATTTGAATTCCTGTTAACTCAGAAACACGTTCTACGTATTTTCGTGCATTTTCAGGAAGTTCATCTAATGATTTTACACCAGTAATATCTTCTTCCCAACCTGGAAGCTCTTCATATACAGGCTCACATTTTGCTAAAATGTTTAAGTTAGCTGGAACTTCATCAATAACTTCACCATTGTATTTGTAAGCAACACAAATTTTAAGAGTTGGAATACCTGTTAAAACGTCGATAGAATTTAATGATAGATCCGTTAAACCACTAACACGACGTGCATGTCTTACAACAACGCTATCGAACCAACCTACGCGGCGTGGACGACCAGTTGTCGTTCCATACTCGCGACCAACTTCACGAATTTGATGACCAATTTCATCATGAAGCTCAGTAGGGAATGGACCATCACCAACGCGGCTTGTATATGCTTTACATACACCTACAACGCGAGTAACTTTCGCAGGACCAACTCCAGTTCCAACTGTTACACCACCAGCAATTGGGTTAGAAGATGTAACGAACGGGTACGTACCGTGGTCAATATCAAGCATAACACCTTGCGCACCTTCAAATAATACACGGTGATTATTATCTAATGCATCATTTAATACAACAGATGTATCACATACATATTGCGCGATTTGTTGCCCGTACTCGAAGTACTCTTCGAAAATTTCTTCTACAGTGAAACCTTCTGTATCGTACATTTTTTCAAATAAACGATTTTTTTCTACTAAATTGCGCTCAAGCTTCTCTTTAAATGCTTCACGGTCTAAAAGATCAGCCATACGAATACCAATACGAGCAGCTTTATCCATATATGCAGGACCGATACCTTTTTTCGTTGTACCGATTTTGTTATCACCTTTACTTGCTTCTTCTAACTCATCTTGCTTTAAGTGGTAAGGTAAAATAACATGTGCACGGTTACTTACACGTAAATTATCAGTACTTACACCACGATCGTGTAAGTATTTTAACTCTTCAAGTAATGCTTTTGGATCTACTACTAATCCGTTTCCGATTACACAAATTTTCTCTTTATAGAAAATACCAGATGGAATTAAGTGTAATTTATATTTAACTCCGCCGAAAACAATTGTATGTCCCGCGTTATTTCCACCTTGATATCTTGCAACTACTTCCGCATGCTCAGAAAGAAAATCAGTGATTTTACCTTTTCCTTCGTCGCCCCATTGTGTTCCTACAACTACTACTGAAGACATTATTAAAGCACCTCCGCAATTTTCAAACGATCTATTCAAACAATATAATTGTACCAAAACCGAAAAAGAAGTCAACCGAAAAGCGAACATTTTTTCATAAAAAAACTTTTTCGTTCGTAAGAATTATATATTTAACTTATGAAAGCCTTATCTTTCTTATAAAAAAAAAGAAACACATCTTATTATAAGAAATGTGTTTCTTTTTTATACTGCCTTTATGCCGGCGGAGCATGTCCATCCTCAAAACGACGTTCTAAGTTAACGAACTTATTGAACTCTTTGACGAATGCAAGTTCCACTGAACCTACTGGACCGTTACGCTGTTTTGCAATAATAATTTCAATTGTATTTTTGTTTTCCGTTTCTCGATCATAGTAGTCTTCACGATATAGGAAAGCTACAATATCAGCATCCTGCTCAATACTTCCAGATTCACGAATATCAGACATCATCGGGCGTTTATCTTGACGAGATTCTACACCACGAGATAACTGTGATAAAGCAATAACAGGCACTTGCAATTCACGTGCAATCCCTTTTAAGGTACGAGAAATCTCAGATACTTCCTGCTGACGGTTTTCTCCTGATTTCCCACTTCCTTGAATAAGCTGCAAATAGTCAATCAAAATCATACCAAGACCTTGTTCTTGCTTTAATCTACGACATTTTGCTCGAATCTCATTTACTTTAATACCTGGCGTATCATCAATATATATACCAGCATTTGAGAGACTCCCCATTGCCATTGTTAATTTTGCCCAATCATCGGAAGTTAATGAACCAGTACGAAGTCTTTGTGCATCAATATTCCCTTCTGCACAAAGCATACGCATAACAAGCTGATCAGCACCCATCTCCAAACTAAAAATCGCTACATTTTCATCCGTTTTCGTCGCTACGTTTTGTGCAATATTTAATGAAAATGCCGTTTTCCCTACTGATGGACGTGCTGCCACGATAATTAAATCATTTCGTTGGAAACCTGCTGTCATCTTATCTAATTCAGTAAACCCAGTTGGTATCCCAGTAACTTCACCCTTTTGATTATGCAAAAGTTCAATTTTGTCATAAGCATCGACAAGAACATCTTTAATGTTTTGGAATGCTTTTGCATTCGTTTGATGGGATACTTCTAATATTTTTTTCTCAGCCTCATTTAAAAGACCATCCACATCATCTTCTCTCTCGTATCCATCCGATACAATATGAGTCGCCGTGCGAATTAAACGACGTAAAAGCGCCTTTTCAGCGATGATGCGTGCGTAATATTCTACGTTAGCTGCAGTTGGCACAACTTCTGCTAACTCTGCTAAGTAAGAAACCCCACCAACTTCTTCTAGTAATCCTTGATCAGCCATTGCTGATGTCATCATTACTAAGTCGATCGGCTCTCCCTTATCAGATAGCCCAAGCATGACTTCAAAAATCTTTTGATGTTTCGTTCGATAGAACGAATCAGGTACCAATAACTCTGATGCTGAAGTTAACGCATCTTGATCAATCAATATGGCCCCTAAAACCGCCTGCTCAGCCTCTATATTATGCGGAGGGGTACGATCAGCAAGTACATCACTCATACGCAATCCTCCTTGCTTAATTTATTTTTATTGTTCACTAACATGAACTTTTACTGTTGCTGTTACTTGTGGATGCAATTTCACAGTAACGTTTGTATAACCTAACGCGCGGATTGCATCGTCCATTTCAAATTTACGTTTATCAAGCTTAATCTTGTGTGATTTTTGCATTGCATCTACGATTTGTTTGCTTGTGATAGAACCAAATAAACGGCCACCTTCTCCAGATTTCGCCTTTAATTCTACAGTTAATTTCTCTAAAGTCTCTTTTAACTCTTTTGCATTTTCAAGCTCTGCTGCTGCATCTTTTTCTTCTTTACGCTTTTGAGCTTCTAAAGTTTTCATACTGCTATTTGTTGCTTCAGCAGCTAATCCTTGTTTTAATAAGAAGTTATTTGCATAGCCATCTGGTACGTTTTTTACTTCTCCTTTTTTACCTTTACCTTTTACGTCTTTTAGAAAAATTACTTTCATGATTGTGTGCCTCCCTGTAAATAGTCATCAATAACAAATCGAAGCTTCTCCTCAGCTTCATCTACTGTAACATTTTTCATCTGTGTGGCTGCATTCGTCAAATGCCCGCCACCGCCTAAGTTTTCCATAATTAGCTGCACATTCACTTCACCTAAAGACCTGCTGCTAATTCCAATGAGGTTCTCGCCACGTTTCGCAACAACAAATGATGCAATAATCCCTGTCATCGTTAATAACGTGTCTGCCGATTGCGCAATAAGCACTTGATCGTAGTAATCATCACTATCAACTTTAGCAATCGCAATTCCATTTTTATAAATGTACGCATTTTTTATAGCTTTTGCAACCCGTAAATACTGATCCATATCTTCCTTTAAAAGTTCTTGTACAAGTACAGTATCTGCACCATGCGAGCGTAAATAAGAAGCAGCATCAAATGTACGAGCCCCTGTCCGGAATGTGAAACTTTTCGTGTCGACAATAATACCCGCTAACAATGCCGTCGCTTCTAACATTGTCATCTTTAAATTTTTAGGTTGATACTCAAGTAATTCTGTAACCAATTCTGCTGTTGAAGAAGCATATGGTTCCATATAAACTAGCAATGGGTCTTCAATAAAATCTTCTCCACGGCGATGATGATCAATAACTACTACATTTTCAATTTTACGTAACAGTTTTTGCTCCATCACCATCGAAGGTTTATGCGTATCGACAAC
This sequence comes from Bacillus cereus group sp. MYBK15-3, assembly GCF_051916765.1. Lineage (NCBI taxonomy): Bacteria > Bacillati > Bacillota > Bacilli > Caryophanales > Bacillaceae > Bacillus > Bacillus cereus group sp. MYBK15-3. The sequence goes on from NZ_JBQAHG010000009.1 coordinate 158,039, forward strand.
AACAAGTAACGACTCATCATTTGCAAATTCCATCGCTTGCTCTGGAGTAATAAAACGAGACCATAACTCCTCATTTTGTTTCACTTTGTCCATCAAACGCTTAATTCCTTTATCGGAATCATTTTCATCTAACACAATATATCCTTTACGCTCATTTAATTGAGCTACTTTTAAAATACCAATCGCAGCACCAATTGCGTCCATATCGGGAGCCCTATGCCCCATAATAATGACATTACTACTTTCTAACACTAAATCCTTTAACGCATGCGAAATGACCCTAGCGCGTACACGGGTACGTTTTTCAACCGGATTTGTCTTACCTCCATAGAACTTAACTTTACCTGTCGCTTGTTTAATAGCTACTTGGTCTCCCCCACGCCCAAGCGCAAGATCTAAACCAGATTGAGCCATTGCTCCAAGCTCTGATAAAGGTAAATCACCTGATCCGACACCCACACTTAATGTAAGTGGTATATTCCTTTTAGATGTTTCTTCACGCACCTGATCTAAAATGCTAAATTTCCCTTTCTCCATCTGCGTCAAAATACTTTCATTTAGCACAACGAAGAATCTTTCTGAAGATGCACGTTTTAAATACGCACCATACTTAAGTGCCCATTCATTTAGTCGCGATGTCACAAGACTTGTTATATTCGTACGTAATTGATCATCTAATCCTTGTGTAACTTCATCATAATTATCCAAATAGATGACAGCTAAAACAGTCCTTTGATCCTCGTACATCTTTTCGATTTCTGTTTGTTCCGTTACATCAAAGAAATAAATTAACTTTTCTTCTTTCCTTACAAAAACGCGAAACTTTCGATTATTTAAAGAGACTATATCATCAGAAGTTTCTCCTTTAATGAAAAGAAGTAATGTTTCTGATACATCGTAAAGGTGCCATCCAGCTAATGCATGCTGTCCCAGACATGAAGATAAATAAGGATTTGCCCAATCAATCCCATAATCCTTATTGTATAACAAAATACCAATCGGCATCTGGTTAAATGCTTCATTACTCACTTTCTTTACCCTTGTAATCATATCTGTCGTATGCTTTTCGAAATTCCTTTGAAAATTAAGTTCAAATCGTATAACGATAAAGAATACGATACAAAAAATGACAAAAGCAGCTATCCCCATAATTAAATGAAAATAACAGAGAATTGAAATGAGCACAAACACAAAAAATGCCAATACATAAACAGGATATAAAAACCACTGTTTCTTATCAAATTCAGGCATGTATACAACTCCTATAAAGTAAAACTAACTCACCTTCCAGTTAGTTAAACAGATTAAAATAGTACAAGGAATATTATTTTATCCCCCTATTTTAGAACGCAATGAAATCCCTAAGTCAATTATACCTAAGATTGTCACAAGAGGAAACAGCATCGGAATAAACATGCATGCAATAAAACTAATAATAGGAACCCCTTTAGTAAAACCTTTTCTATACGCTAAAAAGGCGATAAATGTCAGACCTTGCAGTACAAGCAATAGTGCAAATATGACATTTTGGTTAGAAAATACCATATGTAAATATGATGTTGGTTCTACTTTTATAAAAGTTGCTAACAAAATAAACATAACGTAATACCAAATGATACTCTTTGGTAATTGTATATCTTTAAATTTAGGCCAAGATATAACGTCATGTTTTAACTTTTTCAAAACACTACCTGATATTATCACTGTAATCCAAGAAAAACATACTGAAACTAGCACAAGTATACTCGGAAGTAACGATTGTAATATATCATTCATTTGTGCAAGTAACTCTTTTTGTTCCTTACTAATCGGCATACCTGTAGCACTTACTATCTTTTCGCTTTTCGCCATACTTTCACTAAATATACTTTGCATTTGCTTCATTATATCTATGTTGAAAAACTTTATACTCGCAACATAAATAAGTCAAAACCAATTAAGTATGCAAGCGTCCCAGCTATTAAGATTTCCACTGGCTTTTTTCTTGTTTTATACATATATCCTAAAACAATCCCTATCAATCCAAACATAATTGTCTTCACTAAATTCATCGGTTGACTCACAATAATAGTAACAAAAAGTGCCGCTACAAAAACCACGAGCACATTAGATAGTTTATGTCTTATCATTAATAGTATAAATGGTAACGGCAACGCAAAAGTTACAACTGTACCCAAAATCGGAACATACATAGATATAAGCAATAACATTGCATATATAGCCAACAACGCGGCACCTTCAGTAATAAATCTTGCTTGTTTCACATTTTAACCTCTCTTTCAAAAAAGAAAAGCATAGCAAAATGCACAGTAGAGTCCGACTCTACTGTGCATTTCATACGCTATTATTCACCAACATATGGTAAAAGTGCCATTTGACGAGCACGTTTAATTGCAACTGTAAGTTTGCGTTGGTATTTCGCGCTTGTTCCTGTTACACGACGAGGTAAAATTTTACCACGCTCAGAAACGAAACGTTTTAATAAATCAACATCTTTATAGTCAATGCGAGTGATGCCGTTAGCTGTGAAGAAACACACCTTACGACGTTTCGCACGTCCACCTTTGCGTCCTGCCATGTCTATTTCCCTCCATTCTTTGTTAAAACTAACAAATTTACTGTATTAGAACGGTAAATCGTCGTCGGAAATGTCGATCGGTTGACCTACATTTGAAAATGGATCGTCATTCTTCGTAAATCCAGAGTTACCTTGGTTACCTGAATTACTAGATTGACCAAATGGGTTAGAGCCTTGGTTACCGAAACCAGCTCCTGATGGTTGCTGATTAAATGAACCACGTTGCTCCCCACCGCCATTACGCGGCTCTAAAAATTGCACGCTTTCCGCAAGAACTTCTGTTACGTATACACGTTTACCATCTTGTCCCTCGTAATTACGAGTTTGAAGACGTCCATCTACGCCTGCTAAGCTACCTTTTTTCAAATAATTTGCTACGTTTTCTGCTTGTTTACGCCATATTACACAATTAATAAAGTCAGCTTCACGCTCACCTTGTTGATTGGCAAATGCGCGATTCACAGCTAACGTAAAAGTAGCTACTGCAACACCATTGGGCGTGTAACGTAAGTCAGGGTCCTTAGTTAAACGACCAACGAGGATAACACGATTCATCAATCGAACCACTCTCCCTTATATATCAATTATTTTTCTTCTTCTTTAACAACGATATGACGAAGGATGTCTTCGTTGATCTTAGCTAAACGGTCGAATTCGTTAATCGCTTCTGCGTTAGATTTCACGTTTAAGATCATGTAGAAACCTTCACGTAAGTCGTTGATTTCGTAAGCTAAACGACGCTTACCCCACTCTTTCGTGTTAATGATTTCTGCACCATTGTTTGTTAAAACACCTGCAAAACGTTCAACTAAAGCTTTTTGAGCTTCTTCTTCAACGCCAGGACGAATGATGTACATAATTTCGTACTTTCTCATTACACTTTCACCTCCTTTTGGTCTAAACGGCCCGTAATGGGCAAGGAGCAATTAATTTATAGTAATTACTCACGAGTTTAGATTATATCATAGTAAGTTATATGAATCAACTCACCAATACATAAAAAACTTGGCAAACATATAATATATTTGCCAAGCTCATATCTTTATTTTTCCTAGGAAATATTAAATTAAACGTTAAAACGGAAGTGCATAACATCTCCGTCTTTTACGATATATTCTTTTCCTTCTAAACGTACTTTTCCAGCTTCTTTTGCAGCTGTCATAGAACCGTTTGTCATTAAGTCATCGTAAGAAACTGTTTCTGCACGAATAAATCCACGCTCAAAGTCTGTATGAATAACACCAGCACATTGTGGTGCCTTCATTCCTTGTTTAAATGTCCAAGCACGTACTTCTTGAACGCCAGCTGTAAAGTAAGTAGCAAGTCCTAATAGATCATATGCTGCACGAATTAATTGATCTAAACCAGACTCTTCAATTCCTAATTCTTCAAGGAATACTTTTTTCTCTTCTTCGTCTAATTCAGCGATTTCTGATTCGATTTTTGCACATACAACGATAACTTGAGAATTTTCATTTGCTGCAAATTCTTTTACCATTTGTACGTATTTATTTTCCGAAGGATCGATAACATCGTCTTCACTTACATTCGCTACGTATAACATTTCTTTTGTTGTAAGTAAATGAAGGCCTTTAACAATCTTCATCTGCTCTTCTGTAAATTCAACAGTACGAGCTGGTTTTCCCTCTTCAAAAGCTTCTTTTAAACGAACTAAAATTTCATGCTCATATACTGCTTCTTTATCTTTTTGTCTTGCTAATTTCGCAACACGCTCGATACGCTTATCAACAGACTCTAAGTCCGCTAAAATTAGCTCTAAATTGATTGTTTCAATATCATCAATTGGATCTACTTTCCCTGAAACGTGCGTAATATTTTCGTCTTCAAAACAACGAACAACTTGGCAAATTGCATCTACTTGACGAATGTGAGATAAGAATTTATTTCCTAAACCTTCACCTTTACTAGCACCTTTTACGATACCTGCAATATCAGTAAACTCGAATACAGTCGGAACAGTCTTTTTCGGTTCTACTAGTTCCGTTAATTTATTTAAACGCTCATCTGGTACTTCTACAATCCCTACGTTTGGATCAATTGTACAGAATGGATAGTTCGCAGATTCTGCTCCTGCTTGTGTAATTGCATTAAATAAAGTGGACTTCCCTACGTTAGGTAATCCAACAATCCCAGCCGTTAATCCCATATTTTTCACTCCTATGTCTCAATCTTTCATCATTATAGATAGTAACGAAAAAAATGACAAGTTTCCGCCAAACGAAAAAAAGTAACAGTTACCTACTGTAACTGTTACTCTCCCTCTATTCTTCGTGCTTCACAAGTATTTTTTTCACCTTACGATCAAACTCTCTTCGAGGAATCATTACTGAATGGTCACACCCCTCGCACTTAATGCGGATATCCATTCCCATACGAATAATTTTCCAACGATTCTCGCCACATGGATGGGCTTTCTTCATTTCCACAACATCATACAAGTTATATTCCTTTTGCTCCACTCTCCAAACTCCTCTCCATACTAAATTGCTTTTCCACTAACTAATTCTTCACGATTATATAAAACCATACGCGGATATGGAATTTCAATTCCATGTAAATCAAGACGATTTTTAATCTCTTTACGAAGTGCCCTTGCAATAACTGCATGTTGCATCGGTTCTACTTCAGCAATAACACGTAATATAACTTCTGATGCAGCTAATGTTTGCACACCTAATAATTGAGGCGTTGTTACCATTTTTTCGTACTTTGAAGGTAATTCTACTAATAAATCTTCAATAACCTGCTCTGCTTTCGCAATATCAGCCTCATATGAAATAGATACATCAACAAACGCTACACTATTACTAACTGAGTAGTTAGTAACTTGAATAATACTTCCATTTGGTAAAGTATGAATTTCACCTGTCCAACTCTTTACTTTCGTTGTACGAAGTCCAATTTCTAAAACGACTCCTTCAAATTGACCGATTTTAACATAATCGCCAACTGAAAACTGATCTTCTAACAAAATAAATAAACCTGTAATAACGTCTTTCACTAAACTTTGAGCACCAAATCCGACTGCTAAACCAATTACCCCAGCACCCGCTAATAAACCTGATGCATTAATATCAAACACACCTAAAATCGCAATTAGCATAATGAACATAACAACGTACGCTACAATATTTTCAAGTAATTTTGCTACTGTAACTGTACGACGTTCTGAAATTTGAATTGGAGAACGACTTCCCATGCGAAACGCATTTCGTACAACCGCTCTTGCAATTCGCACAACAACCGCACCAATTGTTAAAATAATACATATTTTTAATGTCGCAACTCCAATATGAGCCCAACGATCAGCATCTAATAAATACTGTTTCATAGAATTAAACCACTTCGCTAATAAATCCATGTACCTCTACCTCTCTAGCTAAAATTTCTTTTTAGTTACCCTTATTATTGTATCAGAAGTCCCCTAATTGCTGAAAAAATTTTATGATTTTAATCCTATTTTATCCCCGACATCCAGGTATAAAATGGAACGAATATATATATACTAGTACTATTATTTCCGTTTTCGTTCACATTTTGCAAAAATTACGCACTTATAACTTTCCATTTTCCTCACCATATAACATATATTGAAAATTTATTAAAAGGATGGGTGCTTCATGAATATTGGAAGTTTTCGCTTACCATTTTTTGAGAAAGAAACTCAAAACGTTATGCACCAAGATCTAGAAGCCTCCGAGATAATCAGTAATTTCTTACTTACCCATATTCCTATTAAAACTAATATACCACTCATTCTCGTTTGTATCGGCACAGATCGCTCTACAGGTGACGCACTCGGCCCATTAGTTGGTACAAAACTTGAACAAATAGACATCCAAAACCTCCAAGTATTCGGTACACTAGATGAGCCAGTACATGCGCTAAATTTAGAAGAGAAAATTCAGAATATACAGAAAGAATATCCTACTGCATTTATAATTGCTGTTGATGCATGTTTAGGAAAGTCCCAAAATATCGGATCAATCACTACTGGAAAGGGACCTAGTAAACCTGGAGCTGCCATGAATAAGAAATTACCTGCAGTTGGTGATTTGCACATACACGGTATCGTCAATCTAAATGGGTTTATGGAGTTTTTCGTTCTTCAAAATACAAGATTAAGTTTAGTCATGAAAATGGCTGATGTAATCGCACAAAGTATAAAAGAGACGGATCAAAAATTATCCGCATTAAAAAAAGCAAACCATCTATAAATAATAAGATGGTTTGCTTTTTAATTTTTCTGTGCTAATAGTTCTAAAATACGATTTAAATCTTCTTTATTAAAAAATTCAATTTCGATTTTACCTTTTTCTTTTTTCGTCTCTTTAATTTTCACATCTGTGCCAAACTTTTCTCTTAAGAACGTTTCACGTTCTACGAAAAATATATTTCGCTCTTTTTTCACTTTTTTTGTTTCACGTGAAACGTGTTGATTAATCTCTTGGACGATTTTCTCTAATTGACGAACATTTAATCCTTCTTTTTCAATGCGTTTCAATAAGGACTTCAATTGTTCTTCATCTTTTATCGTAAGTAAAGTTCTCCCATGCGCCATTGAAAGTTGACCATTTGCAATCATATCTTGTACGAAAGAAGGTAGGCTTAATAACCTAGTATAATTTGCAATGTAAGGTCTGCTTTTACCAAGACGTTTCGCTAATTGTTCTTGCGTTACATTTAGCTCATTCATTAACATCTGGTATGCCATTGCCTCTTCCATAGGATTTAAATCTTCTCGTTGTAAGTTTTCTAACAAAGCAAATTCCATCATTTGCTGTTCAGTTAATTGTCTTACAACCGCAGGTACTTTTTCTAAACCAGCCTCTTTTGCAGCACGAAATCGTCTTTCACCTGCAACAATTTCATATCCTTTAATACTCTTCCTAGCAATTAATGGTTGTAGAATACCGTGTTCCTTAATCGAAATTGCTAATTCCTGAATCGCCTCTTTATTAAAGTGTTTACGCGGTTGATATGGATTCGGCCTTAATTCAGTTACAAGAATCTCCTGAATTGTTTCCTCTTCTTTCACATCTAAATCAGGAAAAAACACATTAATTCCTCTTCCTAATCCTTTAGCCACCTGCAATCACTTCCTCTGCTAAATCTATATATACTTCTGCTCCTCTTGATTTAGCGTCATACTGCATAATAGGTTTCCCATGACTTGGAGCCTCGCTCAAGCGTACATTACGCGGAATAATCGAGCGATATACTTTATCCCTAAAATACTTTTTCACTTCATCTATAACTTGGATCCCTAAATTTGTACGGGCATCCAACATTGTTAACAATACACCTTGAATTGCTAAATTTTTATTTAAATGTTTTTGTACAAGTCGAACTGTATTTAATAGCTGACTTAACCCTTCTAGTGCGTAATATTCACACTGTACAGGAATAATAACAGAATCTGCTGCTGTTAATGCATTAATCGTTAATAACCCTAAAGATGGGGGACAGTCGATAATAATATAGTCATATTCATCACGAACTGGCTGTAATGCTCTTTGCAAACGTACTTCCCGGGAAATAGTCGGTACCAATTCAATTTCAGCACCAGCCAATTGAATTGTAGCGGGTAGAACATCTAAGTTTTCAGTTGCGGTTTTCTGTATAACCCCTTGAACATCTGCATCTTCCACAAGAACGTTGTAAATACATTGATCTAATTCAGATTTTTCAATTCCCACACCAGTCGTTGCATTTCCTTGAGCATCAATATCTACAAGAAGGACTTTTTTACCTACTTGCGCCAATCCAGCCCCTAAATTAACAGATGTTGTTGTTTTTCCAACACCGCCTTTTTGATTAGCAATAGCAATGATTTTTCCCATGATGTCACCTACTTTCAACCTTTCTATCTTATTCTAGTAACAATTACGTTTATTGTAACATGAAATAAAACTTTTTCTTTTACGTCCTTTATTAAACTTCAAAATTTATTTCTAAACTCCTTCTTCATTTAACAAGAAAATATAGTAAAAGAGACCTCTCCAATAGGATAAGGTCTCTAGCACGTCATTATTATTTTTTCTTTGGAATTTTAATTGTAATTTGATAGTACTCATCAAATTCTTCTTCCTCAGAATTAACATTCAAACCACTTTCAGTAACCATTTGTAAAGATTGTCTAATTGTATTCATAGCAATCCTCGTATCTCGACTTACTGCTTTTTGCTTTGCCTTACGCTTCGGTTTCGCTTCCTCTAGTAACTTCGCAATTCGTTCTTCTGTTTGCTTTACATTTAGTTGTTTCTCCACAATTTCCTGTAAAACTTTCAGTTGTAATTCCTCATTTTTTAAAGGAATGAGAGCGCGGGCATGACGTTCTGTAATGCTTTTTTCTAATAATGCACTTTTTATTTCTTCAGGCAACTTTAACAATCGCAACTTATTTGCGATTGTAGATTGTCCTTTTCCAAGTCGTTGTGCCAATGCTTCTTGTGTTAAATTATGTAACTCAATCAGCTTTTGATATGCCACAGCTTCCTCGATTGCCGTTAGTTCCTCACGTTGCAAGTTTTCAATTAAAGCTACAGAAGCTGTCTCTGTATCATTTAAGTTCTTTATAATTGCAGGAACCTTTTCCCAACCTAACTTTGTTGCCGCGCGAAAACGTCGTTCTCCAGCAATAATCTCGTACTTATCATCCTCATATTGCCTTACAACAATCGGCTGAATAAGTCCATGTGTACGAATTGTTAATGCTAGCTCATCAATACGCGCATCATCAAAAACTGTTCTTGGTTGATAACGGTTAGGGGTAATATTTACTATCGGAATTTCTTGTATTTCTTCATATACCTTTTTATCTATCTCTTCATGGCTTTCGTCTTGTAATTCGAATTCGCTCTCTTTATCTCCAAAGCCAAATAAACGAGAAAACGTATTTTTCATACATATTCCACCACCTTTTAGGCCTATTGACTATTCTCCATAAAATGTTTCCTATGAAACATTTACGTTTTCATTTATATAATTTAATCTTACGTCTAATAAGATTTATTTTTCAATAGGTAATTTATTGGGTGTTCCCGGTTTGCGTGGATATTTCTTTGGTGTCTTGCGCTTTTTCTCGATTAATAAAATATTACGTTCACTCTCTTCAAACGGTAATTGGAACGTAGACATCTCTTTTAACTCTCCGCCTAGCACCTCTAAAGCATACTTGCCATTTTCAATTTCTTCGTTTGCTGCTGCACCTTTCATTGCAATGAATGTTCCTCCAACTTTTACAAGCGGTAAACATAGCTCACTTAATACAGAAAGACGCGCAACTGCACGTGCCATTACAATATCGTATGATTCACGTACACCTTCTTTTTTCCCAAACGTTTCAGCACGATCGTGACAAAATGCAACATCACTTAATTCTAACTTTTGTGCTAAGTGATTTAAGAAATTAATACGTTTTTGCAACGAATCTACAATTGTTACTTTTAAATGCGGGAAACAAATTTTTAAAGGAATACTTGGGAATCCAGCCCCTGCACCAACATCGCAAATTGAGAATGGTTTTGAAAAATCATAATAAAAAGCAGCTGTAATGGAATCAAAAAAGTGTTTTAAATATACTTCTTCTTTTTCTGTAATAGCCGTTAAGTTCATTTTTTCATTCCACTCTACTAATGTTTCAAAGTAGATTTTGAACTGCTCTAACTGTCTAGAAGAGAGGGTGATTCCCTTCTCTTCTAGCATAGATTGAAATTGTTCTATGTTCATCTAGCAATATCTCCTTACTATTTATTGGTTCGATACGCGTGCAATTTTTCCTTGTTCTATATACACAAGTAAAATGGAAATATCCGCTGGATTTACGCCAGAAATACGTGAAGCCTGCCCCATTGAAAGTGGACGAACATCTTTCAATTTCTGTCTAGCTTCTGAAGCAATGCTAGAAATCGCATCATAATCAATATCTACAGGGATTTTTTTATTCTCCATTTTCTTCATACGCTCTACTTGCTGTAAAGATTTTTCAATATATCCTTCATACTTAATCTGAATTTCAACTTGTTCTTTAACTTCATCACTTAATTCTACTTCACTTGGTACTAAAAGATGAATATGCTCATATGTCATCTCTGGACGACGTAATAAGTCACTTGCACGTATTCCATCTTTCAATTCACTTCCGCCAATATTGCGAATTAATTCTTGAACTTCAGGACGTGGTTTAATAATAATGCTGCTTAAACGTTCCTTTTCCTGTTCAATTTGTAATTTTTTATTTGTAAATCGCTCATAGCGCTCTTCTTTAATTAATCCAATTTTACGACCAACTTCAGTTAAACGAAGATCAGCATTATCGTGGCGTAATAATAGACGGTATTCTGCACGAGACGTTAATAAACGATATGGTTCATTTGTACCTTTCGTTACAAGATCATCAATTAAGACGCCAATATAAGCATCCTCGCGACCTAAAACAACTTCTTCTTTACCTAAAGAACGGCATGCTGCATTAATTCCAGCCATAAGCCCTTGTCCGGCCGCCTCTTCGTAACCAGAAGTTCCATTAATTTGTCCTGCTGTATATAAATTTTTAATCTTTTTCGTTTCAAGTGTTGGCCATAGTTGTGTTGGCACAATTGCATCATATTCAATTGCATAACCTGTACGCATCATTTCAACATTTTCTAGGCCTGGAATTGTTCTAAGCATGTCACGTTGTACATCTTCTGGCAAGCTTGTGGATAAACCTTGTACATATACTTCTTGTGTATTACGCCCTTCTGGCTCTAAGAAAATTTGATGACGTGGTTTATCATTAAATCTTACTACTTTGTCTTCAATAGAAGGACAGTATCTAGGACCTGTTCCTTTAATCATACCAGAATACATAGCTGAACGATGTAAATTTTCATCTATTAAACGGTGTGTTTCTGTACTTGTATATGTCAACCAACATGGAATTTGATCCATAATAAATTTCGTTGTTTCAAAAGAGAATGCACGTGGCTTATCATCACCTGGTTGAATTTCTGTTTTACTGTAGTCAATTGTATTACTGTTTACACGAGGAGGTGTCCCTGTTTTAAATCTCACAAGATCAAATCCAAGCTCCTCTAAATGCTCAGATAATGTAATAGACGGTTGCTGATTATTTGGACCACTTGAATATTTTAAGTCGCCCATGATAATCTCGCCGCGTAAAAATGTTCCAGTTGTAATTACAACTGTCTTTGCTGTATATTCTGCACCAGCTTGTGTAACTACCCCTTTACATACACCTTCTTCAACGATTAAACGCTCTACCATTCCTTGGAACAACGTTAAGTTTGGTGTTTCTTCAATTGTTTTCTTTAATTCATGTTGGTAAGAGAATTTATCAGCTTGCGCTCGAAGTGCACGTACGGCTGGTCCCTTACCTGTATTTAGCATACGCATTTGAATATGAGTTTTATCAATATTACGTCCCATTTCTCCGCCTAATGCATCAATTTCACGAACAACAATCCCTTTTGCTGGTCCACCAACAGAAGGGTTACATGGCATGAATGCTACCATATCCAAGTTAATTGTTAACATTAATGTTTTTGAGCCCATTCGTGCTGCCGCAAGACCAGCTTCACATCCTGCATGACCTGCACCGATTACTATGACATCGTATGAACCGGCATTGTATCCCATTGTTTATTCCTCCTAATAATCTCTATCTTTCTACAACTTCACTATATTATTTTCCTAAACAAAATTGAGAGAACAACTGGTCAATTAAGCTTTCATGCACTGTGTCCCCAGTAATTTCACCAAGTATTTCCCACGTTCTTGTTAAATCAATTTGTACCATATCAATTGGTACACCATTTTCAATCGCCTCAACTGCATCACCGATTGTTTTTCCTGCTTGTGTTAATAATCCAATATGTCTCGCATTAGAAACATATGTCATATCTGCAGAATCGATTGTTCCTTCAAAGAATAAATCAGCTATTGCCTTTTCGAGTTCATCTATTCCTTGTTCTTCAATTAAGGATGTTGTAATAACACGATTTCCCGCGGCTAACTCTGTAACACGTTCCATATCAATCGCTTGCGGTAAATCAGTCTTATTCACAATAACAATAAATTCTTTTCCTTGTACCGCACGGAATAGATCTTCATCCTCATTTGTTAAAGCCTCGCTATAGTTAACAACAACTAATACTAAATCCGCTTGGCTCATCATTTCTTTTGAACGTTCCACACCAATTCGTTCAACAACATCTTCTGTCTCCCGAATACCGGCTGTATCTATAAGTTTAAGAGGTACACCACGCACGTTAACGTACTCTTCAATAACATCACGAGTTGTTCCTGCAATATCAGTTACAATTGCCTTTTTCTCCTGAACAAGACTATTTAATAACGATGATTTCCCAACGTTAGGTCTACCGATAATTGCCGTAGCAATACCTTCACGTAAAATTTTCCCTTGTTTTGATGTTTCTAATATTTTTTCGATTTCCGAACGAACATGCGTCGCTTTCTCAATTAAAATATTATGTGTCATCTCTTCTACATCATCGTATTCTGGATAATCTATATTTACCTCAACATGAGCTAATGTTTCTAATATTTCTTGACGCAAAAGACCAATTAATTTAGATAATCGCCCTTCCATTTGATTAATTGCTACATTCATCGCACGATCTGTTTTTGCTCGAATCAAATCCATAACAGCTTCTGCTTGTGATAAATCGATACGTCCATTTAAAAAAGCACGTTTTGTAAATTCGCCCGGTTCTGCCAATCGTACTCCTTGTGCTAGAATAAGTTGCAATACTTTATTTACTGAAACAAGTCCACCGTGACAGTTAATTTCCACTATATTTTCACGTGTAAAAGTCCTTGGTGCGCGCATAATAGACACCATAACTTCTTCAATAACTTGATTTGTATCTAAATCAACAATATGACCATAATGAATAGTGTGAGAAGGAACCTCTGTTAAATCCTTCCCCTTAAAAATACGATTAACTTTCTCAACCGCATCATCCCCACTTACTCGAACAATGGCAATTGCACCCTCTCCAAGCGCTGTGGAAATCGCAGCAATTGTATCAAATTCCATGTCCTTTCACCTCACTTGCTTATTTATCTCTATTTCAACATGATTATTTCTTTCACTAAATTATTAGGATACCATAACGAACCTATCTACAAAAGAAGAATAACTCATTTTATTATATCCCCATGTAAAAAACACTAAACTTATTCACAGTGGATAAGTTTAGTGTTTTTTAGTTATCCACATCTATTTTCCGCTCAAAAAAACCGGCACTCATTTGAGCAACCGGTCATTTAGGAGATATTACAACATGCCGATGTGGTTCATTTCCTTCAGAAGTTGTATTGATACCTTGATGATTTGATAATGCCTGATGAATAATCTTTCGTTCAAAAGATGGCATCGGTTCTAAAATAACTCTTTTTTTCGTATTAAATACTTGTTTCGCTAATCGATAGGAAAGTGATTCTAACGTACTTTTTCTTTTACTACGATAATTTTCAGCATCTAGTGTAATACCGATATACTGCTTCGTGTTACGATTCGCGACAAGTTTTGTTAAATACTGTAAAGAGTTCAATGTATTACCTCTTTTCCCAATTAAAACACCTACATTATCACCAGAAATTGTAAATTCAATTTCGCGTCCTTTTACAATTTTACTAATCTCAACTTCCACACCCATATCGTGAATAACATTTCTTAAATATTCTTCACATTCTTGAATTGGATCTTTCTTCAATACAACTTCTACTACTGCAGGACGATTCCCAAATAAACCTAAGAATCCTCTTTTACCCTCATCGACAATATTTATATCTACTCGATCTTTTGATGTATTTAATTGCCTTAAAGCATCCTCTACTGCCAGCTCGACTGTTTGTCCTTTAGCAGTAATTACACTCACTTGCTTGAGCCTCCAGCTTTGCTAGCCTTAATTTCTGGCCCTTTGATAAAGTACATTTGAGCAATACCAAAGATATTACCAACAACCCAGTAAAGTGATAATGCGGCTGGGAAGTTAATTGCAAAGATTAAAATCATAATCGGCATAAGCCAAAGCATCATTGCCATTTGCGGATTTTGACCAGCTGTTCCTGCCATTGCAAGCTTTTGCTGAATAAATGTCGTAATTGCTGCAACGACCGGTAAGATATAGAACGGGTCTGCATGTCCTAAATCGAACCATAAGAAACTATGTTGTTTAATTTCAGCTGTTCTCATAATTGCATGATAAAAAGCGAACAGAATTGGCATTTGAATAAAGATTGGTAAACAACCAGCTAATGGATTTACACCATTTTTTTGATATAACTGCATCATTTCTTGCTGCAGTTTTTGCTGTGTCGCTTGATCTTTAGAGCTATATTTCTCTTTTAACTTCACCATTTCCGGTTGTAACGCTTGCATCGCTTTCGTACTCTTCGTTTGTTTAATCATTAGTGGTAATAATGCAAAACGAATGATAAGAGTTGTAATAACAATTGCTAAACCGTAATTACTGTTAAATAAGTCGGCAAAATACGTGATTAACTGAGAAAGCGGATATACGAAATATTCATTCCAAATCCCAGTACTTTTCGATGTAATCGGCTGACCCGTTTCACTACAACCGGTGGCAATCGCCATTAATGCAACGACCATGGCTAGTAAACCTAATTTCTTTTTCAAAGCCTACTCCTCCTTGTATCGGTATGTATATAGTGTAATTCATTTCCTTACGCTACCTTTTTATTCTTTTCATACCAGAGCGTTTAAAGACATGAATTAAGCTTTTCTTTACTTCTTCATATGTCATCTCTGCACAAGGCTTCCTTGCTATTATAACAAAATCCTTCCCAGAATCTATCTCATCTTTTAACTCTGTAATAGCCTGACGGACCATGCGCTTAATTCGATTACGAACTACTGCATTTCCAATTTTCTTGCTAACAGAAAGGCCGATGCGAAAGTTTGGCTGTTCTTCTTTATCTAATTGGTATACAACAAACTGACGATTCGCATTTGATTTTCCTTTTTGAAAAACCGCCTGGAATTCATCATTCTTCTTTATACGATGTTTTTTCTTCATATCAATTGACACTCCTGTATTTCATCAGCGGAAATTCACTATTATTAGAAAAAAAGACCACTGAACGATCAGTGGTCTACGCAGATAATACTTTTCTTCCTTTACGACGACGAGCTGCTAGCACTTTACGTCCGTTCGCTGTGCTCATACGGCTGCGGAAACCATGTACTTTGCTGCGCTTACGTTTATTTGGTTGGTAAGTTCTTTTCATTATATGACACCTCCCTGAGGAATATCTGTTAAAGACAGTCCTATAAATTATAGTTAATCAACTAGGAAAATGTCAATGGTTCTAGAAATTTTCATCAAATATTCATTTTGAACCTATTCACATACTTTTACACAGCACCTATATTTCCTTGTGGATAAATGTTTTTTCACGTTTTTTATATCCACAAACTTTTTTCGCACTTTTACACAGTATATCGTGTTGTGGACAAGTTTATTCCACAAGGTATTGATTTTGTGGATAACTTTCTTAAATTCATTGCTATAGCCACTTTTTTTTGATATTATAGTTGTGTTTTCACTTTGAATAAGTTTTCCACACCTTTATTTTATCCACAGTTTGTGTATAACATGTGGACAGTTTTAATCACATGTGGGTAAATAGTTGTCCACATTTGCTTTTTTTGTCGAAAACCCTATCTCATATACAAACGACGTTTTTAGGTTTTAAAATACGTTTCGTATAAATATACATTTTATATTTATTGGGTTGTACATTTGTTGCGCAACCTTATTCTTTTACCATCTTAGTAAAGGAGGGACACCTTTGGAAAATATCTCTGATTTATGGAATAGTGCCTTAAAAGAATTAGAAAAAAAGGTAAGCAAGCCTAGTTATGAGACATGGTTAAAATCAACAACGGCTCATAACTTGAAGAAAGACGTATTAACGATTACAGCTCCAAATGAATTTGCTCGTGACTGGCTAGAATCTCATTACTCCGAACTAATTTCAGAAACACTATACGATTTAACAGGGGCAAAATTAGCAATTCGCTTTATTATTCCCCAAAGTCAAGCTGAAGAGGATATTGATCTGCCTCCAGTTAAGCCGAATCCAGCACAAGATGATTCAGCTCATTTACCACAGAGCATGTTAAATCCAAAATATACATTTGATACATTTGTTATCGGCTCTGGTAACCGTTTTGCCCATGCAGCTTCATTAGCTGTAGCCGAGGCGCCAGCTAAAGCGTATAACCCACTCTTTATTTACGGGGGAGTTGGGCTTGGAAAGACGCATTTAATGCACGCAATTGGTCATTATGTAATTGAACATAATCCAAATGCAAAAGTTGTATATTTATCATCAGAAAAATTTACAAATGAATTTATTAACTCTATTCGTGATAATAAGGCTGTTGATTTTCGTAATAAATATCGCAACGTAGATGTTTTATTGATAGATGATATTCAATTTCTTGCTGGAAAAGAACAAACTCAAGAAGAGTTTTTCCATACATTTAATGCATTACACGAAGAAAGTAAACAAATTGTAATTTCTAGTGATCGACCACCAAAAGAAATTCCGACTTTAGAAGATCGTCTTCGTTCCCGCTTTGAATGGGGGCTTATTACAGATATTACGCCGCCAGATTTAGAGACACGAATTGCGATTTTACGCAAAAAAGCAAAAGCTGAAGGGCTTGATATACCAAATGAAGTTATGCTTTATATCGCAAATCAAATTGATTCAAATATTCGTGAATTAGAAGGTGCACTTATCCGAGTTGTAGCTTATTCATCTTTAATTAATAAAGATATTAATGCTGATTTAGCAGCTGAAGCACTTAAAGATATTATTCCAAATTCTAAGCCAAAAATTATCTCTATTTATGATATTCAAAAAGCTGTCGGGGATGTTTATCAAGTGAAATTAGAAGATTTTAAAGCGAAAAAACGTACCAAATCAGTTGCGTTTCCTCGCCAAATTGCAATGTATTTATCGCGCGAGCTTACAGATTCCTCTTTACCAAAAATAGGTGAAGAATTTGGTGGACGTGATCATACAACAGTTATCCATGCCCATGAAAAAATCTCTAAACTACTAAAAACCGATACGCAATTACAAAAGCAAGTTGAAGAAATTAATGGTATTTTAAAGTAGTAGCTGAATAGTGTGAATAACTTACCTTGTTTTACGCACAGTCTATCCACATGTAGATAGACTGTTTTTACATCCTTTATAGGGGTTATCCACATATCCACAAGCCCTATTACTATTACTACTATTTTTTTATCTTTATTAATTAAATAAAATCTTATACTTACCGGAGGTTTTTCTTTATGCGTTTTACAATACAAAAAGACTATCTTGTAAGAGGTGTACAAGATGTAATGAAGGCAGTTTCTTCTCGTACAACAATCCCCATCCTTACGGGAATTAAAGTTGTAGCTACTGAAGAAGGGGTTACATTAACAGGAAGCGATGCTGATATTTCTATTGAATCGTTTATTCCAGTCGAAGAAGATGGAAAAGAAATCGTAGAAATTGCTCAATCAGGAAGCATTGTTTTACAGGCAAAATATTTTAGTGAGATTGTAAAAAAACTACCTAAAGACACTGTCGAAATTTCTGTAGAAAATCATTTTATGACAAAAATAAAATCTGGAAAATCAGAGTTTAACTTAAATGGTTTAGATTCTGCAGAATATCCGTTATTGCCACAGATTGAAGAACATCATGTATTTAAGATACCAACAGATTTACTTAAGCATATGATCAGACAAACTGTATTTGCAGTTTCTACTTCTGAAACAAGACCGATCTTGACAGGTGTAAACTGGAAGGTATATAACAGCGAGTTAACTTGTATTGCAACAGATAGTCATAGACTGGCACTTCGAAAAGCAAAAATTGAAGGACATAACATTGCAGATGAATTCCAAGCTAATGTTGTTATTCCAGGTAAGAGCTTAAATGAATTAAGTAAAATTTTAGATGAGTCTGAAGAAATGGTAGATATCGTTATTACGGAGTATCAAGTATTATTCCGTACAAAACATTTATTATTCTTCTCAAGATTGTTAGAAGGAAATTATCCTGATACGACACGTTTAATTCCAGCAGAGAGTAAAACGGATATTTTTGTAAATACAAAAGAATTCCTACAAGCAATTGATCGTGCTTCACTATTAGCAAGAGATGGCCGCAATAACGTTGTTAAATTATCAACTTTAGAGCAAGAAATGCTAGAGATTTCTTCGAATTCACCAGAAATCGGAAAAGTTGTCGAAGAAGTACAATGCGAAAAAGTAGATGGAGAAGAGTTAAAAATATCTTTTAGTGCAAAATATATGATGGATGCATTAAAAGCTTTGGATAGTACAGAGATTAAAGTTAGCTTTACTGGGGCAATGAGACCGTTCTTAATTCGTACAGTAAATGATGATTCAATTATTCAATTAATTTTACCGGTTCGTACTTACTAGGTAAGGAATAAGGGTTGCTAGTTTAAAGATGCTAGTGGCCCTTATTTGATTTTTGGGTATTACTTTCCTAATGCTAGTTTATTTAGTACAATGAAAGAATGAACACTTTCAGAAAGTGAGCGATTTTATGAAACGTATTAAAATTTCAACAGAGTATATTACACTAGGACAATTTTTAAAGTTAGCTGATGTAATTGATACAGGTGGCGCTGTAAAATGGTTTTTACAAGAATATGAAGTGTACGTGAACAACGAACTTGAAAATAGAAGAGGTCGCAAACTATATGCGAATGATGTTATTGAAATTCCAGGAAGCGGAACTTTCCAAGTTCAGGCATAAAGGGGGAGCCCTTTGTTTATTTCAGAAATACAATTAAAAAACTATCGCAATTATGAAAAATTAGAGCTTTCCTTTGAAGATAAGGTAAATGTAATTATCGGCGAAAATGCACAAGGGAAAACAAATTTGATGGAAGCTATTTATGTTTTAGCGATGGCGAAATCTCATAGAACCTCTAATGATCGCGAACTTATCCGCTGGGATGAAGATTTTGGTCAAATAAAGGGGAAATTACAAAAAAGAAACAGTTCTTTGTCTTTGGAATTAAATATTTCGAAAAAAGGTAAAAAGGCAAAATTAAATCAACTTGAACAACAAAAGTTAAGTCAATATATTGGCGTGATGAACGTTGTCATGTTTGCCCCAGAAGATTTAAATCTTGTAAAAGGAAGCCCTCAAGTAAGAAGACGCTTTTTAGATATGGAATTAGGACAAATAGCTCCTGTATATTTGTATGAATTAAGTCAATATCAAAAGGTGCTCACGCAACGAAATCACTTGTTGAAAAAAATGCAAGGGAATAGTAAGAATGAGGAAACGATGTTGGATGTATTTACACTTCAACTAATTGAGCATGGTGCGAAAATACTGCAAAAACGTTTTGAATTTTTGCATTTGCTACAGGAATGGGCAGCTCCAATTCATCGAGGTATAAGCCGTGGATTAGAAGAGTTAGAAATTGTCTATAAACCAAGTGTAGATGTATCAGAATCAATGGATTTGTCGAAAATAAAAGAAGTATACTATGAAAGTTTTCAATCTGTGAAACAACGTGAAATTTTCCGTGGTACGACTTTAATTGGTCCTCATCGTGACGATTTACAATTCTTCGTTAATAGTAAAAATGTTCAAGTCTTTGGTTCGCAAGGACAACAACGAACGACCGCACTATCCCTAAAATTAGCTGAAATTGAATTGATTTATTCAGAGGTTAAAGAATATCCAATCCTTTTGTTGGATGATGTTTTATCAGAATTAGATGATTATCGTCAATCACATCTTTTAAATACAATTCAAGGAAAAGTGCAAACATTTGTTACAACGACGAGTGTCGACGGAATTGAACACGAAACATTAAAAGAAGCGAAAACAATTCATGTAACGAACGGCACTGTAGATTGTGAAATAGATAGGGAATAACCCCTGTTTAAATGGAAAAGTAGGTGATCTTTGTGTCAATGGAACAAAAGCAAATGCAAGAAAATGCATATGATGAAAGTCAGATACAGGTGCTTGAAGGACTAGAGGCAGTTCGGAAACGCCCTGGTATGTATATTGGATCTACAAGTGGAAAAGGGCTTCACCATCTTGTGTGGGAAATCGTAGATAATAGTATTGATGAAGCACTTGCAGGTTATTGTGATGAAATTAATGTTAGTATCGAAGAAGATAATAGTATTCGTGTAACGGATAATGGGCGTGGTATTCCGGTTGGTATACAAGAAAAAATGGGACGTCCAGCTGTAGAAGTTATTATGACTGTTCTCCACGCCGGTGGTAAATTTGGCGGTGGCGGTTATAAAGTTTCTGGTGGTTTACATGGTGTTGGGGCATCGGTTGTAAATGCTCTATCAACAGAATTAGAAGTATTTGTACATCGTGAAGGTAAAATCCATTACCAAAAATACGAAAGAGGTATTCCGGTTGCGGATTTAAAAGTCATTGGTGACACAGATCAAACAGGAACAATAACTCGATTTAAACCAGATCCAGAAATTTTCCAAGAAACAACAGTATACGATTTTGATACGCTAGCAACTCGTATGCGTGAATTAGCGTTTTTAAATCGTAATATTAAATTAACAATTGAAGATAAACGTGAACATAAGCAAAAGAAAGAATTCCATTACGAAGGTGGAATTAAATCATACGTTGAGCATTTAAATCGCTCAAAACAACCGATTCATGAAGAGCCTGTGTACGTAGAAGGTTCAAAAGATGGTATTCAGGTTGAGGTTTCTCTTCAATATAACGAGGGATACACAAATAATATTTACTCATTTACGAATAACATCCATACGTATGAAGGTGGTACACATGAGGTAGGTTTTAAAACAGCTTTAACTCGTGTAATCAACGACTATGGTCGTAAAAATAGCATTTTAAAAGATGCGGACAGTAATTTAACTGGTGAGGATGTTCGTGAAGGTTTAACAGCAATTGTATCAATCAAGCATCCAAATCCACAATTTGAAGGACAAACGAAGACAAAACTTGGGAATAGTGAAGCGAGAACAATTACAGAGTCTGTATTCTCAGAGGCGTTTGAAAAGTTCTTACTAGAAAATCCTAATGTAGCGCGAAAAATTGTAGAAAAAGGTACGATGGCTGCACGTGCACGTGTAGCTGCGAAAAAAGCGCGTGAATTGACACGTCGAAAGAGTGCGTTAGAAGTTTCAAGTTTACCTGGTAAATTAGCTGATTGCTCTTCGAAAGATCCAGCAATTAGTGAAATTTACATCGTAGAGGGTGACTCTGCGGGTGGATCTGCAAAACAAGGACGCGATCGTCATTTCCAAGCAATTTTACCGCTGAAGGGTAAAATTATTAATGTGGAAAAGGCACGCTTAGATAAGATTTTATCAAATGATGAAGTTCGTACAATTATTACGGCGATTGGTACAAATATTGGTGGAGACTTCGATATTGAAAAAGCACGCTATCATAAGGTTATTATTATGACCGATGCCGATGTTGATGGTGCACATATTCGTACCCTATTATTAACGTTCTTCTATCGTTATATGCGTCAAATAATTGAGTGTGGTTATATCTATATTGCACAGCCGCCGTTGTTTAAAATACAACAAGGTAAAAAAATTCAATATGCTTACAACGATAAGGAACTTGAAAAAATCTTAGCAGAATTACCGGCCCAACCTAAGCCAGGGATTCAGCGTTATAAAGGTCTAGGGGAAATGAATCCAACTCAGCTATGGGAGACGACAATGGACCCAGAAGTACGTTCATTACTTCAAGTTTCCCTTCAAGATGCAATTGAAGCAGACGAAACATTTGAAATTTTAATGGGAGATAAAGTAGAGCCACGTCGTAACTTTATCCAAGAGAATGCAAAATACGTGAAGAACCTTGATATTTAAATGAGTAATGACAGGAATCTAAGTATTCCTGTCTTCTACATATAAATCAATGTATGTGTAACGGAAATGTAAGAGGAGGTGCTCGTTGATGTCAGACAATCAACAACAAGCACGAATTCGAGAAATTAATATTAGTCATGAAATGCGTACCTCATTTTTAGATTACGCAATGAGTGTTATCGTATCTCGTGCATTACCAGATGTTCGTGATGGATTAAAACCTGTGCATCGTAGGGTTTTATATGCGATGAATGATTTAGGAATTACAGCTGATAAAGCGTATAAGAAATCAGCACGTATTGTCGGTGAAGTAATCGGTAAGTATCACCCTCATGGTGATTCAGCCGTTTATGAAACAATGGTACGTATGGCGCAAGATTTTAGTCAACGTTATATGCTTGTAGATGGGCATGGTAACTTCGGTTCTGTAGATGGAGATTCAGCAGCGGCAATGCGTTATACAGAGGCAAGAATGTCTAAGATTTCTATGGAATTAATACGTGATATTTCAAAAAATACAATTGATTATCAAGATAACTATGATGGTTCCGAAAGAGAACCGATAGTACTACCAGCGCGTTTCCCTAATTTATTAGTAAACGGTACAACAGGTATTGCTGTTGGTATGGCAACAAATATACCGCCGCATCAGCTTGGCGAAGTAATTGATGGTGTGCTGGCATTAAGTCATAATCCTGATATTACTATCGCGGAATTAATGGAATATATTCCCGGTCCAGACTTTCCGACGGCAGGTTTAATTTTAGGAAGAAGTGGAATTCGAAGAGCTTATGAAACAGGTCGCGGTTCCATTATGCTTCGTGCTAAGGTTGAAATTGAAGAGAAGTCAAACGGTAAACAATCTATTATCGTAACTGAACTACCTTATCAAGTTAATAAGGCACGATTAATTGAAAAAATCGCAGAATTAGTTCGCGATAAGAAAATTGAAGGTATTACAGATTTACGTGATGAATCAGATCGTAATGGTATGCGTATTGTCATGGAAGTACGTCGTGATGCTAATGCAAACGTACTATTAAACAATCTATATAAACATACAGCGCTTCAAACAAGTTTCGGTATTAATATGTTGTCTCTTGTAAATGGGGAGCCACAAGTACTAAATTTAAAACAAAATCTATATCATTATTTAGAGCATCAGAAGGTAGTAATTCGTAGACGTACTGCTTATGAATTAGAAAAAGCAGAAGCACGTGCTCATATTTTAGAAGGATTACGAATTGCTTTAGATCATCTTGATGAAGTTATTACGTTAATTCGTAGTTCAAAAACGGCAGATATTGCCAAGCAAGGCTTAATGGAACGTTTTGGTTTAAGTGAGAAACAAGCGCAAGCGATTTTAGATATGCGTCTGCAACGCTTAACTGGATTAGAACGTGAAAAAATTGAGCAAGAATATCAAGACTTAATGAAGTTAATTGCTGAATTAAAAGCGATTTTAGCAGATGAAGAAAAAGTTCTTGAGATTATTCGTGAAGAATTAACAGAAGTAAAAGAGCGTTTCAATGATAAGAGACGAACAGAAATTACAATTGGCGGTATGGAATTTATTGAAGATGAAGATTTAATTCCTGAACAAAACATTGCGATTACGTTAACTCATAACGGTTATATTAAGAGGTTACCAGCTTCTACGTACAAAACACAGAACCGTGGGGGACGTGGTGTGCAAGGAATGGGTACGAATGATGATGACTTTGTTGAACATTTATTAACAACGTCTACTCATGATCATATTTTATTCTTTACAAACAAGGGTAAAGTATACCGTACGAAAGGATATGAAATTCCAGAGTATAGTCGTACTGCAAAAGGACTACCAATTATTAACCTATTAGGGGTAGATAAGGGTGAGTGGATTAACGCTATTATTCCGATTCGCGAATTTGGTGACGATCAGTTCTTATTCTTTACGACAAAACAAGGGGTTTCTAAGAGAACGCCACTTTCATCATTTGCAAATATACGTACAAATGGTTTAATTGCAATTTCTCTTCGTGAAGAGGATGAGGTAATATCTGTACGTTTAACATCGGGTGATAAGGATATTATTGTCGGGACAAGTAACGGTATGCTAATTCGTTTCAATGAACAAGATGTTCGTTCTATGGGACGTAATGCTGCAGGTGTTAAAGCTATTACGTTGGGCGATGAAGACCAAGTTGTAGGTATGGAAATTGTCGAAGAGGATGTAAATGTTCTAATTGTAACGAAAAATGGTTACGGAAAGCGTACACCGATTGATGAATACCGTCTGCAAAGCCGCGGTGGTAAAGGTCTGAAAACTTGTAACATTACAGATAAGAACGGTAAATTAGTAGCTGTTAAATCTGTTACAGGTGAAGAAGATATTATGTTAATTACAGCGGCAGGCGTTATTATTCGTATGCCAGTTGATCAAATCTCTCAAATGGGACGTAATACACAAGGTGTTCGTCTAATTCGATTAGAGGAAGACCAAGAGGTAGCGACGGTAGCAAAAGCACAAAAAGATGAAGAGGAAGAAACGAGTGAAGAGGTTTCTTCAGAAGAATAAGAGAGGGGATTTTCCCTCTCTTTATTTTTTTATAATAATACTTGCATAGGGAAGAGAAAGCCTATATAATAGGCAGAGTCAGCAAATGAGAGATACAATTTATCGAAAAAACTTGTTGACGAAAATAATATACTATGATATATTATAAAAGTCGCTGAAACGCGATATTGAACTTTGAAAACTAAACGAAACAAACAACGTGAAACGTCAATTTTTATTTTAGATGCTAGACAAACTAACTTTATTGGAGAGTTTGATCCTGGCTCAGGATGAACGCTGGCGGCGTGCCTAATAC
>NZ_JBQAHG010000010.1:0-151699 GCF_051916765.1 Bacillus cereus group sp. MYBK15-3
TTTTACTATTTCTTGCGCTTTCTCTTCTTCTTTAGCTTTCTCTTCTTCTTTAGCTTTTACTATTTCTTGCGCTTTCTCTTCTTCTTTAGCTTTTACTATTTCTTGCGCTTTCTCTTCTTCTTTTACTTCTTCTTTGACTTTTGCTTCTTCTTTAGGCTTTACTATTTCTTGCACTTTCGGTTCTTCTTTAACTTTTACTTCTTCTTTAATTTTTGCCTCTTCTTTAGGCTTTACTATTTCTTGTACTTTCGTTTTTGCTACTTTCTGCGTCTTTACTTCTTTCTTTTCTTTAACTGATTTTTGTACTTTCGCTACTTGCTTCGTTTTCTCTTCGGTTTTCTTTTCAGTTGGTGCTGTACTTGATAGGAAAGAAACGTTTGCATAAGCCGTTTTTCCTTTGTACTCAAATTGCAGCCATCCGTCTTTTACTTGATGCGTTGATTCAATTACATCATCTTTTTTTAGTCTGCCAAGAATTTCTGAATCCGTGTTTGCTTCAGTACGTACATTTAACAAATTCGCCGTTACATGATATACATCTTTTGTAAACTCCGAACTTACAAACACTTCTTTACCATTCAACTCAATTTTTGACCAGCCATCTTCGGTATTTATGACTTTTAACTCTTGCCCATTCTTTACTTTTTCGACCACTTTTGATTCTGTAGTCGGTTTTTCACGTACGTTAAGTACATCTGCTGTTACAATTGTTTCTGCGGTAGCAGTTGTGGTAAACGCCCCCAATCCAAAAATAGTTGCTGTTGCTGCGCCAATTACTTTTTTCATATTAGCCTCCATTAAATTTTTTTGAATTTTACCAAATGCCTTCGTAAAATTGTATAATTTTACATAATATCAAAACATTTGCAACAGTATATTAATATTGTTTAATATACTGTTATTAAAACTCCTTACTCCAATACTATCAAATTCTCATTTCTAATTCTATATATTATAAATCTCCTTATCTTTTATAAAAGCTCCATGCTCTTCTTCACACTAAATAGTTGTAGCAATTCCCGCCAAAAATAAACTTACGATTGCTAAAATTTGAGTAGCGACAATAGCCCCTCTTAAATGAAACTTATAATCTTTATATCCTTTCATACCTTCCGTACTAGGAATCACAACAAACCTTGGAGTAATCCAGCAAAAAATTAGCCAATCAATTATAAGTAAATCTACTAAATTGAAAATCATTAAAATACCAAAAGTGTGTAAATAGGCATCCATATACATTAACTTTTCATGCTTATGTAGTATATATGTAGAAACGAAAGGACTACCGAAAAGAATAGTATTATATACAATATTAAAATAAATGCTTTGCTTTTTTTCATGAATCGATTTTGGAAAAACTACTTTTTGAATATCTTTCGGATAATCAGTTAACGAAAGTCGAGGATTATAATATAAGGACCCTAAAATCATTACAGATAGTACAATAGACATGATGACACCAACGTACATCATTTGTTCAAATTGATTCATATACTGTATTCACCCTTTTCTGTAATTACTATGATGGTCATTCACTTAATTACATATTGTATGTACGTACACAATCAAAAATTAACAACTAGCTTTAATAGCAAAGCAAAATTGTTGCAATGCAAATGCAAATTTAATACAGTGGAAGCCTAATTGATACAGATAGGATTGGTGAAACCTATGAAAATTGAACATATTGCAATTTGGGTAAATGACTTAGAATGTATGCGTGATTTTTATATGAAATACTTTAATGGTAAAGCAAACTCTTTATATCATAATAAAACGAAACAATTTGAATCTTATTTTATTACGTTCGAATCTGGAGCAAGACTTGAACTTATGCGTAAAAAAGGGATTGAAAATAAGCCTAATTTAAACATAACCGGCTATGCTCATATGGCTTTTTCTGTCGGTAGTGAAGAACGTGTGAATGAACTAACAAAGGTGATAAAAGATGCTGGTTATCCTTTATTAAATGGACCACGTTTTACTGGAGATGGCTATTATGAAAGTGTAATAGGCGATCCAGAAGGCAATCAAATAGAAATTACGATTTAACTTACCCTTTTCCACCACCTCCGTATTTTTCCACGGATTAGGCGGTGCTGTTGCTGAGGTGCCAAATGAGCAACTGCTTACTTTTACCGAAAAGCACTATCAAACATATCAATATTCGCTACTTGGGAGCAACCAGAAGGTGCTGGTGGAAGTATTCGATGGGTGAAGACTTCCGTTTGGCAATGCTCCCCTTTACAAAAGGTGTCTATGTTAATACTCCTGACCTATCCATTAAAAATTGGCCAGATGCATACTTCAGTTGCAACTTTGACCGATTAATGGAAGTAAAAGCGGAATACTTTGCGAAAAATGTCTTTAACTTTCCGCAAAGTATTCCGCTTTTTTAAACTATATATTCCACCTAATATATCAAAATATAAAACATCTATTTTTTATGGGTGTTTTACAAAAAGAATTTACATAATATAATTATTAGTTGCTTTTTTTACTAAATATCTATTCAGCAATCGAAAGTAACACTTTCTCAAGGTCTTTTTTAGATAACATACTTTCGTTTATATAGCCATTCCTTTAATTGTACTTCATCCAAAGCTCCGTTCCCCTCTCATGATCTTTCACACTATATTCGCTCGTTTTTCACAAAAGGTTCATTTTACATGAAAATTTATTTATTACAATAAAAATATAAGGTATATTTTTATGAAAAGGAGGAATTCAAGAATGAATACAGAGGATAAAATTTACGCTGAAAAAGTGTTGAAAAATCTCTTTATCGGATCACAAGTTGATGGATTACAATTTGGTATTTCTCCAGGCGCTATAAAGATTCATTTCACAAACTTTCACGACTCAGTTGATTATGACGGACAATTATATATCAATATCGAATCCAAATGGTGTTTATTTAATAAACCTCAAAAAAGCTACCCATTAAATGAAGATGAATTTGAAGTTTATTCTGAGAAAGAAGAATATGAAAGAATATGTAAGATAAGAAGACAAAAAGTTACCGATATACAACTTGGCTTAGAAATCCCTCATTTAATTATTACATTAGATAGTGGACAAATTATTTTTTTAAATGGTTTTCATGATTATTATGAATGTTGGCAAGCTGGTATCCTATGTGAGCAATGGCTTGTAGTCGCTGCACCTGGGAATGAAATCGCCACTTGGACTCCTGATGAGTTTATCGATAAATAAACTGTTTTCACGAAGAAAAATCGAAAATATTTTATGAACTACATAACTATTTCTATTACACTTAAACGAATAGACATTTTACTTTAATAGAAATCATTTTATTAAATTTGAAAGGATAATACTGATGGCATGTGTCCATGATTTTGGAATAATTGACGAATTTAATTCTCAAAAAAGTTACAATGATTATACACCAGAGAAATATCATTGTATTTCTGTTAATGATGATATTATCAGTAGTTTAAATCAAAATTTATCAATTATGAAAACCTACTTCCATACAGTCAAAAATCAGGAATACGGTTTAGCTTATTGTGGTATTACAATTATCCCTCCTGAATCTTTAGCAATTTTCTATGAAACAGTTACATCCTCAAAGTTCTTCAGAAAATCTGATGAGCTGAATGAGTTAGCTTCAAAAATTGTACAAGCTGCAGCAGAACAGAAGTACATGATCCATTATGGGGTTTAAATGTAATTCAAAAAATGCTTAGGATTTCTACGAAGCATTTTTTGTATGTTACTAATACATTTATTCCTTAACCATTTAGTCAACGCTTGAGCCTATGGACCCATCTTTTACAAGTGAGGGCGCCCATATTAATCTAAATAAGCGTCTCATTTCCAATCTTCCAGCTAAACCATCTCCCGTGCCCTTCTGTTTCTCCAACCGTTTCACGATATTCGTTTCCGTTAATATAATAATCAATATGAAGGTCACGATCCCACATGTTGTTATACAGGTGGAATACATCACGTTTTGCGCCAATTTCTTGTATTTGTTTTTCTAACTTATGTTTTACTTGTTCTTGTATTTGATTTGCGACGTGTGTATGGAAAATACAAATAACAGCTTCTTCACTTATTTGTTCAATAATAGATGATAATAGCTCTACACCGTCTCCTTCTATTAATTGGACAGATTCATTTTTCACTAAAGATGCAGCTTGATCAAACATCTCAAGCCTTTCTTTATGTTCTGGCCAAATTAAAGCACGTAACCATAAATAATCTTCCTCATCATGTAAATCATTCACATGTAAGTCCAGTCCGATTCTTTCTACGACAGATGGGCTTTCTTTTAGAAAATGCGGTACATTCTCCCCTCTTATTTCAGAAGTTACATGCACATTTGAATTTATATTTCCGTACATTTCATCCGTCCCGTACGAATAACAATATTGGTCCCAGAACAGTTGCAACCCAGAACTTGTCCCAATTTCAATTAACGCTAACGGCTTCTTCACTTTGTTAAATATGTAGCAGAAACTTGGGTATAAGTATGCGCACCGTCTTACTTCATTTGTTTGAACGAGTTTCGTTTGTAACAAAGTAATGATTTCTTCTCGGTACTCTTTACAGAAATCTTTAAAATGATTAAAAGCTTTATCTAAATTTGTATCAGCATTTTCAACTAAACTACTATAATACGTTTTTAAATGATGTTCTTTCCCTGCTAGCAATAAATAATGTACTGCACCTAATAGTAAGTTTGGGACTGGTTGACCTACCTGAGCATAGGACGATAGTGTAAGTACTTCCTCATCTTCAGCAATTTTCATTGATAAATATTCATATAAATCACTTGACCCTTTACATTCCTTTATTGAAAAGTTTCGAAATAAGCTTGAAATTTGTTCTTTTGTACACATTAGAGTCCCTCCTTTTTATTTTTCAGAATAATCTTACCATTACAGAAAGAATAATCCCATAAAAAGGTACTCGATTTAGTCACTTAAGGATACGTAAGCTTTTTCGAGATAATTTCAAACTGTAATTTTTTTCTATTTATCACCTTAAAAGAGCTTGTTAAATAAGATTTTTAGCGAATAAAACGTTAAATAGTTTAAAATTATCAGATAACACTAGATATTTTAGTCTATTAATTATTATAATAGAGTATGAGATGGTTATATAATTGAGACAAAAAAGGTATACACCTAGGTGGGGCCTAGGCGGTGTTTCTCTTTTACGGCTTAGACATAGAAAACACCTACACTTTTTTGCCAATATAGGGGATGGAGAGATTATCATGAGCAACATGCAGCAAAAAACAGACGTTATCTTAATTGGTGCAGGAATTATGAGTGCAACGTTAGGCTCATTACTAAAAGAATTAGCACCAGAATGGGAAATTAAAGTTTTTGAAAAACTCGCAAGTGCCGGGGAAGAAAGCTCTAACGAATGGAATAATGCAGGTACTGGGCATTCTGCGCTATGCGAACTGAACTATACTTCCGAAAAAGCTGACGGATCTATAGATATTAGTAAGGCTGTAAAAGTGAATGAGCAATTCCAGCTTTCAAGACAATTTTGGGCATATCTTGTAAAGAGCAAATTAATTCGTAATCCACAAGATTTTATTATGCCACTACCTCATATGAGTTTAGTACAAGGGGAAAAAAATGTTGAGTTTCTAAAAAACCGTTTTGAAGCGCTTTCAAAAAATCCACTGTTTCAAGGAATGGAATTTTCTGATGCTCCTGAAACATTAAAAAAATGGCTTCCACTCATTATGGAAGGTCGCACATCTAATGAACCGATGGCGGCAACGAAGATTGACTCTGGAACAGATGTTAACTTCGGTGCATTAACACGTATGTTGTTTGATTACTTAAAAACAAAAAATGTCGAGCTAAACTACAAGCATAGTGTCGAAAATATTAAGCGCACGAAAAATGGTTTGTGGGAAGTAAAAGTACACGATATGAATAGTGGTAAAATTGAGCATCATACTGCTAAATTCGTCTTTATTGGCGGCGGTGGCGGTAGCCTACCTCTACTCCAAAAGACTGGTATCCCTGAATCAAAGCATATCGGTGGCTTCCCAGTAAGTGGACTATTTATGGTATGTAAAAACCAAAAAGTTGTAGAGCAGCATCATGCGAAAGTGTACGGTAAAGCTAAAGTTGGCGCTCCGCCAATGTCTGTACCTCATCTAGATACGAGATATATAGACAATAAAAAAGCTTTACTGTTTGGACCATTCGCAGGCTTCTCACCTAAATTCTTAAAAACTGGCTCAAATCTTGACTTAATCGGTTCTGTAAAACCGAATAACGTCTTAACGATGTTAGCCGCTGGTGTAAAAGAAATGGGACTTACAAAATACTTAATTCAGCAAGTTATGTTATCACATGAAAAACGTATGGAAGAATTACGCGAATTCATTCCGAACGCGAAAAGTGAAGATTGGGATATTGTAGTTGCTGGACAACGTGTACAAGTAATTAAAGATACTGATGCTGGCGGTAAAGGAACACTTCAATTTGGTACAGAAGTAGTAAGTGCAGCTGACGGCTCAATCGCCGCATTACTAGGCGCATCACCAGGTGCTTCTACTGCTGTTCACGTCATGCTTGAAGTATTAGAAAAATGTTTCCCAAGCCGCATGGTAGAATGGGAAGAAAAAATAAAAGAAATGATTCCTTCATATGGCATTTCACTAACTGAAAATCCAAGATTGTTCCAAGATCTTCACACTTCTACTGGTCGTACACTTGGATTAAACGAAAAAGAAACTGTTCATAATTAATGCAGAAATAAAAAAACGTCCGATATATTCGGACGTTTTTTTGTCTACTAAAAATTATACTTATCAATATTATCTTTCGTAAATACAACTCGTTCTGGTAATACGATAATTCCGTTCCCTTCTGCCTCATAATCATATCCTTGAATGGAGTTTGGCTCTACTTTCACTTTTCCAATTCCTTTTACTTCGAAGCTATCCCCTACTTTTAACTTCTTCCCTTTTACAACAATTTCATTTGCTACATACGTTGCGAGAGCACCTTGTTGTTTTACATCCCATAAACCAAATTGTTGTACTGTTCCTCGTTTTACATAATCACGCATAACGTTCGGTGTAGAAAATCCAGTTACCACTACTTTTTTATCCATTTTTAAGTTTTCAGCTGCCTGCGCCATTGCTGGGAGTGCTGTTGCATCTGGACAAATAACTGCGTTAATATCTGGATACGTTTTTAATATGTTCTCCCCTACGGATAAAGATTTTTGTGCATTATTTTCACCGTACTGCGTCGTTACAATTTCCCAGTTCGGATATTTCTTTTTAATAATTTCTTTCGCTTTCGTTACCCATTGGTTTTGATCCGTTACTGTCGGGCTAGAATAAAAGAATGCTACTTTTCCTTTATCTCCAATTTGCTTAGAAGTCATTTCTATTAATAAGTTAGCAAGTTGGTCTGGTGTTCCTTGGCTTATATAAAAAGAACGATCTTTCGGATTCACATCAGAATCCCATGTTAAGACGGTCATTCCTTTTTTCTTAGCACGTTGTAGTGATTGCGATAAACCATCAACTGATGTAGAGGAAACCATAAGTGCATCATAGTTTTGGTTAATAAAATTATTTATATACTTTACTTGCCCTGATACACTCGCTTCAGACGGCCCATCATATTTCACTTGTACGCCTAGCTTCTCTCCCATCTCCTTTGCTCCTTCACCTCCCGATGTGAAGAAACCAACTCCTGTTAATTTCGGAATAAATGCAAATTTCACATCATCAGCCTTTTTCTTATCTGCCGTTTGGCTAGAACACGCAATTAAACCGATTAAACAAATACATACAATCAATACAATCCCTAGTTTTCTCTTCATGACATTTCCCCCTTATGCAAACTCTGTCTTTTCCCCGCTAAAAATTGATGTAATTTGAAATGTCTCATAATAACTGAAAGAATAAGGATAATACCTATTACTACATTGGATTGTTCATTTGTTAAACCCGTCATTTGCAAGCCATACTGCATGAGCCCAATGAAAATACTCGCCAGTACAGTACCGAAAATACTTCCTTTTCCACCTGTAATAAGTGTCCCGCCTAATACAACTGCTGTAATGATTGGTAATATTGTTTCGCTTCCTATATCAGCACGTGCAGAACCGAAATATGCAGTTAAGAAAGCTCCTCCTAATCCACCTCCTAACCCAGAAAGTATGTAAGCAATGATTACTACTTTCTTCGTCTTAATCCCGGTGTATTTTGCTGCATTTTCATTCGCGCCTGTTAATTTTACGTGGCGCCCATATATCGTTCGGTGAAACAAAATCGTGCATACAATTGTTAATAAAATAAGTAGCCATAATAAATTGGGTATTCCTATAAAACTACCATTTGCTAGTTGTACATAAGTATCAGGTAAACCGCTTATCCCTTCATATCCAGAAGTACCTGCCCCTCCTGAAATGACGAGTGCAATTCCTCCGTATAAAAACATCGTTCCGAGTGTAACGACTAGTGGTTCTACATCTGTCAATTTTATAATAAGCCCATTTAAAGCTCCTGCTAAGCAACTGACTATAAGTGCCATTATTACTGCTAGTAAAATATGAATTCCATTCATCCAAAACACACCAATTAAAATCGAGGTTAGCCCCATAATTGATCCTACAGATACGTCAATTCCTCCTGTTACAATAACGAAAGTCATTGGAATTGCCGCGATTGCTATGAATAGAAAATCATTTGTACTAAAAAGGAGATTACTAATATTTAAGAAATTGCTGTTTATAAAACTAAAGAAAATGAATTCTATAAGAAGTAATATGATTAACACACCTTCCCATTTGTAAAAATACTTCATAGATTCATTCTCCTTTCTGCTTTCCACTTCTTCATGACGCTATCTAATATGATAATAAGTAATAGTAAAAAACCTGAAATAGCATTATTCCAAAATGCTGGTATTTTTAAAAAGATAAGTGAACTGCTTATCACTTCTAAAAACAATGCTCCTAGTGCAGCTCCAAATATAGAACCTGTTCCTCCTTTTAGATGAATTCCTCCTAGCACAGCAGCTGCAATCACCTGTAGTTCCATTCCTGTACCTGTTTGATTTGGAACGAACCCGATATTCATAACAAATATGCAACCAGCGATTGCCGCACTTATGCCCGATACAATAAACGCATTTATCTTCACTTGATTAACAGGTATACCAATGAGTCTCGCACCATCTTCATTGTCACCTACCGCATAGAAGTATCTTCCGTAAGGTACCTTCCTTAAAAAGAAATATAGTAGTAATAAAACAATTAGAATACCCCATACAGTTATCGGCAGACCAAGTATGACGATAGATGAAAGTTTCTTAAAATTATTTGGAATATCTTCAATCCACTTCCCGCCTGTGAAAATTAACATTGTACCTCTAATAATTCCTAACATGCCTAATGTCATAATAATGGCTGGTACCCGAAACTTCGCAACTCCAATACCATTTACGAAACCGATAATGGCCCCAAGTATAATAGCTACAAATATCGACAAGAATGCACTATACCCATTCGTTAACATCATTCCGCAAACTGCTGCACTTAATCCCATGCTTGAACCAACTGATACATCTATATTTTTCGTAAATAAGACGAACGATTGACCGATTGCTAGCACGACTAAAATAACGCTTGATTTCATCAGTAAAGATAACGAGGTAAATTGAATAAAACTAGGGTTTATCATCCCTACAATAGCTATATAAATTAGTAGTAACATTATGATAGACGTTTCGTGCATTTTATACATACGTTTCATTCCGTTACACCTCCGTATGCAAGGCGTGTAACTTCATTCACACTCAGTTGTTCTTTTTCCATATAAGAAACAAAGCGCCCATTTCTCATTACATATACACGGTTTACTAATTGGATAATTTCTTCAACATCTGAAGAGATTAATAAAATTGCGAGTCCTTCCCTTTTCATTTTTTTTATCGTCTCATACACTTCAAGCCTTGCTTTCGCATCAATTCCGCGAGTCGGCTCATCAAGAATAATAATTTTCGGATTACATGCAAGATACTTCGCAAGCACGACCTTCTGCTGATTACCTCCTGATAAAGATGCCAATTCTTTATTCATATTCTGTACAACAATTCGGAACTGTTCTATAAACGAATTAACTAAAGCGCTTTCTTTTTCTTGATTTATAAAAAAGCGATTATTTTGATATAAACTTGCTGCTGCAATATTTTCTTTAACAGAAGCAATTGAGAAAATTCCATTCCTCACTCTATCCTCTGGCACATAAACTAGGCCTTCGTCTAGCCTTTTATGCAAAGAACACGTATCAATTGATTTTCCACCCAATAAGATAGACCCTGATTTTATAGTTTTCAATCCAAATATCGCTTCTGCTAATTCCGTTCTGCCAGATCCTATAATGCCAGCAACACCTACAACCTCACCCGCATGTACAGTGAATGATATATTTTCGAATGCGTGACCATTTATATCAACCACTTCTAATATTTTTTTCGTCTTTACTGTCTCTTGAACTACTTCTATTTTCTCTTTCTGTTTATATCCTTTTGGCAATAGTCCCTCCATCAGCATGTCATATGTATAGTCACATACATCACCTTGGCTTACAACCATTCCATCACGTAGTATTGCTACTTTGTTGGCAATTTCAAAGATTTCTGGAAAACGATGCGTAATATAAATCATCCCAATTCCTTTTTCTTGTAAACTTTTCATCAACACAAAAAGACTCTTAATTTCGTGTGTTGTTAATGTCGATGTTGGCTCATCTAGAATAAGAATCTCAGCTTCTCTTATTAATCCTCTAACGATTTCTACTAACTGTTGTTGCGCAATCGATAATGTTCCTCCTAGTTTATTAAGGTCAATATCCCATCCTAAGCTGCTAATCAATTGCTGAATCTGTACTTTTAGTTTCTTTTTCTTTTCTTTTAACCCGATACATATATTTTCTTCAATAGTCATATGCGGAAAAATGAGTGGTTCTTGCGGTATTAAATAAATACCTTTTCGGTGTGCTTCTGATGGATTTGAAAACTGTTGCTTCATTCCTTTTACATACATCTCTCCATCATCATACGAATATAACCCCGTTAATATTTTCATTAATGTCGATTTCCCGGCGCCATTTCCACCAACTAAAGCGTATATATCACCATGCTCTACTTGTAAGTTCACTTCCTTTAGCACAAGTTGATTCGAAAACGCCTTACTCATTTTCTTCACTTGTAATAAGGGCACATTCTCCACATGATGTCACCTGCCTTTACCCAGAACATTTTTTGAGAAAATGATTATTTGTTCTACTTGTTTTGTAGCATTGTATATTCCTTTTTTCATATCTAGAACACTTTTTTCAATGTACTATTAATCGTTTCAACTGGAATAAACAAAATATGTGACACATATGTTTAAGCATTGGTCAATTGTTGAAAGGGATGAAGAGTATGTCACAGCTGAACTTTGAAGAAAATTTATTAACTAAAGTAGCCTGGTACTATTATAAAGATCAATTAACACAACAAGAGATTGCTTCACTTCTTCATATTTCAAGAAATAAAGTCGTCCGGTTATTAGATAAGGCACGCAGTGAAGGTATCGTTACATTTCACGTAAAAGGAACCGGTTTGCATTGCTTGAGCATTGAACGTGACTTAATGAAAAAGTTCCACTTAAGAGATGCTTTCATTATCCCTACTCCAATAAACAATTATGCTACTTCTCTCGGAAAAGCCGCTGCACAATATTTAGAGACTCATCTCCAACAAGGTGATTTACTCGGCATCGGCTGGGGTGAAACGATAAGTAAAATGCTAGAAAACATTCATTTTGAAAGTTCTATTAATCTTTCATTCGTAACGCTAACAGGCGGAGTAAACCACTATCTCCCAAGAAAACAAAACTATTTACACTACATGCAAGGCGAACTTCATATTATTCCTACTCCTTTTCTAGCATCTTCTACTGAAATGGCACGAAGTATTTTATCAGAACCAAGTGTGAAAGATATGCTTCATGTCGCTTCACTTGCACATACAGCAGTTGTCGGTATTGGCGGGTTATCTCAAGACGCTACAATTGTAAAAGAAGAAAAATTAACGCTACGTGAAATGACATATATTCGAAGTCAAAACGGGGCGGGCGATATTTTAGGACAGTTTTATAATACGAATGGTGAGTTATTAGAGCTCTCGCATCATAATCGTCTAATTGGCACACCACTTACGATTCTTCGCAACATGAAGCATGTCATTGGTGTGGCTGGAGGTACTGAAAAGATAGATGCAATTTATGGTGCCTTAAAAGGAAAGTTTATTCATTCATTAATTACCGATGAGGAAACTGCCCTCTCCTTATTACGAAAGGATGGTGATTGTTAATGTCCCATTTATTAGCTTTCGATGCTGGTACAGGGAGCATTCGAGCAGTTCTTTTTGATTTACATGGTAATCAAATTGCAGTAAGTCAAAAAGAATGGATTCACAAATCTGACCCTCGTTATCCAGGCTCTATGAACTTTGATGTAATAGAAAATTGGAAGCTAGTACAAGAATGTACGAAAGAGGTTCTTCAAAAAAGCAATACCCCTGCCTCTTCTATTCTTGCTATTAGCGCTACAAGTATGCGAGAAGGTTTTGTTTTATATGATAAACATGGGCAAGAAATATGGGCATGTGCAAATGTTGATGGCCGTGCATCCGTCGAAGTTAGTGAATTAAAAGAAATTCGGTCACATCTTGAAAAAGATTTATATACAAAGTCTGGTCAAACTTTTTCATTAGGTGCTTTACCACGCCTACTCTGGATAAAAAAACATGAACCCGACGTCCATAATAATATTTACTCTTTTACAATGTTAAACGATTGGATTTTATATAAACTAAGCGGCGTACTGCAAATTGATCCCTCAAACGGATGCACGTCAGGTATTTTTGACTTACAAAATAGAGTGTGGGATAACGATGTCGCTAAGGAGTGCGGTCTATCTTTGCCATTTTCACCAACAGTAAATGAAGCTGGTACAGTAATTGGCAACGTTACAAAAGAGTGTGCAGCATTAACTGGATTACGTGAAGGGATTCCTGTCGTCGCCGGGGGGGGGGATGCTCAAATGTCATCGCTCGGAACAGGAATCGTGAAACCGAATCAAACATTAATATGCGGGGGTAGCTTTTGGCAACAAGAAGTGAATGTTACTGAGCCAATAACAGATCCACATGCTGCGATTCGAGTAAATTGTCACGTCGTTCCGAACCTATGGCAATATGAAACAATCGCCTTTTTCCCAGGTCTCGTTATGCGCTGGTTTCGAGACGCTTTTTGCCAAGAAGAAAAGAAACTTGCTGATAAACTCGGTGTAGATGCTTATGAATTACTAGAAGAACAAGCGAAAGACGTACCTGTCGGTTCACATGGCATTATCCCTACTTTTTCAAACGTTATGAACTACATTTCTTGGCGTCATGCCGCACCTTCTTTTTTAAATTTAAGTTTAGACGCTGACAAATGCGGAAAAAAAGAACTGTTTCGTGCTATTGAAGAAAATGCAGCCTTCGTTACACTTGGAAACTTAAAACTAATTGAAAATCTTACTGGTACATTCCCTTCTGAAGTCGTTTTTGCTGGCGGTGCCGCTAAAGGGAAACTATGGCCACAAATTCTATCAGACGTACTCGGCATTCCTGTAAAAGTACCCGTTGTGAAAGAAGCAGCTGCTTTAGGAACTGCGATTGCTGCTGGAGTTGGTGCTGGCATATATTCATCTATGGAAGAAACTGCCGAAGAGTTTGTACAGTGGGAGCAAACATTCGAACCAGTTACTGAAAATCACGAACTATATAAAGAGTTCTATGAAACATGGAAAACTGTATATGACAGTCAGCTCGCTTTAGCTGATAAAGGGCTCACCTCACATATGTGGATTGCGCCTGGTGCACTGTAACACATTACATAAAGGAGTGAACTGTATGTTAAAAGCGAATGAAAATGACTTCTCCTATCGCTTCGGTGATAACGGGCCGAAATATTTAATACAAGGTCCAAATATTGATCTTGGCCTTGTTGTCATTCAACCGGGCCAGGAGTTTCAAAACCATTATCATACGACGTGCGAAGAGGTCTTTTATGCATTAGAAGGTGAAATAGATTTCTATGTGAATAATGAAAGAGTTCCAATTAAACAAGGTGATGTCCTGCAAGTTCGTCCTCATGAATCTCACTATCTTATTAACCATTCTGACAAACCTTTTAAAGCTGTTTTTATTAAGTCACCACATTTACCAAATAAAGATACGGTACAAACGGAAAATCCAACATTAACGAAGGAGTGATTTGGAATGACTTGGGGATTTAAAAATCGATTAAATACAATTTTACCTGATGGTAGAGCGGTTATGTTAGCAATAGATCACGGTTATTTCTTAGGACCAATTCACGGACTAGAACAACCACTTGAAACAGTAAAAAACTTACTTCCTTATACAGACTCCCTCTTTTTAACGCGTGGTGTACTTAGCTCCTGTATTCCTGAAAACTGCAGCACACCGATGGTTATGCGTGTATCTGGCGGCGCTACTGTCGTCGGTAAAGATTTAGCGAATGAAACAATTGTTACACCTGTGAAAGAAGCAGTGAAGCAAAACGCAATTGGCGTTGGCGTTTCTGTTTTTGTCGGATCAGACTATGAAACACAAACTGTTACAAATCTCGCAAATGTAGTCTCTGAAGCTCACGATTACGGCCTACCTGTACTCGGCATTACCGCAGTCGCAAAAGAATTACAAAAACGTGAAGCTCGCTTTCTAGCACTTGCTTCCCGCGTATGTGTTGAAATGGGTGCTGATATTATTAAAACGTATTACTGCGAAGGGTTCGAAAAAATAACGAGCACATGCCCTGCCCCAGTAGTCATCGCGGGCGGCCCCAAACTAGATTCAATTGAAGACGCATTAAACATTACGTACAATGCGTTGCAAGAAGGCGCAATTGGAGTAGACATGGGCCGAAACATATGGCAATCCGAGCACCCAGCTGCGATGATCCAAGCAATACATGGCATTGTAAAAAATGGATTGAATGTGAAAGAGGCACTTGAACTTTATGATGATGTGAAGAATTAAAGTAAAAAAGACAGACTATTTATTAGTCTGTCTTTTTTACTTTACAGTGAAACTTTCTTAATCCGTCTTCTAATATGATACATATTTAAATTTTATACACCTTCAAATGATTACTCTTGATGATTACTATTAAGCTTTGAAACTTTCTTATCTTCTCTATAATCAAGACAAGACACTTCAATTAATAAGCCATTAAATACTGTAAAATAAAAACCATAACTACTACCTCTCATCGAATAAGGTTCCTTGTCTATTTCAATGCCGCCGGCTACTAAACGATTATATGCTTGATCCACTTCACTTGATGTATCCACTAAAAAACCAATATGAAAAGCTTCCGGATACGTAACTTCCTTATTCCCTTTAAATGCTTTTGGATCACTTAGTACAAGTATAAAACCACTCTCATCACTCATGACTACAAGTGCTTTCCCTTTTTGCTCCAAAAATTGAAAATCAAAAAATGTTTCAAAGAAATGTCTCGCTTCCGATAAATCATCAACACATAAATTTAAATGATTCAGCTTCATGTACTCATCTCCTTTTAAACTGAGGGTATATGGATTCATTTTTTTCATAACACTTAAATATGTAAGGGAAAATATTCAAGCGTTCCGTCTAAGACTATGCTTTATAAGTCTAATATTTTTTTCTATAGCCTAGAACGTTTTTTAAATGAATGAAAGATTTCCTATCATTCCCATCCCCCCAGTAATAAAAAAGAGGATACATGTTTGCTTCTACAACATGTATCCTCTGCTTGTATATTACAACTGTTGATAAGCCGATTTCGATGATTTCACATAATAAACCGCATGATCCACATTAATAATATGATCTGGTTTTGGTTTACCACGGCCCGCTCTATGTCCAGCTAAGTGTTCTTCACTTGTTTCCCAGTTTTTCCATGCTTCTTCCGATTCCCAGCGAATCATTACGACAACTTCTTCGTCGCCGCGTCTTACTTTTTTCACGAGAACACTTAAATCGATGAAGCCTTCAAATTTTTCAATAATACCTTCTCCAGTGAAACGTTCTACAACTATATTTGATGTACCTTCTTTTACTGTAAATGTTTTCGTTTCGATAAACATATATTCCACTCCCTCTTTGTTATACGAATACTAGTATTCTTCTATTATAATTGATTATGATAATTATTTTCAATTGTAAAG
The DNA here is from genome assembly GCF_051916765.1 of Bacillus cereus group sp. MYBK15-3. NCBI lineage: Bacteria > Bacillati > Bacillota > Bacilli > Caryophanales > Bacillaceae > Bacillus > Bacillus cereus group sp. MYBK15-3. The sequence goes on from NZ_JBQAHG010000010.1 coordinate 16,301, forward strand.
TTTTAATTTTTTGAATTATGCTGATTTCTTTTCTATCGCCTCATCTAAAAATTTGAAATATGGAAGTAACATCCCTATTAAAGATGTAACACATATAACTGCACCGATAATTACATATAGCGCTCTTACTCCCCACATTTCACTCAATATTCCCCCTACTAACACACCTAATGGCATAGCGGATCGTATGAAAAATAAACGCACTGAAAATACTTGTCCTATCATATTATTTGGGACGATTTGTTGGCATATTGTTGTGTTATGAACATTGAAAAATGCAATACAAATCCCTGCTATTACTTCAATTAGTATTGCAATGATAATACTATGATTGAACCCTAATGAAATGTATGTGAGCCCCCCTATAAACAATCCTCCAAGCATAAGTATACGCCGGCTTTTATATGTTACTTTTCCGACTACTACTGATCCAATTACGTAGCCAAGTGGAAAACCTGCCATAAAATAGCCGTACTCTGCATATCCCGCTAACAGCTCGTCTTTTATATAAGGAAGATTTGTGACCATCGTTACCCCTACTCCAAACTGCACGAAAGTAAGAAATATACCGAGCCAAACGATGATTGGTTTTGTAAAAAAATATGTAAAACCTTGAAGAAATTGTTCTAGCCACGTTTTTCGTATATCTGTTGTAGTTCTCTTTTCTTTTATATAAAGTAAGAAAGCACCACTAACAAATAGACAAATACATACGAAAGATAATGTAAGTTCTGTTCCAATGAAATGAATGACTACTCCGCCCAATACTGGCGCAAGAAACATCATGAGACGAGTCATTCCATCAATATACGCATTTGCGTCTTGAAGTTGTCCTTGACTTACAATGCTCGGTGTAATTGCCTGACTCGCAGGTGTATAAAGAGGTGTAATAAGTCCCACTACAATTTGAACAACATAAATGTGCCAAACTTCTATACTACCTGTAACTAGCATCACCAAAGGTAATAAGAATACGGACGCCCGTATCCATTGTGAAAAAATCATAATCCACTTCCGGCTCCATTTATCAATAAATGGGCCACTTATTAATTGCAGTATGAGTGATGGGATGAAATATAATAGCCACATACTACTTAAAGCCATTTCCGATCCTGTTAACTCATATACTAGAATTGAATTACATAACGTTCCGAAAGCCCCTCCTAATTCTGAGATTGCACTACCAATCCACATGAAAAAGAAAGAACGATTTTTCAATATATTTTTCAATTTCACACACCAACTTTTCTTTTATATTCCTCCCTTTATGTACATTCCCGTTGTTAATTATCTATTCAAAAACATATCTAATTCTTTCGCTAAAGACTGTACTGCTTTCTTTCTTAATACATATTTTCCGTCATGTATATCAACTAACTTCGCTGCACGTAACAATTTCAAATGATGGTGTACAGTCGATTTACCAAGCTGTAATCTTTCCGTTATTTCCTGTAATGTACGTTCTTTTTCAAACAACATTTTTACAATTCGCAATCTCGCTTCATCTCCAAGAGCCTTATGTTTTTGAACTAAAAAATAATTCGGTTCATACGGATCTTCAGGATGAATACTTTCATTCGCAACTGGATAATGAAATACTTTCGTATCATCAATATCCGCTTCAATATTCCACGGTCTGTACGTCATTTGCGGAATAAGAAGTACGTGATGAACACTTGGCTCTGGCATATAGTTCACTCCGCCAGTCGCCCACTCGACAAACTCTTCCGGCTTCATCTTTTTATTCATTTCATTTTTCGCTTCATAATCTCGTTTTAATATAGAAAATATTTGTTCTTCCTCTCTTTTAATAACACTCTCATACCAACCTGTCATAACAGCGATTAAATGCGATTTCAGCACTTGTACATCTACATTACATATAAAGCTAATATAAGTAGAAAAAAACTGATGATTATCTGTTAGTTCCTTTAGTTCATGTATTGCACATACAACTCCCGTTGCAGCTAAACGCCTTTTCTCTTCATACTTCTCTCCTAAAAACGGTAAACATATAAATTTCAAATCTTCTTCTGAAAGTGAATCAATTTTAAAATTAAACTGCGATAAATCTTGAAAATCCTCTTCATACAATAACTGGAGTAATGCTTTCCACGTATTATGTTCTTCTACAAACTGTAAGTGTTCTCTCATTTCTTCTGTTAATGCTTCCTTAATTTCTTCCCATTCACTTTGAGTCTTTTCAAGTGTATCAATTAACCTTTTATGAGTAATAGCAGCAATGCCAAGTGCACATTCGAAAAGTATCGAATATTTCACCTGAACGTTGTATGTTTCTCTTTTTCTGCTCGTTATGTGATAGACCTCCATTTTTATCCACTCCTTGTTTGCTATATAACATATTCTATTTTTATCGAATTTTACCTTCTATATTTTTAGAACCGTTTTGCAATTTTAAAAAAACTTTGATCAATGAGCAAACAGAAAAAGGTTCATACTCTTTTCATTCTGACTCAATGAAAGCCTTGATTATTAAATATCATATTAAAAATGAGATTTTTTAATGGCTCAATTATACGTTGTATTTCACTCTCTTGTTCAACTATAGAGAAGGTTTATTGAAGAGAAAAGCGAATTGATTTTATTAAGAAAAATGAACAGGAGGCTATAAGAATGGAAAGAAAAGAAATGTTGCAAAATGGAGTCCAACAAGTTTTTTACGAGGAAGAATGGTACCCACCGATATCTGAAGCGTTAAAAAATCTTACTGCTGAACAAGCATGTTGGAAACCAGAAGGTGCTGCCAGTAATACGATTTGGGAAAATGTGAACCATTTATTAATCTTTAAAGAACGCCTACATTCCCGCTTACATGATGACGACACATTTGTGGCTCCACAAAATAATGATGAGACGTTTATCCAAGGTGGACCTAATGATGATGCCGCTTGGCAGCAAACAGTGAACCGAACGCTTCAAGTACATGATGCCTTACAAGCTTCATTAACATCCTTTCAAGAAGCAGAACTAGATCAGCCAAAGCCTTCTCTACCAATTTGGCAACAATATTTGAATATCCTTTTGCACGATGCTTATCATACAGGACAAATTATACAACTTCGAAAACTCCAAGGTTCATGGCCAACTCACCGTTCTTATTTATAAGCGATGTTTACATTTGCTGACGTTTAACATGCAACCAAATAATTGAAAATAGCTACTTGTTTTGTAAATACTGCGATTGCTCAAAATAAAGCAAATTAAAATACGTGAATCCCAAACATCATTTACCCTCTTCATAACTTCTGATCATAATCCAAATTTGGAAGAATAGAGGCTTTTTTATATACAAATAATAAGCCTCAAGGAGTTGTTGACATGTATTTCATATTGAATATGTTAGGGATTTTCGTTGTCATATTAATCGTTTTCTTATGTTCGCCTAATAAAAAACATATAAAATGGAGACCAATTGTAATTCTCATCCTATTGGAGCTTTTTATTACATGGTTTATGTTAGGCACAAAGCTCGGCAGTATTATCATTAATAAAATTGCGTCATTTTTCAGTTGGCTACTAGCATGTGCGAATGAAGGTATTCGATTTGCATTTCCTTCAGCTATGGAAAGCCAGCACATTGATTTCTTCTTTAGTGCGTTACTTCCTATCATTTTTGTTATTACTTTTTTCGATATTCTATCTTATTTCGGAATCTTAACTTGGATTATTGATAAAGTAGGTGCAGTTATTTCAAAGATTTCTCGTTTACCAAAGTTAGAAAGTTTCTTTTCGATTCAAATGATGTTTTTAGGAAACACCGAAGCACTTGCGGTTGTTCGTGATCAATTATCTGTGTTAAAAGAAAATCGATTATTAACTTTTGGAATTATGAGTATGAGTAGCGTTAGCGGATCCATTCTTGGCGCTTATTTATCAATGGTGCCAGCAACATATATTTTCAGCGCCATTCCATTAAATTGTATTAACGCATTAATTTTAGCCAATGTATTAAATCCTGTGGAAGTTTCGAAAGAAGAAGACGTTGTTTACACACCTTCAAAACATGAAAAAAAGGATTTCTTTTCTACTATTTCAAACAGTATGTTAGTTGGGATGAATATGGTTATCGTTATTTTAGCTATGGTAATTGGTTATGTAGCTTTAACAGCATGTTTAAATGGGATTTTAGGATTTTTTGTAACGGGGTTAACAATTCAAAAAATCTTCTCCATTATCTTTAGTCCTTTTGCATTTTTACTCGGTTTATCAGGCAGTGATGCTATGTATGTAGCTGAATTAATGGGGATCAAAATAACGACGAATGAATTTGTTGCAATGATGGATTTAAAATCAAACTTAAAATCGCTACAACCGCATACGGTTGCGGTTGCAACGACATTTCTAGCTTCTTTTGCTAACTTTAGTACAGTAGGTATGATTTACGGAACTTACAATTCATTATTTGGCGGAGAAAAATCATCAGTCATCGGTAAAAATGTTTGGAAGCTTCTTGTTAGCGGGATGGCTGTTTCTTTATTAAGTGCTATGCTCGTTGGGCTATTTGTATGGTAAATAATTTTTATAATAAAAGACACCCAAGCCAATTGAGTGTCTTTTATTATTATTTTCGAATTTGCCCATTTCCACGAATCACATATTTTGTAGAAGTTAATGCTGGAAGCCCCATTGGTCCTCTTACGTGTAACTTTTGTGTACTGATACCAATTTCCGCTCCGAATCCAAATTCGGATCCATCTGTAAAACGAGTCGATGCATTATGATAAAGTACCGCGGCATCTACAGAAGTAAAAAACTTGCTGACGTTTTCCTCGTTTTCAGTAATAATTGCTTCAGAATGCATAGATCCATACGTATTTATATGATGAATCGCTTCTTCAACAGTGGAAACCACTTTCACTGCTAGTGTGAGAGATAAAAACTCAGTTTCCCAGTCTTCTTCTGTCGCAAGTAAGATAGAAGGATCAATCTCCACTGCTTTATTATCACCACGTAGCTCCACTCCTCTTTCCTTCAAGGAAGAAAACAACTCGCTACCATATTGCTCTGCCCACTTCTCATGAAGTACAATCGTTTCAATTGCATTACATACAGATGGACGCTGCGTTTTTGCGTTTATAATAATATCAAATGCCATTTGTTTATCCGCTGTTTCATCAATGAAAATATGACAATTCCCCGCACCTGTTTCAAGTACTGGAACAGACGCTTCCCTCACTACTGTATCAATTAATTGTTTACCGCCTCTTGGTATAAGAACATCCAAGTACTCGTTCAATGTAAACAACTGTTTTGCACTATCTCTCGTTGTATCTTCTATGAGCTGTACACTTTCTGAAGGCAAGCTAGTCTGCTTAAGCGCCCGGTTAATAACGCTAACGATGGCTTTGTTAGAATGAATAGCAGAAGAACTACCACGTAGTATTACTGCGTTTCCTGTTTTTAAACAAATTGTAGCAGCATCAACAGTTACATTCGGTCTTGCCTCATAAATCATTCCGACAACACCAAGTGGTACGCGCATCTCCTGAATAGATAGTCCATTTGGTCGTTCCCATGCACTTACACATTCTCCTACAGGATCACGTAATTCAATTAACTGCTTAATACCCTCTGTCATATCAACAATTCGCTGTTCATTCAGCAAAAGGCGATCAAGGATTGAATGAGAAAATCCTTTCTCCTTACCTTCTTCAATATCCCGTTTGTTTTCTTCTAAAATATAAGCTGTTTCTACTATCAGCTGATTAGCAATTGCAGCAAGTGCTTCATTTTTTTGATCTGTAGTTTTAAGCACAAGTTCTCTAGCAACCTCTTTTGCTTTTATCCCCTTTGCCAACACTTCATTCATTTTTATTTCCTCCTTTTTAAAGTGAAACCCAATGATCCCTATGGATGACTTCATAACTATGTCTCTCGCCTCTTACTTGAATATCTTGGCTTTGCATACCTTTTACATCTCTTAGTTCCTCTGCACTATATGTGCATTGTCCTTTTCCTATTACGCGCCCTTGTTGCGTTACAACCTCTACAACTTCACCCACTTGGAAAAATCCTGATACATTCGTAACACCAGCTGGAAGTAAACTCTTCCCATGCTGAATGATGGCAGTAGCTGCCCCAGCATCTACTTCAATTTGTCCGTTAACAAGCGAATGCAAGGCAATCCATTGCTTGTTCATCTTCATTTCTTTTTGAGGAGCATTACCAACATACGTTCCATCACCCTTACCCTTCAAAACATCTACAAACTTTTCCTGTCCACGTCCTGTTCCGATAAATACACTCACACCAAGAGAGAGTGCTGTCTTTGCAGCATCGATTTTTGATTTCATACCGCCAGTCCCAAGTTTTGAGCCTGCATCTCCTGCAAGAGAAGAAATTTCTTCCGTAACTTCAGGAAGAAAATAATATTTTTTTGCATCCGCATTTTTCTGAGGATTTTTGTCATATAACCCGTTCACATCCGTAAAGATCATAAGCATATCCGCCGAAACAAGCCCGCTTACTAAAGCTGACAGCATATCATTATCACCGAACGTTAGCTCCTCTAAAGAGATGGAATCATTTTCATTAATAATTGGAAGAGCGGAACGGTTTAATAATTCTCCTAACGTAGCGTAAGCATTACTATATTGTTCTTTTCTAGAAAAATCACTTCTCGTCAGCAAAAGTTGCGCAGTAACGATGCCATATTTACGGAATTCCTCCGTGTACGCCTGCATTAACAAACTTTGTCCGACAGCTGCTGCAGCCTGTTTCCCTTTAATCGTTACAGGTCTGCTAGGATATCCTAGCGCTGAAAAACCTGCAGCGACGGCTCCAGATGTAATTAACACAACCTCGTGCCCATCTTCTTTCAACCGAGCCAATGCGGCAACGTGATCTGAAAGCTGTTCTGTAGAGATGCCTCCATGACTATCTGCCAAGGAACTACTCCCAATCTTTACAACAATTCGTTGTTTTTTCACTTTTTTATCCCCCAAGTCTAAAATCAAAGTTTTTTTATAAATTACACTTCATTCACTTTGTAACTATATCTATTCTCATCAATGCTGCACTGAAGTATTTAAGAGCAAAATAAAAATGACCGCTTCGCCCTTAATAAAATAAAAAGGACGAAACGGTCATTGTTCCGCGGTACCACCTTAATTGATATACATAGATATCCACTTGGTGCCTATAACGCAGGCGAACGCCTAAACTTTCATTTAAGACTCAGGGATAGGTTCGATATATTCTATACGAGGAATCTTTCAGCCGGTGAATTCCACTCTCTTTCGCAAGAAGACATATGTACTAATTCCCTTCAACGATTTTCAATCTAATTTTTTTATATTATGCGATATAGTTCGATTCGGTGTCAAGAGGTATTTTTAAAAATAAATAGAACCACAAGTTATTTGTATGAAATTATCGCCCTACTGAATGAAAATACAAAATGATATAAGTTTAACTCATATTCATAAACATAAAACCTTACATTATAGTGTATATATTTACATAATGTCGAATATAATTAATTTTTGTCTTTTAGTGTTGCAAAAAGGAATATATTCTCTTAGAATGTTTCTTTATATTGCACAGGGATGTTATTCTTATTCTAAGAAAATAATATCAAACCGATATAATTGATTATAAAAGGAGCAAGATTGAGTTATTATGGATAAACAAATTGGATTCATCGGTTGCGGAAATATGGGAATGGCTATGATTGGCGGAATGATAAACAAAAATATAGTGTCTTCAAATCAAATTATTTGTTCAGATTTAAACACTGCTAATTTAAAAAATGCTAGTGAAAAATATGGGCTAACTACAACTACCGACAACAATAAAGTAGCTAAAAATGCTGATATTTTAATTTTATCAATCAAACCAGACCTATATTCATCAATAATTAATGAAATAAAAGAAGTAATCAAAAACGATGCTATCATCGTTACGATCGCTGCTGGAAAAAGCATTGAAAGTACTGAAAATGCCTTTAATAAAAAAGTAAAGGTTGTAAGAGTAATGCCTAATACTCCTGCTCTTGTTGGAGAAGGAATGTCTGCATTATGCCCTAATGAAATGGTTACAGAAAAAGATTTAGAAGATGTACTAAACATTTTCAATAGTTTTGGTCAAACAGAGATCGTAAGTGAAAAATTAATGGATGTTGTCACATCCGTAAGTGGTTCTTCACCAGCTTATGTATATATGATTATAGAAGCGATGGCAGATGCTGCTGTACTAGATGGTATGCCAAGAAATCAAGCATATAAATTCGCTGCTCAAGCTGTGTTAGGCTCTGCAAAAATGGTACTAGAAACAGGAATACATCCAGGTGAATTGAAAGATATGGTTTGTTCTCCTGGCGGAACGACAATAGAAGCTGTAGCGACATTAGAGGAAAAAGGATTACGAACAGCGATTATTTCAGCTATGCAGCGTTGTACGCAAAAGTCTGTTGAACTATCTGGTCAAACTAAAAAATAAAACTATAAAAGAGATTACGTTAGCTATGAATTCACATACTTTTAATTAAAAATTCACTACATGATAAACGGCCAAACTCATATAAAATTGAGCTTGGCCGTTCTACTTTTTAATTATATTAAAATAATTTTATTTGACTCTTCTTTAAAGGTTCTGTTTTATCCCTTACCTATTCCCTACTATGATTGTGTAATTTTATTAGAAACTAATAATTTTTCAATGCATTTCGGTAACATATCTAATAGTGTTTCAAATGCGTAGTTTACATCTAGACGTTCTGTCCATTGATGTGCATCTTTTCCTACCGGTCCCATATTTAATACTGGAACATCAAACTCTTCTAATTCCTGAAGCGGAATTGAATAGCCTTTATCCCATAATGGCATATTGTCTACAAGCGAACTCATTGAATCCAGTGGATACTGCAAGCCTACATAGCTTAAATCTGAAATCCCCCCAAAATAATTTTGGTTTTCAAATGTAATTTTATGATTGTAATGTGCATACTTTTCCATTTCTACAACTACCTCTTTTATTAAAGGATTGTTGCGTGAACTCACAGCTGGATAGTACGGCGGAGCGAAGAAAAGTACAATCATCGGTGCCTTTTCTTTACATAAAATCGCTAATTTATCTACTAAATCAATCGTTACCGCACGATCATCTTTATCTCCTCTATTTTTTATAATATTAGATTGAATATGATCTATTTTTTCTCGTCCATGTTGCTCAATTGCATATGTGATAAGCTCTTCATAAGTTAATACATTTACTTTGAGATTAGGTGGTATAAATGGATTATATTTAGAAAAACGATATGCATGTTTTTCATACGACTCTTCTATTTTCTCTGCTACTTTCGTTACTTTTTGACGTAACAATGAAACTACATCTGTCATTGATTTTTCTAATAAAAACAAATTAAATAATGTGACTGCACGATGCGGAATTTGTACAGAATAATCCTCTTTTAAGTCCCTTTGAAGTAAGTTAGTTGGTGGAGGACTCGCTTCCCCTTCTACAATATCACAAAGGTCTGTGTTTAACTCTAGTTCTGCTGTTATTAATGAAGCCATATAACTCCCATTTAACCCTGCAAAAGGTTCACCTACATGTGTCTCTTTTCCGTAGCAAAGAAAACCAGGTAACACTTTACCAATAGAGCCAGTGTAAATATACTTATTTTGGTCACCAGGATGTCTTGAAAACATAGGCTCTGAGTTTAAGACCGTTTTATAATCTAAATTATGCTCTCTTGCTAAATCTAATAGTCTCGGAACAGCGGCCCTCATCCCTACAGAATTCACTTCTTCATCTGGTACAGCCAATAAAAGAACATTCCCATCGAATCTTCCTTCACATGCTTGTTCAATCATTGCCATTTGTAATGCGAGGCCGCATTTCATGTCCATTGTTCCTCTACCAAACAGCCAATCTCCATGTTCTATATCTTCACGTACATGGTCTGGAAGTTCATCTTTATGAGAATAAAACATAGATGTTAACTTTTTAGGATTAAATGCATCTTCTTTCCACACTCCGTAATCTTGTACATCTACAACATCAAAGTGACTTACTAGAATTACAGTATTTTTTGTACTATCGCTTTTCTTTACTAGTGCTGTAACAAAATATCGTCCGTCCCCCGTCGGATTTTTTTGCACATGGTGCGGGTTTTCTTTGAAGTACTGTAAATCAGATAATTGCTCCACAACAAAGTCTGGCAATATCACTTCAGCCTCTGTACCTGTAATACTAGGAATTTCAACAAGACTGCTTAATAATTGAATCAATTGTTCTTTTGATTGCCACTTTGACATATAAATCCCCCTATTTTTCCGCATTATGAAAACGAATTCCAATATATGAATAAAAAATGACGACAGCTATCAAAATTATAGTTCTGATGTACTGCCGATTTTTATTGATATTTCATGAGCTGCTTGTTTTACCTTGCTAATAAGAAAAGATAGTCGATCATCATTAATACGATGACTAATTAACCCAACACTTAATGCTCCTACTACTTTATGATTAAATCCGATAATAGGTGCAGCTACTGAAGCTGTCCCTTCTGTTTTTTCACCATAACTGACAGCATATCCTTCATTTTTTATTTGCTTTATCTGATTAAGAAGAATTTGCTTTTGTTCTGGTAATGAAGGAAGTAAATACTCTACAATATGTTCCATTTCATTCGTTTTCATATTGGCAAGCATCGTTTTATTTGCAGCACCAATTGAAAGTGGAATTTGTTCTCCTAGATTATCAATAACTCGAATTTTTAAAGGACTATCAATTCTTTCAATGATAATAGAATGTGTTCCGTTTGGAATATTCAAATAGACACTTTCTTCCACTTCAGCAGCCAAACGTTTCATCACTTCTCTTGCAACAGATCTATAGTCTACCTTCTCCAATTGACGCAACCCTATTTCCATCCACATTGGTCCAATTTTGTACTGTTTTGTCTCTGAAATTTGTGTAACTAACCCATGCTCCATTAGAGAGTTAAGTAATCTATGTACTGTACTAACCGGGAGATGTGTTCCATCAGCTATATCAGAAATAGCCCAATACTCTTTTTCATTTGTAGAATTCAATAATTTAATAATACTTATCGCTCGATCAATGGACTGTACCATAACTCGCCTCAACTTTACTCGTAATATGTTAGTACGCTTAATTAACTATCAATTTAGCAAACATTCGAAATGAAATCAATCTATTTATTTAATTTTCTAACAATAAAAACATATCACTAACAACGAATTGAAAACGCAAACAAAAAAATATTGACTTTTCTTTTTAATTATCTGAAAATTATAACAAGATTTCACATCACGGAATACATTCCATAATACGGAAAAACATCAAACTTTATTCTATCAACTACGAAAGTGAGGAAAACAATGGCGCAAGTAAACAATACAAACAATGAATTAAAACGTACGATGAAAAGTAGACACTTATTCATGATTGCACTCGGTGGTGTGATTGGAACGGGGTTATTTAACGGATCTGGCTTTATTATAAGTCAAGCTGGACCTGGTGGATCCGTACTTGCCTTTATGGCCGGTGGATTATTAATGTATTTCGTTATGCTATGTCTTGGTGAACTCGCTGTAGCCATGCCTGTTTCGGGTTCTTTCCAGGAATATGCCACTAAATTCATCAATCCTGCAACTGGCTTTACAATCGGATGGTTGTATTGGTTAAGCTGGGCGAATACGACCGGTCTTGAATTTACAACTGCCGGTATTACAATGCAGCGCTGGTTTCCTGATATTCCTGTTTGGGTTTGGTGTTTAATATTTGGCGTTACAATCTTTACTATTAACGTATTATCTGCTCGTAGTTATGCAGAAACAGAATTTTGGTTTTCAAGTATAAAAGTATCTGCCATTATAGCTTTTATAATTCTTGGTGGCGCCGCTATGTTCGGCTTTATTGATTTAAAAGGCGACGAACCAGCTCCACTTCTTTCAAATTTCGTAAATCATGGTGGTTTATTTCCGAATGGACTTGCAGCTATTCTATTAACAATGGTTACAGTCAATTATTCCTTCCAAGGTACAGAGCTTGTCGGAATCGCAGCAGGTGAAAGCGAAGATCCAGCAAAAACTTTACCTCGTTCTATTAGAAATATTATATGGCGCACAATGTTTTTCTTCGTCTTAGCAATCTTTGTTCTTGTTGCTTTAATTCCTTGGGAAGAAGCAGGACTCACAAAGAGCCCATTCGTTGCTGTTTTTGATAATATCGGTATTCCATATGCAGCTGATATTATGAACTTTGTTATTCTTACTGCTGTTCTTTCTGTTGCAAACTCAGGACTATACGCTGCTACTCGCATGCTTTGGTCTTTATCAAAAAACGAAATGGCTCCAGCATTTTTAAAGAAATTATCATCACGTGGGATTCCTCTCAACGCTTTAATCATGACAATAGCTATTTCTGCTTTTTCTCTTTTAACAAGCGTCGTAGCTGCTGAAACGGTTTACTTATGGTTAATTTCCATTTCTGGAGTCATAACAATTATTGTTTGGATGTCAATTTGTGTTTCTCAATTCTTTTTCCGCAAACACTATTTAGCTGAAGGTGGAAAATTAGACGATTTGAAGTTCAGAACTCCACTCTATCCCCTTGTACCAATTCTTGGTTTTGGATTGTATGGCATTATATTAGTAAGTCTTATCTTTATCCCAGATCAAAGACTAGGCATTTATTGTACTGTACCATTTATCATCTTTTGCTATACTTACTATCACTTTAAAGTTAAGAAAAGAATTGCAACTAACACTCAAAGTGAAACTAAAATTAGCGAAACTTCTTAATATTGTACGATACAAAAAAGACAACACGTGGCGTTTCACTTCATGTGTTGTCTTTTTTTATTATTTAAATATGAGTTCACCTGAATTTAATGGATTTTTCTCTTCTCCTACAAAAGTAGTAAAATTTTCATTTGAACTTGCTACCTCAGTTGGATTTATCGTATTTCAATTTCGATATAATAATAAATAGGTATATCAGATATAGCTGTACATTATTAGAATTACATTCATTACTCAACTGGTAGTTATCAAGAAAGAAAGGAATGATCATAATGATACAGAACATATACGAAACTCATTTACATGTAAGAAATTTAGAAAAAGCGATAAATTTCTATCAAAACAAGCTAGGATTAACGTTAGCAAGAAAACTCTCCAAAAGAAGAGTGGCTTTCTTTTGGGTCGGAGAAAATAAAAAACAAATGCTTGGACTATGGGAAGTAAATAATATCGAAGACTTTGAGCTGAGACATTTTGCTTTTGGTGTAAATTTAGAGTTTTTAATGACTTCTAAAGCGTGGTTAGAGGAGCGTGGAATAGAAGTGATAGGAAGTCAAGGAAAAGGAAATCAAGAGCCAATTGTCCAAAGGTGGATGCCCGCTGCAAGTGTATACTTTCTAGATTGTGATAGAAATAAATTAGAATTCATTTCTATGTTACATGACAATCCAGATGAATTAGAATATGCATCCTATTTAAGTGTATGGAATGCGGAACACCAAGAAAAATGAATGAAATTTCCGTCCAAGTCTTTTCTAATTTTTTAGATATACTGTTGTACGATCCCCCTTTTGCTATTAATTTTCGTCGGATTTATGAACAGTTATCGTAATGGAAAATTCATGATAACTCCAATTGTTAACATAATGCATTTATTGTCATCTTGTATTTGTACTTACGTACTAGCAATTCCTAATCTGCTTCCATTACAATTTGAAACATTTAATTTTTCTTCTTATCTGGCATCTAATCTTTAAACAAAAACTCCCCTTAAATCGAAAATGATTAAGGGGAATTTTATATACGATGCAATTATAGTTCAGATTTCACCCGAACAGAAACATTATTTTTAATTATATTTTTGACATCTTTAAAGCTAACAAAATTGTTACTTTTCTCATCCCAAAGACGGAAACGGAGTGAACGCAAGCTTGTAGCAAGCGTAATTGTTGGTACATTTTTTAAAGGAAGGGTATTGTTGTGTGCCTCTTCTAGTTTATAGTTAGGTACTCTTGGACTTAAATGGTGAACATGATGAAATCCAATATTACCCGTTAGAAATTGCAAAATTTTTGGAAGTTTATAAAAAGAACTTCCCTCCACTGCCGCTTTCACATATTCCCATTCTTTATCTTCTTCAAAATAAGAATCCTCGAATGTGTGCTGTACGTAAAACAGCCAAATCCCTATTGAACCTGCTATTAAAAATATAGAACCATGTACTAAAAGAAACGATTGCCATCCAATTGCCCAGCAAAGCATTCCTACAATAGCAACGATTAAAATATTCGTTAAATAAGTGTTCATACGTTCTTTTTTTCTAGCACCTTTTCGGTTAAATCTATTTTTAAGCAAGAAAACATAAATCGGGCCTAACCCAAACATAACGAATGGATTGCGATATAAACGATATGCTAAACGGAGTCTAAATGGTGCTGCTACATATTCATCTACTGTAAGCGTCCAAATATCCCCTGTACCCCTCTTATCCAAATTACCACTCGTAGCGTGGTGAATAGAATGCTCATGCCCCCACTGATCAAATGGGAATAATGTTAAAACGCCCATACACGTTCCAACTATTCTATTTGCACGTCGACTTTTAAAGAATGAATAATGGGTACAATCATGAAAAATAATGAAAATCCTTGTCATAAATCCAGCGGCTAACAGTGCTGGAACTAATGTTAACCAATAAGAAACTGACAAACTTTTATAAGCAAGGTACCATAAAATAATAAATGGCACGATTGTGTTGATCAGTTGCCAAACACTTTTTTTAATCGTTGATTTTTCAAAAGGAGCAACTTGTTTTTTTAAATTTTTAGTATTTTCTAAGGTCATTGTTCTAATTCCTTTCCTTTTTGTTGCTAATTCATATTATAGCACACTATTAGTATCAGGTGTTAAAAGTAGCTATAATAAATATTTTATACTATGAAAATCTCTTTTTTCTTACTCATTACTTACAAATTTCTTACGTCCAAAATAGCTTCTATAATTGGACAGACGGAGCATTTTATGTATCAAAGAAACTTCATATTTTTCCAATAAGTACATAAAAAACAGCGAGTTTTTTCACAAGAAGAAAAAAGCTGCAATCAGTCAGTTTCACCGACTTATCGCAGCTTCTCTTCTTTTCACCTTATTTTATCGATGAAGCCAAACTGCACCTGCAGACTTGTCTTCAGCTTGGCCTACCACTTCAAACTTCAGTCCTAGCTTCGGTAACTTACGTCCTGCATCAGGAATAACGCTGTTGATGTATTGCTTAGAATCATCAAATTTTGCCACTCCTGGTAATCCTTTATAATCAAAGATACCGCGTGTTGGTGAATTTACTTTCCATGCTGGTGTTTGATCAAATGAGAATGCCGCATCGGCAATTTGATAACGCGTACTGCTCTTCACAGTAGGTTGTCCGTTTAATGTCCCTACAATTGCCTCTGGATGAGAATCTACTACTCCTAAGAACCCTTCACCTGGATGAACGCCTACCCAGTTATCTGTAAAGCTTTGATCCGCATACCATACAACCATTCCTGTATTAAATACTGGGCCACGTGCATATTGTAACGCAGTGTCAGAACCAGCGTAATTTCTCCACTCTACATAGTAATTATGTTTTTTCTGTTCAAATCCGTTAGACACAGTAAAGCCTTTTAACGTCATTGCAGGCTGACCTTCTGCATCATCAGAGAAAACAACTTTTCCATCTACAGTTAAGGCTGCATTATCTAACGCAAATCCTTTATAAGCTACTGCAATATCTGTTAAGTACTCAAATTGCAGTTTTACTTTTTTTCCTTTGAATTGGCTTAAATCGTATGATTTATCAACCCACTTACCATCAGTTGTATCCGCGCCGCCTTTTATATCTTTTTCGCCCATTCTATCAATGCGTGTCTTCGTTCCATCTTCTGCAATCGCATATACGTCAAGGAAATCATACTTCGCTTCAAGTTCGTAAAATGCCTTATAATCGAACTTAGCATCCTTTGCATTTGTTAAGTCAAATACTGGTGTCTCAAGTGTTGTATGAATGTCATTTCCTTTTGTACTGTAATAGAACTTCTTACCAAACGCTGATTCGATATTTTTTATATCTTTGTCCGGCAAGTTAACACGAACAATTCCAGGTCGTTTAGATTTTGTAGTACTTTGATCTACATATGTTGCAACACCGATTCCTTTGCTAAGTTTGTCATAATCTACTTCAAGAATATTCGCCCAGTTCCCCTTCATATTCTTTTGGAAAAACTCTTTATTTTGTGGCGAGAAACTCGTTGGCTCTGTTCCTGCAATTTTTCCAGCCCAGCTACCACCACTCATAATAGACCATGACTCAACAGGTTCACCTTGTCCTGAGTACTTTGTATCATATTCATCTGGTAAGCCTAAATCATGGCCATACTCATGTGCAAACACACCAACTGCTCCGTCTTCAGGCTCGATTGTATAATCATATGCAGCCATCTTTCCGCCCCAGTTCGAAACAGAAGATTTCGTGCCATCAATTGCATATGGTTTTGAACCTAGTTTTGAACGATGTGACCAAATCGCATCATCTTTCAATTTACCGCCGCCAGCTTCTTGACCAACGCCAGCATGTACAACCATTAAATGATCAATAATGCCATCTGGCTCATTTTTATTTCCATCACCATCTTGATCGTATTGATCAAATTGGTCATAGTCTGCTAAATTGATTCCTTTTGCTACCGCTGCTTTTAATGCTTCTTTCACAAAATCTTTTGGTCCTAAAGGCCCCTTGTTATCATGCCCAGTACCCGCATCAGCACCATAATCTGATGCTTTTCCTGGAACAGTAAGCCATTCTGTTACAGTCCCATCAACTGTATAGCTACCACCAGATTGTTCTTCATAATATTGCTTAAATGTGTTAATTTTCGATCCATCAAATAAAGTAAATGGTTCATCACCAAATAACATTTTTTGATAATGTTCACGATTAAAGTCCTTAGAATACATGTATCCTGGCTCTTGATCAATATTGTTATGCTTAAAATCGCTAAATTCTACAAGTAAAACAAGTACTTTATCTTTTCGAACAGCTCCATTGTATTCTTCTTGCTTCGCTGATGTAGTAGGTACTTTTCCATTTAATTTCCCAGGGTTCAATGCTGCACCTTGTCCAGCTACTGGGCCTACTTCAGGCTGCTGCGCCTGTTCATTTTCCCTCATTTTTGCATCTTTTACTTTTTTCATAAAGTCAGAGGCTTCTTGCGTAAGACTATCTCCTGTTAAGATTTCTTTCCCAGGGTTTTCCCCTTTCTTTTTCTCAACATATTTTTCGACAGCCTTTGAAGTCTCAGCTTGTGATGCAGATTGATCAATTACCCCCCGTTGTTTTAGCGCTTCAGCCAAACGCTCCTCCGGTATTAAGTGCTCATCTATTGGTAGAGATGATGTTGGTGTCTCAGCATACGCTGCGTGACCTCCAAAAGCAAACGTACTACTTAGTACTGCTGCTGTTGTTAATACCGCTAATGGTTTTAATTTCTTTTTCTTTTTCAATGTATTTCCTCCCCAGTGTCTGCAAATTATCGTTTTTTGCCGATAACAACATAATATTCGTTATAATACGAATATTCAATCTTTTTCAACAAATAAAATGTTGAGAAATATTTTTTTATGCAGGGTGAAATACATAAGATATAAAAACAAACAGACTCTCCTATAAATAACAGTGAACTTTTATATGTTCTTAGTTACAATCAAAATCCAGTAAATCTGGGATTCATACTTTTTTAATAAAAATAAGAATTAAATATTTTCTATACTATTTAATCTATGGATTACCATATTACTCACTATTCTCATTATTACAAGCTAATAGTGGTTCGTACATCATTATAGCGTGATTCTCTGTTACATATTGATCTTCTATTAACTGTTTCTGTTGATTATATACTTTACGTTGAATCACATTATGTCGTATATAACCGCCCCAGTATGCAGGTTGAATTGAGTGTTCTTTCTCATACACTTCATATTGATAAAGTTGCGGATAGACTGTTCTCCATTCACCAACTAAATGTTCATCTGTCATATAAAGGTGAAGTTGATACAGTTGGTCCGTTTCATTTTTAATTTGTAAATCCAAATAGTTATAGGAACAAGTCGCCCCACTCCCAAACGGTTGAGTGCGCCTAGAGTCAGGAAAGACATCAAAGCTATGACGATATCGTTCTGTTACTGTCAGTGGTGTATGTAAAGTCATCCAATATATTAAATTCGAAAGCTGACAAAGACCTCCTCCAATACCTGTTTGAAAAGATCCGTAATGTAATACCATACCTTCTACATACCCTTTTTTCCTCGTTGGCTTACCTATTAAACGCCAGTAAGAAAATGTTTCTCCCGGTCTAATGACGATACCATTTAGTTTTTTAACAGCAATTTTCAAATTAACAACCTTATTCTGTTGATACCACATATCTACATCTTTGAGCTTACGAAGTAATATCGTTCGGTGCTGAATTGCTGTACAAGGTAGCTTTTCTTGTTGGAACCTTTTTGCATATGTTTTTCCATCTGCCAACCACTGAATGTACCTCTTTGTAGAGTAATACCACTTCCCTAGCATAATGCGATACTTAGACCGCTGTTTAGGACGTAAGTGCACTATATTCATTTTATTCCCTCTCTCTTTCTTCAAGTAAATTCTAATATATTTCTAATTCAATAAACTACAGTTTTCTTAGCTGCATAATAATTTCCACAAAAAAATAATAAATTTACTCTAGTGGAGATTTTATTTTGATGATTGCTTTATAATTATATAAAACTGAGCTTCAATACAATAAATTGAAATAAACATATTATAAATATAACGGATAACCTTAAATAAAAAATAATGAACATTAAAGAAATTCTAAAGTATTAATATATTTTTCGTAAATATTAATTGATAACACATTAGACTTTACTATATGTATAACTTCTTATTCTACAAAATGAAATTTTTTAATGTAAGAAAAAAATATAATTTCCCTTTAACATTTATACAAGTCTCATATAAAAAAATTACAAAACAATTCGAGCCCTTATATTTAGAATAAACACAAAAAATTGCCACCAGTTAGCTTAACTGGTTGGCAATTTTTTAACGAGAATGCTTTACAAATAGTTGAATTGCTTCTTCTGGTACATAGTACTTTCCATTACTCTCTACAATAATACTTCTTAATTCATACCCTTTACCATTGATACGAATTATATTTTTGTTACCAAATAATTGTGCTTCTACTTTATTATGTTTTACTACGAGTAACGGGTTTGCTCCTTCGGTTTTGTCGGCTGTTACAGTTGCACCGATTTTCTTAAAGGCTTGTTCACTCTCTAAAAATATTTTATTCGTTACTTCTTCTAAGTTAAAGCCCATCGCTTTCGCCATCGTCTTCGCAATGTCTGTATTTTGGATTAAGCCTTCTGGTTTTTGAGGTCCATAAGAATGTAAGAATACATCCTCACCTGTATGTCCTCCTGTCGTAAAGCCGATATTTGCACGATTAGCCAATAATGTAGTAAAAATTCGTCCTACATCCATTTTCTTTTTTGCCACTTTTAATTGTTCTTTTTCATCATGAGTTAGATTATCCAAACCGTATAGTTTAGCTACATCTTCTACATTTGATAAATCAGATTTCAGTTTATTTATAGTTCCTTCAAGTGTCATTTTCGCCTTTTTCAATGGATCAATGTATACAGAAACCGGTGTAGTATTGTATCCTTTTGTCGTATTCCTATTCCCTATAGAGATGCCGCTGTTACCATGATCAGTTAAAGCGATGAGCATCGTATCCCCATCTTTCTTCGCAAATTGTAACGCCTTTGCTACCGCTTCATCAAATGCTAATACATCACTAATCATCCCAATTGGATCATTAGCATGAGCTGCCCAATCAGGCTTACTACCTTCTACGAATAAAAAGAAGCCATCTTTATCTTTTGATAATGTTTGAATTGCTTTTTCTGTCATTTGAGAAAGTGTTGGTTGTTCTGGATTTGTTGCTATACGATCCATATCAAACGCAAGAGCATGATGTGAGAAAGAGCCCCAAATTTTATTAGATTTGGAGTTCAATAACGCATCTTTCGTTTCAACGAAATCGTATCCTTTGTCTTGAATCACCTTTACTAAATTTTCACCATCTTTTCGGATTCCATTACTTTTCATAGGTAACAGCGCCGCTTTTCCCCCGCCTAATACGACATCTATATTTTGATATACTTGCTGCTTCGCAATTACGTCAAAATGTTTGCGATTGACATGGTGAGCAGAGAATCCGGCCGGAGTAGCATGCTGAATTTCAGATGTAGCAACAATGCCAGTTGCACGACCAGTACATTTTGCGCCTTCTAATACGTTTGCGACCGGCCGTAACTTTTCTTCTTCTTTTATTGGCTGTAAGCTAGGCGAACTTACAATAGAAGGTAATATACCTACATATCCTGAATTCGATTTATTTCCAGTTGCTAAAGCTGTTGCTGCTGGCGCTGAGTCTGTAATAGCTGATTCCGCCGAAAACGTACGAACACCTCCTGTTACAATTTGATCTAACGTAAGCGGTGCCCCTTTATACCAGCGAGCCAATGTTGTCGCCGTTGAACTCGTTCCGTCCATAACCATCATAATTATATTTTTAGGCTGGTGTTCTACTTTTTTCACCTTAGCTTTGGCCGCATGATAATTCATCATACTTTCCGTACTTAATATGCTTACTATTATAGCTCCCACTAATAGTAACTTTTTCATCTTCACACCATAATTCAACATGATTGTTCCTCCATAAACTTTGCATTCATTTCAATACACCTTATTTCCTTTTCCATACCAAAACCTACATATGTTTTATTAGTTCCCAATTCTCATAAAGCTAACAATAGTTACTTTCTCTTTCTTTAATTAAATATCGATATGTATCATTTATCTTATAAAAAAGATTTAACATCCTTTTCATTAATTACTTGTTTAACAATAAATCCTCGATTAAAAGAAATAAAAATTTATTGTTAAACAATAAATTTCATGTTAAATTAATAAGATATTAAATAAATGAGGTGCTTTTTATGAAACAAGGATCCACACTCTTTTTAAAGACCGTTGTAATTCTAATCGGAATCCCCGTTCTTGCTATGTGCATTTTTTTAGTCCCTAAAATAGGAAATTTTGCCGCAGAATTATATCCAGATATTGCATATATTAAATATCTTGTATTTATCAATTTATACGCAACAGCACTACCTTATTACTTCGCACTGTACCAAACATTTAAGCTTTTAAACTATATTGATAAAAATAACGCATTCTCAGAGCTATCTGTTCAAGCTTTAAAAAATATTAAGTACAGCGCATTGGCAATTAGTGTATTATATGTATTAGGTATGCCACTTTTTTATCTCGTGGCAGAGAGAGATGATGCCCCTGGCATTATTATTATCGGAATGATTATGATTTTTTCTTCAATGGTAATCGCGGTCTTTGCTGCCGTTCTCCAAAGACTATTAAAAGATGCTATAGATATAAAATCAGAAAATGATTTAACGGTCTGAGGTGAATAATATGGCAATTATTATTAATATTGATGTAATGTTAGCAAAAAGAAAAATGAGTGTAACAGAACTTTCGGAGAAGGTTGGAATTACAATGGCTAACCTTTCTATCTTGAAAAATGGAAAAGCAAAAGCAGTCCGTTTTTCAACTTTAGAAGCAATATGTAAAGCATTAGAATGCCAACCGGGGGATATTTTAGAATATCAACCTGAAGATACCGAGTAAAAAGAGTCCTTCATATGAGTAATGGGTTCAGTGTAGGAAGAGAAAAATGCTAATAACCATTAGGAATAACAAACTAAAACGCTCAGAAGATATTCAGAGCGTTTTTATTTCCTTCTTCAACTAAAGCACCAGTTAGTGTAAAAAGCTATTTCACCATTTGTATGGCTAACTTATCTTTTAACATTGACCTATATGAGTCAATTTCATATTTTGTATTATTGATTTTTTCTTTTTTCATTTTTAACATATCGAATATTTCTAATTCTAAATTCCTTCTAGCTTCAAGAACTTTTATCGCTCCTTCTACACCTGAATGGTTATGTTCTTTCCCATAGCCTTGGTTAGTGTAATAGTCAATAATTCCTGTGGACCATTCTGGAGTTCTTTCTTTTAACGCCTTCCTAAATGAAAATTCAAGATTATCTTGTTCTATATACAATAACATTGGATTTAAATTCTCTATGATTTTTGCAACTTTCATTACATAATTTATTATTTTTTCTTGTTGTTCACCATATTTAATCATCCCAATAGTTAATGGATTTTGTATGAAACAACATTCAAAGATATAAACCTTATTGTCTTCTAGAGCGGTTTCAGCAAAGTCATTCCATTTGTCAGCAATTAATTCAACATTTTTATCGAATGGTAATTCGTATATATCATTTTTTAAAATAATGTTAAATAATTCGTCCGAAAACTGGTCACCAAACTCATTTTTTATCTTTCTGTATGGTAATAAATAATTGCTTCCTTTTTTTAGAACTTTCTTAAGGAGCACTTCTTTAAAATCCCCACTGTTAGATAATAATCTATCGAACTCAAATTTATTAAAACAAGATACACCATCATAGTCGGCTGGGTGGTTCAAATTTCCTTCTAAAAATAGTTCAACCTCAATTTTATTTTGGCTTAGAATTTCATTTATTAGCTTTGCAGTGGTTGATTTTCCAAATCCAGGTAACCCTTCTACTATTATTAGTTTTGTATTCATAGTTATAAATGCCTTCCTTCAAAGTATTTAACTAAGATTAAAAAAATCACTTACTCCACTGCAATCACCCCTTCAAAATATGATATTTACCATTTCCTTTGAAAAACCTTCTTAAAGTAACCTGACTGTTAGTTTAAGAACATTTTTTCATAATCTCTACAACTATTTTAACATAAATTTTCCATTTATCTTTTTATTTAGAACACTATTTAACTATATAAAAGTGCTTAAACACTATAATAACAATAAAAAAAGGGTGCTAAATCATATGTGATTTACATCCCTAATTTGTGTGTTATTTTATATTTTCTCTCCCGTAACTGAACCCGATATCATACGAGAAGGACTCTTTTTATTACACATTACGGCGCAAAACTAATTTGACCAGTAAACAATAGGATAATTGCTATGATCCAAAATATAAAAAATGATGAGGACAGTATTAATGAAAGAATAGCAATTCCCTTCTTCTCTGTTCTTTTCGTCATTGTGATTATTGAAAGCATGATACCTACACCTGTCAGGGCAATTGTAATATAATCTCCAACTATATTACCTGCATTGGCTATCCTTGTTGGCGTTATAAAAACGAATAGAAAACACAAAATGCCGATGAGTAAAGATACATAACTTATTATACTATACTTCTTTTTAGGAACTATTTCAGTTTTCATACTAACCCCACCCCTTCTATATAGCTATGAGTTCATATTAACATGAATAACCATAATTTGGTTAAAATAAACTGACCACTTCCTTATTAAAGATGGACGATTATCCTTTAATCTCTAGTAATTATTATATACAGAAAATAAAGTGAAACTTTAATCAGTGGAGGTTTTGTTCACCCTCCACTGATTATTAGTTGAAGCAATCAGGCTGCCCGTTATTGCAGAATAAAATGAAAGAGTTCTAAAAAATAAAGACTGTACCTTTAAAATGAAAGATTCAGTCTTTATTAATAACTTTTTTTATAAAGAAAACTCTCTATCACTCACTATCTTAAAAAACTCCGAGTAATGTGATAAAGAATAATCCGCTACATCACAATCACCTTGAAACATACATGTTGAAATACCTAATTCTTTTGCAGGTAATAAATCTAATTCTCTATCTCCAATAGCTAAATCAATATTATGTTTTTTATGTAAATGATTATAAGCTAAAGAGTTGGGCTTTCGGGGAAAGCCATCGTCAATTGTAATCATATCTACAAAGTATTTTTCCCAGCCGTAATATTTTAAAATGTCCATAACCCCTGTCCTATGTTTATGGGTCATAATCACATTTTTATCTGCAAATTTCAAAACCTCTTCGACACCTGCAAAAGGTTTCATATCTTTTGGCGTGAATTTTCCCTTCAAAACTTTAATCTTTTCTTCCTGCTCGCATGAAATATTATAATACTGAATTGCATGAGAGTATGATATTTTTAAGTTTTTGTATATTTCTTGTTTTTCTACTGAGTCACCTAATATTTCAGAAAGCATTATTGTATATGCAGGATACGTATCAAATAACGTCCCATCAAAATCCCATAAAATATTCATTCTATTCACCTTCTATTTTCAAATCATTGGATGACTAAATCCGCCCTATCCCTCGGCAATTCCGTTTCTAAGTAATAATCCTCTGCTTTCCAATACCTATTTTCAAACTTTGAAAGGTTCTTCTGTGTCTCCTCACTCTCACGTAGAAACCTTGTCTCTCTTGGACAGTCCAAATAGACCATATAATGAAAGAAATCTCTCCATTCTTTTCGCTGCAGAAAAACTCCTTCAATAACAATTACCCCTACAATAGGAATCTGTACTTTTTCCATTTCACATATATCTGTTTCTTCATGAAAGAAAGGTAATTTCAATTTTGTTTCATGTTGTAGCTTTTGAAAAAATTTCTGCCTTAGCCATTCAATGTCCCATTGTAAATAATAATACTCGTACCATTCTTCATATCCAGTATGATATCGTTTATTACGCTCCACTATGTGATCATCAATATGGAAAATATGAAACGGAATGCCTTCTTGTTTCATATTTTCTTTTAAATTGGTTACGAATGTTGTTTTTCCAGATCGACTTAAACCATCTATACCTAAAATGAATCTATTTTCCCTATGCTTCTTCATAATCGTTATAAGTTCGTTTGTACTCATTACTTCTTCCACTCTTCTTTTAATAAAGAATATAAAATAGTATCATGAGCAACTCCATTTTGAATCATATGTTTTCGAAGTAATCCTTCTTCTTGAAATCCTGCTTTACTTAATAATTTTTGAGAAGCTTTATTTTCTACATATACAACAGCAGCAACTCTAATAAGTTGCAATGTTTCAAACCCGTAAGTTAAAATTGCCTGTAACGCTTCCGTTGCATACCCTTGTCCCCAATATGTATCGTCTAATTCATAACCAATTTCAGCTCGTTTATGATTATTATTAATTAAATGAAATCCGCACGTTCCGATTAATTGGCCCGTCCCTTTTTTCTCGATTCCCCAGCGAAATACACTGCCCTCTTCATAACGATTTTTAAACGTTTGAATCGTTGTTTTCGCTTGCTCAATATTTTCAAAAGAATCCATTCCGAAATAACGTATAACTGATTCTTTCGAAAAATATTGGAACATCGTTTCTGCATCTAATAGTGTAAGTTCTCTTAATCGTAAACGTTCTGTTTCTAGTTTCGGAAATCCCATCTCTCTTTCTCCCTCTATTCTAATGAACTGCAAATTTCAATATAATTTCCATCTGGATCAGCAATGTAGGCAATTGTTTGCCCCCACGGTTTTACAATTGGTTCAACTAAAACCTTAATACCTTGTCCTCTAAATTGCTCAATCGTTTCTAATACATTCTCAACAACGAATCCTAATTCGAAATGAGAAGACTGTAATTTACCTTCTGTAAGCGGTAGTCCTGTTAATTCTTTCACATCTTGCCGCGTATTCATCGCTAAAATGGTAGTTCCAGTATTAAATTCAATATATGTACCGTGCTCTGCTTTTATAGGTAACTGTAAAATATCTTTATAGAATTTTAAACATTCCTCAAACTTTTCTACATATAAAATAATGTACTTCATTTTCAAATCCATTTTACATCCCCCTTTGTATCTATCCCTAAAATTTCGACAAAAGTCTCACAAAAACCTTGTTCCTTGTAGTAATGAGCAAAAAAAATGAGGCCGATTTCTCGGCCCCCCAGCTTATTGGCATAAAACAGGAGATTTGGTTTGGACATAACCAGTTCGTACTTTTATTATATTTTATTTTTTCTGAATTTTAAATACATTAAACACCTATTTATATTGAGAAAGTTTTTTGCTTGCATAAAATTAAAGATTTTAAGAAATGATACAAATGGAGGTGTATACATATGGAACCAATGCTATGTCCAAGCTGTAAAACGAACCGTACTCGCTTTAATATTCTTGAGCAACAAGTAAAACCAGTCAAAATAAATCCACAAACTGGTCAAGTAGAAGAAGAATACACAAATGAAACGATGAATGCTTTTCATATGGCCTATCAAGGACCTACATACCGTGTCCAATGTGCTGTATGCGGACTTGTTGAAAACCCTGAACAATTTATTAAACCTGCGCAAAATCAGTCTTTCTAATAAAAACATGATTATCCCTTGTAGAAATAGATTTTTCTATAAGGGATTTTTTCGTTTAATACGGTAAAAAAACGTATTTCTTCCTTATTACATGTTAAACTTCGCACTCTTTTGGAAATGTTTACATAAGCGAGGTAAAACAAATAATAAAAAAATAACGCTTCCATCAATATTTCTACTATTAACTTGTCATATAGTCATCTTTTACTTTTGGATCTTCGATTGGGAGAAAATAACGACTCCTTACGGTCTAATAATATGGTTTGTTTCTACTATTTATAGTCTTTTACTTTACTACCATTTTAAAAATTAAAAATCTAATAAATTAATATTAATTGCTAGTTCGTTATTATTGATTATTTCTTCTTCATTTATGATTTTTTTAGGTGTTGTTACTGGTATTATCTTTGTAACTGTTAGTTCTATGAATTAAAAAGTTGGTCTTTTATTATATAAAAAAGAATGAACAAAATAAATATATATAGAAATTAGAGAAGTTGATTCCCATCAATAATCTTCTCTAAGAATATCACTCTTTGTTAAAATATTTCCTTTTTCAACTTTTTAATCTTCCTAAATAAATTAATAAACGCATATAAATATATACAAACTAAAAACCCAACCATACCTTTATATAATCCTGATTCTGATACTCCAAGAAAACATAAGTAAAGCACTGGAATTAACATTACAAACATAATTGCAACGAACTGTATCAATTCAACAAATTTTTGTATCTTCGTTTCTTTGTCTGAATAAATATCAGGTAACTCATTTTCCTCGTCTACTTCTTTACAAAAATAATTCCACTTCGCAAAACTCGTTACATGTTTCCATCCACACATTTCATATATTTCAATATATTCTTTTTGTTTTTCTTTTGAATCTTTATAATCCAGTCTAAAATCCGCTTTATATACTACATCTTTTGGTTCAGTTTTCTTAAACGTATACATTACATTATACTTTTGTAAAGCCCATCCTTTTTGATGCATTTTTCTTAAAAAAGCTTCTTCTTTTTCCAAGCTCCATATCGCAAAAGGTTTGAATACCTTCTTTGTCTCCATTTCCCATTCACTCCCCTAATATACTATTTCCATTCCTTACAGATCTCTGCAATCTGTTATATTCTAGCTCTAACACTTCTCTCCCAAACGGCGTTAACTCATAGCACTTCTTTCTATCTGTAGAGGCAACTTCAACAATTAATTTTTCTTTAAGTAATTTCGTCGTATTCCCGTATAAAGTACCAGGACCGAGCTTTACTTCCCCATTTGTCATCTCTTCTACCATTTGCATAATTCCATATCCGTGCATTGGTTTCACTAGTGATAACAATATGTAATATGTCGCCTCAGTTAACGGAATATATTTTTGCGCCTTCCCATTCATTATAACTACCTCCGATACATCGCCTTATGATATATCGACTTACGATACATCGTATATCGATATTGTATAGTCATATTCCAAAATATGCAAGAGTAATTTAATAATTAAATATCCATTTCTTTGAATTAAAAAACCATACAAATTTTCTGAATAATTTGTTAAAATATAGAAATATTAGCTCTTTTATAATGAAAGGAATGGTACATATGATAAATAAATTGAAAGAAAACATCGGATCTGTGTTTGTTGGGAAAGAAAATGTTATTGATCTACTGCTCGTTTCACTTCTTGCTGATGGACATGCACTACTCGAAGACGTGCCTGGTACTGGGAAAACGTTACTGGCGAAAACCATTTCCAAAAGTATTGGTGGTAGTTTTTCTCGCGTTCAATTCACCCCCGATGTACTTCCAAGTGATATAACAGGTATTGAATACTTCAACCCAAAAACAAGCGAATTCGAATTAAGAATTGGACCAGTTATGACAAACATTTTGCTGGCAGATGAAATTAACCGTGCAATGCCGAGAACGCAGTCGAGTTTGTTAGAAGCGATGGAAGAACGACAAGTGACGCTCGAAAAACAATCTACGCCTCTGCCGAAACCGTTCTTTGTTATTGCGACGCAAAACCCAATTGAATCACAAGGGACTTTCCCTCTTCCAGATGCACAGCTTGATCGCTTTTTAATGACGATTTCAATCGGTTATCCTACTCCTGAAGATGAGCTACAAATGATGCGACGTTTTCGGAACGATTTACCATTAGAAAGTGTCACATCTGTCATCTCATTAGAAGATATTTTAGAATCTCAAAAACGAGTAAAAGAAATATTTGTTTCGGAACCGTTAGAACATTACATTATTAAACTTGCTCATGCTACAAGAAATCATGATTATATCGCTAACGGTGTAAGCCCACGTGCCACATTAGCTTTAGTACGTGCTGTTCAAGCTTTAGCCTTTTTACATGGGAGAGAATATTGCACACCAGAAGATATACAATTGTTAGTTCCTTCTGTTTGGAATCACCGTATCGTCTTATCAATGGAAGGTGCCCTGCGTACGACAAAAAATGATATTATGAAAAGTATTTTAAAAGAAGTTGACGTACCTGTGGAGATTGAGCAAGCATGAATGGACAGCGTGTTGTAACTGTGCCTTTATTTTTTCAACTCCATATTATTCAACTAACCGTTCCAATCGCGTTACTTTTCACATTCTTTTTCCCGCAACGAATGCTTATGTTTCTCTTTTTCTTCTATTATATATTTGCGATTTTTATTTATAAATATGTCGCTTTCATAGAGAAGAAGTTTCAAATCATAAATGAGAAACAAACTACACGGCTTTTTCCTGAGGAATCTGGACAGTTTTTTATTCATTTAAAAAATGGAGCCAGCATACCGATCGTTAATGGTGTTTGTTACTTTCATTTAAATTCGTCCCTTATACCGCATAAAGAGCAAGGCATTGAACAAATATCAAAAACATTATTCTCTTTCCCATTTTCACAACCTGCACATTCGGCACAAAAATGGGGTTTAACATTAACCGCAACGAAGCGTGGTGTGTTTCAAATTGAACAGTTTGAATGTGTATTAAAAGATCCATTTCATCTATTAACTGTACATTTACCTGTTTTTGATAAATTAAGGACTGAAATTATTGTGTATCCTTCTCCTAAAGAAGTAGCAGGTTTGCAAGAACTTCAGCAACTTTTGAATGGATTTTATCGAACGAATTTTTCTTTTTACAATGATGAAACATCTATTATCGGTGTAAAGCGATATGAGCGTGAGTCTTTCCGCTCTATTCATTGGAAGGCATCTGCTAAAATGCAACAATTACAAGCGAAGCAATATGAACCTGTAAAAAATTATAGTTGGACGATTTGTCTTTCTTTAGCTGCCGATCGTGGATTTGGTTGGAAAGATAATGTAGAAGAACTTATTTCATATGCAACATACATTTTCCAGTACACAACGAAGCACCACATTCCGTTTGAATTGTTTATTAGTGTATTAGCAGAAGGCGGTGCATTACATGTACCGTTAAATGAAGGACAAACACAATATGCAAAAGCTTTAGAAGAATTAGCCCGTATTTCAGATGATAGTACGTTACTTCCGAAACAAGGATTCCTTCATTATGTAAAGAGAAAGAGAGAACGATCGTCTACAATGATATACATTGGTTTACAAAGAAATGAACTCCCTCTTCTCTCGCAGCCAACGTTTCTCATTACTAGTGAAGGGATGGTGGAACCAGTTGAAAACTTGGCTATATCACATTCATGATTTCATTCTGCTCCTCCTGCTTTCATTATTAACAGAAAGAGATGAACTAATTAGTATTGCAATATTTTTAACAACAGGCTATATTGGAGTATTTCTTATTCATAAATTTATGCAGAAAAAAACAACAGGATTTGTAATACTTTTAGTTCTTCAAATCGTTCTTTTCTCTTTATTTTTACCTTTTTCTCTTTTTGGCACAATCATATTACCACTATTTTTCTTTATCGTACATGTGGTCGGATCTGGATATCCAGTTCAAAAATCTTTAGGTGGTATTGTATGGTTTGTCGTTTCAGCTATATTTTATGCACCCTTTCCACCGTTGTGGAAACTATTAATGTTAGCCTTGCATCTTATGATTACATTTTGGTTAACCGGGGCAAATCGCAAACAACAACTATTACGTTTTGCTTCTATCATTACGATTGGCTTAATGAGTATATTAATTGTTCAAGTATTTCCTTTCATTCGACTTATTTTTGGTTTTATAACGGAAGTAGTCGCATTAGGCGTCGGCTATGCTTTAATGCCATTAATTAAAGCAGCGGAATTAAAAGATACTGAAGATGTTTGGGCAAATAAAGGACATCTCTTAAAACCCAAAATTGAAGACGGAAAAAAATTTCCTGATTTTGATCCAATACTCATAAATAGCGCTACAATAATAGTCTGTACAGCTATCGCTATTTACGTCGTTTGGAAAATAGTAAAAAAACGAAAACATTTAAGTTTACCAAATATGCCCGCCTTCGAATCTACTATCATTACTGATAAAGAAGGAATGAGCCAAAATCGTTTTAAACGAAATAAACCGCCGCATAACGAAATTCGGAAGGAAATTTTCAAGCTAGAGAGTAAGTTAACCCCTCCTTTAAATAGAAAACGGGGAGAAACTGTTGAGGCTTGGCTAGAAAGAATAAATGATAAAGAAGATGTAAATATTCAAAGTGATATTATTATAGATGCTTATAATACGGTGCGTTATTCAAATGGTAAAAGCATTGTACTTCTGCATGAATTTAAGGAAGAGGTTCATAAGCTTTATGCCTATCAGAAAAGTTTGAAGAAACGAAAGAAATAACGTAACAAAAAGACTCCTATATTCATAGGAGTCTTTTTATACTTCTACGTTGCTTTTTAAATGGAAGCATTCTTCCCTGCTTCAATTTCTAATGACTCTTCATGCCACCAAAGTGTTTCTTCAGGATCTTCTTTAGCGATTTGGTGTGCTTCTTTTTTCGTTTCTACTGTAGGATATGAACCTTTTAGCGCACGCCCTGAAGTCGTAACGAATAGTACACTAAATACAACTAATCCAATAATACTTACACCTGCTAAATAAAATGCCGGTGCGAGCGGGTTACCAGTTGCATGAACTAAGTATGAACATACGAGCGGTGTTGTTCCACCGAATATCGATACAGAAATATTAAATGAGATCGAAAGTGCTCGATAACGTACATCAGTGAAAAAGAGTGATGGTAATAATGAAGGTAATGTTCCTTCATATACACTTAAGAAGAAACCTAGTACGAAAATACCTGCAAATATAGCTGCAATATGTCCGTTACCTATTAGTAAAAATGCTGGAATTGCAAATACAGTTAAACCAAGTAAACCAATTTGCACAACGCGTTTATTACCAATTTTATCACTTAATTTACCGAAATATAGTGCTAGTGGAATCATAAGTGCCATCGTAATAGAAATAATTAATAAGCCTGTTGTTTCTTCGACTTTAAGTACTTGAGTTAGATAAGAAGGAATATACGAAAGAATCATATAATTTGTAATATTAAAGAAGGCGACAATTACTGTGCTTAATAAGAAGTCTTTTTTGTGATATTTAATAATATCCATAAATGAAAATTGTTCATTGTCTTCAGATTCCTCTTGTGCTTTTTCCATCTCTTCAAAGATTGGAGATTCATCTAGATGACGGCGTAAGTATAAACCGACCAAACCAATTGGTGCAGCTATTAAGAACGGAATACGCCATCCCCAGCTGAGCATTTGCTCATCTGTTAACAATAACGTCAAAATGGTAACAATTACCGATGCAGCAATGTAACCTGAGAGTGTTCCAATTTCAAGACCACTACCGAGTATACCACGCTTTTTATCTGGAGAAGATTCTGCGATATAAACCATTGCTCCTGAATATTCGCCGCCTGTAGAGAAGCCTTGAATCATTCGGGCAACTAAAAGTAGTATTGGTGCCCATACACCAATTTGTTCATAGGTTGGTAGTAATGCGATGAATAATGTAGAAAGTGCCATTAAAATAATAGTAGTACTTAACACGATTTTTCGGCCGTACTTATCTCCTATTCTACCAAAGAATACACCTCCGATTGGTCGAACGAGAAAGGCTGCTGCAAATGTACCGAATGTAAGTACAAGTTGCAATCCACTATTATCAACACCTGAGAAGAATAATTGACTTAAAATTACCGCTAAATACGCGTATAATCCGAAGTCAAACCACTCCATTGCGTTCCCTATACCAGTAGCAATTACTGCTTTCCTGGCTTGTTTAGGATTGACAATATTAACGTCTTGAGGTTCAAAATTTAAATCATTATTTTGTTGCATATAATAAAACAGCTCCTTATTTAATTTAACTTCTTTAAGCACACCTTCTCTTATTGAATAAAATTAATTCGAAGCACTTAAGGAAAAACAACGTCTCCTTATCTGTTATTATTATTTCACATAATTAATTATTTGTCCAATTAAATGCTCTTTTTATATAAAATTAAACCCTGTTTAACTTGTTATAAAATGACGTTTAGCTTATATAATATATACCTTTACACTACAAATGAAACTTTCATTTATTTATATTTATAACGTTTCTATAATTGCTTCCTCTAACTTAGAAATCAGTAACTTTTACTTAAGATTTGCATATATTTAAAAAGTGAACTCATTAACTCGAATTCTGTTTTATTACATTTAACTATAATATTATTATAGTTTTAAAGGAGGCTCTTTTATGTTGGAAATAATACTTTTACTTACTACTGTTTCTTTTCTCTTCATTATTTCTGGATTTTTCATTACCTTAAAACAATATAAAGAAATAAAAAATATAAAGACTATATTAACTACAAAAAAAGAAAATGAGAAAACTTCATCTGAGAACTCCGTCCCGTTGCAATTAGATCTTAGTGTTCTCAATAATTTGCTCGCTTCTGGAATAAATAAAAACTCTAATTCAAGTAATGAAAATTGTGAGTCTGATAAAAACAAATGATTGTTATGCTTATAACAAAAGGAAAATATATCTCCTATTTTATCTAATCTTATTAACAACTACCTCTGATTAAAAAGGAGACTGCTTATGTGTAAAAATTCAATTTCTATTATTATCCCCATACAACATAAAATAAAAAATTTAACTGGAATTTTGAAAGCATGTGAACAACTACAGCCTTTAGAAATTATCCTTACTATTAACGGATATACCCAGGATTCAATTGGGAGTGCAGATTCCTACAATTGTGAAATTATTACACTAGAAGAACCGATAGAATCTCCTAATCTTTATGTAATTGGTGCAAAAAAAGCAAAGGGGCAGTATCTCTTATTTTTAGATGAAAATTACATGGTCCCCCCCTCCTTACTTATACAATTTCTTCAACCATTACTAAATGGATGTGCTGACGTCGTATTAAATAATTTAGATGATTTTTTTTATCAAAAACAACAGCCCAATTTAGCAATGATTTGGCAGCAAGTTACAAATCACTTTTTTTATCGCCCAGATTTAAATATTAACTCCTTATTATTTCCTCCCTATGCAATGACAAAAGAAGTACTTGAGGTAATTAATCCAGATAATTTATCAAATCCCATATTGGCACAAATGAAAATTATTGAACATAAATTTCGGATTTGCGATCAATTAAACATTCCTATCCCTCAAGTTCTCCCTTTTCCTTCAACTCAACTCATTCATTATCATCTTGAAGCCATTGCAAATTGGATAAGTAAAATGCAAGATCCAAGAGGAAACTATACCGATAATAATCGAAAGCGAGATATTATTTTAGGGCTTCAAAACGGAGAACAAAAATCCATTCCAAAAATAATTACAGGTAAAGAGTTTTATTCAAATACTTATGGAGATCAACAATTATCAGTTATCATCCCTGTTCAAAATGAAGAAAAAACGATAGAATCTGTCATTTTTGAGGTACAAAAATTAAAACCTTTTGAAATTATTGTTATTGTTAATGGATCAACAGATAAAACAGAGGAATTGGCGAAGGGTTGCGGTGCAACAGTTATAAGCTACGAAGAAGCACTCGGCATTGATACCGGACGTGCCGTTGGTGCATATTTTGCAAAAGGTGATATATTATTATTTATTGATGGTGATTTCTTAATTCCTAGTTCTGATTTATTACCATTTGTACAATCTGTTCAAAATGGAACCGATTTAGCTTTAAATAAATTAGAGCACTACTACATGTATCGTGTTCCTTATACTATCGTAACTGCATGTAAGCATGTTGTTAATTTAGCATGTAATCGAAAAGATTTAGGTATGGGCTCCACAACTGCTGTCCCTCATGCTTTTAGTCGAAAATGCATTGATACAATTGGGTTTGCTTCTCTTCTTTCACCAACCTTAAGTCAAGTTAAAACAATTTTAGCAGGATTGCATGTACAAAATGTTCATTCTATCGACGTTGACAAGATAAATCGAGTTCGACCAGAAAAACACTTCTCGCAGGAAGGCTACCTTTCATTAGCAACGCAACAAATCATTGGTGATCATATAGAAGCAATTTCTTACCTCATCGAACAAAAAAGAAACACTGAATGCTTTTAATTGTATATTCTTACCACCAAATAATATATGAATTTATTTTAAATATATAGCAAAATAAAAAAGATGGTTGTAACCATCTTTTTTATTTTCACATTAGATCAAAAGAAAAGTAGCAGGCAGGCTTTTCATTTCTGTATCTTTCTTAAGAAGTTTGAAAATAGAGGCTTGTTAATGAAGAGTCAACACTTAAATCATCTTTTAGTGCAATTGAGAAACATGCAACTAATGGTAAAGTAATAACAATTGATCCACTAGGACTAATTACAATAGTAGGACTTGTCCCACATGTGCCTCCACAATCGACTACTGCATCAATTCCACTACCAGGGGTAATTGTAATTTTAAGACACACATCTAAACAAACATTATTCGTAGTACATGCCATAACTCTCCCTCCTTTCTTTTAACAATATATGCAGTTAATCAAATTCGGACACGACTCTCTTACTAAGTCTTGTAAATTAGATGCTATTTTACTATTCGTTTTATAGGCAATTAACGTTTTATTAAACTATCTAAATCAACTAAAAAACTCAAATCATCCTTTACTGAAATAGAAACACATATAATAAACGGTATTACATTAAAATTAGATAAACATTCATCATTGCACCTTACGAATATTTCTGCCCCACCATTTGGATTGACTTTAGTTTCTAAAGAAATATTAAAACAACTTTTATTGATGCAAGACAAAATATTCCCTTTTTTCTTATATCTAATGTCTATTTATCCAAAAATAAAAATACAACTTTATTTACCCTTTACCTTCCATACTTAAAATAAAAAAGATAAAAGCTTCTTCATATATAAAGAAGCCTTTACCTTTTAGTTACTTGTTCATTTACTATCAGTCAGTGAAACATGCTCTTCACTTGTACCTGAGCTAAAAATAATAAAAATTTTTGATTTTAGTTTCATTGCAATACTAAATATCGTCAAGTTGCATAAATGAAATGTTTAAGTTACTCATTCAATAGACAAATTTACCTTTTAAAATAAATCTTTAAAATCCTTATTCTTCAATAAATATGAAAGTCCTTCTAAATGATCCCCAGTAATTCTCAATACAGCTGGTGGATGTCCTATCGTCGCAAAATGCTCTTGTGGCCGAATACGATTTGGTTTCATTACATCTACAAAATGGACACATCCGACTTTATACCCTTCTAATATTGCCTTTACTTGTGCAACACACGCTGTGTGAAGAGTGTCCCAGCCAATTCCCTCTAAACATTTTCTACTAATAGCATGGGGAACAGCAATTGTAGATCCTACCCCTAAATCTTTACGGTTACAAGCAATATTCAAAATATATTTATATAAACTTACAATATATAGAGGAAATCTAAGATTTAAATTTAAATCATTTAAAACCATATCAACACCATCCGCAACAGCTTGCGTTAACGGATGAAGATCTTTTGCTGGAATAGCAAAATCAGCATCAATAAAGAGAAGTATATCCCCTGTGGCTTCTTGTGCACCAATTGCCCGTCCTACATCATGCCCTAATCTTTCTTCATAAACAATTACTGTTGCCCCTGATTGCTTAGCGATTACTTCTGTCTGATCTGTTGACCCATTAATGACAACAATTATTTCTTTCGGTTCAATTTTTCTTGCCTCAAGAATAACTTCTTTAATCGTTGCTTCTTCATTTTGTGCTGGTATAATAATTGATAACTGTTTTCCATTATAAATTGATGAATTCATTCCCCATCCTTTATGGAAACGTGAATAATTCTTTTGTTTTTTTAACTGCTCTATAATTTCTCTTTTTCTTCCTCCATCTGTATAGTTACCTCTATCATCTTTTCGTTGTAACCAACTCTCCAAAGCTTTTATATTTTCTTTAATCTCATATACTTCTAATTTAGTTAATTCATTTTTATAGAAAGAGGTTTCGTTTGCGGGCATATTATTCAAGGAGGTGTTAGTGATGGCTGACGAGGATTGTAGTCGCCACCCTTTCTCAATAAGAGTGACTTGGGACAGAATAGGGTTCTGCAAGATATCATATCCAATGTCTTCAATTGCTTTTTTAGTAATAGCATATGGCATAGATAACATCGAATCATATTTTAAATCCATACGCCCCAATACATCGTTTACTATTTTTCTATACACCATAGCAATACTTGGCCATTCTACTCTCATCTTTTCAAAACATACGGAGTCTATGTTATTTAAGATTACATCCTGTTCCTTTTTCAGTATCGGTTCTATAAATCGCTCTAATTCTACCGAAAAAATAACATCTTCCCCATCTAAAAATAAGACTACATCACCATTGGCGATTTTTGCCCCATGAACTGGTGCTTTCCGTTTACTTTTCTCCTCAATCACAACAACGTTACTTTCAACAAATGTTGGTATAGATTGTATCGCACTCATTCTATCATCAGCTACAATAATAATTTCTATTGGTTTTATATGCTGCACTTTATTTAAAATTTGATTCAATTTTGATTTTTCTTCTCCTAAAACTATAACGACTGATAGGTCCACTTCTTTTTGTTCTTCTTTTACAGTCTGATTAGGTTTTACTTTTTTTATATATTCAATTGTTTCACTCTTCCCTACAGCTGCATGTCCTGCTTTTTTATCAAAATATAAGTCAATTATAATTTGATTTACTTCCGTGTCTTTATCAAGTTGCTCTAATTCGGAAATAAATGGTAGCAAATGATTTTGCACATCAAATTCACACGCGAAATTTTGCAAAAAATAAATATTCGGTACATATTTAATGTGATTAAAAAATTTCACAACATTAATTCTTTCGCCAAATTTCTCCTCAACTTCTTCTCTTGATAAATTTGGATAAGACAAATCGAAAACTAGATTTATTGGTACAGGTATCCATTTTAATAAATTTGTTTGAGGATTATTAATTAAAGCTGTGGAGCCCTTAACGAATCCAGCTAAAATTAAAGACATAAATCCTCCCCCGGAACTGCCATAAAACAACACATTTTTCGAATCAACTTTTAACTTTACAAATACTATTTCTAAAATATTTGCTATATCTTGTAAATAAAATCTATTTAACTCTCCCTGTCCCCAGCCTAAAGATAATTTTCCAAGATATAACGTAGGGTCATTATAATATATAACAGTATCTTCAAATTCATCCATCCAAGAATGTCGATGAAAAATAGGTGGACCAATTGGCTGTTCTTGAAACCCACCTGCTCCGGATCCAAAAACAATAGTGTTAGAAGCATCGGGCTTAATACGAATTAAAAATTCATACGTTACTTTATCCCAATCAACCTTGAGTATAAATGGTTCTGTAATTTGAAAATCCATTTGCCATAATTGTTCATATGAAATGTTAATTTTTTTGTACTGGTCTAACAGTTTAATCACCCTTTCCATCTATTTCAAGATGTTCTATTAAGTAAGAGAGAGCTTCAACGTGATCACCAATTATTCTTAATACTGCTGGAGGATGTCCATTGTGACTTACATTCTCCATTAAACGAATTCTATTCGGTTTTACAACATCAACGTAATGTACACATTCTACTCTATACCCTTGTAATATAGCTTTTACTTGTGCAAGACTAGGGCATAGTAAGCTTTCCCAGCCTATTGCATCTAAACATGATCTACTCATAGCATGTGGAATTGCTACTAATGAGCCATTGCTTAATTCTGGACGATTATATGCTAAATTAAGCATATATTTTACGACGTCTACAACATAAAACGGAGGATGTAACATCGGATTCAAATCATTTAATGCTATGTCTACACCAGCTGAAACTGCTTTTGTAAAATGATGCAAATTACTTCCTGAAACACTAAAATCACCATCAATAAATAAAAGAATATCTCCTGTAGCTTCAAGCGCTCCAATAGCACGTCCAACATTATGACCAAGTCGTTCGTTATATTCAATAATAGTAACACCAAGTCTTTTAGCAATATTAGCCGTTTGATCTGTCGAACCATTTACAACGACAATTATTTCTAGTGGTTCTATTTTTCTCGCCTCAAGTATTACTTGTTCTATAGTCTCTTCTTCATTTTGTACTGGTATAATGACAGAAAGTTGTTTCCCGTTATAAATTGAAGAATGCATTCCCCAGCCTCGATGATACGAAGGATACTGCTTGCTTTCACCTAATCTTTGAATAATATCTCTTCTTTTTCCTGCATCAGTAAAACCTACTCTTCTTCCCTTTTTCTCTATCCATTTGGATATACCAATTAAATATTTTTCCACTTTCTCTTTTTCATTTTCTAATAATTCTTTTTTAAATAAATACCCTTCTTCTTCGAACATTTCATCTTTAGATAACGTTCTTATTGCACATTGATCGTTAATCCGCCACCCCTGATTCACAATCTTCATATAAGATAGAACGATATCTTCCATATAATTAAAGCCGATGTTTCCCACTACTTCCTTCGTAAGCGCATATGGTAACGAAAGTATTGAATTGCTTTTTAAATCTGGTCGACTTAAAATTTCATTTAACATTTTTCTCCATACAATATCCATATTTGGACATTTATCAACTTCTATAAATTTATCTATTTTGTTTAATACTACATCAGCCTGATTTGTAACGACTGGCTCAATAAAATTCTTCATTTCATTTGAAGATAATAAAAAATTACTATCTACAAATAACAATACATCTCCTTTTGCTGCCTTTACAGAAGCTTCATACCCATCATAATACGTACTATATTTATCCATCAAAACAATATGGCATTTATGTTTCTTTGCTATTTCATACAAATTACTTCTATCGTTAGGAACGAAAATTATAATTTCAAGAGGATTTAGCTTCCATATAGATTGAATTGACTCTTCTAATATTTGCTCTCTTTCACTATACAAAATAATAACCGTTAACGATTTCATTACACGCCCCCTTTACACATCATGTGACATAAAATATTAAGTATTACCATTTCCTGTGAATTCGCTACTTTATTAACATATTCAAAAATGAATTATACTGTGTAAAAACAACCGTCTATTTTTGAAAATATAAGTTCTGCACTTACCTCTTTTCTCTTATCATTGTTTGTTACAACTCTCACCATTTAAAAATAAAAAAAGTCCTAATTTCTTTAGGACTCTTTTAAATAAACTTATCAATATTATTAATTTTATATACTACCTTTTTCCATGTTATACCGCGATCTTTTGTAGTAAATATTTCTTTTTTATTACACGCCCAACCTTTACGCCGATTAAAAAAATGCAAACAAAATACATTTTTTAATAATGGATTACTTGATACTTTGATCCATTTTGATCCTTTTTTTATTATTTGATATACACTTCCATTTTCACTATTTATAACCCAGCCATAATAGGAACTAAAAAACGAAACAGCCACTTTACTAGTATTTATTGTTTTATTTGAAATATGCCACGAATTCCCCTTATCAAATGAGTAATTCATTAAAAATACATCATCATTCATTTTAGTTGGTATTACTAATAATTTATTTTTATAGATTGCTTTATAAGCCATAGCAGTCCCATTATTAATTCCTTCAAGACTTGGAATATCTTTTATAGGATGCCAACTTTCCCCACCATTTATTGTTTTAAATACCGTTGATGTTTCATAATGTTTTTGTAGTGAAATAAACCCAATTAGATCGTTTATAAATGTTATCCCTGAAATACTATCACTAATACTTATATTTTTTATTATTTTCCATAATTTCCCTTTAGTTTTCAAATAGTATAAATTATGTTCAAATTTATTTGATGCAAGCTTTCTAGATAATACAATCCATATACTATCCATATTCGTAGCATGCAATTGAACTTGAACATCAGTCGATTTCTCCCAATCTTCTTCAACCGGTAAAATAAACTCACTCCATCTTTCTCCTCTATTAACTGTATAAAATATAGCTGGCAATAAATCGTCATTCTTTTTTGTTAAACCATATGCCCAAGAGCTTCGAGCGTTTATTGGATACCCAAATAATACAATTGAATTAAGAGGATTGACAACATCCCATTCTACTCCTCCGTTTCGAGTATATAAGATAGCCTGCTTTTTATTTGTATATTGAATACTAGCCCAACCATATTTATCCGTTCTCATTTGTAAAGAAGTAAATTGAATATCATTATTTTCCAATATATCACCTCATTCTTATTATTTATATATTCGTATGCTATTATTTTCAAAACGTTCTATCATTAGTTATTTAAACCACCCGCTTTATCTACTATCTTTATACTTACTTTCCCTTTTCTTCACCACTCAAATATAACGAAATTCCTTCTATTTTTCCGTTATCATATACAAACGACTGTATTTTACAAAATTCAACTATAAAAAATGCACCCCAATTGTAAACTATCCCCAACAATTAGAGTGCACTTTATATAAAATATAGCTTTTAATTTTTAAGCACTTA
Source organism: Bacillus cereus group sp. MYBK15-3 (assembly GCF_051916765.1). NCBI lineage: Bacteria > Bacillati > Bacillota > Bacilli > Caryophanales > Bacillaceae > Bacillus > Bacillus cereus group sp. MYBK15-3. Next base: position 57,687 of record NZ_JBQAHG010000010.1, read on the forward strand.
CTACAGTAGCAACCTTATCCATACAAGTAATAAATTGAGTAATAAATGTATCAATTTCTTCTTTTGTAATTATATATGGAGGAAGTAAACGGATGATATTCCCTTGTGTTACGTCAACTAATATCCCTTTCTCCATTAGCTCTACCTGTAATTTTTTCACATTTTCATTTGTATCATTTAAACTAATTCCAAACATCATACCAGCATGACGTACTTCCTGAATATAATAAGAATTTTCTTTCTGAATTTCTTGTAATTTATCATTTAAATATAGTGACGTTTCATACGCTTCGTGCATTAAACCATCTTCAATCAATGTGTTTAATACCGTTAACCCTAAAGCCGTTCCCATTGATGAATGAGCAAATGTTGTTCCATGATCTCCAGGTGCAAATACATCACATAGCTTTTCACCTACAATAATTCCTCCTAGCGGTATCCCGCCTCCTGCTCCTTTACCAATTTGAATAATGTCCGGTGTGATATTAAAATTTTGATACGCAAACAGTTTCCCGGTTCTCCCCATACCACTTTGAATTTCATCAACGATAAGTAGTAGATTGTATTTCTCACATAAGTTTTGAACGCCATGTAAATATTCACGCGATAAAGGATAAATCCCCCCGCTTCCTAAAACCGGCTCTAGCATAATCGCAATTGGATTTTCATGAATAATTGTTTCTTCTAATTGCTCTATATTTTCGCGCTCTACTTCATATACAGGAATCGATGTTTTAGGGAAATTTTGATATACACTTTCTTGTCTCGTAAAATGAAGTGCCCCTAACGTACGCCCATGGAAACTATTCTTCAGCACTACAATTCCTTCACGTTCTTCATTCGTATTAGCTCTATATTTATCAATTAATTTCAAAGTTGTTTCTGTCGCTTCCGTACCAGAGTTTGTAAAAAAGACCTTTCCGTTTTTTAATGAGCAATCCACTAATTTCTTTGCATACTCAATCGCAACTGGGTTTAAAAAATGAAACGGCAGATGCAACGATTTTGTAACTTGCTCCATTGTCGTTTGTACAATTTTAGGATGATTGTATCCTAATACATTTACTCCTACGCCAGAAAATAAATCTAAATACTCTTTACCATCTACATCATATAGTTTACATCCTTCTCCTCTTTCCATTGCAACCTCTGTACGACAATATGTAGACATCATATATTCTTTATCTAATTGAAACCAATCCGACATGTTAAATTCCTCCTATTTATTTTCCCTGTTTATTTCTGTTCATTCTCTATAAACTCATGTATAAATTCATTTTTCAGATTAAAATTTTAATAGTAATTTTCTTCACGATATTCATTTTTCCATAATTTCTTCTATTTCAACAGGTCCACTACATACACGTTTTTTTCATCTAGCGGTCTGTTACTACTTTGCATATCATACATAATCAAGATTATAAAATCATATTTAGTAACAATAGACGAAATAAATTTGGAGGCTATATCGATGAATGAAAACTATGATAAACAGGGGCAATCTTTACTAGGGAATCACTTTAATGAAAAAGGCGAACGTAATGAACAAGCTACCCTTCACTCACAAACAGTTGGTTCACGTGGACCTGTTCTAGAGCAAGATAGTGTACTTCACGAGACGTTACAAGAATTTATTCATGAAAAAATTTTAGAAAGACCTGTTCATGTAAAAGGATTTGGTGCGTTCGGTTATTTTCAAACGATATATTCGATGTCTGAACATACTAAATTAAGTTTTTTACAAAATTCTAATGAGAAAGTTCCTGTTATGGTGCGATTTTCGTTAGCTGTTAGTACGAAAGGAACACCGGATACTGCTAGAAATGTACGCGGTTTTTCTACAAAATTTTATACAAAAGAAGGCATTTTTGACCTTTTATGTAATCACATTCCTGTTTTTTCTGTCCGTGATCCGATGCGTTTCCCTGAAACGATTCAAGCATTATTGCCTTCACCTAAAAATAACTTAATAGACCCTAATAGATTTTGGAGTTTTGTCGCTAAAGCACCTGAATCTATTCATTTTGTTGTCCGTTTATACTCTAATAATGGTACGGCCAAAAGTCTTCGCCACATTCCAGGACATAGTGTTAATACATATGTATGGAGAAATGCGGAAGGTAATCGAAAGTATGTAAAGTATCATTGGTACCCGTTTGAAGGTGTACAGTACATTACTAGTAAAGAAGCAATTAAACTAGCTGCCGAAAATCCTGATTATAGCGGGAAAGATTTATATGATGCTATTGAAAATGGTAAACCAGTGGAGTATGGTTTATACGTCCAGCTCATGGATCCGAAAGATGAAGCGCACCTTTCTTATGATCCTTTAGATGACACAAAAGTATGGGATGAACAAACGTATCCTCTCATACCAGTCGGGAAAATGGTATTAAATAAAAATCCTGAAAATTTTATGGAACAAGTAGAAAAAGTCGCATTCTCTCCTTCTAATTTACTGGATGGTGCAGAACTATCAGATGATAAAATGCTGCAAGGGCGCGCTAACATTTACAGTGATTCACAAAGAAGAAGAATTGGTCCAGAATTTCGCAAATTAACGATTAACCAGCAGCAAGATTGGACACCTGCTAATCAAATTACAACCGGTGAAGGAAGGTACGTTGAAGGTAAACTTGAAAGAGCTTCTATAACGAAACAGGATGACTTTACACAAGCTGGTGAATTTTATACGAAGTTACAGCCAATAGAAAAAGAACATCTCGCCGAAAACTTAGCTAGTGATTTGAAAGTTATATCCGATGATATTAGGGAGATCGTTTTGGGGTATTTCAATCAAGTATCAACTGATTTGAAAACAAGCATTGAGACAAAAATGAAAGAGCATTAAGAAGATTAAAACATGCTTTACGAATGAGAATTCAGATCTATATTAATTATTTTCTTATCAAAATCCAATGAGGTTATTTAATTTAAAAATATAAAGCCAACATATCCCTGTTCTATAATTAGAACAGGGATATGTTGAATTAGTTTAATGTTTAACATTACATACTTTATTTCGCTAAAAAATGTAATAAGTAGCCTTTCAAAACAAACTATAGTAAACTATTTTACTTGTACCGTATAATTCCCTGTTCCACCACCATACTTATATACACTTAAGTAATATTTCCCTGGCTTTGCATTATAATTTCCAAGCAATTTGTTCCCATCACGTTTTGTTGCATAAGCTACATAATTATTTAAATCTGATTCAGAATATAATACCCAGTTCAATCCAAGATTTTGTTCGTTCGTAACAGAAATTTGTAAATCTTTTTGATCCTTTACATCAATAACAAATTTATCCCCCTGATCTTGATCGCTCAAGGTTCCTCTTAACAAAATATTCAAAGATAGTGGGTTTGCTGTTTCAAATGAATTATTCGGTTCTTTTTCTACAGCCGTACCTTCTTCCGTATTCACTCCGCTAAACACAACATCATATTCAAATTGCCCAGCATTATTTACACGGTAATTTACAAAATAAGCAGTCAATGTTTTATATCCAGTCCACTCTTTTCCTGAAAGACGTTTCAACATATCATTCGTTGCTTCATTCATCACTTTCCAGTCCTCAACTTCTCCTTTAGCCGCACTTCCTGTATATGTCCCCTGTAGTGTAAATGTATTAAAGAATTGTGATTTATTCTTTGTTACTTTCACATCTTTTAATTTCGCTTCATTCGTAATATCTGACGTAACGTCCGAAAGCGATTTTGGATCATGCTGAGTTAAATACTCATCTGATACTTGTGGAATTGTATACTTATCACGATTATCAATAAGCATTTGCATATAAGATTGATATTCTTCATTTAACTTATTATCTTTGCTTAATGTAGCACGGTATTCATCGTAACTTGAAACATCATTTGCGCGAATTAAATCATGTACTTTATCGAACATTTCTGGGCGCTTATTATACATATATGATTGCAGTGCAAACGAATAATTATAAAAATCCCACGTTCCATATTTCGCATTTAATGTTTGTGATGCTGTATAACGTTTTGCAGGATCATTAGATAACCCACCAATTATACTTTTTCGTGGTACTACACTATCTAATCGCGTTGCACCTGCAAAGAACTCTGCATTCCCTTCTTCAAACCATGTTAAACGTTCATTTTGATACATTTCCCCTTGGCCCCATAATCCCTGAACTTCGTACCTTCCCTGTAAGTAGTGCGTAAATTCATGGCGGAACAATTCTTCCAGACTATAAATACTTTGCTCTGGTGTACGTTCATATGTAAAGAAAGTCCCTGTCCCTTCAATATAAATCCCACCATTATTCGTTTCATATCCGTACAGTTGACGATTAAATTGATACTCATCTGGGCTATTATAAATAACCATCGTTAACACATCATCAGCATGTCCACTTTCAAGTGGTTTATCGCTACCAACTGTACGATAAAATTGAGAACGCACCTCTTTTGCCGCCCAGTATAGACGTTTAATTTTCTCTTCGCTAACTTTATCCCCAGCTTTAAAGACAATTGCACCATCATCAAACGTATACGTTTTCGGTAAATATTTCTTTTTACCCTCTTCTCGAATTTGATCTAAATTTACAGTTTTGCCGTTCGCATCTATTCCTCCATAATTTGTAGTAATTTGTTCTGCCGCAACAAAGTATTGCTCTCCTAAATATGGATAAATTCGCATTGCATCTGTAACAACTTGTTGTCCTTTTGTGGGCGTGCTATGAAGCTTGCCCAATCGGCCAGCATAGTAAATTCCATTATTAATTAACCATCCGTTTTTATTTGTTACTGTACCAAGTAGTGCAAAACGATTTATTTCATTAATAAAGTTATCAATATTTCGAAACCACATCGTATCTTTTGGCTCTTTTCCAGTCGTGTACATATCCGTCTGAATATCAAAGTCAATTCCCTTCATCAACTCATATATAGCGTCTCCTTTTGTTCGGTCTTCAATGAAAGTTGCAAGATTATCGTTATATTGTTTAAAAATTTCACCTGCATATAAAACCGTTTCAACATCTGCTGATGCATTTCCAATTAATTTTCCATATGATGCAATTACTTTATTTTGTTCTGATGTACCAAGTTTGAAATTTGGATTTTTTGCAATTGTTTTTAAAGCTGGTAAACATTTATCATGGTAGCTACGCTCATTTAGTTTGCTTAATTCATCATGGTAAAAACCTAAATAAAATGCTGCACGTAGAGCTTCTACTAATGTTTCAATTCCTTTTGAATCATCTTTCGTATAAGTTTGTCCTTGTTCTTCTAGTTTATTAATAATTGCTTGCATTCGACTATCATCTTGATAGAATTTAAGACTATCACTATTAAACTGAAATAATTCCGGAATTTGATACCATTTAATTGTCACAAGAAGATCAGTTAATTGTTTGTTATTTAATTGATTTAACTCAGCCATTGAATACTTTTTTTCTTCAGCTAACGGTTTAATATTATCGGTTGGTGCTAGTGGACGCTGCGATAAATCCGCTAATTTTAACCGTTTTGTAAAAGATGCATTTTCTTGTACTTTTGAAGGGTGCGCCAATTCATTAACAGATTTCTGTATTCCTACCGGCTCCATTTGTAATACGTTCTTCACGTTTTTCTCTTTTGTCTCTGCTTGAATTTGCAAACCATTACATGTTATTGTCACTAGTCCAACACCAAGAATCCACTTAGAAATTTTCGAATATTTAACCATACCATTGCCCCCTAATAATTTAAATGAAAATTCAGAATTTTAAAATTAAAAAAACCACTTATTTGTATGTATTTACAGTTCCCCTATAAATACAACTATGATTAATAATGCAATAGTAGCTTGTTTTATACTATTACGAGTACAGATTCCTTACATACAATCTCCCTTCCTTACATGTAATACAAGCAAAAACCGTGCCAATCATATTTCTTATGAATAGCCAACATTCTTTTATAAATACTGTAGAATAAAATATACATAGGTGTTTCGGCAATGTATAAATCATTTGACACAAAATCTAATGTTTATGAAGAACAAATTCATTGAATGTTATAAATTCATTAGGCAGTAAATAATCCCCAATTATTAAATCTCTCAAAAAAAGGTAAATAAACATATTCCATAAAGCTAATATGTTTGTTTACCTTTTTCTATTTCAAATCAACAGCAAAATATCGTTGAATAAAAACAGCATGAATAAGTATTTTGTTATTCATTTCTCTTTTTCATATAATCTTTTTCACATTGCAACGGCTTAAATTTCACTTTTTTCCCTTTCTTCTTTTTCGTTTTTATAACGAGCCATTCCCCTTTTTCAACGTCTAGTTTTAGGCGTTTCATTACATTGATATTATCTTTTTCTTTATAAAGTAAAAATGCTTCTTGCGCCCTCACAAATAGGCTGGGCTGTTCGCTAAATCCACCACTGTCATAAATTTTAGTTAGCGAAGTATAATAAGAATCATTTTCCTTTCCACCATACATCAAATGAGCAGCCTCCAGATCTCTTTTACTTACTTCCCAAAAACTATGTTCATCAATATTTAAATTAAATGTGGATTTAATGTCCTGTATTATATTCTTCACATACTTTTCATCTCTAACTTTTCTTTCTTCGAGACAATCCGAAGGTAACTCTGGTGCATCTGATTGGGAATGTACAACGTGTTGTATCGATACACACAGAATAAATACGCTTAAAATGTAAAATATTTTTTTCATATTTACATATCACCTCAAATGATTTAGATACTATATCATTTGAGGCTTACAATATTCTTATGCTAATAATAAGAAAGATCCTATAAAATAAAATTTTTATAGGATCTTTCTTTTTAATATTGCTTTATCAAATTTACGGGCGGGGCAACTACCTTACTACTTTTCACATCATATAATCCTATAGGTGTTACTCGTATAAAAGGCAAGTGCGTCGCAGAAAAGAATAAAATTGTAAATGCTGGATCATCATACGCGTAGCCACGCTCTTGTAGTAATTTCACCATCTGTTTCTCTTCCTGTATTAATTCTCTCATTTTTAAATTAGACATAATCCCGAGCAATGGTAATGCTATTTCGTGTAACACTTCATTGTTTTCTACTATGACCATTCCACCACCGAGCTCTTTTACTCTACGAAAAGCTGTAAGCATATCTTCTTTTCTTTTTCCGATAAGAATGATGTCACCTGTACCAGAATAAGAGCTAGCAAGCCCACCTAGTTCTTTTGCAAAACCTTTGACAGCTATATTCACTTGCCAACTGCCATCACGAGCAATCATCATAAGGAAACATTCATCATGATCTGTGGACAATTCATCACAGTCTATATTGATTTCACTAGTGTATGGTTTTGTAATAACGTTATTTAATAAGTGTATCCCCGTTTTATTAGAGAAAATCATATCCTCTTTTTCTATTGACCAATCTAATGATAATGGAGTTACTTTATGTTTACTCCAGTCTATATGTAATGCCTCATGTGTATTTACACCGTCACGCTTCACCCATTTCCCCTTTGCAAGGACACTAATTGGTACTGGGTTTTCTTTACTTTCTAAAATATTGATATTAGCAATTCTACCTGTCGCAATCGAACCATGTACATGTTCCATATTATAATAGCGAGCAATATTATAACTTGCCATATCGTATGCATCTATTACTGGCACTCCTTGTTTTATCGCGGTAGAAATCATAACGTTTGTCATTCCATTCTCATAAAACGAAGGATGTGAGCCGTCTGTCGTAAGAATAAATCTATCAAACTGCTTTACGCCTAGTTCCAACAATTCTTTCAGTAAAACTTCTAAATCTGGGCGGATTGAAGAATTTCTTAGGGAAACAGTGTAACCTTGCATAAGACGAGTGAAAGCTTCCTGCCCTGTCATCGCTTCATGATCACAATCTGTACCTAACAGTTTTAACTTCGCTAAAGTCGTTTCAGATGCACCTGGAAAATGTCCTTCTACTTTCTTCTGCAATCGCTTCGTTTCCTGCATCCAAGTTAACATTTCATCATCGCCATGTAATAGTTTTGGCCATGCTGTTAGCTCGCCGCCTTGAAGAACTGCTTTATGCTTAAGCCATTCTATTATTTCTTCACGATTAAATAAAGTTTCCCCGTTTTGCAATTCAGTCTGTCCATCAAAACGGCACCACCAATACATACTTGCTGGAATCTTTTCAAATTCATCTAATAAACGAAATGCTTCTTCACGTTGTAATGTGAAAAATAAAGTTAAATTATCATTAATAAAAGTTGTTGTCCCAAACTGCATCGCATGATTCGCTAAAGTTTCAGGATTATATAATTGATATGGATGTGCATGAGGTTCTATGTAACTTGGAACTACATACTTTCCATCACAATCAATGACTTCACATTCATGCAGTTGCACTGGCAGCTTTTCCCCTACATAAACAATCCGGTCATCATAGATCCAAATATTTGCTTGCATCCACTCGCGCATATAGGAATTTAAATAAGTTGCGTTCTTACATAAAATGTGCGGACTTCTTTTACCATCTATTACTTCAACATGCTCTCGTAATTGTTTATTACTCCATTTATAATGATTTTCTCCCATTGTATTCAACTCCAAATCAACTCATAATCATTTTGATTAAAACGAGAAATAATTAACTAACTAAAGTATTTTCCATTCATAACTCCCCTATTGGCGCCCCTATATCCTTTATTATATTTAATAATTTAAAAAACAACAATTTTCAGAACTATATACCTTTTTTATCCAAAATAAAAAGAATGTCATGTAACTGACATCCTTTTTATTTTTATCGTAAGCATTAAGATTGATTTTCACTTTGAAATACACTTGATGCCATATCATAAATGCAACTACTGTCCATAGTTGCGAACTTAAAAAAGCACCTCTTTTAAATATAACTATAACAAAATTCCATTCACTTTCTTTTCATCTATTTATTAAATTCAATTTGCATCATTTTATTAAACTGCGGAACAATATCGACCCCACCTATAGAGTTGAGACTGATAGCCAATGTATGTTTGCCTCCAATTACTCCCCCAGCAAAAGTTGTAAATCCAGGAATTCCTCCTCCATGCCCCCAAACTGAAACACCGTTTGGAAGTTTAGTCTCATAGATTCCAAGACCGTATGCGTCACCAACCCCTTTTCCTTCTATAGGAACTGTAGTAAGCATTTCTTTTAGCTCGCGTTCCTTCAGTAACTTACCACCGAGTAAAGATGAAAAGAACTTATTTAAATCATCCGCATTAGAAATCATATCTCCAGCTGCATTAGCTAAACTTGGATTATAATACGTAATATCTTTCAACTCGCCTGTTCCTTCCATTTTCACATATCCACGAGCATGATTCTTTCCTGGGATGACGGGTGAATTTCCTGGTAAAAACGTATTTGATAGGTCCAAAGGTTCAATAATTCGCTTTTCGATTTCTTCCGCATAACTATTTCCAGTTATTTTTTCAATAAGCATTCCTAGTATTACGTATCCTGTGTTTGAATACAACCAGTCTTTACCCGGCGAGAAATCTGGAGGCAGCGAAAGGCCTATTTTCACTATTTCTTCTGCTGTATACGTTTTTTTCGAATTCATTATGTCCGCGTCTTTTGACTTTAAATATTCAGCGATACCACTTGTATGATTCAAAAGTTGTCGTATCGTAATTTGATTACCATCATACCCATTTCCTTGCACGAGACCCGGTAGCCACTTTTCAATTGGATCGTCAAGTTGTAAGCGCTTTTCTCCTACTAATTGAAGAATAGTCGTGGCAGTAAACGACTTCGTCACACTGCCAATCCGAAAGCGATAATCCGAATTCACCGGTTTCTTTGTACTTAAGTCCGCCACGCCAGCAGTAAAACTACTAGTTTTTCCATTATTAGACGCCTTAGCTAATATTCCTACAGCACCAAGCTGTACTGTTTCCTGCATTACTTGTTTCCAGCCATTACGATTCTTTTGATCATGTACTTGTGACGAACTAGAAATATTTTGAGTTGACTCTGCAGTCACAGTAAAGCCAGGTGTGAATAGAGCAGTACCCGCTAATAAAACTGCAAAACTTGCTAACTTAATTGAATTACATTTTTTCATAAGGCTTTCTCTCCTCCATTAATATCGGATTGATTCAAGCTATACTTTCATCCTATATGATAAATCTCTCTTTTTTCTTATCCATTCCTTACGAAATACTTACGTTTAAATTTAAATACGGTAAACTGAGGAAGAGTTATGCATGCAAATAAAAAGAGAACATGTTTTTATTTTTTATGTAAACATGTTCTCTTAAACATTTAAAATTCTATATCAACTTTTCATCCTATTCTTTACACAACTAATTTATATTCCTTTTTACCAGCCCGCACTAGCATTCATACCATTTCCAATAATAGAAAGTAATAGCGGCCATAATACTGGTCCTAGTGTAAGAAATACATTTAGAAGTATGAGCATTCTATATCCAACGGTGAAATTGTGATTTTTACGATTAACAAATACTAAACTGATTAATGATATTATAGTTGTTAAAAATAATACTAACATTAGCAACCAATACCACACCATTAAACTAAGACTCCATGGTGTTAATAGCTCATGTATGATACAAAATGAGATTCCTAATACAGAAAAACTAAAACTAGTCACCGCTGTTTTTATAAGCCATTTATTTATTTTTTTATCGTATGTATTTTTACAATATAAATCTATTAAAGTATATAAAGATAAATATGCCATTAATACACCTATCCAAGACAATAACCAGTCTCCGTCCCCTTTGAATAATACGTACAGTAACCAACACATACCTACTGCTGAAAAAACAAAGGAAATAAGTATGCTTTTTAATACCGATTTCATTACATTTTCACACCCTTAAAAAATCAAAAATTAATTATAATTTATAAAAATTAAGTATAGGTTAACATGTAATGAAGTATAAGTAAATAAAGTTAATTTTGTTTATCTATTTAAATACGGTTTCATATAAGAAAATAATTCATGTTAATCAAATTTCCATATAAAAAAGAAAAGGTGAATATTTATGTATCCACCTTCCCATCTCCCTCTACCCACTTCATTATTTCTTCCACATCTAAATCCGTATACGTCTTTTCACCATAACGAACAGACTCATATAACGAGATAATATCCCTTGTTCTACAAATTCTTTTTAACCATTGTTGCATCGTTTCATAAGATCTTCTCTGTTCATGAAATGGTAATGTTCTTTCCCATTCAACTAACGTTTTTCTTATCTTATCTGTCGGTAACGGCTGTTCTAACTGATGAATGACTTTTTCATTCTTTATGCTTCTTACCGCAGTGTGCTTTGTAACCAATTCTTTCTCCTGTACTATTTCTGTTTTCGTCAATTTTTTCCTAATATACTTGTAGATGGCATATATAATTGATATTGCAATTATCACATAAAAAGCTATAGTAATCCATATATTTGAAAGAACAGAAAGCACGTCACTCCATAGACTTTCTCTTTCGAAAGGTTGAAATTTTTTACCCGTTTTCGTTCTTATACCTGTATCTTCTACTTCTTCATATTCATCTTCATCTATTTTGGAATCATCGAAATTTTCACCTATACTAGTAAAATCATAATTTCTTTCCGATATTGTCTTAGTCTTACTGAAAAAACACTCTTTTACTATGTCTTGTACATACACAACACCTTGTGATAACGTTATCGCACTAATCGCAAAGAAAAGTATGATTAAAGTTCTTACACTCCATAACTTCACTTTCATATGCCGCTTCTTATTCACCATGACATAAGCCCCTTCTTATTCTTTCATTACAATCCATTTATTCGTTCTACTGTATTTCTTTGGTGAAGTACCGATAATTAAAGGAACCGCATCCAGTTCCTTTCGACGAAAGCCTGCTGTGTAAAAGTAAGAAGAAGATATAGGCGTATCTTGGTCTGATATCGAGGCAAGTACCTTTAATACATTTTGCAAATGTTTCCGATTATCCCCATTTTTTATATGTAGCAAACCGTTATCTTTTACACTATTGATCCATACTTCAAACGAACAGTTTTGCATAAGAAGTTGTTTGCATATACCTGCTGTTAATTCAATTAGTTCCTCTATATCATTTCGCAAAGAAACACCACTTTTATTTTGCAAGTTGAGATAAATCGCGTATTTATCACATTGTGTTCGCTCATACTTTTTCGCAATTAGCGTCCCTGTTTTCGCTGTTGCACTCCAGTGGATGGAACGAAAATCTTCATTTTCATAAGACTTTACTCCCATTACTTTCGTTTCATCATATAAGGGTGAAGACATCGCTTTTCGAAATCCTCGTGACCATTCTTGTAATTCAGGAACTTGTATTTTCGGAACAGCTGGTAAGACTAAATAAGAGGGCGTATCAACTTGTTTATATGTTATATGGTTCGTTATAAATCCAAAGAGATCAGTAATAACAATTTCAACTTCTTCCCATTTCGCGATGCCTCTTTTTAACGCTACAGCTTGCAAATCAAATGAAACTGACTCCCTTCCTTTTAAATTAAAATTCATATAATAATTTGAACCTGTACTATGATTTTTGTTTATTTCATCATGATTCCAAGTTAGCTTATTTTCACATTTAAATCGAAATACGATATTAAGAATAGGAAATATCGACTTGTTTGAAATTTTCATTTTGCACATATTCGTTTCACCTATAAAAACATTCGAATTCCCTTGACTGTATTCCCATTCAACACGAGATACTTTACGTATATATACATGCATAGCACCTATTAAAATTACATATAAAAATACGAGAGATAAAAACAGTAGATTACTTGAAAATACACTTAAAATAACGGCTACAACTGACATAACCCCCATTACGAAAGGCTCCGCTAAAGATGTATACGCAAGCTGTTGATTCATCGTACATTCTCCACTGGCACACTAATCGTATGAAGAATTTCTTTCATAATTTGTTCTTTCGTCGTTTTCATCTCTCCCTCAATCGTTAACGTTAAACGATGAGCACAAACTGATGCAGCGAGCGTCTTAATATCATCTGGCGTACAGTAATCTCTTTCATTTAATATTGCCCGTGCTTGAATTGCTCTCATAAATGCCAACGTTCCCCGAGGGCTTACACCAATTTCAATTAACTCATGGTTACGAGTTGCTTCAATAATTTCAAGGAGATAATCTTGCACATCATTCCCTACTAACACTTCTCTTGCACGCTTTTGCATCGTAATAATTTCTTCACTTGAAATAATAGAATGTAACGTTTCTAATGGATCATTCATTTGAAACCGATTCATCATTTCCTTTTCAGCTTCTCTCGTAGGATAACCTTGGCGTATTGTGAGTAAAAACCGGTCTAACTGAGCATCTGGTAACGGAAATGTGCCCGCTGATTCGAGTGGATTTTGCGTTGCTATAACTAAAAAAGGTTCTGGTAATGAATGTGTCTGTTTCGCAATTGTAACAGTACGCTCTTCCATAACCTCAAGTAACGAAGATTGTGTTCTCGGTACAGCTCGATTAATTTCATCCACTAATACGATATTTGCAAAAATCGGTCCTAACCTTGTTTTAAAATCCGATTCCTTTACATGAAAATATTCAAGACCAATAACATCTCCAGGCAAAGTATCCGCTGTAAATTGTATTCTTTGAAATTTAGCGTCCACACTTTTAGCCAAACTTTTCGCTAATGTTGTTTTTCCTGTCCCAGGTACATCCTCTAATAAAATGTGTCCTCTTGCTATAAGAGCTATAGCTGCAAGTTCAATCGCTTCATCCTTACCTATAATAACCTTCGAAATATTATTAGTAATTTTCTTTAATGTACTCATATAGTAATCTACCACCTTTTAATTATCTAAAAATTAAGAATATATTTTTTCCAAATTATAACATGTAATTCGAAGATGAAATAGAGTGAAAATAAATCTTTTATTTTTTCTTCATTGCACGCAAAAAAGCACCTATTGTCGTATATTGACAATGAGGTGCTTAACTCAATCCAACAGCCTTCTTTCCCTCTAATTTTTAGTAACAATACATCCTTTTTTCTGCCACGCATGCATTGTTTTCAATTAACTAGTAAAATGCATTCTAATATTACATATAATAAAAACCATTTCGATTTGCTCGTTATAGAACTTCCTCTACATCGACACTCTCTATCTTCACTTCATACATATTTGGGATGTTTGCTTCTTTTGGTACCCATGCATAATAATTTTGATCATTCTCTAAAATAAATTGAATTAACTTTGTTTCTGATCCATTCCAGAAATTTTTAAGATTATCAATGTAGTCCTCTAAATCCTCTTTATAATCCAATTGTAATATATAATCTCTTACCGTCAGGGCAAACACAATTAAACTTCCTAATAGATTTTTTTGCTCATTCTCTTCTTCATACTCTTGTGGTAAAAACCATACTTGACCTATTCCTATCGTTTTTTTGTATTTTTCATAAAAACTACTATCATCCATATTCTCATAATCATGTATTAATTCATTGACCAATGAATGCCATCTTGGCGGAATAATATTTTCCAATGTAGGATTATGTTCAATTCCTTCTACTATATCCTCGATTTCTTCTGTCTCATCTTCATAGTGATATTCACTTAGGTCTATATGCTTAAATTTCATTTCATTTTTATAATGTGCCAAATCATATGGATAATGGTTATTACCTTTTAAACTTGTATCATCAAGTCCGAGTATCTTTACTATTGCAGCTGTCTCAAAGCTCCAATACCCCACATATCCAGGTTCTTTATGGGCATTTTTCCATTCATAATCATAATGACCTTTAAACCATTCTTTCTCCATGTACGTTTGTAATCTTTTAGATGCTTCTCTTTTATCTGTTTGTGCAAGTTCTATAATCTCTTTCGTTTTTGCATATGGATTTTCTTTATAATATCTGTTCGTCATTTTTGTGTATCCGATATCACTAGCGCATAAGAGGAAATCGATTACTGCGTCGTTCATATTTTCCTTCTCAACTAGCTTGGCTAAACTTACAAGATTCTTTTTATCCGTTTCTAATAAAATCCCTAGAGATATCATCCAAATTAGATTTAAATATCCAACTTCTCTTTCCCCTATATGCCCCAAATCAATAAGAGCGTTGTCAAAATCTCCTTCTATTGTATGGATAGCTTCTCCTAGGGAATATTTTGCGTTAATATCCTCTAACTCATAATTAAAGCTTGATAAGTAGGTTCCTTCTATAATACTATTATTATCCTTAGAATATCTTTGAATTCCCTTTTTCTCATCTTCTTCTAAACTTTTAATATCCTCTTTATTTTCTTGAATAAACTCTTTATTATATTCAATTCCTTCTCTACATTTTTCTTCTATAATTAAATAATCTCTCATTCTATTTGATTCCTCCTAGCTTCTAAATTATGGCCATTCTCCAATAATATTTCCCTTTGCATCTAATCTATATGTTTTTACTTTTCCGGTACTATCGACTTGTGATAGTACTCTTTCTACTTGATTTCTTTCCAGCGCTCTTTTAATCTTATCTGCCAATTTCTTATCTCCATCAACAGCTTTAAATATTCTACTTTTTTTGGTCTTCGCACCATTCAACCAATCATTTGACATTTGTCGTCCATCTTTAGTTTTCCCCAATTGTGAACTACCAAACTTAGCTTCATCTATAACGTATTTGATCTTTGACTCTGCATTTGCATTTTCGTATAATCCATCAATTCCTTTTACTATTTTATCATTTATGCCTGATGGTGCACTTTTTCCGACTGGCTTTAAATCAAATCCAGCTTCTTTTAAACTTTGATTATTCAATAAATTGTCACTAGATTTTATTTCACCATAATTACCTTTTTGCTTATTTGTAGCTGTTTTTGCATCAAAATTATCTACATTTGTGTTTTTGCTACTGCTAGGTTTACCGTTAGCCGTATCCTAAGTATCATCCTTAGCCCCTTTAACTCAACCAATTTCTTCCTAAAGCTTTGAAATCTTACTTTGAGTATAGGCTTTCGTGTCTTTACGACTTAGGGTGATTGCCTCTTCAAATATTAACTACTATAATTACAAGTAAATTAAAACAAACTTAAAAGGAATGAATTCTTTACTATACAGAATTCATTCCTCACTAGTTGCTTAAAATATTTATCTAACTCTTTAGTTTCAATTCACATTCAATGTCCCCTAAACATACATTAAATTTAAATTTCCCTCCATATTTTTAAATTCCTAAAAATGATGGAAAGCTAGCATACCCTGCAAGCTTATGCTGAATACCACTCTTCCGTAGAAAAATTATCAGCATTTGAATTTCCTTCTAACTCCCATTCGCTAATAAAATTAATTATTTCTCCTAAAATTAGATTTATATCATGATTTTTTATAATCAAACCTCTATGATTATTCCAAGTCAAATCAATTTCGATATTTATATTCAACTCATCCTCACATTTACTTAAAAAGTCATTCATTACTAAGGTAAAACATAAATTTACAAAATTATCAGAAACCCAAATTACGGATGAATCATCATTAACCTTCTCTATTCTAAATCTTAAATTATTGTATGCAATCCACTTTATATTACCTTGTATTTTTTCTTCTTTCATAATTATTTTCCTCCCATACTATGAAATAATCCTGTCAAGACATCCATTGCTGGATTTGTTTTTAAACTGCCATATATCACATCTTCCCATGAACCATACTTTTTATAAAGTTGTTCAGGTGTAGGTCCTTCTGCCCTGCCATATTCAAGAATATTTCTTTCTTTCATTGCATTCAATCCATCTAAATTATTAGATTTTATATACGTTTCCATTCTTCCTTGATTTCGCTCTTCGACTTTCAATCTAGCAATTTCCTCCATAGATAGCCCATCATTTTGAAGATTTTTAATATCTTGTTCTAGTTGTATTCTTTTTTGTTGTATTTTTTCATGATACTTTATTCTTTCGCTTCTTGCATAAGCAACTTCATCACCATTTGTCCAGTCTACCCCAAACTTATTTAAGGCAGATTCCTTCTTAGGTGAATATCCATATACAGCTTCAGTATTTCCCTCAATCTCCTTTGCTATCTTAGGATTATCTAATGGATTTCGAAGTTTAGAATTTATTTCTCTTCTGGTACCACCAGCCTCGACTATATCATCAAGATAATTGCTTACAGTTTTACCCGTACCCTTACCACCATCTTTAGACTTCGCAAACTTATAATAAGCTTCTATCAATTCACCGTGTGGTATTTTGGTTATAATAGTTCCACCAACACTAGAGAATGCATAGGAAGCATTTCTCTTAAATGATTGTAACATTTCAAGCGTAGGCTTCAATTCTTTTGCTAATTTTACTGCATTAGCAAATGTACTTACTCCACTTGATGCTTTTGCTCCTTTTGTGATATGGCCTACTTTATTTAGTGCCCTATCGCCTAATATTGTGGTAGCTATTTGTGTTAATCCATAGGTAGTCAATTCTGTACGACTCTCTGCATCTCCCTCTATCATATCTCGTTTTATTTTATTTGAAAATGCATGCCACATATTTTTTGCAGTTTCATCCAAATGGAAAAGTGCATAGGTTACATTAATAAAAGTTCCTATGTCCATATTACTTAAAGCTATTGCGGACTCGATTTCATCACCAATAGCTTTCCCCGATCCTCTTTGAATAGCTTCCCACATCTTTTTCGCTGTTTCAAACGTGCCAACTATACTGTCTGTCGCATCGTCACAAGCATTTCTAACCGGAGATTTCTTCTCAATTATGTTATTTGTTTCTATATCTTTAATTGACTGATCATTTTTTCGAGCTGTTTCTTCTATAATCCCCTGAATCGAACTCACCCAATCCATATTCAACCCTTGTGTACTAAACGTACCACTCACAGGACTAAATCCTTTCCCACTTTGCACTTCAGCGAGTCCGGCTGTGATGCTAGCTGCTAATTGGAGAGCGGTGCTGTAGTTGTTGCTGGATGAATGATTGAATTCATATAAATGCTCTAGTTTTTCTTCCAGTTTTTTTCTCATTGCACCTAATACCGTTACAATTGCACCTACTCCGGGCATTGGTGTAAGTACTTCTATTGCTTCTATACTTGTAATCGATTGATTAATTCCCCTTATTTATTCTCTTATTTCTTGTTCAATCACATCTGTCGAAGCAACTTTCGCTTGGAACTCATTTGGAAATGCTTCATTTTGGCGAATTAATTCTTCACATAAGCATATGATTCCTTGCGCTAATGGCCGAAATGTTTGGACAAGGTAGGCTTTTGCACTACTATATGTTTGTCCTTGTAATACTGTGTCTATCGCAAAGGCATCAATAGATTGAATGGCTTGTTCCATACTTTGAATCGTAGCATTACATATAGCGTTCATACTTTGCGTTTGACTTTGTACTTCTCCCAAATACATGTTTAAACTCATGTATTGGCCTCCCTTTGTAGTTGCTGCTGTTCATAGGAAAGGTCATTTTCTTTCTCGCTGAGATGCCGTTTTTCTTTAAGCAACGTCTCTTTTTCGTTTTCTAATTCGAATGTAAGTTTTCTTTCGTACTGCCCGATCTCTTGCCGCATATTCGTAAAAAGGTGAAATGCTTCTTTGTCACCATACCAAGTTTCTAGTATTCGATTAAATAAACGATTATTTCTATTTTTCCATTCATGAAAACTAGCCTCAGCTCGTTCTTGATTTTGCAGCGCGATTCGGTTTTCATTTTGTTCTTCAAATATAATTCGTAATTTTTGATTACATTGACTGATTCTCGTTTCAATTTCTTGACTCATCTTTTCTCCCTACCTTTTCCCCTTTACGTAGGTTGTTACATTATTGAAAAGTCTTTTGAAGTCCGGTATCCATTTTCTCAAATTCATTTGCTACGGAATGGATATTATCAATCGTTTGTTGAAAAGCAGCGCAAAATTGTGTCGTGATCTGTAAATTTTGTTGATTTGCTTCTTGCGCTTTAAAGTTCACAGATAGTGTCGTACGCGTTGCCTTATTTATAGAGCGACTAGTAGCACTTTGCATTCGATCTGAAGCATTTCTCATTTTCGTTGCAAGTTGCGTTGCCCTATGCAAATTACTTTGAAATTCTCCCATCACTTACTCCCCTCTACCTTTTATTTACAAGAAAATTATAACATGGAAAAATATTCTAATAAACCGAATGTTCGAATTTAACACGTAATTCACTGCTATTACTGAATATGAAAGCAATACTTATCTTTCAACATAACTGTGTCGAAAGTAGGTTCTACTTATACAAAAAAAGATGACCTCAGCTATACGCTAAAGTCATCTTTTCTACCTTATTATTTCACTAACTCTCCATTATAAGCTTTTATATCTAATGGAGCAGTTAAATACTGTGCTGCTTTACTAACGAAAGATGTGAAGTGTTCACTCGTATTATGGCTCGCAACTGCTGCTTCATCTTTCCATACTTCTACCATCGTATAAACACTTTCTTTTTCTGTATCTTTATATAAATCATAAGATACATTTCCACTTTCTTCTCTTGAACCGTGAATGAGTGGCTGAATTTCTTCTAAAAATGATTGTTGTTTTGCTGGGTCTACTTGAAATATTGCGTGAATAATAATCATGGTGTTTCCCCTTTCATATTCCATATATTTCTATGACCTAATTAGATTACTTCCACTCAGCAACTTTGTCAATTGGAAGACGTACTGATTGGTAACCACTATCAGCAGCTTTTCCGATTGAAATTAACATTACTGGTACGTAACGTTCTTTATCTAGTCCAAATGCTTCTGCGATTTGGTCTTTTTCAAATCCACCAATTGGACAAGTATCGTAACCGTGAGCACGAGCTGCTAGCATAAATTGCATTGCTACAAGACCACCGTCAATTAGCACTGTATCTTTCATGACTTCTGGTGTAACCATTGAGAAGTAAGCTGAAAGTTTTTTCATTTGATCTTCTTTTACTTCTGCTGGCATTAAACCGCGCTCTACTGCTGTACCGTAAATTTCTTCTGCGTTATCAAAGTTATTTAAATCACCAAATAAAGCGATCATCGCTGAAGATGTTTCTACTTGTGATTGGTTGAATTTCGCAAGTGGCGCAAGTGTTGCTTTCGCTTCGTCACTTTCAATCACTACGAATCTCCATGGTTGCATGTTTACTGAAGATGGTGCAAGTGTTGCTTCTGTAAGAATTTCTGTCATTTCTTCTTTGCTAATTTTCACTGAAGGGTCGTACTTACGAATTGAACGACGTCCTGTTAAAATTTCGTTAAAATCATTTGTTTTTACTGAGTTAGTCATAGTTGTATTCTCCCTTTTTTATAATTCTTTTATATTTTCTTGAATGTGATTTAACATATTTAAAAGATTATCGCGTTCTTCCTCACTTAATCCTTTAAATGCAGATGCTGCAAAACGTTCTTTTTCCTCTTGAAATGCTTGAATTTTATTTCGTCCCTCTTCAGTAAGAGAAACTAACGTAATTCTGTTATCATCTGGATTTTTACGTCTTACAATCATTTCATTGGCCTCAAGCTGCTTTAAATGCCTTGTTATCGCAGCATTATCAATATTCACTTCTTGTTGAAGTGCTTTTTGACTAATTTCACCTACTTCATATAACTGAAGTATAAGCTCTAATCGAGACTGGCTCATACCCGTACACCCTTCAAATTTCGAACTTACTTCTTTATTTAGAAAGTGTAATTTATATAAAATAATCGCTTCTTTTGAGCATGAACTTGTCAAATTAACCCTCCTTTACAATCAAAATAAAAACATTTGATGTATCAATAGTTGATATGTCAATTAATATAATCTATATCGATTTAGAATGCAAGCATTTTGTTTTCATTTTATTTTTTCCAAATTAAGGCGCTTTGTAGCGTTACAAATAATGTTAATTGCACTATAATAATACTAATTTAAAGAACTGGAGAGTGATTGATAATGCGGCAATATACAAATAGAAATGAGGAATTGAAAATGGAAAATGAAATGAGGATATTCACAAATGACAACAATAAATATAGGGATTGTCGCGCACGTAGACGCTGGCAAGACGAGTTTGACTGAGCGTATTCTTTATGAAACGAATGTGATTAAAGAAATTGGCCGAGTAGATAGTGGTAATACACAAACTGACTCAATGGAATTAGAAAGACAACGCGGAATTACGATTAAAGCATCTGTCGTTTCTTTCTTTATTGATGCTGTAAAAGTAAATGTCATTGATACACCTGGACACGCTGATTTTATCGCTGAAGTGGAGCGATCATTCCGCGTTCTAGACGGTGCGATTTTAGTTATCTCTGCCGTTGAAGGTGTGCAAGCACAAACAAAAATTTTAATGCGAACATTACAGAAACTAAACATACCGACTATTTTATTCGTTAATAAAATTGATCGTAGTGGCGCAAACACTGAAAAAGTTATGGAACAAATAAAAGAGGTTCTTTCAAATGAAGCATTCCCCTTCTACTCTGTTCTAAACGAAGGAACGAAAGAAGCCCGGATCATTGAATACAAATCATATGACGATTGTATGGAACTGTTAGCACCATTTAATGAATCGTTACTTGAATCATATGTAAATAACGAAATAATACCGGACGCACTATTAAGAGAAAAACTAGAACAGCAAATACAGCAAGCGAATGTGTATCCAATCTTTTTCGGTTCAGCAATGACTGGTATGAGCGTAACAGAACTTCTTGAAAAACTTCCGGCTCTCATTCCAGCTCTTACATCGGCACAAGAGGAACCATTATCCGGTGTTGTTTTTAAAATTGAACGTGAACCTTCTGGAGAAAAGGTTGCTTATATAAGAGTTTTTTCAGGTAGCTTACATGTTAGAAAATATGTTAATATACAGCGCAGTAAGTCTCTATTCCATAAAGAAAAGATAAAAAAAATGTGCCTATTTCATAATGGAGATACCGTTCAAACTTCTACCGTTCCTAGCGGTGAGTTTGGTAAAGTGTGGGGGCTGAATGATATTAAAATTGGTGATATTATCGGTGAACGTACGGATTATATAAAAGATATTCACTTTGCCGAACCACAAATGGAAGCTGCCATTGATGCGGTACCTAAAGAGCAAATTCATAATTTATACGCTGTTCTTATGGAACTCTGTGAAGAAGATCCGCTCATTAAAGTTTGGAAAGACGATGTTCATAATGAACTATATATTCGCCTTTTCGGTGAGGTACAAAAAGAAGTAATTGAAACAACACTTTATGAGAAATATAATTTGCAGGTTATTTTTTCAAATACGCGAGTTGTATGTATCGAGAAACCAATTGGCGTAGGCAATTCTGTTGAAGTAATGGGTGAAAAAGAGAATCCATTTTACGCAACAATCGGATTCAAAGTTGAACGTGGTGAACTTAATTGCGGTATAACATATAAATTAGGTGTTGAGCTCGGCTCACTACCTTTAGCATTTCATAAAGCGATTGAAGATACGGTATTTCAAACGTTAAAACAAGGATTATATGGGTGGGAAGTTACAGATATTATCGTCACGTTAACACATACTGGTTATGCTAGTCCTGTTACAACAGCGAGTGACTTTAGAAACTTAACACCGCTCGTTTTAATGGATGCTTTAAAACAAGCTGCAACATATGTATATGAACCAGTTAATGCGTTTGAATTAACTGTACCGGAGCAAGCAATTAGTACCGCAATGTATAAGCTCGCTGCCGTTCCAGCAACTTTTGCAGAGCCTATATTCAATAACAATTCTTATCAGTTAACAGGATCATTACCTGTTGCGAAAACAGAGAGTTTCAAACGAATACTACATTCATTTACAGAAGGAGAAGGCATATTTACAACGAAGCCAGCTGGTTTCACAAAACTTATGGCTCCCTTCCCTACTCGAAAACGTGTTGATTATAATCCGCTGAATCGTAAGGATTATTTACTTCATGTTTTGAAGGCTTATTAAAGTAAAAGAGGTGCAATTCGCACCTCTTTTGCATGTATTAATAGGTTAGTTTGTCCTAACAACTTCTTTAAGTTTTCCTATTATTTTCGCTATAGCCTCAATTGAATTTTCCGTTTCATATCCCCCAACATTTACAGAATGATTTGCATTTTTGACAACTTCAATCTGTAAATTCGTTTTATATAACTGATCAATTTGATCTGCATTGTATTGGTGATCTTTATCCCCAATAACTAAAAACCCTTCGTGTCGACTATGTAAGATAGAATCAAAAATTGTATCAAACGTCAGTAAAGGTGTAAGTAGTATCATTTTTGACTGCGCGAATTCTTCTCTCTTCATTAAATCATTTGCAATCGGAATTGTTCCGAGTGACTTCCCTAAAAACATAGTCTCGTTGTATTGCTCATCTTTTAATACTTCATTTATTACAGGATTAATATCATCCATCATTACTTTCGTTACTTCTTCCATTGGTTTATTCATTAATTGTCCATCATAAGAATAATGAATATGTACAACATCTATTTTATGTTCAAGCATTAACATCGTTGCGTAATAAAATAACGGCTTATCATAATTGTATCCTGAACCTGAAAACATAAAACAAACCGTACTAGAACCTTTTTCGATATGTGTGTAACGAATTACTTTGTCATTTATATGTACCTCTTTTTTAGTCCCCTTCACCGTTTTCTCCTCCGAATACGTTTACTTTTGTAATACGATATGTTCTGTGTGAACTGATACATCCTTTACTTTCTCTTTTATAAATGCAGGCTGTAAGTTATATGTATGCAGTTCTTCTACTGGCACCCATCTAAACAAATACGTTCTACCCTCTTCTTCCAAAATATATTGATCCGCTCCACTCGCAGGTAACTCATGTAGCTCTACTTCATAATAAAAACTAATTTCATGAAACTTTCGCTCAGAAAGTGTAAAGAAATTTTCTACTGACCATATTAATCTCTTCCCTTTAATAGGAACACCTAGTTCTTCTGCAAGTTCTCGTTGTAACGCATCCTCACTATTTTCTAGCATTTTCACTCTTCCGCCTGGTACATACCAATAATGTTCCCCTTTGTTTTGAAGAATAAGTATTTTATTATCCAGTTTACAAATTGCTCCGACGCGGTAATTAAAACATGTTTCCTCTACTTTAAACGTAAGATCCAACCTTAACGCCCCCCTTATACAAATATTGAATTATTACAAAACAATTATGTAATTGCTGTACAAATAAGGTTACTAAATTTATTCACTTCATTCAATCATTTCCTAATTTTCTGAACCATTACTTTTCATCGTTACAAGTGTATATACATATGTTACAATCATATTGCACACTAGAAAACATTATGGGGGTACGGATGGAAACGTTATTAATCCAGCAAACTGAGAAATCAAATAAGTTTTGGAAAATCGTTGTGAAAGAAAAAGACTATGTTGTGTTTTACGGAAAAATCGGCACAGCTGGCAGTGTGAAAGCGAAAGAGTTTGAAACAGAAGAAGAATGTATGAAAGAAGCTAACAAACTAATTGCTTCCAAACGTAAAAAGGGATATACAGACCCGTTGCCTGGGGAAGATTACATAAAAGAAAAAACGATAACAGAAGAAGAATTTTGGGAACTACTTAATCGTGCAAAAACGAAAGGTGAAGACCAAGAAGAACAAATAGAATGGCTTACTTCCCACCTTGCTAAACGTACAGTACATGAAATTGTAGCTTTTGATACGCATATGCATCGTCTTTTGAAAGATTCCTATACCTCCCGTTTATGGGCAGCAGCCTATATTATTATGGGTGGTTGTTCAGATGATACTTTCGATTACTTCCGCGGATGGTTATTATATCAAGGAAAAGAGACATACGAAGCTTGTATTGAAGATCCAGAACGATTAATTCCTGTATTAGAAAATTTGAGTGAGTATGACGTCCCAGAAATAGAAGAACTTTCTTTATATTTCGGTTTCACTGTATATGCAGAAAAAACTGGTGACGAAGATGATACTTACTTTACACTTTACCATGTCTTATCTAATGAAAAATTCGACGATGTAGATTTTGAATTTGACTGGAATGAAGACGATGAAGAAGGTTTAAAAAAGATGTTTCCTAAGCTATGGGAGATGTACGGAGAAGAACCGATTGAGTGGTAGATTAATTATTCGTGAAAAAGTGCCTTGTTTCTTTAGTAACAAGGCACTTTTTTTGATACTATATTTAAATTATCATCTTTCCACTCTCCCACCACTCCATAAAAGTCTTTAAAGAAGGAGCAACCCACGTTCTACTATCATTTTCATGGTTCCATACATATATATCATCTCTTTGTACTTTTCCATTCAAAATGGAATAGCCAAACAAATCACCATTTCCCCCATCAGCAAAAAATAATAAACAGTCAAAAGGCATGTATAAATCCTTAAAATCAACTATATTTCTCATACTCATATTTTCAGTTTTAATTTTTGAAGCAGACCATATAAAGTCACCATATTCACCTTCTATACCGTTTGTTTCCTGTAATAATTGATATAAATCATTCGGTAACTCCACATGTAAACATTTTTGTATATCAGTAAGTTCATCCTTCGTAGCTGGGTTTTTCAAGCTTAAATTTGATGAGATACTGTGAATGGTGTCTTTCCACATCACCTTTTCCTCCTTATGTGCAATCAAGCATATTCAAAGAACTCCGCTAAATTTATTGATACCATCTTTCTAACAATTCCTTCTCCCTCTCGCCTGAAATACCTGCTTTTAATTCCCATTCTTCCGTACTCTCCATCCACTCATACACATCTGTAACTGTCTCGTCTATTCTTCTAAAAGTAAGCCCTTCATTAACCGCACTTTCGATACAAATAGAAAACCCGCCTCTCCACGGCTTCGTCTCACCATCTAATGGGAAAGTTTCTGGAATCCACAAAGGCATTTCTGTCCAAGGCTGCACATTGTGTTCACTCATAAACGATTCGTCTACCCAAACAAATTCAGCATCGCTATTCGTAACTTTTTTACACGTATTTAACAGCTCTTCCATCGTCAATTCATCATTCGGACCTGTTATATTGAATGTACCTGCTTTATTATTTTCTGCCATGTTGAGTCCAAATCTCGCGACATCTTTTATATCAACTATCTGCACTGGACGATTTTTTCTTCCTGGAACTAACACGTTACCTCCTTTTGCTACACGCCCGATCCAGTATGGAAGTCGATCTGTATAATCGAACATTCCTGAAAGAAGTCCTGCTCTTACGTGTAAAACACGCCCCGGCCAATACTTCTCTGCTTCTTTTTCGCATAATACTTTCAGCGCACCATAATGCTCATAAGGAGATATTTCACCATTCTCTACAGCCTTTATTTGCTCTTCCGTCGGTTCAGGTTGTAATATATAGTCTTCTTTTATGTCATGCGGAATCCAATCTTTATATACGGAAAGGCTTGAGATGAATATATAGTGTTCAATATTATCTTTAAGTACTTCTCCAACATTTCTAATGTGATGCGGAGAAAACCCACATGTATCCACAACAACATCCCATTTTCGATTTTCTAAACTTGATACATCACCATTTCTGTCACCGATCAGCTGCTCCACTTCAGGAAAAACTTCTTTGTTTGTTCCGCGGTTAAATAATGTAACTTCATGCCCTCTGTTCAAAGCCTCTTCTACAACAGCTCTTCCCAAAAATCGTGTACCACCTAGTATTAAAATTTTCATTGTTCTCCCCCATTCCTCATTAAAAATCGTTTCTTTTGTTAAACGAATTTCTATCATAAAAAGTTACGGGGGATTTGTTGTTTTACTTTAATCCTACAAATAAAAAGAATCCATCTTGAAAAATTAATCAATACGGATTCTTAAATTAGATATAATTGTTGAATTACTAACTCCGCACAACTTCCCCATCAACTAACTCAATAATTCTAGTACACTTATTCGCTACTTCTATATCATGGGTTACAATAATAATCGTTCGTCCTTCTTCATTCAGTTGTAATAGCAAATTCATAATTTCTTCTCCTGTTTTTCTATCTAAATTCCCTGTCGGTTCGTCAGCCAATATTAATTCTGGTTCACCTACTAACGCTCTTGCAATTGCGACGCGCTGCTGTTGTCCACCTGATAGCTCGTCCGGTGTTTGATGCATATGTTCTTTTAAACCTACTTTTTCTAAATAGAACTTCGCCTTATTTTCTCTTTCTCGTTGCTTTAGCTTTCTATATGTGAGTGGTAGCACTACATTATCTAGTACAGTATGTTCTTTTAACAATGCAAAATATTGAAATATAAATCCAATCATTTCATTTCTTGTTTTATGAACTTTATTTGCTCTAATTTCAGTTAATGATTTTCCATTTAACATATATTCACCCTCATTTGGCATATCAATTAACCCTATAACATTTAGTAATGTACTCTTCCCTGAGCCTGATCGCCCCATTACCGCTATAATTTCGCCCTTATTTATCGTTAAATTTATACCGTTTAACGCGAACGTATTATGATTCTTATTACTATACACCTTCTTAATATCTTTTAGTTCAATTAACCCCATTATTCCATCCACCTATTAATGTTTTCGGTTCAAGCTTTCTAATAAATAAGAAGACAATTACATTCGAGACAACGATGATTAATAATAAGAATAGAAATACTAAAAACAATATAGGCATATCCAATTTAAAGTCTAATACCGTTGCTTCCTTTAAATCCTTCGACATTTGTAATAGAACCCCATACCTCCATGAAAAGTAAGTTATCGACATTCCTAAGCCAGTTATTGCTACAATAATGTTCTCTAAAACAATTTGAATAAACATACCAAATTTACTTTCGCCAAAAGCTATTTTTATACCAAATTCCCGCTTTCTCATCAAGATAGAAACAATGGTCGTTACTACAATTCCGACGATCGAGAATACAACGAATAAGATTCCTACTATAAGTTGAGGTATTTCCGAATAGCCGTTAAGAGTAACATCTTCATTTATTTCATCACCTAAACTTTTTAAATGAAACGTACCGCCGTTTCCTTTAAGTTGAATTGATTCTTCTAGTTTCTTTACATCTGCACCTTTTTGTAAATATAAAACTGTACTTTGATGTAGTCTTAAAAACATTGCTTCATATTTTTCAAATCTATCAAATGACATAGGCATTATCATTGCGTAATCCAACTTCAAATATGTGTTCGTCGTATTATTATTTACGATAAATTTATTTTCTGGCAAAAACCCTATAATTGTATATCGATCATTAATTGTATCTCCAACTTGAAAATATTTCTTAAAGTAAGAACCCATTAAAACTTTTGTTTTTTCTTCACTATTTTTTTGAAAGTCATCATGCGAGAAACCTTCTTCAGGTTTTAAAGGTAAACGTAACATTTTATAGTAATTTTCATCTACAAAAATTGTTTTAATAGTAGGTCTTTCATCGTGAAACGTTTTATGTTTCAAATCAGTAATCATACTGTTTTGAAATGGTCTATTACTTGACTCTATTTCAATAACTCGCTCCTCGTATGTACCATACGAAATCACATCTTTATTTTGATGAATTGTATTATAAACCGCTTGAATTTTCTCTTTATTAAATTGATTGCTTTGTAATCTATCTGTCGTCATTTCAAAAGTAACTAAATATGTTTTATCCACATTTAATACCGAGCTGGATTTATCGTTTAGATGGTGTAAATTATAAAATACATTAATTGAACTCGTTAGAGTTGCTAATCCAAATGTAATCTGTATTAGAAGAAGTACGGAAAATAGAAATCTCTTTTTTAATGCTATGAACGCACTTTTTATTCTCATCATTTTTACTCCTTTAATGCTTTAGCAGGTTCACTTTTAAGCACATATACAAATGGTATTACAGAGAGGATGAAAGCTATAGTAAGTGAAAGAAATACACACATTACAATATGAGTAGACTGTAAACTAATACTATAACTTGTAAACTCTATAATATTTTCACTCAAAATGCTAAAAATCCATTGTATGCATATTGCACAGGCTGATGCAGTGATTGCACATAAAAATAATTGACTAAATATAAAAATAAAAAGATTTATATTACTTGCTCCCAAAGCTTTCCTTAACGACAAACTTTTTTTCTTCGTATAAATCCAATAATAACTTACTATTATATTGGTAATGAAAGCTATACATAAAAGCCTATATGGAAAACTGAGTAACTCTTCTACGGCTTCACTTGAGTTTTTTTCCTTTTCATAGTTCTCTTTTTCACTAATCACTTTGGCATTTATATCTTTATTGTTCTGTTTCATATGCTGTATGAAAGTTTCTATTTCCTTGATAGGGTTTTCATTAGAACGAACAATCATTTGGAATGTATTATCTTTTTGTATCATCTGTTTCACCTCATCTGGCATGTCATTTAGAGAGACGAAAATTTTAATATTATACTCATATCCAGTATTTTCTCCAGCTACGCCTTTAACTGTATATTCCTTATTAAATAATTTTATTGTTGCCATATCCTTATAAATTTTCTTCCCCACTATTACACTATTTTTTTCATCTTGTCCCATCTGAGAACCTTTTAGCAAAGGTGGAGACCAATTTTTATTAAGGAGACCATTCATTATTACGTGGCCGATATCCGGAATAGTAATACGAATATCATTTGTAATAACACTAGCGTTTTTAAAATCAGATTCTATTAACGTCTGAAATTGTTCGAAATTGATTTCCCCCATATTAGTAAGTTGAACTGAATAGTAATAATTAAAATAACCATTTTTACTATCATAAAATTTCTCATCATAATAATCTCGCGTCGACATTGCAATCAGGATTGGCCATATTGTCAATACAAATCCAATAAATAGCATAATGAATATTGTTTTTTTCACCACTATTTCTTTTAATACTAGATTCATATATCCTCCTCATTTTAAAAACCGTGAAAAAGGTATGTATCCTTTTTCACGGTTTTTGTTGATTTTTATTTAATTACCATTTCCTTAGAAGTGTACGCACTATCCCCTACCATTATCCATTCATGACCCGAATAACCTCTGGTCACCGGCCCTTTGGATGCAACGCTAACGTTTATACGATCTGAAATTTTAGCATCATACAATGCTAACTCTTTAGAAGTCCCATCATCAAAGCTAGCTCTTACAGTCATCTTGTAAAAATGAGGTTCGTCCTTTTTTGCAGTATAGGCAGTTGCCTTAGCTTTTGCTCCGCTTCCTGTCCACGTTGCATTATTATCCCAACTAATCGAAGCAAATGAAACGGAAGAAACCATACCTAATAAAGAAGCAATTAATCCTGTAACAGCTAAAGTTTTTGGAAGTAAGCTTTTCATATATCCTTAATCTCCCTTTTTAAAATATTCACTTAAATATTTAAGTATTTTTAGGCCTTGTCCCCATTATACATAAAGAAAGACTTTTTATATTAAAAAACCCTAATATTTACACTTTTAACAAAACCCTTACATTCC
Organism: Bacillus cereus group sp. MYBK15-3; assembly: GCF_051916765.1. Lineage (NCBI taxonomy): Bacteria > Bacillati > Bacillota > Bacilli > Caryophanales > Bacillaceae > Bacillus > Bacillus cereus group sp. MYBK15-3. Next base: position 88,151 of record NZ_JBQAHG010000010.1, read on the forward strand.
CATGAACTTTACGTCACAAAACAAAAAGATGGTATAAAACCAAAATTCACCCCATCTTTTTACTACCATTATTGATTTGACTGTATGCCAGGAAGAATATATTTCACAATCAATTCCCATCTATCCCGTGCATTCGGCATAGCTTCAGAAGCAATTACTACAACCAAATCCTTCTCTGGAATACAACAAATCATATTCCCACCGTCACCCATAGCACAGTATGAAAAGATTCCATCTTCTTCTCGAAACCACCATAAGTAACCATATTGATTTTGGTTCATTTCTGTTGATTCTTTTATCCATGATTTTGATAGTATTTGTTTTCCATTATGAATACCTTCATTCAAATACAGCTGTCCAAACTTAGCTATATCCCTAACCGTTAACGTTAGTCCCCAGCCGCCCGTCGAAATACCGTTTGGATCGTGAACCCATCCTTTCACATCTTTTCCGAATAAGTCATCGAATCCAAATGCTTTCATATTGTAGTTTGGAATTTCGCTCATGCCGAGTGGTTGAAATAAGTACTCATTCGCAAATTCACGTGCACTTTTCCCTGTTGCATTCGTAATCATTGCTGATAGTACATGCGCTCCTGCAGATGAATATTTAAAAGATCCAATCTCTCCACCGTTCCCCATTCTATGAAGTGTATACTGTACCCAGTCTGGTTGTGTACATAATTCTTCTAACGGTTCCTGCCAGTCTACAAAAGGGTATGGAGCTGTCATTGTAAGTAAGTGTCTCACTGTTACTGCAGATGCCGTACGTTTATATTCAGGGAAAAACTCTATTACTTTTTGATCTACACTTTTTATATAGCCTTTATCTACACATATCCCAATTAACGCAGAAATAATCGTTTTTGTGACAGATGCTACATGAAATGCATTATCTGGACCTTGGCCGTTATAATATTTTTCAAAAACAATATTACCTCTCTGTACTACTAACATACCATTAATATTTTTGTATTCTTCTTTTATAATTAGATCTAACTTTTCAGCAGTTTTCATTATTCATTCCCCTTTAACCTATGATTAAAAAGGTTCGATAGGTACATATATATCAACTATATGTTTATTTTCCTGGTGCTGCCTTGGGTCATTTTTATACATTTCAAAAGGATAGGAATCTCTCGGTTTATATCCGCTATTTGGAAGCCACTCACCATATAAGAAATCCCACGCTCCTTTATATTCATCTTGGAATATTTCAAAATGACCTACCGCATACTTTCCAGAAGGTATTACCATTATTCCAATGTCGTTCGTTTCTACTGCAGGCTCATTCGGAATTGTTATACATAAACTAGTTCTTAAATGATTGTCCTCCGTAAATTCATGATGATCGTGGTAAATGGTTAATACTTTCGTATCCTCAAATACATGATAGTTTTCCCCCGCTGCGTAATGAAATAATTTCTCTATCATTTTTGGAAAAGCTATAGCTAACTCTTCATATGTACCTGTATGTCTTATGTATGCGACGTTTATATTATCCGCTGTTACAATTTCAACATTTCCTCGAACCTTCTTACATTCATTGTATTGAGGAATTCCCCTTACGTCTTTGCAATTCTTGCTATTATCGTTTCGATATTGAGACGGACTTACGCCGTAATAATTTTTAAATGTTCGGGAGAAAACTGCTGAATCTGTGAATCCGAAGTGATACGCAATATCTGTAATCGTCATGTCTGCGCGATATGTAAGTAGATGTGTTGCCCTTTCTAGTTTCAAGCGATTCACATACCGAGATAATGGCTCATCAACTATTCCTTTAAAAATCCGATGAAAATGATACTTCGAAAATCCTGCTATATCAGCTAGCTCTTCAATGGATAGTGAACTGTCTATGTTTGATTCTATATAATCTTGAACCTTATGTATGCGTCTTACATACTCATTTCTACTCTGTTTATTCTCCATACTCTTTATCTCCTCACAACAAAAAGAACCATCCTAGAATACTTTTAGGACGGCTTTCTATTCGTAATAGATTCTTCCATATTCTATTGTTAAATCGATATAATTTCACTATATTTTTTAAATTGATGGTAATGTGGCAGCATCCCGATTTAATTGAAAGAAACAACTATTTTTTTATAGCCCTACGCAAATTAATAATATTATTGGGATTTAGCTCCCATTGTCTCATAAGTTCTTTTTGTCTTGTTTTTAAGTCTTCAAATGGTTCTTCCACTATGTCGATTTTATTAAATTTCCCTTCGAAAACTAAAGCATTTTTTATCTTTTTATATCCACCAAAACCTAAGTCATCATTTAGTAACCAGACTACTCTCTGTATTTTTGCGAATAAAATACCCCCTGTACACATTGGACACGGTTCCAACGTGCTATAAATAGTAAACTTCTCATTTTTTATTTTTGCATCAAACATTGCTTCCCCTGCATTGCGAATAGCGTCTATCTCTGCGTGAGCTGTTATGTCTTTTTGTGGATGCACTCTATTTCTTCCTCTTGCAATGACATTATTATTTCCATCAACAATAACTGCTCCTACTGGATATGTATTTTCTTTTAATGCCATTTCAGCTTCTTCCAATGCCATCTGTAAAAAATATCTATCTCTTTCAAATTTCATATAGATCCCTCTTTTTTAGATGAAATTTTGTTACGGAAATTCATTTCGACTATCATACTACCCTCTATCAAGCTAACAAAATCAGTCATTCTTTATGCAACGGATAACGTTTTGATATACATTTAACTCAGTGCGTTTAGGTAAAGCTTATTTCACTACACATGTTTCAAAAATAAAACTCTACTCCCGCCATTCCCATCATAATTTGTATGTACCGATACACCCTCTACCTCATCATCCCCAGCCTCAATTCGAAAACCGATTTCTTGATGAAACTGTATCGACTTTTTATTAGTTGGTGACGTAATTGCTTTTACAACTTTACGATTATTTGCACGAGCGACATCAAAGAAATAAGAATACAATGTCGATGCGATTCCTCTTCTTCTATACTTCGGATTTACACCGATAAAATGAACGTATGCTTCATCTTTATATGTTTGTGAAAAAAATCCACATAAGAAACCTAACGTTTCTCCTTCTTCTTCAATGATAAAACTCGTTTCTTGAAAGTGAACGAAAAACAATTTTGGCAACATGGCAGCCATGTCTCTCCCGCCCCACCAATCATTTAAAACAGAATGAATCTTTACATAATCTTCCCCTTGGATGTTTCTTACTCGCATATGTTTCTCCCTCTCACTCACTTCATTTTTTCATAAATTTTAATGACTGTTTCTACTAAAAGGATAAATACCCATATCCCGCAAAATACGAGAACAGACTGGAATATCGATCCAATTATCATAACACCAACTGCACCTGTTATTGAAAAGGATATTCCACCAAACCCTGGATCCTGTATAAATGCTCCAGCAGAAATAGCGGTTATAATAGATACTATTAAATAAATCACACTCATTATTTTTAATATTTTTATAGAAAGATACGAAGTTTGTTCTTGCTCCACTTGTGATAATTCGATTTCCCCGCTTTTAATTCCTTTTTGCAAACAGTCCTCACATAGAAATTCTCCCTTAATTTTTTTACCACCGTGCAATGTACCTGTAATTTCTTTACAGCGCGTACACTTTCGATTTATCATTTTGTTATCACTCCAATCTCGTAAGATTATACTTATACAATTTTGTTTTTACCTTATTATTCCTTTTATGTATTTTATAGAGAGGTGATGTGTTTTATGATATCTAAACTTACTTTTGGCTATAAAAAGCCTACTGAGCAATATGTATTACGACCTAGTTGTTATGCAATTATTTTCAACTCAACTTCTTCAAAGATTGCTGTTATCCAAAAAGGTGACCGTTACTTTTTACCTGGTGGCGGTATGGAAGGTAATGAAACAAAAGAAGAATGTTTGCACCGTGAACTACTAGAGGAATTAGGATGGGCAATTAAAATTGATCAGTATATCGGTAATGCGGCTCGATATTTTTATGCAGAAAAGGAAGATATATATTATTTAAACGATGGATTTTTTTATATTGCGAATATGGTGCAGAAACAAACTGAAAACTGTGAGGAGGATCATGTTCTAAGGTGGATGTCTCCATTGCATGCTATAGAGCTTCTCATACACGATCATCAAAAATGGGCCGTTGAACAAGCGCTTTTATTACAAATACAAAAATGATCTCCTTCTATATGAAAGAGATCATTTTTACTGTTAACTTACTTTTTTCAAATTGAGAGCTGGCTTTTTGATTCCACCTTTTTTTACAACATATAAACCGATGAAGATAATAAGCCCGCCAACTAGTTGCATCATATTAATTTGCTCCCCTATTGTTACAGCCGCAAAGATAACTGCAAATAATGGTACGAGATACATATAAACCATTACTTTTGTTGAGCCTATTTGACTAATACCGACATACCACATTGCTAGTCCAAAGATGGTCGCAAAGATGATTGAATATGCAAGCGATCCCCAGCTTGGCGTATCTACTGGCCACGTTAAAGAATTTACGTTGAATAAACAGTATATAACTAGCGGTACAATTCCAATTAAAGTAGACCATGATGTGACTCTCATTGCGGAGTATTTTGTAATAAGAGGTTGCGCTAATATTGGATACCATCCCCACGCAATTGCTGCGACTAATCCAATTACATTTCCGAGCCACGCATACTCGTAAGTAGCTCCTCCTGTATGCCCTGTTAATAAAACGAATGCTGCACCAATAAACGCTACTATTGAACCAATTTGTACTTTCATCGAAAAACGTTCTTGTTTGTGCAATACTGCTAATATCCCTGTAAAAATAGGGGACATCGCAATTAATAATGAGGCGTTCGTTGCTGAAGTATATTTCACGGATAGCATAAACATCGTTTGATACATTGTCGTACCAACGATGCCGACTGCTACTAATCGTAACCAATCTTTTCTTTCAATACGTAATGAGCGTTCCATCATAAAAGTAATAAGTAATAATACCGGTGATGCTACTAAAAATCGTAAACTATTAAATTGAATGGATGACATAAATGCCACGCCATACTTTCCTATTGTATAATTTGCTCCCCATACTAACGCAACTGATACTAGGAGCCATTCCATTTGCCATCGTTTCATCCGAATCTCCCCTTCCCTATTTAGCATAGTAAAATTGGCTGGATATAACACCGTCCAATTGGCTGTTTTTTTACCCAGCCAATTTGCTATACTGGATTTATATAAGAGATACGGAGGCGTTTTTTATGGAATGGAAGCTAGATAATGACAGTAAAATCCCTATTTATCAGCAAGTTGTTGACTTTATTGAGAAACGTATTACATACGGAGAACTTCCTCCAGGAAGCTTCCTACCTTCCGAACGGAAATTAGCTACGCAGTTAAATGTAAACCGTAGTACAGTAACGACTGCTTATAATGAGTTACGTGCTATGGGAATTGTAGAAAGTACGACTGGTAAAGGTACACGTGTAAGTACACATATGTGGGGCGTTTCTCCAACATTAACGCCGAACTGGAGAAATTTCGTAGAAGGTGGTACGTTTTTACCAAACTTACCGTTACTTCGCCATATTCGGGCAGAAGTACAACAAAATGAAAACATTATTGATTTTGCAAACGGAGAGCTCGGTTGTAATCTCTATCCTCATGATCAACTACAAACGATTTTACGAGAACAACCGTTAACGCATTCATTAAGTTATGATCATCCGCAAGGCTATCTCCCGCTAAGACAAGCGATCGTAAAATATATGAAAGAATATTTAAAAGTTGAGGCAACTGAACAATCCATTATGATTACATCTGGCGCACAGCAAGCACTTCACCTTATCGTACAATGTTTATTAAATCCCGGTGATGCCGTCGCTTTCGAAAGTCCATCGCACTGTTATTCCTTACCGCTATTCCAATCAGCAGGTATTCGTATTTTCCCGTTACCTGTCGATGAACATGGTATTAATCCGGATGATGTGCAAGAATTATATAGAAAACACCGTATTAAAATGATCTTTTTAAATCCAAATTTCCAAAATCCTACGGGAACGATGCTGCATCCAAACCGTAGAAAAAAACTATTATCACTTTGTGCAGACTTACGAATTGCGATCGTTGAAGATGATCCGTCCAGTTTACTTACGCTAGAAAAGAAACAACCTTGCCCTACTTTAAAATCAATTGATGAAAATGGAACAGTTATTTATGTACATTCTTTATCAAAAATGATTGCGCCAGGATTACGAGTCGGCTGGCTCGTTGCTCCGCAATCTGTAGTAGAAAGATTATCCGACGCACGGCACCAAATGGAATTAGGTATGAGCATATTCCCGCAGTGGCTTATGCAGCAGTTTTTCGAAACTGTACCATTTCAGTCGCATATCGTACCGTTACGAAAACAACTAGCAGAAAAAAGAGACGTTATTGTTCGTGCTCTAAACGAGCAACTTCATGATAAAATCTCTTTTTCAAACCCTACTGGTGGTATTTACATATGGGGAAAATTAAAAGAACCGATAAACGAAAAACAACTCATTATGCAAAGCTTAAAACAAGAAATTGCTTTTATGCCTGGTAGTATTTTCGGCGCGAAAGATGGTTATATTCGTTTATCTTATGGAAAAGTGGATATTGATCAAATTGAGGAAGGTATTTCTCGTTTGCGGGAGGCTATTTTGGTTTGTGAAAAATAACTTTACATAAAGCCCTATCGTTTGACAAAAGAAAAATCTACCATTATTATCAACACGAACCTAGTTACCCCGCATTAACGGGCAATAAAACTCCCAGCTCAAAATTCAGCTGTAACAAAGAAGTTAGGTGGGAGATTAACTGCCCGTAAATGCCCGATTGGTTCAACTAATAATCAGTGGAGGATGAACCCCCCACTGATTAAAGTTTCACTTTATAGGAGTGGTAAAAATGAAAATTTACGTTGATGCAGATGCTTGTCCTGTAAAAGATGTAATTATTTTTGAAGCTACGAATGCAGAAATCCCTGTAACCCTCGTTACTAGCTTTTCTCATTATTCTAATGCTCAGCAACCTAAAGGTGTGGAAACAATTTATGTTGATTCCGGAGCAGATGCTGCCGATTACCGAATTATGCAATTAGCAAAAAAAGAAGATTTAATCGTAACGCAAGATTACGGTCTTGCTTCGCTTGCATTAGCAAAAGGCTGTATCGTTCTACACCATAAAGGCTATAAGTATACGAATGATAACATTGAACAATTGTTACAAACACGATATTTAAGTGCAATGGTTCGAAAAAGTGGTAAACGTACAAAGGGACCGAAACCATTTACAGCAGAAGATAAAGAGAAATTTAGAGAGCTCTTTAAAAGTATGATCGCACTTTAAAAATGAATCGTCTATTTGCAAGGAAAACTTCGCAAAACAAAGAAGAGAATATCGTAATGAACATTCTCTTCTTGAGGTTTACCTGTTTAAAATGAAGGTAAATTATCAAAGTTATTTTCTTTTATTCCATCCGGTTCACTACGTATAATATCTCTGCCATACTTATGAAATACGTCCACATGAGCTAACTTCCCTGATTTTGCTTCACTAAGAGCAGTCATATAATCTAACTCTCTCCCGCTACTTGTTTTAAAAGCAATCAAATCACCTTCATCATTTTTACGAACAGCAACAATTTGTTCTGCTCCTGAAGTAACTTCCTGAGCTATTTCAAATTGAGCTTGCTCTTCCCCTTGATGTAAATAATCATTATATACTTTTTCAAAGTCTTTTTTGTCCATTAAACTCACCTCCAAAACATTTTATTAGTATGGTTGGGAGGTGTTGGTTTTATGTACTTTTCTGTTAGAAAAACGAATTTTTAATACCTACGCAAACCCTTTAAAGTCTCCAATATATCATCTGTAAAGGCTGTACTACCCTCTGTCTCTAAAGCTCTGAAATATAAACTTCTTAAGAAAGCTCTAATATTTTGTACTAAAATATCATATTGAGGATGCGGGATGTCTTCAACAATTGCTATACTATGTAACCAATTGCTCCACTCTTCTTCAGTTAAAAGATTTTGGTTACGTAACGACATAATTGGTGCTACTAATCTCTCATCCTCAAAGTGAATGTATACGTAGTCATGTAAGCGGACCTTCTGACGAACGGCAGCTAGTATTGCATATGAGAACTCACGATTTTGGATTGTACGTGCTAAAGCATCGAGTGCATCTGCTGCATGTGCAGTAGAGTGCGCCCAGCCTTTCCCTTCTACATAGCCCCTTACATCTTCTTCTAAATATACATATTCCAGCACTTGTTCTGCTACACTGTACAGTTGTTCTTCGGATAACAACGGTTCTCTTTCATGAACAGATAAAATAAGTGGTGGAATTAATACGGAGAATGCACGTTTAAATACAGAGTCTGTTCCCTTTTCACCAATTTTATAAAATAAATAATCAGGACTAATTGCTTGTAACATTAATCCTCTTAACTCTTTTTGTCTAAATACATCATTTGTAATCCATGTGTGAAGCGTACTATAAATTAAATCATCACGTAATTCAGCATCAGGTGATCCGATATAATCTAGCATCCACTGCGCATATGGATATGCATCTACGTCTTCTGGTACAGCATAATTATTATTTTTAATTTGTAATAGTTCTTCTTTTAGTTCTAGTACTTCTGTCATTTTTTTATCCCCTTTAAATTTCTCTTCCTAAATTATTCCCTATTAGTATCATAAAATTAAACCCATTCTTAACGCAATATAAAATGGAATCATTAATTATCTTCACTATGTAACAGTTCTTCCAATGTTGCTTTAACTTCTTCTTCTAATTCATTAATCGTTCCGCTATAAAGTGTTCCTATGCTACTACTTTTTCGATATCCTTGGTAATAATACCAAAGCGAAATAGTACAGACTTCCCATGATTTTGAAGCATCATATTCAAAATTAATTTCTGATCTATATTCATACTCTAAACAATTCTTAGATGTTAGTTCTTCTAATTCATCACCGTCTATATCTCTTTTAATTGACAGCTTCAAATTTAATTTACCCTTTTGCGCAAAACGTTCTTCATATATTTTTTGATACTTACTGCAAATGTCTTCACTTATACTCTCTAGTTCCATTATTTTTTGTTTTAACTGTTCATTTATCTGTTCATTTTTGATTTCTAAATATTGTTCATCCTTCTCTTCATTCACTTTATTATTTTTTTGAAACCATCTAAACAAATGTTCATTCCCCCTATATAAACTGTATTAATGTCTTTTAAATAGAACTACTGGATCATCAAATTTACTATTTTCAAATAAAACATCTGCAAGTTCTTTCGGATTATGCTCATCTATATACATTTTACAAGCCGCGTGATACCTGTTTAAAAACATCTTCTCTGCTTCTTCATAACTTCCAAAAGCTTCAGTTTCCCGCTTAGCACCACGTTTTCTCGCAATTTCAAAATTTGTATCTACAAAGATTTTGTAATCAAATAAATGCGCAACGTCTTTTTTCAATAGAAACGTTCCATCTACTATTAATATCATATTTTTCGTGGCCAATAGCGGCTCATTATGTACAGGCATATCCGTTATTAAGTTATGAGAAATCGTTTCATATTGTAAATTCCCGTTAGGTCCTAAAGGCATTAATAATCTTTCTTTGAAAGCTGTATAATCGTGTGCATCTTCATAATACCCTCTTGCAGATTCTTTTCCTTTTGCATAGCGAATCACTCTTGGATTATGAAAATCATCAATGCTGGCGCGTGTTACTGGTAATCCTCGTTTTTTTATTTCTTCCGCTAGTTCGTTTGCAAATGTTGTTTTTCCTGAGGCTGTAATACCGCTTACTCCAACTCTTATTGGATGGGTTAAGTTTAGCTTTACAATATGATCTGCAATTTCTTTGATTCGTTGTTTTCGGTTCATGATATCTCCCTTTATAATTAGTTGACATAATATAATTATAGATAATAATTCATGTCACTATTTGTCAGTAAATTGATATCCTTTCTCGAATCGCTGATATCTCGAAAAAATCATTGATATATTTTAAGTTATGATAGATATATTTGAAAAATCGTTGATATATTATTAGCTTACTTTCCCTTAAACCCTCGATATAAAGCAGTCCGTAATTCTTGTTTGTATTCTTCAATTTCTGGCATTTCGAGTTCTTCTGCTAGTCTGATAGCTAATTCAATATCATACGGTACTCGTACAAGTTGAATAGAAAAGCTCGCTGCTTCTTTTTCATTGTAAGTCCCTTCAAATATTAAATAGGAAGCTTGCGTTATTTCAAGCGGGTTTCCTACGCTACCGGCATTACATAACGTTTTCCCTCTGAAATTTTGAACGAACGCTTGGTGAACGTCACCGTAACAAACGACATCTGGTTTTCTTTCCCCTTCTATATTTTCCGTCAGATCACTATTTTCGAACATACTAATACGTTCTTCTCTTGAAGCGTGTGGTTGAATTCTTTCATATAAACTTCTCGGTGAAGCGTGAAACATACGAATGAATTTCCCACTCATATAAAACTCGATTGAAAATGGTAAGTTTCTTAAATAGTCATTTTGTTCTTCCGATAATTGTTTTTGATGCCATTTCAATGCTTCAAATTCAGTCGGCTTTGTAATAAAATCATCCCAGTTTCCCATTACGACTACTTCACATTCTTTACGAATGATTTCAATTGCTTCACTGGAATGAGGTCCTTTTCCTACTAAATCTCCAAGGCAAATAATGCGCTCGATCCCTCTTAATTTAATATCATTCAACACGGATTCTAATGCTTGAATATTACCGTGAATATCTGAAATTACTGCTATTTTATCCATATAAATTACTCCTTTATTTATTAAATTCGCTTGATTGATACCATTTTGGAATATAAGATGAAAAATGATTATGATCTTCTAAAATTCCATTTAATCTTTCCTTCATATCATCTACTAAATGCGGTGTACTTCGATTCGTCCAAACGATATCCGCTGGGAATGTCATCGCGACGTACAATGTATACAGTTTCCAAAAATGAAGCGATGGTTCGCCTCCGAAATAACCGTGAACTTGTCCAACCGCAAATGGTTTACTTATTCTTATAGTAAAAATCGCTACGTTATAAAAATCGTGTATTGGATCACCAAAATCATATCCACCAAAATCGATAACGATAAATTCCTTATTATGAATCATGCTATTTGCTGGATGGAAGTCATCATGTAAAAATCTTATTGGACGATTTTCCAATAAATCTTTATGATTTTCTACAAAGGTTAATACTGGCTTCAAATCCAGAAAATTCACCTCGTAATCTGTTAGTGCCTCTATGTATCTTTCGTATTTATTCCATCTAGATGTTTCCCATTTATTACTTGCACTTTCTCTTTCAATTGAGTGAATCCTCTTTAATACTTCCCCTGCTTTTCTTCCTGCCATATACTGTTCTTCCACCGATAACTTCGTTAAACCTTCTTCACCATTTATACCTCGGGTCCATTCAAATACTTGAACACATTTATTTAATTTCTCAATTATTATGAAATGAATTAACTTGGGTGTTGGAATATGTAATGACTCTAATTGTTTCATATACGTATATTCTTCTTGTTTACGTTCAAAATGAACAGCATCACATACTTTTACAAAATAGGTTTCTTGATTCTTTAATTCAATTTTATACTTCTCTTCATGTGAAAAACCTTTTGAAATAGCTGTACACGTTGCAATACGAGGCCATTCTAGTATTCTCTCTATCTCTCTAAGTATTTCTTCCACAACGTTCACCTCTATTAATATATGTACAAACTACCTAGCACTTCATGTTCTCGTTTATTTCCACCTTTAAACTCTACTGCAAATGGATTTTCGCCATTCTTATTCAAATGTTCTAGTACTAGCCCTTCTCCAATCGGTTCACAAAACTGCACATGAATATCTCCAAATACTACACTTTGACACTCAGCATTCCATTTTTCATTTTTCACAACTAAGCTTGTAGATAGCTCCATTACTTCTTTCCATTTCCGTACTGTTTCTCGAACATTTTTTACTGCGTAATGAATCGTTTCAATTTGTTGCACTTTGTTTTTATGTTCAGTAATCGTCCCACTGTTACGTAAATCGTTTCTTCTTTCTTCGTCCGTTTCATTCCACTGTATAAAGAAAGGTAATTTCGGTCCGTTCTCTTCTTGCTTAACGAATAACATTTTCCATTCTAAAAGTCGGCCATCTTTTCTCATACGTTTCCCTTCAAATGGCCCTATCGTATGTAAGCCGTACTTATTAAAGTTAACTGCTAGCTCCTCAATTGCATCTGTTCGGATCGCGATTTGTAGCATTCCTTCTCCATTTTGTAGTTTCACCACTGTTTCTTGTACTAATGGATTTTCTGCTTCTTTCGCTTTTTCTTCATGTTGAACTGCTAAAAATTCAATATATGATAAATCAAAATAACTTAAACTATTCCAAGTACCCCAATTCGTATGCTCTCCGCCTAATACAGTATGAAATCCAAGTTCCTGCATTTGTTTTGCCGCTTCCTCCGGTGTACCATGAACTGCGTGAACGAGATGATCAAATCGTAACATGTCTTTCTCCCCTTTCTCTCCATCCTTTTATTGTATATTTTATTTTTCTTTCATTCAATTCAAAAACTTTAAAACCTAGTTGATTTATACGATTAATATGTATTATAATGAAACAAATTTAATTATTGCTGATTGGAAAAACCAAAGGCACTTTTCTCATACGGGAAAAGTGTCTTTTTCATTTATTATTACAGGGGGATTATTTATGCAGAAATTAATTGTCTTTGCTATTATTGGATTTTTCGCTCAATTGATCGATGGAGCACTTGGAATGGCGTATGGAGTAACGTCTTCCTCTTTATTATTAATGTTTGGTATTGCACCAGCTGTTGCATCTGCATCAGTTCATTTAGCTGAAGTCGTTACAACTGCAGCTTCCGGCGCATCTCATATCAAATTTGGAAACGTTGATAAATATACAGTTTCCAGGCTTACATTACCTGGGGCAATCGGCGCATTTGTTGGGGCATGTTTTTTAAGTAATTTGCCCGGAGATGTAATCAAACCATACATTTCCATATTTTTATTTACTTTAGGGGTTTATATTTTATTACGATTCATCATCCAAAAACAAATTGTCACTTCAAATAAGCGTATGTCTGCAAAACAACTTGTGCCACTTGGTTTATTCGCTGGATTCGTTGATTCAACTGGTGGCGGTGGTTGGGGGCCCATTACGACACCTGTTCTTCTAGCAAGAGGAAATGAAGCTAGAAAAGTTATTGGATCTGTAGATACGAGTGAATTTCCTGTTTCACTCGCTGCAACAATCGGCTTCTTCATCTCACTTGGCTGGGAACAAGTAAGCTGGGTTTGGGTATTTGCGTTAATGCTTGGCGGTATTGTCGCAGCTCCAATTGCTGCATGGTTAGTCCGCATCGTTCCACCCCATTTACTTGGCGTATTAGTTGGTGGTCTTATTATCTTTACAAATATTCGTACACTGCTTACTACATTTAAAGTGGATCCAACTGTTATTTCACTTTCTTACGTTGCAGTTGGTCTTGTCGTTATTATTTCTATTTTCATTGCTGTTCGAAATCATTCCAATCGCCCTCACGCATCAACGGCTGAGTATCCAAATGATCAGAAGCAAATGCTACCATAACTATAAAAAAATACCGCTCAATTTAGAGCGGTATTTTTTATTTTTCTATTTTCCAATTAATCATCGTTTCTGTAGCATTTACTCTCTTCATATGTAACTTTTCTAAAACACGCATTGAACTATAGTTATCTATGAGTGTCTCTGCAATTATTGTTTCTACCTCTCCTGTTTTGAAAGCCCAATCGATTAGTTCTTTTACAGCTTCTGTTGCATAGCCCTGATTCCAATATTTCTCAATAAATCCATAGCCAATTTCTACTGTTTGATCCTCGTTTGGTTTCCCTTTAAATCCAATATCTCCTAAAACGCTATCATCTTCTTTCCGAAAAACATACCACGCCCCCCATGGTAATAAAGCCGCATCTTGTTTTACATTCTCTACATGCCCTACAATATGCGGACCGCTATTATATCCTTGCTCGTTAGCAACTTGAATCCTCTCTTCTGTACACGGCACTATATAGAGCCTTTCTGTTTCTAATTTCATTTTGATTTCCCCTTTTTGCTTAAACGTTACGTTACTCTAATTATAACAAATAATATGACTTTATCATGAATGTCGAATTATATTTTTCTGAATTTTCTTTTTATTTAGAGGGTTTTTCAATATTTTTTGCGAAACATTTGTATAACAATTTTTTCTTTGCTTATTGCTACATAATAGTAGGTTCGGGTGGAGTTTTGCAAGCGTTTCCTATACAATAACCGATATTTTTTGACTTTTCCTAACAAAATATCTTGCAATATATTCAGAAAGTCATTACAATTGCCATATATTAAAAATCTTAGCAATATATAAATCCTCATCAATCCGATGAGGTAGAGGTTGCGACTTTTAATAGTAAAACGGACGAGACACAGAGAATGTCACTGACTCCGTTTGAAAGGAAAAGTTGCCGAAGTTTATATTTCTTCTCTGGAAATATGAGCTGGGGCTGTCTCCGAAAGGAACAGAACTGTCACGTTTACAAAATTACCGTGTAAACGTGGGGTGCTATCTTAACGGAAGGGTATGATGGGGTGGTTATTTGTGAAACGTTCCGCCAAATTCCTTTGGCGGTTTTTTGTATTTTTCTCCCCCGCTCCTTCCTAACCTACAAGAAAAGGAGTGTTGAACATGAATAGCGCAACAAATCAATCTACCTCTAAAACGCAAACTACACAAGGACAAGGTGAATTAAAACGCGGATTAAAATCGCGGCACCTTACGATGATTTCTCTCGGCGGTACAATCGGTACCGGACTATTTCTTGCCAGCGGTGGTGTCATTCATTCAGCTGGTCCTGGCGGCGCATTAATTGCATACGCCGCAATTGGAATTATGGTATATTTCTTAATGACAAGCTTAGCTGAACTTGCAGCTTACATGCCTGTTACTGGATCTTTTAGTACGTATGCAACAAAATTTGTTGATCCATCACTTGGTTTTGCACTTGGATGGAACTATTGGTATAACTGGGCGATTACAATTGCGGCAGAACTAGCGGCCGTAACATTAATTATGAAATTTTGGTTCCCAGATACCCCTTCTCTTATTTGGAGCGGATTATGTTTAGCTATTATTTTCCTTTTAAACTATTTATCTGTTAAAGGGTTTGGTGAATCTGAATATTGGTTCGCACTTATTAAAGTAGTTACAATTATTATCTTTTTAATTGTCGGCTTTATGATGATTTTCGGAATTATGGGGGGCGAAACTGTTGGCTTCAAAAACTTCACTGTTGCTGATGCACCATTTAACGGTGGTATCATGGCAATTATCGGTGTATTTATGGCAGCTGGTTTCTCCTTCCAAGGAACTGAATTACTTGGGGTAGCTGCTGGTGAAACGTCTGATCCAGAACGTAATATCCCAAAAGCAATTCGTTCAATCTTTTGGCGTATTCTTTTATTCTATATCCTTGCGATTCTCGTTATCGGTTTACTAATTCCTTATACAACTGAAAGCCTTGCTGCAAGTGATGTTACAGTAAGTCCGTTTACACTTATTTTTGAAAAAGCGGGCGTTGCCTTTGCTGCTTCTGTTATGAACGCTGTTATTTTAACTGCTGTACTATCTGCTGGTAACTCTGGTATGTATGCATCAACTCGTATGCTTTGGGATTTAGCTCGCCAAGGAAAAGCACCAAAGTTTCTTGGTAAATTAGATAGCCGCGGTGTACCTGTTAACGCGTTAATCGTAACGTCAATTGTTGGTAGTATTGCTTTCATTGCTTCTTTATTCGGTGACGGAGTTGTATACATTTGGTTATTAAACGCATCCGGAATGTCTGGTTTTATCGCATGGGTTGGCATTGCAATTAGTCATTACCGTTTCCGTAAAGCATATATCGCACAAGGAAAAGATTTAAATGACTTACCATATAGAGCAAAATGGTTCCCATTCGGTCCACTCTTCGCATTTACTCTTTGTATTATCGTAATTTTAGGACAAAACTATGGCGCATTTATGGGTGAATCAATCGATTGGAACGGCGTACTTGTTTCTTACATCGGTTTACCACTCTTCTTAGTACTATGGTTAGGATATAAATTTACGAAAAAAACAAAAGTGATTCCACTCGATAAATGTGAACTAAAATAAAGTGAAACGAGCAAACAAATTTGTTTGCTCGTTTTTTGTTGCAAACCTCTTTGCTTCCCTATTGCTCCTGTTTTTGCAATAATAAAGGAAATATAAATAAAGGTTGGGATACAATGAACATTCGCATTACTGATGAAGCAAAAGCAGCTATACATAGATTAGAACGTGAAGACAAAAAGATCATTCGCATTAGAGGGACAATGACAAACTCTTGTAGTATTTTCGTTGATGTCGATTTAATTTGGGATACATATAACGCAGATGATGTTGTATATGAAGATGCAGATCTTATCGTACAAATAGATTCATTCACGAAAGACTACACTGGTGATACGGTGAAACTTGATTATAAGACGACAGGTTTTAGTATTACGACTCCGAGTGAGACGTTAGTTTATGGATTGTCGATTAAAAAATAAAAATTGTTTTCATTTGACCACTGAGGTGAAAAAATGAGTAAATATGTTCCGTTAAAATTTTTATTTAACGAAGAATTAGCAGAAAAAATGGCTGATTCTATTTGTAAACACGATCCTACTTTCTCTAAAAGAAACTTTATATCTTCCGTAACATGTAAAGTTGAAAATTTAGAGTTAAAGCAGCGTATTGAAGTAATAGCAGATGAATTACATAATGCATTACAAAAAGATTTTAATGAAGCAATACATATATTACTAAAAACATTAGGCCCAGAAAATACAACAGAAGTAGGCACATTTACAAACGGATATATGTACATGCCTCTTGCAAAATACGTTGAAAAATATGGACTTAACGACTTTGAAACCTCATTCAACGCCATGTATGAAATAACGAAAAGAAATACTGCTGAATATGCCATTCGGCCTTTTCTTCAAACATACCATGAAGACACACTAGACATATTGCAACAGTGGATTCATGACGAAAACAGCCACATTAGAAGATTAGTTTCTGAAGGTACAAGACCAAGGCTTCCTTGGGCTAAAAAAATAGGAGCTCTAAAAGATGATTTTAAGTACAATTTACAGCTTCTTGAACCATTAATGAATGACCCTTCTAAATATGTTCAAAAATCTGTAGCCAATCATATTAACGATATTACGAAAGAAGATAAAGAACTCGTTTTTCAGTGGTTACAGCAATTACGTGATAAACAACATCCTATTAACCCTTGGATTATAAAACATGGGTTAAGAACAGTGATAAAAAGTGGTACTTTACCAAAAAATTTTTCTTTTTAAGTATTTTAAACAAAACTGCTTATGCTTCAAAAATGAAGCATAAGCGGTTTTCCTTTTGAATACAGAAATAACAAACATAAAAAGTACTTTAAATTTCTTCTTTATATCATTATTTTACTAACTCTTCTATGTTATTACTTTCCTTAATTTTTTCGGATGATAGCCAGAGTGAATAACTTGTTCCATCCTTGTTCCTTAAATATATGTTAAATTCCTTATTATATAGTTCTTCTTTAAGAATAGTGACTACCTTTCTCAAATCATCTATTACATATGGATCATTTCTATATTTTATCTCACTGTCATTGAAAACTAAAGTCAATTCATACTCTAGACAATTGCCGTCTTTCGGGTGTGGACAAGTAATATCCTCAATTACAAAACGATCATTTTGAATTTCATTTAACCTTACGCCTACTTTTGTTTCAGTTTGAATCAAATATGTCCAATAACCGCTTACTGTGTTTTTCATTGTTAAAAGCAGTTCTTCTTTCGTTATAGCTTTTTGCACATTTTGAAAAGGGAAACCTATAGATTCACCATTATAATCCTCAATTTCAAGTGTTGTTATCTTTCTATTACTCTTCTGAATGAATTGAATTAGAGCATATAAACGTTCTAATTCTTTTGATTCAAATTGACTGTAATCAATCTTGTCACTCGTTTTTAAAGTTAATAATAACTTATCCGTTGGTTTCTCCTCTATATCATCATCCACTATATATTGAAAAACATTTTTATTTTCAGGTTCCACGTAACCTAATTTTTTAATTTCTTCTAGCATTGGTTTAAATTTCTTATATTCCTCATATGTTTTTTTTCCGTATTGATATTCATCACCTTTTATTCTTGAATATAAAAAGCCATCTACCTCTACTCTAAATTGAATATTTTTGTTATTTTTTGCTTGAACAGTATGATATGTATGCCCCATATTCCCTTCGTTTATAGCACCCCAATGTGTTACAATCACATCAATTCCGTGCTTTTTTTTCACATATTTTTTCACCTGATCGTCATCTTTATAATTACACCCACTTAAACATAAGAAACATAACAATACTAACATTACATTTTTCATTCTTTTCATATAGCACCTTGCCCTCTTTTCGCATAAACAAAATATTCCATATATAAAGAATACTAAATCGCTGAATGTTTTCAAAGAATTAAAATATTTTTACACTCGGTTTATATATCTATTTCTTTTATTAATGGCTCTAATAAGTTTTAATATTGATAATCGAATATAATAAAAAGAAACCTAAATTTAAGGTTTCCCATTTTTACCAACAATTTAAATTTTAATAGATATTTTTTAGCCAAGTAATAATTTGTAGTACCTGAAACGACTCAAACCAAGTAATGAAAAACAGGAGAACAAAGAAAGAGATAAGTGATATGAATTTTAATCTTCCATCTTCACGTGTAGCAATCGCTATAATACTCAGAACCACTCCAATTAAAAAAGAAATATACCCTAATAGGATAATAGGCTCAGAATAGCTATCTATTATCCTATTTAATCCAAATAATAACATTCCAAAAGTCATCAATGTTATTGAAAATACACTAAATTTTTTCATAATTCAACCTCCAATATAATTTTACTATTTTATGGAGAGAATAATTTTTTTATGCGTATGGATGAACAATTACACTATAAAATTAGATAACTCAATTTATTTTTTCATTAAACAACTGCCTTCTTTTATACCCTCAAAGGATTTTCACTCAATTAACCCGAATATATAAATAACAATTCTCACAAGGAGTAACTTTATATGAATCTATTTGAACACGAAACATAAAACCGTTCCACTTTAATAAGAGGTCCTCCCTTTTTCTTTTCTCATCATATCATCCATTAAAAAAATAGGAGGACATAATTATGAAACGTGATCCATTATTTTTAACTTTATTAGAAAGTGCAAATACACATTTTAGCGGCTGGGATTTTTCTTTCATTTCAGAAACAGGTCGAATGAAGAGCGAGCCTTTATCGTGGTCATACGGCAGTACTGCTTTTCAGCTTATGCAACGTGCAGAATCAATGCTCGATATGGGTACTGGCGACGGAGAGTTTTTATCTATGTTACAACCGTTCCCGTCAACTATATTCGCTACTGAGGGCTACGCTCCAAATGTGCCAATTGCTCGAAAGAAATTAGAGCCTTTAGGGGTTACCGTTGTAGAAGTGACCGATGATACTGCTTTGCCATTTCAAGATGGTCAATTTAATTTAATTATAAATCAACATGAATCGTATGCTGCTTCTGAGGTAAACAGAATTCTTTCTCCAAGTGGCGTTTTTCTTACACAACAAGTTGGCGGTCTTGATTGCGCGGAACTTAATGAGCAGTTTGGCTCACCACTAAATAGCGAATTTGCAAGTTGGTCTCTCGAAACCGCATGCAGTGAGTTAAAGCAAAATGGATTTACTATCTTAGATGCAAAAGAGGAATTCCCTTTCCAACGCTTTTATGATATTGGCGCTATCGTCTATTATTTAAAAGCAATTCCGTGGCAAGTTCCTGATTTTACTGTCGAAAGGTACTTTGAGGAGTTATATCGTATACATGAGATTATTTTGCAAAATGGTTATTTTGATGTGAAGCAACATCGTTTTATGATTAAGGCGATTTGTAGCTAACAAAAAGAGGTGGCAAAGCCACCTCCTTTTTGCTCCGTTTACATATGTTCTCTACTCTTTCATAATAAGAAAAGTTATATCATGCATATTACAATTATGACCAATGAATTGTATTTCTGAAACATATAATCACCTCGCATATATGATAAGAGCAAAAACGTGATTTTTCACTTTCCTCTTCTATTGAGAAATGAGTTGTTTTTCATATCGCTTGTTCGCATCATCTTCTGTCAAACATGCAGTTGTGTAATGAATAATATTCCGGTTATCATACGTAAACATATGTTCTAACTTATTTTCTTCTGTTAATACTGTCGGTAAGTATTTTGGTAAATTGCTAACTACTCCTCTATTATCACCATCTAATATCCAATCAATTTCTTTCCATTCTAATAGACCTTCAGCCGTACGTAATGGTGTATTCATTTGCATTCCATCTGGCAAATCAGCAACGAACACATACATTCCTTCACTAGCCTTGGGCTCATCTTTACCTTTAAAATCAACAGTCCCTTTATACGTTACACTTGAAAGTTCTATGCCCGTTTCCTCAAATGTTTCTCTAATTATTCCTTCGTATGGCGTTTCATTATCTTCTATTTTTCCTCCAACACCATTCCACATCCCCATATTCGGCTTTTTATTTCTATTTAATAGCAGTATTTTATCGCTTTTTCTAATAAAGCAAATTGTGTATTTGTACATACGATCATTTCCTTTCATTTTCCACATGAGTTATTTGGCTTATTTTCAAGTAAAAACACTCGCCTTACAATTCCTTACTACATAATATATAGTACAACTTTCATGCGTAAACACTTTACGTCAAACGAGAGAATCCTTTTTAGAAAGGAGAATTTAAAATCGATAATATAAACAATGAATTTCTAAACCAATATTACAACAGCCTCGTATGGTTAAACGATACACACTGGTTCGGGGTTCCAATCTGTAAACTTCCCTCTGATCTCTTTTTGTATCAAGAAATCATTTATGAATTAAAGCCCGATTTAATTATTGAATGCGGGACTTTTCACGGTGGTAGTGCACTGTATTTAGCTTCTATGTTAGATTTAATTGGAAAAGGTCACGTACTTACTATCGATATAACTCCGCAGCCAAATCGACCATCACATAATCGGATTACGTATTTAACAGCATCTTCTGTTTCTGTGCAGGCCATCCAAACAATAGTAAGCATGCGCAAACCTGATGATGTGGTTTTAGTTATTTTAGATTCTGATCATAGTAAAGAGCATGTATCCAAAGAACTATTACTATATAAATCTATCGTCACTACTGGCAGTTATATGATTGTAGAAGATACCTCCATTAATGGACATCCGCTTCTTCCCGATTGGGGTCCTGGCCCGATGGAGGCTGTGGATGAGTTTTTAACTAAAAATAATAACTTCATAATCGACGAGTCTAAACATAAATTTTTCATATCATTTAATCCAAAAGGTTTTTTAAAGAAAATAAAGTGAAACTTTAATAAGTGGGGTTTTGCTCCTCTCCCACTTATTCTATTATTTTCATTTTTGAAAAAGGATAATATACAAATTCCACCTTGCCAATTATGTTATCTTCTTCAATATATCCTAAGCCATTTCGACTATCTCTACTTACTTCGCGGTTATCTCCCATTACAAATAACTTATTTGGCGGAATTTTTGTCTTTTGAAAGTTATAAAACACTTGTGTGTTGTTAAATAAATCTTTGTTTGTATATGGTTCTTCTTGCTTTTTATCGTTCACATATACCTTTCCGTTCGTTATGTTAATTACATCACCAGGAAGCCCTATTACACGTTTCACATAATATTTCGATTCATCCGCTTCCTTTATAATGACAATTTCTCCGTGTTGTAAATTAGAAAGACGTACTACTGCTTTATTTACAAATACGTAATCTTCTTCATATAAAGTCGGCTGCATCGATTCCCCTTCCACCTTACATAAAGTAAAAGAATGGTAGCCTATGACTATCACCAATATAAATAGTATGTACTTGCCCCAGCCTCTCTTAATCTCCTTTTTCATATCCATTCCCACCTTATAAAGCGCTTTTTAACTCAAAAAATATATCACTGCACAATATGTTTCCATGCAGTGATACTATTTTTACTGTGCCTTGTTCGGTTGTTCTACTGGAATTGAATTTGCATTTGATCTATTTGTTTTTAACTCAAAATACGCATCCAAAATTTCTTTACCAATCGCAGAATTAATTCCTGATTTATCATCATTCACCCATGGTACAACAACTGAAAAAGCTACTTCCGGATCAGCATCATATGGTGCATAACCGGCAAGAGTTAAATTATAACATTTTTTTCGGTTGTTGTTCTCATCTCTTCCAATATCACTTTCTCCACCATATACTGTCTCAGCTGTTCCTGTTTTTCCCGCTGGTTTATATGGTAGACCTTTAAACGTTCCGGTACCTGTTCCGTCAGCTTCTTGAAAAACTCTTCTAAATCCTTCTTTTACATGATTAATGTACGAAGTGTCCATATCCACTCGATTTAATACAACTGGTTCAATCGACCGAACGACTTTTCCTACATCCTCTGGTCTATTCGGTTGCTCTCTAACTTCTTGTACAATTTGTGGTTTCATTCGGTAACCGCCATTTGCAATGGTTGAAATATATTGTGCAAGCTGAAGCGGCGTATATGTATCATACTGTCCAATCGCGTAATCAAGTAAAAATCCGGGTATGTTATCAGTTCTACCTACTTGACCAATTGATTCATTTGGCAGGTCAATACCAGTCGACACACCTAGGCCAAATTGTCTAAAATAGTAGCGCATTTTATTAAATGTTTCTTGTTTAATGTCTAATGGATTGTTTGGGACATAATTAATGCCTGCCATTTTTAAAGCCGTATTAAACATATAAACGTTCGATGACACTTGCAAAGCTCTTAAATCATCAATATCCCCAAATTCTTTCCACGATTTCTTCGGCTTAGAACTTCCTTTAAAATACATTGGTGCATCAAAGAAATGTGTATACGGCTTAATCGCTTCTGTTTGATATCCAGTTAATAAAGTAGCACCTTTTACAGTTGACCCTAACTCATAAGAACTTGTCATCGTTCCTAATGCATAATCTTCTATTTGCATACCGCCATCTTTATTTACAATTTTCTTTCCTGCCATTGATAAAATTTGACCGTTTTTCGGATTCATCATTACTACGAACGCACGATCCATCATCGGCTCTGCAGCATGAAAGGCTCGTAAATTCTTTTCAAGGCTTCCCTCTACTCTTTTCTGTAAATCCATATCGACTGTTAACATCAAGTTATTTCCACTTTTTCCTTCAGTCACTTTTTCTGTTCGAACAATCTTCCCTGCTTTATCCGTAATATTTTTAGACTGTTCTTTCGTTCCGTGTAGTGCATCTTCGTATTGTTTTTCGATGTAACTTTTACCAATACGGTCGTTTCGATTATAATCACGAACTAAATAATAATCTAATTGTTCTCTTGGCAACCCTTCATTTTCATTAGAAACGCTACCTAGTATAGAGCGCAGTATTTTATCATTTGGGTATTCACGTTCCCAATCTACTGTTGTATCTACCCCCGGTAAACTTGCCAACCTTTCACTAACGACAGCATATTCATTTTGACTTACATCTTTTTTAACGATTTGCGGCGTCATTTTATATCCCGCATTCATTTTGCTTTTAATGGCTAGTACTTCTAGGTCTTCTTTTGAAAGTTCACTTAATTCTTCTTGTGTAATTCTTTCCCTACGTAACTCTTCAACTTTTTTATCTAATTCTTTCCCTTCTATCTCCTGCTTTCTAAATTTACTCTCATCTTCTTTCGTTACTTTCGCTGCTGCCCGCTTTTCATTTAACTGCATCCAAAAATCCTTTTTATCTGTTTCTGTTAACTTGTCTATGTCCTCTTGCGACATTTCAATTAGCTTAGCTAAATCTCTTGCTACTTGTAAAACTTCTTTCGAGTCTACTCCTCTCATTTTCGTATATGTAACGGTTCGCAATGGTTTATTATTTACAATAACGTGACCTTGCCGATCAAACATTTTCCCTCTAGGAACGGGAGTGCTTACCGTTACATCTTCCTTTTTATTTACTTCATTTCTATACGTTTCTCCATCAATGATTTGTACTTTACCTAATTGAATTATAATAGCTGAAAATAAAAGAAAGACAATAAAAAATAGTACATTTAACCGAAATGGAATATGAGTCTTTTTCTTTTTCGATAGTTTTTTCTGCTCCTTTTTCTGTCTCATTTCGCTCCCTCGCTTCATTCTATTAACATTTCTACGCAAAGTCATTATGTATCAAATTTATTTATATGATATATATAGAATTTTATATTAATTATAAAAGAAATAAAAGATTTAATTTTCAGTTTTTTATTTTTATATCCTATTTATTACCATTCCCTGAATGCAAAATAACATGAATATTATTCTAAAAGAAAAATGGGGCAAATTTATTTTTATACCATTAGTTTACATTTCTTTGTATACTAAAGAAATAAATTTATAAAAGACATTACTTAAGGAGAGAACGAAAATGACAGATTCGTTTATCATACATACTAAAACGCCACATTGTTTAAACTTTATGATCTACATTCAAAATATGTATCTCAACCAAAAAGAGAAAAAAGGAAATTTACGTTTTCCTTACATAGCAAAAACATTACATTTCTCCACTGACTTTAAAACAAATTTCAAAGAATTATGGCTGACTCTTCGTAAGCAAACTGCTAACGACAGATATGATTTACAAATTTTCCACGAGGAGAATCATATATTTTATAAGAAACTTTTTGACGCTAATTTATGTGATGAGGAATCATTTAAAGAATTAATATGTAGCTTTAAAGTATGGTGGACTAGCATAGTAGGTCAGCTTTCAATAGAATGTTCCGTAAGTAATTATAGTGAACAACTTTATAATGACTTAGTTTTATACTTAAAGCAAAACGAAATAGAGCCTTTACAACAGCTACATATTAGCTTACTTTATGACGATTGTTTATTGGTTAAAGACAACATTTCTTCCTATTCTGCTATTTTGCCGACTAAAACCTTTTTTATAAATTATAGAGATGTGGTTACTACATTATCGACCTGTTTTCATGTTGCTTAATACAGCGATTACCCAAATAAAAAACTGAGGTGGATACCTCAGTTTTTTCGATAATTTATTTTATTGAAGATAACCCTTCAACAAACTCACCAATCTTATTTTGAAAAACAAAATCAAAGTTATATTCTTGTCCTGTTAACTCTTCATTTACTAAAATTGTCGTTGCCCCGATTTCCCTCTTTGCGATTTGTGGGAATGAAGCGACAGGTTGTACTTTTAACGACGTTCCTAAAACGATAAGTACATCTGTTTCATATAAACGTTTCATCGCATTTTGATATTGAGGCAGTGTATCTCCGTATAAAACAACGTCTGGATTTAAAATGAAATTACACTTCTGACAACGCGGCACTTCATGATCAATCATATACTGTAAATCATATCCCGCTTTACACTTCGGACAATGTGCTGTTTGAAGTGTTCCATGTAAATCAATGACATGTTTACTGCCACCTAATTGATGTAAACCGTCAATATTTTGCGTTAAAATCGTAATATCTTTCCCTTGTTCTTCTAGCTCAGCTAAAAAACGATGTCCACGATTTGGTTTATATTGATGGAACGTATTAATTTGAAAGATTTCTTTATAATGCTTCCAAAATTCTTTCGGACTTCGGTTATAGTACCCTCTTGATAAGTACATCTCCACATTCGCATCAGCATACAATCCATTTGCTGAACGAAAATCTGGGATACCACTTTCCGTACTTGCACCAGCGCCTGTTAATACTGTAATTTTCTTCGCTTTTTCTAAAATTGAACGAACTTCTTCAAATTGTTGCACAAAAATCACCTCTATGTATTTTCCTATTCTTATTATACCAGTTGTTTACAGGAGGTGTTGTACAATTCATTTTACTTAATGCGTTGCGCCGCCAACCTCTACAATATCTCCTTCAACTGTCATCGTTACTTCGATTGCCAATTCTATCCCCTTACGAATAGTAGAAAGTGACATACTCGGTTGCCCTGGATAGTTACTCGCTTGTTCTGGTAAAAACGGAATATGAATGAATCCGCCTTTTATTTTCTTATCATGTTTCTCTAGTTCATGCATAAGTCCATAGAATAAGTGATTACAAACGAATGTGCCTGCCGTCTGTGAAACAGATGACGGTATGCCCTCTTCGCGAAGTTTTTTTACGATTGCTTTCATCGGAAGTGTAGACCAATACGCAATCGCTCCTTCTTCTACAACCGGTACATCTACTGGCTGATTCCCATCATTATCAGCAATTCTTGCATCATCAATATTAATTGCGACACGTTCTATCGTAATATCTGGTCTGCCCCCAGCTTGTCCGATACATATAATAATTTCCGGCCCTAGTTGTTCTATATACTCTTTTAATACGCTTATTGATTTATGAAATACAGTTGGTATTTGTTTGCTTATTATCTTGTATTCTCCAATTGTTTTTTCATGCAAACTTTTTGCGACTTCCCAAGCTGGATTGATGCTTTCTCCGCCGAACGGATCGAATCCTGTTAATAATACTGTTTTCATAGTTTTATCCTCCTAATTAGAAACGATATACAAGGCCGTACATAATAAACATATTAATAATGAAAATGGAAAGAGCAATTGGTACTTGCGCTTTAATAACCGCATTTTTATCCTTTAGCTCTAAAAGCATCGCAGGTACGATATTAAAGTTTGCTGCCATTGGTGTAAGCAGCGTTCCGCAATATCCAGCAAACATACCGAGTGCTGCCATAATTGCTGGGTTTCCGCCGTGCATTTGAACTATTAAAGGTAAGCCAATTCCGCCAGTAATAACAGCAAACGCTGCGAATGCATTTCCCATTACGACTGTAAATAGCATCATGCCTAAACAGTACGCCATAACAGCAACGAACGGATACTCTGTCGGTAACACTTGTCCGACTAAATCAGAAACGACTTGTCCAACGCCCGACTTCGCAAAAATACCGCCAAGTGCCGCTAACATTTGTGGTAAAATAACAGCCCAGCCGACAGCTTGTAATAGTCTGCTTCCTTCTTGAACAGGCGTTGTTATTTTCGATTTTGTAATACGCATCGCCGCGACAAATGCGAGTAATGCACCAAGCGCTAATGCAACTAAAGTTACTTTATCTGGATCAACAAGAGAGACATTTCCCCATTTAATTTTCCCTAACGTCAACGTACCGATAATTGTAAAAATAGGAATTAATAGTGCAGGCATAAAAATTTTATTTTTTAATTTCTCAGCATGTTTTACACGTTCTTGTACTGGAACTTCTTTTTCCTCTGATTTTGTCACTTTATTTAGCGAGGCTAAAACGACCATAGCGAGCACGATACAGCCAACGTAAAACGAAGGAATTACATTTCCAAATAAAAATGTAACTGCAAACAATGCCCAAAATAAACTAGAACCGAATCTGTTTGGATGTTCACGATCGAATGCGATACGAACAGCGATAAAAGCAACAATTATCCCTAATACATAATAGATTGTATCCATTGTGATGATGTTCATATTAGATTGCCTCCTTCTCTTCTTTTCCTTCTGCCTTCATTGTTTTCTCTATATATTTATCAAACCTTCTAAATCTAATCCAGCTTACAATAAGTGCAGATATTGCTGTCGGAATGCCCCAAAGTGCCATATCCCATACACCGACATGCATACCTACTGAATCGAAGAATCCTTTCATTAATAAAATAGCACCAGTTGCGATGAAAATATCTTCTCCGAAAAACCAAGCTGTATTTTCCGCAGCAGCTGCGTTTGCTTTAATCTTTTCTCTTAATTTTTCAGGAAGTTTACCGTATTTACCTTGCGTAGCCCCTTCTGCCATCGGTGCAACGAGCGGCCTTACTGTTTGCGCATGCCCACCAATATTAAGCCCTAGTGCTGCTGATGATTCTCTTATCGTAAAATATGACATTAATACTCTTCCAGTTGTTGCTCCTTTTGATTTCGTTATAAGTGCTTCGGCTCTTTCTTTTAAACCGTAACGCTCTAAAATTCCGATTACCGGTAAAGTTAATATAATTGGCATAGACATATATCTATTTTCTATGAAAAATTTACCGAACATGCTGATCACATCATAAAAACTTAATCCTGAAACCATACCAGTAACAATACCTGCAACCATAACTACTAAAAGTGTATTTAATCTAAATAAAAAGCCCACTGCAACAAGTAGTATTCCGATTAATTTAATCATTTCTAGCACTTCCCCCTATTTTTTATTTCGGTGCACAAATAGAAATACCATTAAGTTTGAATGTTCTGTATATTCTTTCTGCAAATTGTACTGCTTTTTCCCCATCACCGTGTAAACAAATCGTTTGCGCCTGAACTGCTACTTTCTCTCCATTGATCGAATTTACATGGCCTTCTTTCACCATTTGAAGTACTTGCTTTATCGCTTCGTCTTCATCTTTTATAAGTGCATTTTCTTCTGTACGGCTCGTTAATGTACCATCTTGCTTATATGTACGATCCGCAAAAGCCTCTTGTACGAGAGTTACTTTGTATTTTTCTGCAGCCTGTATAAATGCCACGCTATTTGCTAATCCGTAAAGTAATAGACTTGGATTTATATGATAAATTGCCTTTGCAATTGCATCTGCAATTTCCGGATTAGTTGCCGCCATATTATATAGAGCACCGTGCGGTTTCACATGATGCATCTTCCCGCCAGCCACTTTTACAAAACCGTCTAATGCACCAATTTGATATAAAACATAATCGTATACTTCACTTGCTGAAACATTCATGTTCCTTCTACCAAATCCAATTAAATCTGGAAATCCGGGGTGTGCCCCTATTGCTACGTTATGTTGCATTGCCTTTTCAATCGTTTGCCGCATAACAGACGGATCACCTGCATGAAAACCACAAGCAACATTTATAGAGGATACGAATGGAAGAATTTCATCATCATTCCCCATTTTATAAGCGCCAAAACTTTCTCCTAAATCACAGTTTAAATCGATTGTCTTCACATTATTTCCCTCCTAATTTCAGCTTCGTAAAGCAATGAATTTCTTTAATAGATTCATATTTACTTCTTGTTCTATGTACAATTGTTCCGCTTCTTCAAGCGTAATTTTCTCAAAAGAAACATAGTCCCCCGGCTTTAGCTGGGCAAGAAGAGGTAAATCTACTGAAATGATATTTCCCATTCTCGGATAGCCACCTGTCGTTTGCCTATCTGCCATTAATATAATCGGCTGTCCACCATTAGGAACTTGAATGGTTCCAAATGTAACAGGACTCGATAAAATCTCTTTTTCTTCAATCCTATTTAAAACTTCTCCCTCAACCCTGTAGCCCATACGGTCAGCATAATTAGATACCTTATACTCTTTCGTAAAAAATGCCTTTCTACTTTCTTCGGTAAATTGATCGTATTCAAAGTCAGTTATGACACGAAACTTAGGATGTTTCTTATACTTTGGTAGTACGCTGTTGCTAATTACCCATTTCGTTTTTATTCGCTCATCTTTTTGTAAGTCTTGAATGAAACGATTCGCCATTTCTGAGTACGTACCAATTTGAAAACAATCTCCTTTTTTCAGCATTCTTCCTTCTATACCACCAATCGCAGCACGTATGTACGTACTTTTGCTTCCCATTGTACGCTCAATATGTATACCACCCGCAAAAGTCACATACGCTCTACAACCACTTTTCACTTTTCCAAAACAAAGCATACTACCTTCTTCCGCTAAAATGGGACGCCATAATGGGATACGTTCTCCATTTAACAACGGTTCCATATCAACCCCACCAATTGCGAGTAAAGTCGTTTTCTTTATTAACAATTTAGGACCTAAAATCGTCATTTCTAATCCTGCTTCATTCTCTTCATTACCGACTAACATATTGATGAGCCTAAGCGCATTTTTATCCATAGCACCCCCAACAGGTACACCAAACTGTTGATAATAAGATCGCCCTAAATCTTGGACTGTTGTAAACATTCCTGCATGCAAAACTTCTACATCCATTCTTTAGCCCCCTCAAGTGATACGTACTCTTCCTTCGTTATCGGGATAAATCGTAAATACATACCACTTTGAATATATGTTGGCATTTCTTCTTTCGGATTAAATAGAGTAATAGGTGTTCGGCCGATAATATTCCATCCACCTGGTGTTTCAAGCGGATAAATACCTGTTTGATTTCCGCCAATACCTACTGAACCAGGAGAGATTTGTAACCGTGGTTTTTCTTTTCTAGGTGTTTCTAATTCTTTTGAAAGTCCTCCTAAATACGGGAACCCTGGTGTAAAACCTAGCATATATACAAAATATGTAGTTTCACTATGTATTCGAATCACATCTTCTACTTGTAAACCGTGATAATGCGCGACTTCTTCTAAATCTGGTCCATATTCTCCCCCGTAGCACACTGGTATAGAAATATGTTTCACATCCTGTTTTACTTCTTCTTTATAAGAATCACACAGCTCCTTTATATACTGGCGAACGTAATCATGTGACCTTTCACTTCTCTCATTTCCCTTCCATACTTCGTATACATTGTAGTAAACAGCTAATGAAGTAAACGACGGAACGCACTCTATCATTCCTGCAAACGGATGTTGCTGCAGTGCTTTAAATAACCGCTGTACTTTCTCATATATACCCATCTTAATTTCTTCACCAAATGTAACAATAATTGCTTGATCCCCTAACGCAGAAAATTTCATCCTACTCCCTCTTTCTATGCCAAAAAGCCGAGTTCTTTCGAAATGCGATGCGCTGTTTCTTTCACCTTCGCAATAAAATATGAAATGTTACTTTCGCTGTACTCAATTGCTAATCCTGAAATACTAATGCCTGCTACAACCGTTCCATCGCTCGCGAAAATGGGTGCTGCTATCGCGGCTGTATGATTTTCTAACTCAGAATAACTAATTGTGTAGCCTTCCTTTTTTGCCATTTGCAACACTTCTAACAATTGTTCCTTATCCACGATTGTTCCATCTGCAAACTGTTTTAAATCCACTTCCTCTATGTATCTCCGTTTCTCTTCCTCGGAGAAATACGATAGTAAAATTCTTGGACATGCACCAGCATAAAGCGGTGCTCTTCTTCCAACCGCCGTATACACGCGTACCGGCTGAACACCCTCCATCTTTTCAACGTAAATTGCCTCATTATCATCTTGAATTATTAAATTAACTGCCTGTCCTAAACTATCTCTAAGTTCTTTCATATAAGGAATTGCTATATTTCTTACTGATAATCGGTGTGAAACAAGTTGACCGAACCGTAAAAATACGACCCCTAAACGATATTTCCCCTTTTCGTTTTTTTGTAAAAACTCCATCTCTTCCAACGAACCAATTAAACGATAAACAGATGTTTTCGGCATATTTGTAAGCTGAACCATCTCAGTTAAACTTAGCTCTTCATGCTCATAAAACAACTCTAAAATATCCATTGTCTTAACTGCCGTTTTATTTATACTCATTCTATCTCCCTTTCGTTCCGAATTACGGAACTTAAATTCCGTTTTTCGAAACAAACATATAATTTAAAATTATAAAATATTCTTTCAATTCAATCAATAGATTTTAAGCAAATAAAAAAGTATGGAAGAATATCTCTCCCATACTTCACCACACTTTATAACGCTCTTACTTGTTCCAACGGCCAGAAAACAGCTTGTCCTTTTCCGACAATTTCATCTTCTGAAATAAAGCCAAACATGCGACCATCCTTAGAAACTTCACGATTATCCCCTAAAACAAATACTTGGCCTTCTGGCACTTTCGTTTTCCCAGTGATTTGTTCTAACGTAAAGTCTGGAGTTAATACACGACCTACTGCTTTTTCTTTAAACTTTTTTAAATATGGTTCTTCCATCGCTTTTCCGTTTACATATAAAACATCATTTTTATACTCAACTGTATCGCCTGGCAAACCAATTACTCGTTTTACTAAATCGTATCCTTCTTTTCCGTGGAAGACGATAATATCAAAGCGATCTAATCCACTTATACTATAACCAATCTTATTCACGAGAACTCGTTCGTTATTTTTTAAAGTGGGCATCATTGATTCACCTTGCACTAAAGAAGGTGTAAATAAAACACCGCGAATAATAGCAATTAATACAAGGGTAAAACCTATCGTTTTAGCCCAAGAGAATAATTCTTTCTTTGTATTTTCCTTCATCGTTTCTCCTCTTTCTTAAGCACTTATTTTATTATTTCAACTAATTCTTGTACTAAATTAGGATCTATTTCAGAAAAACATGATTTTCCTTCTCTTACCGCTGTACCGACATGCGCCTGCGTGATTCCAGTTTCATCTAGCAATCGCTTTATATTTTCTTTCGTCACGCCAGCTCCAGCTACAAGCTGAATTTGACCATCGCTTACCTTTTGCATTTCTGTAAGCACCGGAATATTCTCTACTATATTTCCTTGTCCACCTGAAGTTAAAACGTGAGTCACTTTATGAAACTTCTTTAAAGTTCTCATCGCTTCTACTGGATTTTCTATATCATCTATCGCACGGTGGTACGTTACATTTATTCCATCTACAACAGATAGTAAGTCCGCTAATTTCTCTTCATTCACTTCATTTCGTTCATTTAATACGCCTAATACTACACCAGCTGCTCCTAACTTCTGTGCAACTATAATATCTTCTTTCATCATTTCAATTTCTTCTTCCGTATATGTAAAAGACTTCGCATGCGGACGAATCATAACATGAATTGGTATACTTACCGCTTCTACCGCTTTTTTTATAAAAGCATAACTCGGTGTTAAACCACCTTCTGTATAAGATGAAATTAATTCAATCCGCTTCCCGCCAGCGCTTTCAATTCGTTTTACATCTTCTAAACATGTTGCAATAACCTCTAGCATGAGATGACCTCTTTTCGTGCTTTTTTCTTATTATAACATTAGTAAAAATAAGAAGCCTAGCTTTCTCCTTTAAAACTTAAAAAAGAAGAATGAAAAGAAAGATTTTTTTATTGGCAACAATTATTGGTAACATCCTATTATTCATGTACACTCCTACCATAATGAAAAAACCCGTCATTTTGACGGACTTTTCTAATTTCAAGCTTTTCTTTCCTCAGTTTTCATATCAATGCCTAATTGATCTTCCAATAACTTTACACCTTTCTTTGTAAGATGGACAGCTCGGTTCTTATCCGTTTTTGTAATCCATTCCTGTTCAAAAAATAGTTTTGCTATTGCAGATCCTAACCAACCGGCAATATGGTAGCGTCGTTCACTCCAATCAAGGCAAGGTTTTGCAAATACCCTCCTTTTTGTATCTGCCTCATCAACATTTATTCCAAAATTCAGAAACCATTGCTTACCTTGTTCCGTTACAATGTATTCTCCATCCTCTAAAATTATAAATTGCCTATCTAGTAATTTTTCAGTTATCTCTACACCGAGTTTGCCTGCAAGATGATCATAACAAGTTCGAGCATAACGAATTTGTTTTAGTTGGCTTGATTGTTTTAAAGAGCGAACTTGAACTGTTGGTGCAATTGTCCCTAACTTTTCAAGCACTTCTGCAACTTCTTGATTAGCAAGTCGATAGTAACGATGTCTACCATGTTGTTCAACTGTAAGTAAATTCCCTTCTACTAATTTAGAAAGATGCGAACTAATTGTTGGATGTGACACTTTTGCCATATAAGCCAATTCACTAGCAGGTAGTGCCTGATTATTCATTAGACAATCTAATATGATTGCTCTTGTAGGTTCAGCAATTAGTTTAGCTATATATGAGATATTCGGATATACATTCATATTTCGATGATACCCTAACTATTAAATTGATACAATTATTTTAAGTTTAATAGTAAAGGAGAATGTATTATGAATGCAATTGATCTTAGTATATTAAATTTGAAAGAAACGAGAAGGCGCTCAGAAAAATTATGGAATTCTCTTCCTAATAATTTTCTTAATTGGAAGCCTGATCCTGAGGCTATGTCTTTTGGTGAGATGATTCGTCATGTATGGAGTTCAACTTTTTACTACCATATGATTATAAAAAACAACGGTTCAATAAACGACATACGTATCCCGTATGATGACGAGCCGATTACTTGTGTAAAAAAAGAAATTGAATTGGCACAATCATACTTTACTGACTTCATAGAATATGTTCAATCGATAAGCATAGCCGAGCTAGATTCAAGACTTATTGATAGAAGCGATGTTGGCTATCAACGATATTTAGGCGATATGCTATTACGAATTGCCTATCATGATGCGGTCCATGCAGGTCAATTTTTACAATATTTACGAACGGTAAACTTAGAAAGACCATTAATTTGGGATTAAATACGAAAAATGTTTATACAGCCTCCAAACTGGCATTACAATAAGAATTTTTCAACAAGAAACAATCACAAAACCATGATAATCATTTATATTAAAAACCTACATCTCAACCAAGTGCTTCATACACATAAAAAGCACGGGTTTGATTACTAATCAAACCCGTGCTTTCAAAACAAATATAATATCCATAAACAATAAAATGTAAGCTTTAAAAACTACGACCGAAACGCCGCATCCGCCAGCATAGACAATGTTGCATCATCCATCGGTGGATTATGCAGTCCTGCTCTGACGTTTAAATAGTAACGATGGAGCGGATTTTTTTCTGATAAACTTTTTGCTCCTACGATGCGCATCGATTTATCCACTATAGATATCGCCGCATTTGTTACAGCATATTTCACGGCTGCTAATTCTGCTTGCAGTGATAGTTTATCTTCTGCCTCATCGTACTTTTTCGCAATTTGATATAAAAAGACGCGAGCTTGCATAAGCTCGAGTTCTAATTCTCCAACTAATCTTCTAACATTCGGTAATAAACTAATAGAATGGTTTAAACTATTTGGTTTGTATGATCCCGCAAACTGAACTGCATAATTTCTTGCTGATTGTGCAATTCCTAAATAACATGCTGGTATATGTAGCAACCAGCCAATACCCTTTTGTTTCACTTTCCCGCCTTTTACATCCGTAAAAAAGCGGTTGTCTATCTCTACATTTTGTAAGACAAGGTCGTGGCTAGCAGTCCCTCGCATTGCAACGCTATCCCACGTTTCTTCAATAGATACACCGAGTGTATTTCTTGGAATAACAAACTCACCAACTTCTTCTTGGCCTTCCATACTTGCTGAAATAATAAAATAATCAAGTACTGGCGCCATCGTTGTAAAAGTTTTTCTTCCATTTATAACCCACTTCTCGCCTTGTTGAACCGCTATTGTTTCTGGTTTGCCGCCACGCGTCGGACTCCCTGTTTTCGGTTCTGTTGCTGCCCTGTTAAAGAGCGCACCATTACGTACTTCTTCGCAAAACCATTTGAACATCTCATCATTCCAAGAGCGATTTTCCGCTAGCTCTTTCACAATGCCAAGATGCCAGCCAATCGATAATGCAGTAGCTCCGCAGCCTTCCGCGATTTTCTCTTGAAATAAAACAAAGTCATATAAAGAAATCGCACTACCACCAAATTCCTTCGGTAACGTTAATTTCGTATATCC
Source organism: Bacillus cereus group sp. MYBK15-3 (assembly GCF_051916765.1). Taxonomy (NCBI): domain Bacteria; kingdom Bacillati; phylum Bacillota; class Bacilli; order Caryophanales; family Bacillaceae; genus Bacillus; species Bacillus cereus group sp. MYBK15-3. The sequence continues at coordinate 123,991 of NZ_JBQAHG010000010.1, forward strand.
GATATCTTTCAAATCATTTATATTTTCATACGGAAATGATCCCAATTCACTTAGCTGATGCTCCCTTTCCATGAACTTCGGAATCAATTTATTTATTTGTGCAATAATGAAAGATTGTTCTTCTGTTTCAACAAATGAGAGTGCCATACTATAATCTCCTTTATGTTCGATTCATCAACCGCTCACTTTTTCATTATGATTATATGAAGCTACCTCTCTATTGTTTCACTATTCCGATAAAAATACAATGTTTTTGACTAATAAGAAAAGTTCCTATTTAAGGATAGGTTCTTTTCTTATGTTAATCTCCCTTCAATGCCTTTAATGGCAAAGAGGTTACATATCCAATATACGAGAATAATTCTTTAAAGAAGAATGGAATTTCTGTGTCTAACGTTTTATATGCTGATGTCGGCGTTGGTGAAGCATACGCTTCAATATTAATATGTTTTGCAATTCTCATTGCGCGTTTCATATGAAGTGGATCACTTACAATCGTGTATGTGCGTATTCCGTTCTCTATTCCAACTTGCTTCGCATTTTTTAAATTTTCTTCAGTGAAAAGGGATTTAGTTTCAATTAAAATATCTTCCTCTTTTACACCTTGTTTCATTGCATATACTCTTGCAGTACGTGCTTCCTCAAGTTCTGCCTCGAACTTTGTACCACCTGTAAAAATAATCTTTTTAATATTTCCGTTCTTATATAAAGAAATCGCATGATTAATTCTTTCTTTAAATACAGGAGATGGTTTTCCGTTCCACGAAGCTGCTCCTAGTACGATACCAGCATCCGTTTTCACGTCATCATTTGCTTTAAAACGATAACTCCAAATATCGTAAGCTGCATAACTTACATATAAAATAGCAGAACAAATCATTAGTAAAAATACTTGAAAGATTCGTCTTTTCTTACTCTTCTTATTTTCTTTCATTTGTAATTGCCTCCGTACATCATCCATACTTCTATAAAAAACATTTATATCAAATCGTTTTGTTTGAGTTTATTTAAAAGAAGGAACTTTACTTGTTATTTATGTATAAAAGGGTTTTCATTTAAAATTGAGGATTATCAATTCATTTTCATTTGCGGTTTTCATTACATTTTTTAAATTCATAAGTTTATTACCATACAACTACATTGTAACGAATTTTTTCTCAGAAGGGAACGATGAAACAAAAGGAATTAAAATAAAGTAGCATTTTGTAAGAAAAAAGGTATATTTTTCATGTCTCACGAACAATATACCTTTCAAAACACGAATTATAACTTTTCTTTATATAACTCTAATTTTTCTAACAATTGTTCTTTTACGCCTGGCCATTCACTCGAGATAATACTGTACACCACCGCATCTCTCACATAACCATTCGGTAATTTTCTTTCATTTCTAAGCACACCTTCTTTTACTGCGCCTAATCTTTCAATTGCTCGTTGTGCTTTTTCATTTCTTGCATCCGTCTTAATTTGCACTCTCAGCATATGCAGTTTTTCAAAAGCATACTGGAGAAGCATATACTTACACTCTGTATTTATACTCGTACGTTGTACACTCGGATGATACCACGTTTGCCCTAACTCAACTGTCTTATCTTCTACTGAAATATTATATAAACGTGTACTTCCTACAATCTTATTCGACTGTTGATCTACGGTTACGAAAGGTATTTGATTACCTCTTCCGTAGCCCTTTATCGCTTTTTGAACGTATTGTTGCATATCTTGCACACTATCCATTTTAGAGATTAAATACGCCCAAATATCCCGATTTCCTTCTACAATCGAAAACAAAGTTTCGACATCAGTATTATCCATTAACCGCAACTTTGCTCTTTCGTGAATAATTTCCATTTTTAAGCCCCCTTTGCTGTTACTATATCATAAGAATCAAAAACGTATTATAAGAATAAAAAAATATAACGAAAAGAATTCTTTTCAAATATATTCTTCTCGTATAAGGTAGGAAGACCCATCCGTACACCTCAAAAAAATAATTTTTTGATAATTTCCAATAAATTCTATATAATGATAAACGGGAGGGGATAAAAAATGCTAGATCAAATTACTTGGGGAACGCCAGGCAGCTTATTATGCTTAGGGTTCTTTTTTGCGGGACTAGGAATCTTCTTAAGAAGCGTTACGTCGTATACGAAAAATAAATAAGAATATCCCGCTTTTAAACAAAAAAAGCCCTCTTTTTACAGACGGCTTCTTTTGTTTAACTTTATCTTATTAAAACTTCAAAGCAATAAATAAGCAATCGGCGTAATAATAAGTAACGTTAAAATCGTTCTCTGCACATATAAAATAATAAGTTCAGATACTTTTAATGGAATATCTGTTGATAATATACAAGGAATGGAAGCGGAGAAAAACAAAATAGATGATACGGAAACAACTGCAATAACAAACTTTGTCACAATTGGTGCACTTACTACTAATAATGACGGTAAAAACATTTCTGCAATACCAACTGATGCGGCTTTAGCGGCTAAGTCTGCTTCTGGTAATTGTAATAGCCATGTAAACGGATAGAAAATATAACTGATCCAATCAAATATTGGCGTAAACTTCGCTAAGACGATACCAATTAATCCTACTGACATAATGGATGGTAAAATTCCCATCGTCATAATAAATCCGTCTTTTAAATTTAATGCAATATTTTTCATAATGCTCGGTGCAGACTTTGATACTTCTAACGCATCTTCCCAAGCACATTCTAACATTTTCTCTTTATAAACAGGCTCTGGGAACCCTTCTTCTGTTACATATGTATCTGGTTTTCTACTAAGGGGCGGGATTCTTACGGTGATAGCAGTCACGATGAATGTTACAACAAGTGTAGTCCAAAAATAAACATTCCATAAATGCATAATATCTAATGTTTTTGCGATGATAATCATAAATGTAGCGGATACTGTAGAAAATCCTGTAGCGATAATCGCCGCTTCTTTTGTCGTATACTTTCCTTCTTTATACACGCGATTCGTAATAAGGAGAGCAAGCGAATAACTTCCAACGAAGGACGCAACTGCGTCGATTGCCGATCTCCCCGGCGTATTCCATAATGGCCTCATAATCGGCCGACAAAATGTACCGATAAATTCAAGCAATCCATATCCGACTAATAACGCTAAAAACGCCGAGCCAATTGGAACGAGCAAACTTACTGATATGACTAGCTTCTCATACAAAAACGGTCCAACATCTGGCGCAAAGAACCAAGCTGGTCCTACTTTTAAACAATATAATATGCCAAATACAACGCCAACTACTTTTAAAATAGAAAAACAAATGTCTACGATAGATGCATTCCATTTCTTCGTATAAAATGGATAAATCGCACCAATCGCCATAACAAATAATGCATAATAAGGTACTATGCCTGGAACCGAAGCCCTAATCCACGATACAATATGATCAATCATAATAGACGATGCACCGTTTATCGTAACAGGAACGAAAAACATAAACACTCCAACGAGACTAGCAAGTATAAACCGAAGAATAATCCCCTTCTCTCGCTCTGTCTTAATTACATTACTTTTTAATTCAATTTCACTCAAAATTCGACACCTCCTATTATCTAAATATTCTGTATAATTATGTTATATTCCTTCTTTCCATTTCTACTATTTAATCATATGAAAAAGCCTATTTTAAAATAGGCTTTTCTATTACCTCTCATAATCATCCACAATCACTTGAATGATACGATACGATTCTTCTGCTACTTTTTCATTACTATCCCTATTCGTATCATATGTAATTAACGCCTTCCAAAGTGCCCATCCTCTTGCTCTATTCCATGTTTCTTCATTCATACGTAACACTTCTTTAAATACGTTTCTGCTATTCTTATCAAAAAAAGTCCATGCCATCGCCGCATCACAAGCAGGATCTCCTACACCTAAAATACCAAAATCAATTACAGCACAAAGCTTTCCGTCCTTAACGAGTAAGTTTCCAGGTGCAACATCCCCATGAACCCAAACTGGTTTACGCTCCCACGTTGACTGAAGTGCTAAATCCCAAAGATGCTTTAATACGATTTCATCAAAAACGTCCTTATTATTTTCGATCGCACCTCTCGCCTCTTTATCATATACCGATATAAGTCCGCCCCTGTAAAAATTATGTGCTCCAGCTAAAGGGCCGTTACTCGCATTAATAGATTGCAATTCTACTAAAAAGGATCCTAAGTCCGCCGCAAATTCATTTAAATCACGAACATTTTGTTTCGTAACTGTTTCTCCCTCTATCCACTTATTAATAGACCAAGGCAATGGATACGCTTCAGACGGATTTCCTTTCGCAATTGGTGTAGAAATTGGTAAAGAAAGTCTCTTACTTAATATAGGAAGCCAACTATTTTCTTTCTCTACTTGCGGTGCATATGCCGCATCACTTGGCAATCTTACACTCATCTCATCCCCTAAGTGAAACGTCCTATTATCATGCCCACTAAACTTTACAGGTTTCACTTCTAAATGGGCCCATTCGGGAAACTGTTCCTGTATTAACTTTTCAACTAAACTTACGTTAATTGGATGCATTCACATTCTCCTTTTCTTTTGAAACTTACTAAGCCCATCCGTACTTCCAACATATTCAAAATTATTTTTCTTATAAAAATCATTCAACGTACGATTATGCCCCACGCAATCTAACTTCAAATACTCTTTGTCATGTTGTACATTCTCTTCTATCCACTGTAAAATCCATTCTCCAATTCCGTTCCCCTTATACTTCCGTTTCACCGCAAATCTATGAATATATAATGAATTAGAAACTTCCTCTTTACCAAAAATATGTTCATCCCATTCATTTTGTTTAGGAGAAACTGTAACCGTACCAACTATTTCATCTTCTTTCATAACAATATACGTATATTTCTCTCTTATACATTCTAGTATTTCAGCCGTAGCTTCCTCTCCTAAAAGATACTGCCACTGATCCACTTCTTTATATTGTAGCCATTGTGCTACTTCTTTTAATAGAGTAATAATGCTATCGCTTTCCTCTTCAGTAGCAGTTCGAATTGTATATTCTTTAACTGTATTTCTCTCCATATCGCTGTTCCCCTTTCCTATCGCTATCATACTGATAAACGCGTTCTACCGTCATTTTCGTCGGTAACGTATTCAACATAATAACCTTGATTCCTTGCGTTTTCATACATCAATTCAATCTGTTTTTGATCTTTAGCGTAAATTGTGACGTATGTACAATCCGCAACTAGTAAAACTAATTCACACTTACTCTCTTTAAATGCTTCATATGTTTCAATATCTACTACTTCCTCTCCTTTTGAATACGCTTTTAAATCTGCAAAAATAACATAATATATATTGTCTTTAAATAATATTTTCAAATCTGATCCTTCCACTATACTTGGTCCTTCTGGAAATAATGCCTCATCCAATCCACCACGTGCTATTAAGTATGACTCCTCACTCCCTACCCACCAATCATATGAAGAAATATCAATTGGCTTTAACACTTTCCAAAGTAAATTATCATATTCATTTGGAATATCTACTGTAATTCCTCTTTTCATTTATTTGCTCCTAGCTTATTTATTTTCGTTTTCATTTCATACATTATATACCAAATTAAATTACCATATTTTGTCGATATCTATGTAACTTGTATTTCACCGCGAAAAAAAACCGTCCCACTACTTATGAAACGGTTTCTTTATGCTTATTAAGTTTTTCATGCAATTGTTGCACTGCCTTTTAAAATAATTTCTAATATATGCACCACATTAGCCGTTCATTCTTAATGCTCACTTCGACTTCACGAAGTAATATAAAAACCATACCGCATGATTTTGTTCATCCGCAGCTATTCTCCGTAACAAATCTTTCAGATGTGCATCCGATGTCTCATCTGAAATTTCCAAATAAAAATCTACTGTCTTTTGCTCATCTTGTATAGCGAACTCTAATCCTTGTAAGTAGGTATTCGGACAGTCTTCGGTAATCTGTGGTTTCGGCTGCCTGCCAGTTAAATTCGTATAAATTTGTACAAAGTGATGAAAATGTTTTATTTCATCATTACGAATTTCAAGAATTTGTTTTTTCTCTGCTTGACTTGGAGCCATATTCGCTAATTTTGCATAGCAGCTTATAGCGCTATACTCTCCATTTATAGCTTTCTCAATATCACTTATCAACTTATCATTCTGCCTATACCAATCATAATAATTCGAATTATACATTGTATCCCCTCCATACTTTCGCATAACATTTTATGCATTTTGAAATAGTAGGAGCATGTGTATATAACGGGACAGCTTTAGATTGAAAGTACAGTTTGAGAAAATGGTCTATTTTGGAAAGGAATTGCTTATGCATAAAATAATACTATTGTATACTGTTGCTATAAACTCTCGCGGGAGTTAGGAAAATAAATTCGCGAATCAACGATTGGTTCAACATGATGCGGTGCGAAGCTATTATGAGTTAAGTGACATAATTAGGAGGTTCCACTATGCCATCTTTATTTAAAACTATGGAGTTCCAGCTAAAAACCGAACGACTTGACCTGAGTATGTGGGAGGAATCCGATTCAGTTTGGATGAGGAATTTAATTGGCGAACGTGGTGTGGACATGCCGACCCTCGACTCCGTTCGTAACCGGCTTATTGAGATGCGTAAGAAGGCAGATGAAAATGGCATTTCCCTTCTCACTATTCGAAGAAGAGACGAAGGCGATTTCATCGGATACTGCGGCTTGATTATCGGTCGTTCCACACTTGAAGAGCCGGAGATTGCATACGAGTTGTTCCGCAGCGCTCATGGTAAAGGTTATGCGACTGAGGCGGCATCTGTTGTACTGGACGCGGCGATTGCTACTGGGCGCCAAAGACTTTGGTCGACTGTAGGTGCTTGGAATATCGCTTCCCTCCGGGTACTAGAAAAGATAGGATTTAAGCGTCATCACAGTACGTGGGATGACGAACGTGGTGAGATTGTCTGGAATGTACGTGACCTTTAGAAATCCCGACTTAATTCTAAACATAACACTTTTCAACAATTAGGTGTTTACATTGAGGAAAAGCCAGAAAAATTAACAAACTTTATTATCAGCAAATATTCATTCTTCAGCTTATAGATTTCATCAAAAAAAGCCGTTTCACTAATTAGTGAAACGGCTTTTTTTTAAGCGTTCAATTCTGTTTTATACCCTTTTACTGCACTACGTTTGAATGCAGTTGCTAATATAGTAACCATACTTACTATACCAATCCAAACGAGTACAGTAACAGGTGTATTCCAGCTTAATCCTTTTCCGAAGAAGAAGATTTCTCTTAAGCCTTCAATCATAAATTTCATTGGTAACCATGAGTAAACCCAGTCTTGATAAAACGGAGACAACATCTCAGGTGCTAACGATAGTAACGGCGCCCCGAAGAATAGTAATAAAGCGAATAAACCGATTCCTTTTAGCCCAACCAATGAAAGTACCGCAGATATCATTAAGAAGAAACTAAAAGAAGTAATGGATAAGAATAGAGCTGTATCCGTGAAGTTCGAAATATTTAACCCTACCATCCCATCCGCAATCCATGTAAGACCAAATCCAATTACAAGTGTCGCAATAGCTCCTGTTACGATTTGGTTTACTTTTAACAGAAAGTTTTCTTTTCTTGAGCTTACTGGCATTTTACTAATCGCAATAAAAATAATCGCTGCACTAGCTAAACTTGCAATCCATAACGGCTGGAACAATGATATTGGTGAGTTACCGTTCGCACTATTTTTGCCGACCTCATTCATATTTTTCACGTTCTTTACAATAGGTGTTACTAATTTCGCAGCTTGATCTGTTGTTACAGTATCTCCTTTTGCTTTTAACCCTTCTAATATTTGCGTACGAACATTATTGTTCATATTATCAATAATCGCAGTTCATGGACCTTTTTATGCGGCTGGCTTAAAGAAATAAGTCAGCTATATAATAAAAGAACATCCACTATAATAGCGGATGTTCTTTTATTTCATTACAACACTTCAATATACCCTTCTGTTCCATGTACCCGAATTCGTTGTCCGTCTTTTATTAATTTCGTAGCATTCTCTACTCCAACGACTGCTGGTAATCCATATTCACGTGCGATAACTGCTCCATGCGTCATAAGTCCGCCGACTTCAGTAACTAATCCTTTTATAGACACAAACAATGGTGTCCAGCCCGGATCAGTAAAAGCTGTAACTAATATATCGCCCTCTTCTAAATTCGCTTCTTCCATGTTTAAAATAACGCGAGCTCTCCCCTCAATCACTCCTGAAGAAACAGGCAAACCTACAATCGCATCATCTGGGAGGTTTTCTCGTTTATATTTACCTGTAATGATTTCTCCATCAGACGTCATTATACGCGGAGGCGTTAGTTTTTCATATAATTTGTAATCATTTTTTTGTTTTTGCATCAGTTCGTAATCTAGTTTATTCGTGCAGACTACTTCGTGAAGTTCTTCAAAAGTTAAATAGTATATATCATCCACTTCACGAATGACACCGCTCTGCACAAGTTTCTCAGCTTCTTTCAGTAACGCTTGCTTATATATGAAATAACGATTAATCATACCGTATTTTGGATATTCACGATAGCCGATAAAATTACGGATATTACGAATCATTCGCTTCGTTTCTTCTACTTTTTGTTTTCCACCCGATAAGTGCTGTAATCGATCTACTAACTCTTCTTCTTTTTTCAAAGCTTCTTGCAGTCCTTCTTCAAATTTCCGCTTACTCGCACCATATTCAAAATCTCTTATATTATTTAAAATCATCGGGATAATTGTAGTTGGCTTTTCACTCCAGCGCGTTTTCGTAATATCTATTTCTCCGCTACATCTCATTCCGTATTTATTTAGAAAAGTTAGAATAGCATCTCGAGCTTCTTCTCCACCTTTAAACTGAACTAGTTCATTTAAAAAGCTATCATCTTCTACATGTTGTAAATACGTAATAACTTCTTTGTACGGCCGAATCACATCAGCGACATCCATTAATGCTAAACCCATTTCAGATGTAACATTATTTTGTACGGATTGAGAAAGCATGTCTGCTGCATTTTTTTCACCTAACCATTGCTCCATCTTTTCATTTATCCATGTTGAAGCATTCATACCAGCCATAATGACAGCGATACTTTGCGGGTTAAACAATACTTTCTTTAATTGCTGAATATCTTCCAAAATAAAATCAAGTACGTCCACTCCTGATTTCAGTTGCATATTTTGTTTTAACTCTTCAAGTGATGCTTGACTATTCTGTATTAAATTTGTAACGATTGCCGGATCATTTTCAATTTCCGGTTGAGAATTTGCAGGTGGCACACTTTTACCAACACTCTTCCCTTTTTCATCATCTGGTAATAATTTAATAAAATTATCTCGCTTAACTATAGTCGTTAATGCATCTCTTACGAGTGGATCCGATTTTCCTAAAGTGTTTATTAAGTAATCTCTGCTAGCAGGTGATGCTAATCTTTGTGTAGCATCGACAAATAACCTGCCTCCCGCTTTACGCATAGGGGCACTAGTCGTTAACAGGAAAAAAGATAAACCTAATGGTTTCATCGCATCGGTCATCATTTGTTGGTGACCAACTGATATATACACGTGATTTTCCCCATCATTTACTTCTGGAATTGGATATAAAGTCGTAATCGGTCTGCTTTGGACTATATAAATTGTATCATCAACTAAGCACCATTCAATATCTTGCGGACAACCAAAATAAGCTTCGATTTGTCTTCCGATGCGTGCTAGTTGTAAAATCTGTTGTTCAGTAAGTGTTTGAACTTTTTGCTTATTAGGAGCAATTTTCTTTCTCTCTGTTCCGCCTTCTTTTCGTCCATAGATGGCTAATTTTTTCGTTGCGATGACCTTTTCGACGATTTCATCTTCTTTTACCTTATAATTATCGGCAGAAACCAATCCAGATACTAGCGCCTCGCCAAGTCCAAAGCTGGCATCGATTGACAACACCTTCCTATTCGAAGTAATCGGATCCGCAGTAAATAAAATCCCTGAAGCCTCAGGGAAAACCATTTTTTGAATGACAACACATATAGAAACTTGATTATGTTCAAAACCATTTTGCATGCGGTACGTAACTGCTCGCTCTGTAAATAAAGACCCCCAGCACTTTCTTACATGCTGTAAAATCGCTTCTTCTCCGATAATATTTAAATACGTATCTTGTTGACCTGCAAATGAAGCATACGGTAAATCTTCAGCCGTAGCACTAGAACGCACTGCATACGCATGTTCATTTCCAAAACGTGAGAGATAATGAGCTACTGATTCCACTACATCAGAAGGGATTTGTACTGCCATAATGACTTCTCTAATCTTCTTACTCATTTCACCAATTTGAGCACGCTCTTCCATTTTCAACTTTGTTAGCTGCTGCAACAAAGTTTGAAACTCTTCATTTTGCTCGATAGCCTTTTCATATCCTACCGTTGTAACACAAAAACCTTCGGGTACTTGTATACCTTGAATGTTTGTTAACTCCCCTAAATTCAAACCTTTTCCACCGACGAGTGAAAGCTGCACCTTTTCTATTTCCTGAAAATCGAGAACGAAAGAACTCATATAACATCTCTCCTTACTATGCATGTGTTCTTGATTGTAGCAGGAGTCAATACGAAGAAACAGTCTATTTCGAATTTGATTTACATGATATAATTAACTTAGGAAGAGATATTCCCCCTCTAATTCACTTCAACTACATCACCAAACTTAAACATCCTTTGATTATGAAAAGTATCCTACAAGCAATTGTCTTATTTACTGGATTTATACCTGCTACTGTTATGTAATTTTTATATAGATAGCTATTTTTATAATATGTAAGTAAAACCTCTTCTTCACCCTAAATATGAATTTAACAGCTTATTTTCAATCCTTTCTTTTGTATCTTGCGTTAAGACTGGGCGCGGGATCTTTGTTTTCTCCTGTATCATTTCTTTAATACAGACGAACTGCTCTGGCATACTAGCAAACGGTTAAATATACTACAGTATTTTTCCTATCATTTGGTTAGCTGTTATTGAAGTATATACGTTCGTATTTTAATAATGATATGTAATGATTTATTGAATATTTCTTACACTAATAAAAAAGCCAATTCCCTAAGCGTACAGGGAATCGGCCTTTTCTATGTTAAAAATTGCTTAGCGTACGAAATTCACGTTTTGTTGATGCTTTCCCTCCAATTAAAAATGGACAGTTTTATTTGGAGGCGTTATATAATTCTTAAATTGATGGACATATAAATTTAAACTAAATTATATACTCGACACTCTTCACTAAATAAATTTGTATCATATGTATGTTCTATATAAATTTGATGCCATACCATAAAGGTTAGTACTGTCCAAATTTTACGACTATGATCACCTTTATCTGTGCGATGTGCCTCCAGTAAGTTTAATACATATTTTTTATCAATTAAATGTTCGGTTTTACTTTCTTTAATAATATTCAGAGCCCAGTCATACATTTCATCTTTTAACCAATGACGGATTGGCACTGGAAAACCGAGTTTCTTACGATCTAGTACATGATCTGGAACGATACCACGTACGGCTTCACGTAAAATAGCCTTTGTAGTTCTATTGGCAATTTTTAATTCGGTTGGGATTTTAGAAGCTACATCAAAGACTTCTTTATCTAGAAATGGAACACGTAATTCTAGTGAGTGAGCTGTAGACATTTTATCCGCTTTTAATAAAATATCTCCACGTAACCATGTGTACATATCAATGTATTGCATTTTACTTACATCATCATAATCCTTAATTTCATTGTACAATGGCTTGGTAACATCCTTATAGTTAACACTTTCATTGTAAGACTTTATTAACTTAATCTTCTCTTCTTCACGAAAGATCTTTGCATTACCATAATAACGTTCTTCAATTGGTGTACACCCACGCTCTAGAAAACTTTTCCCTTTAAACCCTTCTTTAAGTGCTCCACTTAAAGCTTTTAAAACCGTTTTCCCGGAAGTGGAAATGTATGAGAACATTTTTAAAGAGTTTGGCTCACGATAAATATTATATCCGCCAAATAGCTCGTCTGAACCTTCACCAGACAGAACAACTGTTACATGTTTACGTGCTTCTTTTGCAACAAAGTACAATGGTACTGCTGCTGGATCTGCTAATGGATCATCCATGTGCCACATGATTTTTGGGAATTCATTCATAAATTCTTGTGGTGTTACCAACACACTATAGTTTTTTACTCCTAATTTCTCAGCAGTTTCTTTCGCTACATCTATTTCACTAAATCCACGGTGCTCAAAACCAACAGAGAATGTTAGGAGATTTGGATTTATTTCTTTTGCAATAGAAGCAATAATAGATGAGTCAATCCCGCCTGATAAGAATGCACCTACTGGAACATCACTGCGCATATGTACTTTTACTGAGTCATATAATACATCACGAATTGCTCGAATGTGTTCCTCTTTTTTGATATCTGAAGCATTGAAATATGGTTTCCAGTAGCGATAAACCTCTAGCTCTTTTCCAATTTCTTTTATGAAATAATGACCAGGTTCAATTTTATTAATATCATTTGTTAATGTTTCTGGTTCTGGTCCGTATTGGTACGTAAAATAATGTTGAAGAGCAGTTGGATTCACACCCTTATCTTGCATTACATGTAAGATACTTTTCTTTTCAGATGCGAAGAAAGTTATATCGTTCTGTTGTGCAATGTAAAGTGGTTTAATTCCAAAATGATCGCGAGCACCAAATAATTTTTTCTCTTGACGGTCCCAAATAACAAAAGTATACATTCCACGAAGATAATTCACACATTCTTCTTTTACTTGGGCATATAACGCAACAATAACTTCCGTATCAGACTGAGTTGAAAAACATGCTCCCTGTTTAATTAACATTTCACGTAATTCTATATAATTATAAATTTCACCATTGAACATAAGTATATAGCGTTCATTTTCATATGCTAGCGGTTGATGTCCCGCATCCAAATCAATAATACTTAACCGTCTAAACCCAAATTGAACATGCTCATCACGAAAATATCCTTGGTCATCCGGACCACGGTGGTATAACAGATTCGTCATATTTTCAAATTTTATTTTTTCTGTTTCTGAATATCTTTTTGCAGTATTATACAAGCACCCTACATAGCCACACATTTTTTTACCTACTTTCAAATTATCTACTCTCTAAAATTTTTATAGTGTAATCCACTTTCAATAAAAGTCAAAAAAATACGCTCGTCAATTAAAGCTTCACAAATAAGTTCTAAGAAATTTAGATAAAAAAGACATTTTTTTGATGATCTAAACTAATTGAAACTTTAATTAAATTATATATCTATAACAAGATAGAGCAATGTTACTTTTTCTATTATAATGATAGATATGTTCTATCTCCCCTCTAATAGTTATTCGAAATTCAATCACTATTTAATTAATTTTCTAATCTGTTCTTTACTTTGTTCAGAAATAGGAAATCCTAATTTTATAATTTCATTTGTAAGCAATTCAATAAAATTTCTAGTGCCAAACCCAATAAATTTATCTCTACGTAAAATAAGGTTAACTTTCCTACTAATTGTAGGATTTACTATAGGAATTGCTAATACATCATTATCTACAGTAATATCAAGTAAAGTTTTAGAGACAATTGTAACTCCAAATCCATTTCTAACAAGATCAAATAACGATTCGATACTAGAGGTCTCAATAATTGGAGACAAGTTTATTTTTTGTGGTAAACATGTATAATTCAATAACTTTCTACATTCATGACTGTCTGGGAACAAGATTAATGGTAATTTATTCAATCCTGAGAATTGTATTTCTTGTTCATTAACTAGTGAGTGGTTATTTGATACCACTAAAAATAACTCTTCTGTGTATAATGGTATTTTTACAATTTTTTCATCTTCGAATACGTACTCGGAAGAATCAATTGTAACAGCAAAATTAACCTGATTCTGGTTTATTAATTCTAGTATTTCATCTGAACTTATAATTTTTACTGTTACCTCCGGATAATTTTTATGAAAATCTAATAATAAAGTGGAGACTAAGTCTGTTAGTTCGCCAGGCAAAGTGGCAATTGCAATGTTACCTCCTTTTATCTCCTTTAATTCACTGATTTGTTCTTTTACATTATCTAATGCATTAAAAATATTTTTACATTCGTTGGCTAAAATAGAACCAACGTCAGTGATGGCTATTTTCTTTCCCATGCGATCAAATAACGGCATACCTATTTCGTCTTCAAGAGCTTTAATTTGATGGCTTAATGTAGGTTGCGTAATACCTAGCTTATCTGCTGCTTTTGTAAAATGAAGTTCTTTATAAAGTGTCATGAAATACTCTAACTGTCTTAATTCCATATAAAAATAATCTCCTTTTTAAAAAATAATTATATTTCTTTGCATATCTTTATTCATATTATAAGAAATCCTTAATTTTTCAGCCTTATACTCGCTCCATACTCTCCCTTTACTGTATTATTGCCTAAATGTTCTATTCCTTCATTTATAAAAAAACGTAACTTTCTCTAATTAAATTTACTAGAGAAAATTACGCTTTTGTTACTTGAGATTCGATAATAATTTTGCTTAGTGGGTATATTTAATGTCCTATAGCCTTTCCCTTACAAAAATTTTGTTGGCTATATATGATTTATTTCACCTTTCAACTTAAAGATTTCTATCTATTTAACAATGAGTACCCTTATTTTTCAATTTCTAAAGGGATGTTGTGACTATAAGTTTGACTAGAGCTTCTAATTTGAAATCCTTCAAAGAAATCAATAGTTAAATTATCATCAAGAAAAGCTAATGAGGCTTTGTTTATATAAAACGATTTCCAGTTTGTTTGAATTTCTTCGAAACCTACATCTGATTTAATTAATTGTATTCTTACAACCCCATCCAATGGACGCCCGCAGCCTCCCATTTCATATTGTAGAAATCGAAAATGGTTAGGATATTTAGTCTCTAAACTTTCGAAATGTTTAATAGCCGCTTCTGTAACAGTGATATTAATTTGCATATTATTTTCCCGCCTTTTCTATTTTGGATTGAAAGTAGAATAATTCAAGAACTCCCAATTATAAGATTCATAACAAGGTACTTCAAGTACTTCAATTATTTGAAATTGTACTAAACGTTGTGCACCAGGGAACTTTGAGAGAATATCTTGATCAATGTTCCAAATGATACTTGCTTCTCCTGTGATTTGTAATGTACCACCAGTATTAAAATCAAAAAACAGTAACCCAACATTGGGATTTTGAACAATATTTCCTAAGGTATTGAACAACATATTTCCTGAGTAATCTGGAAATACAATTGATTTTTCATTAATGACATGAACAAATCCTGGCATCCCACCCCTATGGGAAATGTCCATCTTTCCCTCAAAACTTGCACTTGCAATAATAAAAATATCGGATTCACTAATCCAATTCTGTTGCTTTTTATTTAAAGTGTTAAGTGGATGAAGTTTCTTATTTACAATTTCTTCAACAGCTTTATATTCGAATCTTCTCGCCTGTATATATTTAGGACAATTACCGAATACTTGTTCAATTTTGATTTCAAAGTTTCCATCTGGATAAACTATCGAAACCTTACCATTTATTCGTATTCTTATTCTGGAAGCAAAATCAATTACTAAAATCCCTACTTCTTTATGTTGTAAAATATTTAGAAATAAAGGGTCACCTTCGTTTATTTTTGTATTGATTTTAACTATGTCGGCTTCAATAGCTTGTATGATACCAAGATTTCCTGCTAAAAATGAACTCCAAACTCTTCCTCTTTGATCCATAGAAGACATCACGAATGAATTCTGTCCATTGAGAAAATTCATGAACTTCTTTGGGAGTGTCTGTTGAATCATTGTACTTGCAGAGTTTGCAATCTTTTGTACACCTAGTAAATCGTGTACAGTACGCTCTCCAGAATGAAAAACCTCCATTTATTATTCCTCCAATCTACTTTGCAATAGCGAACTAGCTAAAACACATTCAAATACTTAAATGAAATAAAAAACATTGGCTTCCTAAAAAACATAAAGCAAACATTGATAATATAATCTTTGCCATCAACAAGCTTTCATTACTTTTATTAATATACATAGAAGAATGAAAGCCATTCACTACAAGAAAATAACTTCATTTCACACTAGTCCTCTTTTGCAAAAGCATAATGGATTCAAAGGATTACCTTTAAGTTCTAACCTAAACATATACAGATATCCTTACGTTTAAAACCACGCTTTACAAGATACTTTATATACCCCTTATCGTGAAATTTTTATCTATTAAAGTTACTTATCATTTCGTATTGCTATCTTGTAAAGCAACTTCAGTTTAACTCTCAGTCAACTATTAATCAATTCTATAATTTCTATAGTTAACATAGATGACATCTATTATTTTGAGTACATAAAACATTTATATATTAAGGATAAATTTAATTCGTGAAATAGGAGGCGCCAAAATTTTTTAAGTTAAAAGTAGTTATTTGAGTTTGTTTCTTTATGATTTATTGAAACCTTAATCATAGATACTTTCTATGAAAACGATAGAAATGATTACATTGATAAATAATAGATGCTTTATATAATTAAGTTAAGCTCATGAGCTAGCAAGAAAATGGACAATATCAATTATTTATAGGAGGCAATTTATATGCAAAAAACAGTTGCAGGTATAGTAATTCCAGATAGTAAAATAGCAGTAGAGGCGCAAGAAATTCTTCGTGAATATGGTAACGATTTACTTTGGAATCATTCAAATCGTGTTTACTTATTCGGTGCTCTTCAAGGGAAAAAAGCTAATCTTAAGTATGACGAAGAGCTATTATATGTTAGCGCTCTATTCCATGATCTTGGACTTACAAAGAAATTTAGTAGTCCAGACAAACGTTTTGAAGTAGATGGTGCAAATGCTGCACGTAGTTTTCTGCAACAACATGGCATGGATAATGAGTCAATTAGACTGGTTTGGGATTCGATTGCACTTCACACAACGATTGGAATTGCTGAATATAAAGAACCCCAAGTTTCATTAATTTATTCTGGAGTAGGATACGATGTTATGGGGGATGGATATGACGAAATTTCAGAGGAAATTCGCGAGCAAGTTGTATCTGCTTTCCCTCGAGATAATTTCAAACAAAAAATCCTTCCTGCTTTCCTTGAAGGTTTCGCTCATAAACCTGAAACTACTTTTGGAAACATTAAAGCAGATGTTTGCTCGTTACTTCTTCCAGGCTTTAAACGCAAAAATTTCTGTGATTGCGTTTTACATTCACCTTGGAAAGAATAGTCATTACACTTATGACTATTAGAAAGAGGAAATATCTACAAAATACGTTAATTACGATTTTGCTTCCTTTTATATAAAAATTAGAACGAGCTAATTAATTTCTAATTTAATGTAGTTAAATATTGCTCATAGAGATAAAAAGCTTGCCATTTTCATTAATGGCAAGCTTTTTTCAGCAAATAATATCTAATAATAAAAGGATCAATTTTGGGGCACTCCATACATGCCCACCAACCTAAGGTTTTGAAGTATCCCCAAAACGAAAATTTTATCCTTTCATAGTTGTCCATAGAAATTCAGTTCATTTTTTTCGTGTTGAGAAAGAATGTATTTCTTAGCTTAATAGCGATGTAGTGCTACTCCATCTTAAACATATTATTAGGTAACACAATATAAAATCATACAGTTAAAGGAACAATAATCTATGTTAAAACTTGTGCATAACGAGACCCATCCTACATTCTTTGAGCAATTTTTCTTTGAAAATCCTGTTCAAAATGATGTTTTTATCATTGAAGTTAACAAAAAAACATTTCTTTTTCGAATACGATGCTGTGATTAATATGATCAAAAAATCAAACTCAAAACAACAAGAATATGTTAAAAGACAACTGCAAATGTATCACTAGAACTTGTTTACAGTCAATCGCAACAGATTACATAAGAAGAATTTTCGAAGAGAATAAAAAAATGGAATGCAAGATCGGAGCCTCACACTCCCTCCAACACATGAACTATAGAAGAAACTTATCCAAAGTGGAAAAATGGAGAATTAACGGGAATTAAGTTCGGGGCTATTGAAACTAAAGAAAAATACTTTTTATAAAATAGTGAAAGAATATGGAGAAAACGAAGTGGCAACTAACTTATAACGAATTGAAGCCGAAAGTTTCTTAAAGTAGAAAATTTGGCTTCTTTTATATCGAAATTTGCTTAGCGTATATTTTCGTTAAAATGCGGGTAGTACCCCAGCTATCGAGCTAAGCTCATACAACATCAATTATAGTTGAGATCGTTTCTTTTTTCTAAAGGCTACGTGTAAGGAATTTAAAGACCCCTTAGGGATCAATGGATTCCTAAGGGGTTGCCTACGTGATATAACATATTTACAATTATGTTACGTTTAAAATACGTATCTTTTTCATTTACATTATAACCACCCTATTTAAGTTTATAAGAACTATGCTTTTGAGATAAAAGTCATTACTTGTTTTATAAACTCGTACCCAAAATAACCACTAAATCCGAATAGGACTATTGCGGCAAATATAGATACCCTTTTAATAAAGGTTGGATTTAGAAAACGTCTAGTAAAATGAACAAAGCTTAATAAGATCATATCATGCATTAAGATACCTAATAAAATACCTACAGCTATTAATATAAATGTAGATGTGCTTGCATTACCTAATGAAGAAACTAGAACCGGACCAAAGACCCCTATCCAAAATACAATATTAGCCGGTGATATAGCAATCATAAAACCAGATAAATAAGCTGATAATAAAGATTTATTAGGATCTTCTCCCTCCATGTTAACTTCTGACTTTGCCTCTTTAATACTTTCTATTCCAATAAACATTAAAAATACAAAACCTAGTAGCCACATAACTGTTTCTACCCATGGGTTGGTTAATACACTAGAGAACCCTAGATAAATCAGAACTATTAAAGATAAATCTACAGTCATTCCTCCTATACCTACAAACCAACCATGTACGAAACCATTTCTCATTCCTTGTTTCGTCATTTGGACTGTCATAGCACCTGCAGGTATCGCTAAAGATAAACCTAACAATATATATGTGAAAAGTGTTATAATCATAAAAATTCTCCTATTATAAGTATTGTAATAATCAAACCCTTTTTCTTTTTCCTCGGGTTCAGCAAATAGAGCTAGAGCACGGCGACTTTTCACATTACTTCTAGCAAGCACAAAAAACTCACAAAAAGAATAAATGCCTAAAATCCCATAAGGTCCTTTACATGTTCAGCATTCTTTTTAGATGTTAATTTTTCAAGTAATAAAAACGCAACATCAAAAGCTGTGCCTGGATTTGATGATGTAATAATATTTCCATCTTGTACTATTAAATCATTTTGTACTATTGCACCAAAATTCTTTAACTGCTCTTTTCGTTTACTCGTTGGATGACTGTATGTGGTAGCTTTTTTACCTACAAGAATTCCACTTTTGCCAAGCGTTAATGATGCAACACAAATACTGGCAATAGGCTTCTGCTTGGCATAAAAATGTTGAATAACATGTAAGAATTCTCTACTGTATGCATCCCGATAAAAACCAGCCTCTTCAAATCCTCCTGGAATAGCTAGTGCATCAAATTCATCTAATTGAATATCATCAACCGTTTTTTCCGGTATGACAGTAAAATTCCAAGTACAAGTTAATTTATTCCGAAGACCAACTGTTACGACCTCGGTTGATCCATCTCCCTCCCATTTATTCCAGCCTAGTACATCTGTAAATACACTAGCTTCTACTGCTTCAAACCCGTCAGCTAATAATAATAAAATCTTTTTCATATCGTAAACCGCCTCCTTCTACCCTTATTTTATACAAGTATAGAAGGCTGATAAATAAGTTCAATAAGGATATTTGATTGTTCTGCTTTATTTTATAAAGAATTTAGGTTATTCTATTTTATAAAAAAAGGTTGGGTAATTTATGGATCAAATTGATAAAAAAATCGTGGGACTATTACAGTCAAATGCAAAAATTTCAATGAAGGATTTAGCGGAAGCGGTTCACTTATCTTCCCCGTCAGTAACTGAGCGAGTACGAAAGTTAGAGGAACAACAAATTATTGAAGGTTACCATGCACATGTTTCTCTAAAAAAAATAAATCGTCCAATTTCTGCACTTATACTGTTTAAATCAACAAATTGTAAATCATTATCTAACTTTTGCTATAATCATCCAGATGTACTCGAGTGTTATAGAGTAGCAGGAGAAATTAGCTATATTGTCAAAATAGCAACACATTCTGTAGAAAGTTTAGAACAATTTATTGATGATTCAATGCAATATGGTACTCCATCAACGAATATTGTGTTATCTTCTTATGAAAAAAAGATAATTACTCCTTTTATTAGTGAAGAGTAAAAATACTAGCATAATTAATTAACTATTGGTTATGCAGAAGGATAATTTTTGTATGTTATATAAAAAAATAAAGACGTTATATTTTTTTAAAAGGAGTGTAATTACAATGAATTTTTCTAATAAATCAGTGATCATAACAGGGGCTGGAAATGGAATCGGGAGAGAAATTGCTTTACATTATGCAGAAAAAGGGGCCAATGTTATTTTAGCAGATATAGACGAAAAAGCAGGTGCAAAAACAGTTACTAAGATGAAAGAACAGGGTAAAGAAGCACTTTTCGTACAAACAGATGTAAGGCTGGAAACAGATATTATTCGATTAATGGAAGTAGCTAATCAAACATACGGTCAGATAGATATTTTAATTAATAATGCAGGAAAAGAGTTATTCAAGTCCCCTTACGATATTTCGTTAGAAGAATGGGACGATGTGATCAATACAAACTTAAGAAGTGTTTTCTTGGGTTCGCGTGAAGCAGCAAAGTATATGCGTCATAACAAAGAAGGTGGATCTATTGTGAATATCGCCTCTACAAGGGCGATTATGTCTGAGCCAAATTCAGAATCTTATGCTGCCACAAAAGGTGGGATCGTTGCTATTACACATGCGCTCGCAGCCTCATTTAGCGAAGATAGGATTACAGTGAATGCTATTTCCCCAGGTTGGATTGAAACCGGGGATTATTCAAAATTAAGTAAAATTGATCATGAACAGCATCTATCAAAGCGTGTAGGAAAACCAGATGATATTGCACGAGCCTGTCTGTATTTAACAGCCAGTGAAAATGATTTTGTTACAGGTATAAACCTTGTCGTAGACGGTGGAATGACGAGGAAAATGATGTATGAGGAATAGGCAGTAATTAATCAAGAAATACAGATTCGCTATCAATAAAGCCTACTTTATCCAAGGTGATTTACCGAATCATCATGTGAATTTGAAATACAATTGAACTGTTTATAAAAAAGATGAACCGGAATTTCCTATCTCTAATAAAGAAGGGATTTCCGTTTTTCTTTCGGATGAAACATGTGAAAATGAATAAAAACCATGAAGTACTCAATGCAAGGACACCAACTACACTAAGAGCGTTAGTTAGATAAAAAATAGAATATATCATATAGCTAGTAAGAGATATTAGTATCACTGAAAGGGCTGTTAATAGCTATTGAAAAGCATAATTTACTCAATCTCAATTACATCACAAAACTTAAATATCCTTCGATTATGAAAAGCATGGGTACAAGTAATCGCCTCATTTAATGGATTTCTATTAGCTACTGTTCTGTATTCTTTATAAACCTACATTAAAATATTCAGATGAACCTTTTATTAACTCATAACCCCTCCTCAAAAAATAGTAAAAACTACACTTGTAAAATCAATATTTTCTGTTTGCACTTTATATAAATTGATATGTCTCCACCTTAATTTTTATTTTTTGTAATCCCCACTAATTCTTTTCTCAAATCCCCCAAAATGGATTTGAGAAATTAGGGAACTATAATGTCGTATTGAAACATATTAAGGGGGATAAAAGGTGGACAAGGAAATGAATTATGGAAGTGATTACAAGTTTATTCCAGCAACTTCAATTGAAAGTGGTCATGGCCTCGAAGTATTACCTGATTTATTTTGTTACACGATTCAAATCGTCAATATATGCTTTGTTGGAAATCCTAAGACCAATGATTTTGTTTTAGTTGATGCTGGAATGCCTAAATGTGCAAATGAAATTATCTCTATCGCTGAAGATCGATTTGGTACCAATAGTCGCCCAAAAGCAATTATTTTAACTCATGGGCATTTTGATCATGTTGGAGGAATAATTGAACTCATTAAATATTGGGATGTTCCAGTCTATGCCCATCAAATGGAGATACCGTTTTTGACTGGACAACAAAGCTATCCAGAACCAGACCCTACAGTTGAAGGTGGTATGGTAGCGAAAATGTCTCCCCTGTTCCCTAATGAACCGATTGATTTAGGAAATAGCGTAAAAGCACTACCTACCGATGGAACTGTTCCCCATATGCCAGAGTTTAGATGGATTCATACATCAGGGCATACTCCTGGGCATATTTCATTATTCAGAGAGAAAGACCGAACTTTAATTGCTGGGGACGCTTTTGTTACAGTGAAACAGGAGTATCTGTATAAAGTAATAACTCAAGAACAGGAAATAAGCGGACCCCCTCGTTATTTAACAACAGACTGGAAAGCAGCTAAAGAATCAGTCATTAAATTAGAAGAATTAAAGCCTCTAGTCGCTATTACTGGACATGGGATACCAATGTCAGGTGAATTGCTATCAACAAGCCTCAAAACACTCGTTCAAGAATTTGATAAAATTGCTGTACCTGATTACGGAAAATATATAGATAAAAAGATGCATTAAATGCGGAAATACTTTGTTTATTTTTATATTAATGAATCAAAACACCAACGAATATTAAGTTTAATATGAAAAAACACTGTACTTAGGCAACATCTCTATTATAAGAATGGAACTACCCTTTATGAATAAAGCTCGATATTCCGCAAATACTATCCATAGTATAAGCCTGCTTCTTACCCAGGTTGTACTTCTTACCATTAAGGGGTGATTAAAACGGGTTACGCTATATAAAAGCATAATCCGTTTTTAATGAAATATTGTATTCCATATACGTTTAAACAATGGAGGAAAATGATGAAACATATTGTTGCCTTATTAATTAAATACACAGCGATAACTGCAGTATTGCTAATCATGCTCAGTATCTTTCAAGGCATTTCAATTCCTAGAGTATTACTAATTTCTCTTTTTCTTACGGGAGCTGCCTATTTAATTGGAGACCTCTTCATTTTACCTAAATACGGAAATATGATTGCTACAATGGCAGATTTCGGCTTAAGCTTTTTCGGAACTTGGTTACTAACATCCTTGTTTACTAATTTAGATGCTACTCGTAACATTGGACTTTCTTCATTTATAGCCGCTTTAATTATTGGTGGAACAGAAGTTTTCTTCCATATTTATATGAAGAGGCTAGTGCTACGTAACGACGATGAATTAAAAAATCGCAATCATATTCATCATGATAAATATGCTATGGAAATATCAGATGAATATATAGATTCTTCCACAATAAATAAATCCAAGCTTGAGGATACATCTAAAAAATAAAAAAGTGGCCAATGCCACTTTTTTATTTTTGTTTATTAAGCTTGATCAGAATTTCTTACATGTAACGGAGGTGGAACTACCCACCCTTTTTTCTTACTTAAACGCAGCAACGTTACACCTGCTTGCGCTTTTTTCATATGAAATTGTCCAAATAGCATCCCTACATCTTCTCGAAGACATTTTCCCATCACTTGACTACATGTCACAAGTCCAGCTGCTAATCCTGTAGAAACAGCTGCTGCTATTTCAACATCATTAATACGTGCCCCTGGGGGAATGTCTTCGATAGATGCAACTGGTCGTTCTGGAGGAGCAGGCGGTAATGCTACGCCATTAATCTTTAAAAGAGCTTTTAATTCTTCTATTTCCGAATTCATATCATTTTCAATTAAGCCTTCTAAAAACTTCTTCAAATCTTCATCACCTGTATGATTCATAAATACTTGATGACTTGCAATTGCACCCTGTGCAGCAAGAAGATAACTCCAAATGTCAAATACTTCTCCGTAATGTAAAGGTTCATTTTGAGGATTTCCACTTAATATACCCATTTTTAAATTCCTACCTTTCGAAAATATCATAATAAATATTGATTTCAATATTGAAATCAAATTTTTAAGTATGCTTTTTCCTGCAAAAGATTTTCTACTATGCATGGAAAACACCTTTCCAACACTGCGTGTTTTTTGTTTAGGAAAGTAGTTTACAAATTAAATACTCAAAGATTATGAAAGAAGATTATCAATAATCTTTGAGTGAGAATCTGTTTAATATAAGGTTTTTTATTTTTATAAATACACAAAAGAAATTGATTTACATATTTGCTATATTTTATACCAATTCACTTAGCGATTAGCTCTACCACCAAGTTGTTGTTCAGCCATTGCTACTAAACGTTTTGTAATTTCACCACCAACAGATCCGTTTGCACGAGCTGTTGTATCTGCACCAAGTTGTACACCAAACTCTTGTGCAATTTCATATTTCATTTGATCAAGAGCCTGTTCAGCGCCTCGAACTAACAATTCATTACGATTTCCACTATTATTGTTTGCCATATTATTTCACCTCCGATGTTTTTAATATGTTACAAATTATGAAAAAATAATTATCCTTTTTATGGAAATTAGTTTATGAATAAAAATTGATTTTTTTCTTAAAGTAGGGCAAAACATATAAGAAAGAATAACTGATATAACATACTTTCATAACAACACTATGTATACTTCCTAATTCCCTTCAGTAAATAAAAGCAAGATTTCTATTTCACCAAGAGATTAAATAAAATTATGTTTTGAGACATAATCCAAAAGGAGATATGAGATGAAAGCTGTAACCTATCAAGGACCAAATCAAGTACAAGTTAAACAAGTTGATGATGCAAAGTTAGAGAAAAAAGATGATATTATTGTAAGGATTACTTCAACCGCTATTTGCGGTTCTGATTTACATTTATATCAAGGTAACATGCCCTTACCTCAAGGATACATTATCGGCCATGAACCAATGGGAATCGTTGAAGAAGTCGGGCCAGATGTCACTAAAGTGAAAAAAGGCGATCGTGTTGTCATCCCCTTCAACGTTTCTTGTGGACATTGTTTCTATTGCCAACATGAAATGGAAAGTCAATGTGATAACTCAAACCCTCATTACGATTCTGGTGGATACTTTGGTTATACGGAGAAATTTGGTAATCATCCAGGCGGACAAGCAGAATATTTAAAAGTTCCATTTGGAAATTTCACTCCATTTGTTATACCGGAATCATGCGAGCTTGAAGATGAATCCCTACTATTTTTATCAGATGTTTTACCTACAGCCTATTGGAGTGTAATAAACGCAGGCGTTAAGCCAGGTGATACTGTTATCGTCCTTGGTTGTGGACCTGTTGGGTTAATGACACAAAAATTTGCTTGGATGCAAGGCGCTAAACGTGTAATTGCAGTGGATTACTTAGATTATCGGATACATTATGCAAAAAAGATTAACAATGTTGAGGTATTTGAGTTTACAAAGTTCCCTGATATGGGAGAACATTTAAAGGAAATTACACATGGCGGCGCCGATGTAGTCATTGATTGCGTAGGCATGGATGGAAAAAAATCAACACTAGAATTTCTAGAACAAAAATTGAAATTACAAGGTGGAACTCTCGGCCCTATTCAAATTGCTACGAAAGCCGTAAGAAAATACGGGACGGTTCAAATGACTGGTGTTTATGGTGGCAATTATAATGCATTCCCACTCGGGGCATTTTGGGTTAGAAATATTAATCTTAAAATGGGACAAGCACCTGTTATTCATTTTATGCCAGAACTATTTGAAAAAATAACAAATAAAGAATTTGACCCAAAAGAGATTATTACACACAAAATCCCCCTTGAAGAAGCGAGCTACGGTTATCAAATTTTTAATAATCGTGAAGATGACTGTATAAAAGTCATTCTGAAACCTTGAAGCTACAATTCATTATTCTTAATAAAAAGATAGGATTACATTTCATAATCTTATCTTTTTATTAAATGCTAAGTATCTATCCCCCATTTTCATCTCACATCTAAAATAGTTATTTCCAAAAACTTTGCATTTTGAGGTAATAATTAATTGGTAAAAAAATGAATTAAAGTATTAATTAACCAAATAGCGGACACGATAACAATGTTAACTAACTTAAAAAGAGGTGTCCTTCATGTTTTATTATAAAGAAGAAATAATTAATATGATTAAGCCGGATAAACCAGACCCAGCTGCTGCAAAAGTTTTACAAGAAATATTAGGTGGGCATTATGGCGAAATGCGTACAATGATGCAATACTTCTTCCAAAGCTCAAATTTTAGAGGTAAAGAGAAGCAATATCGTGATTTACTTCGAGGTGTTTTTTTAGAGGAAATAAGCCATGTAGAACTTGTACAACATACAATTAATCAACTATTAACTGGATCTGGTGAACCTACGCCAGGAAATGCTGGTATTGACACAGCACCACTTGATGAAGCGGTTAAACATGCAAATCCTCACCACTTTATTGTAGGTGCTCAAAGTTCATTGCCTGTTGATGCAGCTGGCAACCCATGGAATGGCTCTTGGGTATATAGTCATGGAAACTTAATTAGCGATTTATTAGATAACGTAGTACTTGAATCTACAGGTGTACTTCAAAAAACTAGAATTTATGAAATGAGTTCCAATCAAACTTTTAGAGAAACACTTGCATTTTTAATTGTACGTGATAATGCACATCAAAATGCTTTCGCAAAAGCTTTAGAGACATTGGGTGTTGAATGGGGGAAACTCTTCCCTGTGCCCAACTATGATATTAATAAATACCCAGAGTGCAGAAAGTATGTAGACATGGGATTCCATAACGCACAATTTAATTTTAGTTTAGATCCAACAAGAATGGGAGAAATATTCCAAGGTGAATCACCAAGTAGAAACAAAGGAACATTAGCAGTAACTGACCCGCCAAAAGGTTTTCCTGTACCAGAACTTCCTGAAATGCCAAATGAGCATAGTCCTGGATTAAAAGATATGGATCTTTAAGGTCATTATGGCCAACTATTGATTCATAGTTGGTCATAATGCTTTATAAAGATTCATGTGAATTTGTTGTTAACATGATAGGATATTTTAATAAATCCTCTTTATTTAAAAGTGGTGTTGATCATATTTCTGCTCCTCTTAATATTGTTTCTATGAACCATTAAACGCCACTGTATACTTACTTATAATCTCCCTATATTGTAAACAAAGAGGAGGGACTTGTCCCCCCTCTTCTTTTAATTTTTCTTTAAAAGAATTGCTCCTGCAATCCCTGGGTGTGTCATTTCGAACGGATCTAGAATTAACTCTAAGTCTTCTTGTGACAATACACCATTTTTCACACAAAGTTCTCGAACGGATTGGCCTGTCGCGATTGCTTCTTTCGCAACGCGGGCTGCTGCTTCATAACCGATATGAGGGTTCACGGCTGTAATAATTCCTACACTTTTCTCAACATACTCTTTTAAGCGATCTTCATTCGCTTCAATTCCTTTTAAGCAATTA
>NZ_JBQAHG010000011.1:0-68972 GCF_051916765.1 Bacillus cereus group sp. MYBK15-3
TTGATCCGTCTCTTGGTGTGGACTTTCTATAATACTTCCAGTCTGCGAAAACTGTTTTTGCTCTACTGTTTCAAAGTTCTTATTTAGTACCTTTGGGGTACTTTCTGGTTGATGAAATTCTTGGTTGATGTGCTGTGATAACTTAGAGGATTGCTTTTGCAATTTCCCTTGATCCGTCTCTTGGTGTGGACTTTCTATAATACTTCCAGTCTGCGAAAACTGTTTTTGCTCTACTGTTTCAAAGTTCTTATTTAGTACCTTTGGGGTACTTTCTGGTTGATGAAATTCTTGGTTGATGTGCTGTGATAACTTAGAAGATTGCTTTTGTAATTTCCCTTGATCTGTCTCTTGGTGTGGACTTTCTATAGTGCTTACAGTTTGCGAAAACTGTTTTTGCTCTACTGTTTCAAAGTTCTTATTTAATACCTTTGGAGTACTTTCTGGCTGATGAAATTCTTGGTTGATGTGTTCTGACAGTTTGGATGATTGCTTTTGCAATTTCCCTTGATCCGTCTCTTGGTGTGGACTTTCTATAGTACTTACAGTTTGCGAAAACTGTTTTTGCTCTACTGTTTCATGTACCCTATCTACTACCTGTACTGCACTTTCTTGGGGGTGAAATTCTTGGTTGGCATGTTGTGACAGTTTGGATGATTGCTTTTGTAACTTATCTTGCCCTGTATCCTGTTGTGAGCTTTCTATAACGTTCTTAGCTTGCGAGGTACTTTTTTGCTCTGCTGTCTCAACATTCTTATCTAATTCCCTCATAGCACTCTCTTGTTGCCGAAAATTACTATTTGATTGATTAGATGATTTTTTCCTAATCAAGTTTCAGCAGCTCCCCTCATCATGCATTTGCAGTTGCTCTCAAATGCTTAATCTCCTCTGGTTTTGTTGTCATAACCGGATATAAGGAATTGTTTTTAGGGAACTTATCCTTAAATGGTAAAATGACACCTGAATAAACAATTAAACCTTCTCCCTCTTTAGAGTTAGTTATATAGTTTGCTTGATAATCACTAATACCAAATTTGCTTTGTAATATTCTTCTATCGCTTGTTGCTTGATTTAAGAGATAAACAAAGTCTGTATTATCAATGATTGTTTCAATCTTTGGACTTGATAATAAATCTTTAACGTTTTGCGTCATACCTGTTGGTATACCGCCCCATTTTCTAAATCGCTTCCAGAACTCTACACTATAATTTGCTGTTTGTTCTTCAGCTAAAAGTTTGTGGAATTCATCCATGTAATACCATGTCTTTTTATCTAAATTACGGTTTATCGTTACTTTGTTCCAAACGTGATCCTGTAGGACTAACATGCCTAATTCTCGTAAGTTAGCACCTAACTCTTTAATATTGAAACAAATCAAACGATTATTAACGTTAACAGATGTACGATTATTAAATACATTTAATGAGCCATGAACATATAATTCTAATGCATCCGCAAGTTCTATTCCTTCTGCTTTCCCAGTCTCATTTAAAGCATTATATAAATCCTCTAAAATTGGTATATTTTCATCTATTGGATTGTCAAGGTAGGAACGATATATAATACGAACACATTTATCAATAATTGTTTTTTGTTTTGCTGTTAACCCTGATTTCCCTCCTGCAACTACTTCCATCATGGTAAGAACAAACTCCGTTTTGAAAGAAATTGGATTTTCTCCTTCCCCATAATCTAATGAAATATCTAAAGGATTAATAAATTGCTTTGAGTTTGCGGATATTTTAATTATTTCTCCACCAAGCCTGTAAACAAATGGAGTATATTCCGCCTCTGGATCACAAATCAGAATATCGTCTGTAGTTCTCAAGAAAGTATCTATTATTTCTCGTTTTGAAGAGAAGGATTTCCCCGAACCAGGTGTACCTAAAACTAAACCATTTGGATTTTTAAGTGCTTTTCTACTAACTTGAATTAGGTTTTTACTTAGTGCATTTAAACCGTAATAAACAGGTTCTTTTTCTTCTTGATATAATTCTTGTGTTGTAAATGGTACGAATATAGCGGTAGATGAAGTTGTCAGTCCACGCTCTAATTCCGTTTCGTTTAAGTTTTCTCCAAGTGGTAAAGCACTAATAAAGGCTTTTTCTTGCTGTAATTTTAATCTTTTCAATGTACAATTTTGTTTTTGAGCAACTGAATTCAATCTAAAGATTGCATTATCTAAGTCTTTACGAGAGTTTTCAAAAACCACTATAGTGAATGTCAAGTAGAAATACCTTTCATTTTCCCTTTGTAAATCTTTTAAAATTTTCCTACTTTCTTCAACATGCATATTTAAATCAGTTGGAAGAATATCCATGTCATAACCACTACGCAAAGCCTTTTTTTGTTCCTCGATTTTTATACTATCAAGGTCAGAAGTTTTTGATTTAACCATTTTGACAGCTTGTTGTTGTCCAAGGCTACGAATGTGCATACTTACAAGCAATTCGAGGTCTAAATCTAAAAAATCTGCTAAAACCCTATCTGATAATTCTGTAGCTTCAATTTTCAAATGCAATACTGATCCATGTTTGTTATTTACTTTGAATTCATCTGGATAGGACTCAAAATCTATATTCTTTGGTGCAATCAAGTCTTTAGTTGTTCCGCTATTTAATTGTTCTTTTGATAAATTTCCTAATTCTATATAGTGTTTAGAATTATTATTTAATAAATAATTAATGATTGATAATCTTTCAATTCCGTTTAGTTCTTCTACTCCTACGCCTAATGTTTTAAAGTGATCTTTAATATTCTCTTCAATACTTGCCAAGCGTCTAACAGCATTGGTATAGGATTCATCTGTAATTGAAAAGAGTAAATATTTATTTCGAGAAATACCATTATTACCTTTCTGTCTTTGTTCATCTAGAAAAGAAAAGTACTCCTCTCGCATGACTTCAAAGTCCTCAATATTACTCATACTTTTGGTATAAGTAAGCACTTCCTCGTTTTGTTCGCCAGTCATACGATAATTAATAAAACAAAATTGTATTCTAATACTGTCATCGAACAAGTTTAGTAATGTACTATATTGTGCGAAGATCCTTTGTTTTATTTCGTCCTGTGATAATTGATACGATATATCCGAAAAGCAAATCATTTTGTTATATACATTTTTTCCTACATGACAAACTCCATTTGGATACATCCTGTTGTAATTTAATGTTTCTTGAGTGGTTTTTCTTTTTACACGCTTAGAATCAATCAGCTTTTGTAACGCTTGAAATAGATTTAGTCTTTCTAACCTTGCTGCGTTTTTCATTCACCATATTCCTTTCTTTTGCTACTTTAATGTTCCTTTTTGATACTTTAAAGTATCTCTTTTGCGGATTTAAATATTTATATTCTAAATAAAGCTTAATCCACGTTTCAGCAGGCATACCGTCTTTAGTGAAGATTGTAGCGAAAATCACTGGACTTGCTGTAAAGAAAAGACCATATAAAGCTGCATCTAAGCTAAAGCTTTTTAGGAAGAAAAAGACTGGCAATCCCAACGCTAAAGCGACTGAAAATCCTATTAATTGTCTTTTTGTTAAACCGAAAAACAATTTAGATTTTATATTCTTTAACTCTTTGGGAATAGATACAACGAAATTGTTATTCATTCTTATCTAACCCTCTCTTCAGTTCACTAGGCATATCTTTCAAAAATCGTAATTCCTCTATAAATAAGGCATTGTTTATTACCTTTTTATTTGGAAAGATAACCTTTAGAAAGATAAAGATAAATGTAAATGTCCAAAGAGCAAGAAGTGTCAAATTGAACACACCTAGTAAACCAACAGTCTTTAAATTATCTGAAATGATATTTTTTGTTGAGTATTCGTATAAATCTTCTGCATTACTTACAATTAAGTTTATTTCAAAAAGTGTTACTATCAATGTCATTAGGGAAATTACACCAAACGTGATTAATAACTTCCTATTTTTAGTGATCCATAGCTTCATTTACATTGCCCCCACTACAGATTTAGCAAGTGAATGCGTTCTAGTTAACGTTACTACCAGAATGGCCATAGAAACGATCATTAACATTAATCCGTATAAGCCAGTTCCTTCCGTACTTATTAAGCCACTTGCTTTTTCAAGTAATCCAGCATATACAACCAAGCAAACTAACATGAAAAATCCCTGAAGCATTAAAGCCAATAAATTTTTAACGTATGCTTGCCCGATACTTCCAATCCATTCACGATTTAAAAACGTTGCAAACGGAAGAGGAGCAACCGAAATGTAAAGCAGAATTGTAACGATTCGACTCCAAGCTACTAAATAGATAATCCCACTCATAACGAATGTTATGACCAATGCAATACCTGAAACAAACCACATTGAGATTGCAGCTCCTACATCGCCTTCTTCCATTGAATTAAGAAGGTTATCCTTTATAGAATCAGGAATCTTTAATGCCGAGGATGGAACTTGATCTGTTATCCATTTACCGAGATCGAATACAGCAAGTGTTATATCGAAAGCATTAGTTAACAAGTAAATCATTGCACTTGTTTTAATAATTAAAAACATCAATTGTCCCGTTTCAAAATCGCCACCGCGGTTTTTTTCAACAACTAGTTGATATAGTTCGTAACAAAACACATATGTTAAAATCAGCCCTGCAACGGGCAATATGGCGGTGTCGGATATTACCCTAAGATTATCAACAATTGTTTGTGAGAACTCTGTTGGTGTTTCTGAAACATTTGTTTGAACTGTATCAACGCTTTTTTGGAACAATTCGGTAATCATATTAAGGAAGCTTTCTGTACTCCCCTTAAACATTTCAAAAAAGAATTCTTTTATGCCATCGATGATACCGTCTAACATTTAGCCACCTCGTTTAATTCAAGTCAATATAAACAAGTTTGTTTGTATTATTTAATTTTTGAACTACTTTTAGTTGTAAATTTTTGTTTTCAGCGTATTTATTCGGTATTGCTAATAAAACTTTTCCCTGTTGCTCTGAAGTCGATTTTGCTCTCCAATCGGTAGTAATATATTTTTGCTGGTATTCTAAGAATTCATTCTCACTAGCTAATTCATTTTCACCGATTACAAGCCCTGAACCTTTATTTAATAGATAACCTTCATGTGGGTTACTTCTCGCTGTTTCATTTATTTCATGTTTCATATTAATGATTAGTAGTTTAAAATCATTTTTGAGGTTTAAATTTTTTTTAGTTATATAATCGTTATGTCGATCCCGAAAATCAAGTTCAGATGTTTGGTCAAAATCTTTTATTTCAATATTTGTAATAC
This sequence comes from Bacillus cereus group sp. MYBK15-3, assembly GCF_051916765.1. Classification (NCBI taxonomy): domain Bacteria; kingdom Bacillati; phylum Bacillota; class Bacilli; order Caryophanales; family Bacillaceae; genus Bacillus; species Bacillus cereus group sp. MYBK15-3. The sequence goes on from NZ_JBQAHG010000011.1 coordinate 5,260, forward strand.
TGCGAGTGAATGTAACCTTTTGCCCTTCAATGTTATAGTTGTTATTTTCGAAAATATTGACTGGCAAATTTACTGAATCATTCTTTTTGACACTTTTTATTGGTGTCTGCTGGTGTTCTTTTACAACACTGTCATTTTGACCACTACATGCTGATAACATTGAAACTGATAACATTAAGAATAAAGCTTTCTTTTTTAACTTCAGTTTAATTTTCTCCTTTCTCATTAAATTTTAGGAATAACATGCATTAATTTTGTGAAATTTTTCATTACAATATAATGTAGGAAGTGTAGTGTTAACATGGTGAGTACATCATAATGAATAGTAAGTAACGGATCTTTCATTCTTCTTTCTTTGCACTATACGTATTTGGTTCAAACAGATATTCAAGGGGTTCTTGCAGACACAGGCTAATGGCCTTTGCTCTTTTTGCATTTACTCCACTCTTTCCTACCTCAATTCCATACAAAGTGTTCTCAGGCACATTGGATTTTTGAGATACATCTTGAATAGTTAGACCTTTAGCTTCTCTAACCATTCTTAAAACTGTTGAACCATCTTTCGGGATATTGACCAAGTTACCACCCCCTTAATTACATTTTATTGGATTATTAATCCAATGTCAACGTTTAGTTCAAATTATTTTAACTATTTGTTCACAACGTTTAGTTTATAACCTTTAAACCATACGTTTAATTTTACTTGCATTTTTAAAAGACTGGATTTAATACTATTTGAGAGGTTGATTCGAATGGAAAATAACACTTTTGGACAGAATCTTAGAAATTTAAGAACACTAAAAAAGATTAGTTTACACAAGTTAGGTGCAGAGTTAGATGTGACAGGAAGTGCAATATCTGCTTGGGAGCTTGGAAAAAAAGAACCCAACTTTGATATGTTAAAAAAAATCGCGAGCTATTTTATGGTTAGTACTGATTATTTGCTAAATCATCAAGTTCTGAACAATGAAGAACAAAAAAAGGCAGTTGTTACGCAGTTAGCAGACGAATTATACGAGAAAAGTCAGGATATTCCCGTATTCAAAGAGGAACTACTTTCTTATATTGCTTATTTGGATTTCAAGAAAAAATCTGAACAAACAGCTTTAGAGAACAATGAAAATGAGGATACAAAACAAAATTCTTAAAATAGTGTATAACTCAATTAAAATTTATAGAAGTAGAGCATCTATTAAGATGCTCTACCCTCTTTTCTTTCTATATAATTAAGTACATTTAATAGTTCATAATAAAATTCCATTGGATTACTTTGGTCATGTAATACTTCTTCAAGTAGAGCTTTAGTTATATTCTCCTTATTTCTTTCCCCTTCATTCGCTCGCATCATCTCTTTACATCCCTTCATATGTTTTCATGAACCCTCCATACTTGCAAGTGCACTTGTAAGTACACTTGCGATAAAGCGATTATTAAACTTTTATTTTGATGTAATTTCTTGATGTTTATTAGTTTTAAGGATTTAGCTCTTGTCTCAGTTTATATAAAAATTATATGACTTTTTAACACCGTTGTACAGAACATATATTCGCATATACTTTGTGAAAAATTAGCATTTGGAATAATTACTCCCCTTTTTAAGAAATTCATTCCATCCCTTAAAAGTACAAAATGACACTGCAAGTGCAGTGTCATTTTCTTAATGCTATGATATTTTTCGAATTCTATGTAATAATCAACCTCCGCCAACACCGGGATCAACCATCATTCGTACAACCGTGGCGACAAGAGGACTAGCTAAGATACTGAAAGTAGTAATATAAATAACGGTTTTTAACTTTTTCATAAATTGTCACCCCCCTTGTAAAACCCCATATCTATTATAACTTATCTTGAGGCAATTTTGCATAATATGGATTTTTTTTGCGCAAAAATTCGAAAAAGGATTTTTTTAGCATTTCCCTATCTCCAGTTGCAATGCCCCAATAATACATCCAAAACTCAGAAACTTTAGGAGATTTTTGTTTTTGTTCTTTTAAAATCAGTATTGCTTTCTCTTTATCTCCTTTTTGAATATATAAGTAGGCTAATTCCAATGGATCTACAGGCTTAATTTTATCTAAATCTACTTTCCAATGAATATGTAAAAAATCCAATGTATTTTTTACTTTTAAATATCTATACTTCATTTTTTCATTACACGGATTTTCAACCAATTGTAAACTTTTTTCAAGGAAATGCTTCGATTTTTCAAAATCCGTCAATATATATGATTCTCCAATCAAACCGTACGCTATAGCCTTTGTCAAAGGAAAATGGTTTTTCTCACTATTAATAATTTCTTTACACAGCTTTCTGCACTCTTCTAACTTATTATCTTTATGTAAACAAGATGCTATCATTTCATTTTTCCGTAAACCTAATGTAAATTGAAAATATTTATTTTTCACCTTATTAATCGATGGTTCAAGTCTTTTTGTGTATTCATGTACTATCTCATACTCTCCTAAATCAAAAAAGGCATAAATTAAAGCGAATTCTAACAAAATTTCAATCTCTTTACTTACTTTTTTTGTATCCGTGCTTTTAACTATATTCCGTACTTCTTGTAAGTACTCTTCTTTAGACTTTTCCTCAGCGTTTCGTGAGTGCAATAACTCATATACGTTACAAAAGTCTTTATTGGTTTTATTATCAGATGTTTTCCCTTTTTCAATTAGGGTTTTTAATAATTCTAATTCACCCGTCAAATTTGTGTACTCTAACTCTAATGGGAGATTATTTTTTCGTTTTGTTGTATCACAGAAATTATAAACTTCGTTTTTTATTAGTTGCAGATCCTCAGGATATAATAAGTTAAGGATTCCTGTATATATAGAGAAGTCAAAATCTCTTTTCCCTGACAACATATCATTTATTGTTGAATGACTAGTATCAAATATATCTGCTAGTTTTCTGTTACTTATTCCCTTGGAATAAAGATCTTTATGAATTTTTTCTAAAATCATAAGTAATTCTCCTCCTTAAACACACAGTCAACCTAACCATTACAAAATCAGAATATTTAAATATTTCTAGATAAACTTTTGCTTATTAGTCAAATTATACAAGAATTTAACAAACAATCTATTAATACATAACAAATTTACCAATAAACTACATTTGATAAAATTTTTTCAGAATTTTCAATTTTAAATTCCGGAATTTTTTTAAGTAATGTAATCCAATTGCGCACATAATGTTTTCATTTTGTTGAATTTTTCGGAGAAAAAATATAAAATATATAACTAAGTAAGAGACAATCTTGTGGTATAGTTGTTTTATAGAAAAAATTATAGAGAATTTTGGAATAAATTTCAAATTAAAATAAAAAAGCACAAAAAAAAACTCCACCCACAGTTTTTAATTGGTTCAAAGTTTGGCGACCGAGACCAATTAAAAACTCCCGTTAGTAGAGTTCTTAATCACAAATATTAGTTATGAGTAAATTATAACATAACTAATTATATTTTGTGAATAAAAAACTCGCTAATTTTCCGATATTCGGGTGGAAAAATTAGGGAGGTTTTTTTAATGGTATCACGCTATGAAAATGTATCGGCTACTGATCTAGTTGATGGCATTCAAGTAAACACACAATTACCAAAAACAAATATGAATCTTTATAAAAAGATGACAAAACAAAGGTTCCTCATACACGGTCCAAAGTTTTTTTATGGACTCCTCAAACTTCTAAAAGGTGAAGATGAACTCAAAGAACTTCCAGCATCCGCATTAGCTGTATATGTTGGGATGCACTACATGGTAAGTGATATTGGATTATTACCAAGCGATTTTAAAATTACTCAAATTGCAGAAAAAATCCGTTTACCTTATACAACCGCACATACAGGCTTTGAAATCCTTTTACAGCGTGAACTCGTAAAAGAAGTATTTACAAAAGATGGATTACCAATGTACGAGATTTGTCATTATGCGTTAAACAATCGAACAAAGAGTGAAGGTAATCAAGAATACAAAGGATTATCCTATTTCCGTATTCCAAACTCACTACTGGATACAAACATCTTACGTGAATTAGTTAGACATCGTGACCGTAAAGGTATTTATTTATTATTAGACCTATGCATAAATTTTACACATAAGCTCTATCAAGACAGTCATGATGATGTACAACAATACACTGTTGAAAGAACAATGAAAACATTAAAGAAGTATTTTAATAAGAACGCAAAAAGAGTAAGAGAATATGTAGACTTACTGTCACCTATTTTTTCTTTTGTTCCTACGTATACAAAGGTACGACAAGCAAAAGAATCACGTATTACACGTATTCGTAAAGCTGTAGCTCAAATTGTAGTTCCTAAATTTAATATCCATATGGCTGCGTCATGTGTATTGGAAAATACTGATACTGATGTGAAACAATATGAAGCGAAAATGCGAAAAGAAGCGGTATCACGTTTGAAATCTATAGGCTATGCACTTTCTAATAAAGACCGTAGAGATCTTGTTGTTACATTCCGTGATGAAATATCTAAGATTGCCTATTTATTAGAAAATAAGACTGCTAGAGCAAAATTAATGACTTATACAATGTCCTATGCGCTAGATGCATTAGAAAAGTACGTAAATACTACTAATAAAAAGGTGAAGTCGGTTGGTGCTTTTGTACGTAATAAATTACGTGAATCACTTCCATCATGGCGTTTAACATATTTAAGTGAGCACGACCGCTACGAATTGTTTATCGCTTTTAGTAATAAAAAGCTTGAAGTTCCAGAATGGTTATATATGAACTACAAACCAGATTTGGATACAGCCATATAAGTTAAAAATTTAAAAACAAAATACTTATTTTAGCTTTGTTCAAAAAATTTCAAGTGAACAAGGCTATTTGTCATGTAAATATACAATAAGCGTAAAATATCCTGTACTCCTGAATGAAAAACAATAGGTTTTCCACTTAAAATCTATTGTTTTTTTATTTTTTAGGATTACGATACTTCACTTGTGAATTGTTGATACTCCAGATTAAAACTTGTGCAATCCGTGAGTAATTGCTTTCTTAACTTGTGAATTGTGATTTCTTTGGTAATTAACTTGTAGATTGTGAGTTTTACATTTTATAAATTATTAAATCTCTCAAATCCCTTGGGCCCCAAAGGATTCAACGATTTCCATTTTGCCTATATATATATTTGATTCTTTTATATATTTTTTTGATTACTTTATATATCTATTTGGAAATTTATACATTTTATATGTGTTTTATACTTAAAAAATGAAAAAATAATAATAAATAGAATCTCTTCAATAAGATTTAAATGTTTCAAAAAATTTAGGGAATCTTGATATTCCTTGTAAATGTATAACATTTTTTTTAGGGAGACTTGACTAGTTTTGGAGAAGATACAGGCATCTTTTATAGTGTGTAGAATGTTTGCAATAACTCGCTCGATCTTCAAATCTTATTTTAGGAGTTGATTGCATGAGTCAAGTTATCCACTTAGAACGTTTACAACGTCCATTAAACAGTTTGGACGTTGCAAGCACACTAAACATACCTCCAAGTACATTACGGACGTATACGGGGCATTTCAGACGTCTAGGGCATTCATTTGAAAAAAAGAATGGCCGTATAGTGTATACGATACGTGATGTAGAACTATTTAAAGAAATGCTGAAGCTACATGAACAAGGTTTTGGGACAATTCGTGAATGTGTTTACAACGTTATAGACGTCCAAAACAACGTTGTAAACATTGAGGACACCAAGGACAACGTGGACAAACAAAACGAACAATGCAAACAAACCCAGGACACCTCTTCACCAAATGAAACAGAAAATGAGATAGCAAGGATCAAACAAGAAATGACGGAATTACGGAAATATGTTGATGAAAGCATAAAGAAGCGTGATGAATTATTGCTGCAAACATTACGGGAAGTATTAGAATCAAAACAAAGGAAAAAGAAAAAGAAGTGGTGGCAATTTTGGAAGTGATCCTTTTACTGCTTAACTATGAAAATTAGAGTTTTTAAATATAGAGTCCTAGATGAGTTGTACATTAGGACTCTTTATTTTTCCCCTCACCAATTTTAATTTTCTATTTTTAATTGGTATTCCGCATTAGTATTTAAAAAACTTACATTGTATCAAGCTCCCTAAATACATTTTTTATATGATTTTCATAGATTACTTGCGTTACATATATACCTGAAAGATACTTAAAATACGTTTTTAGAAAGATTTTGAAATTGCAAATTAATATTATATAAAATACATATAAAAAATATATAAAAATTATATGAAAAATGTATATTTTGTGTTGAAAATTCAGAATAAAATGTTTATAATGTAATTAAGATATAAAAAGGCTATAAAAAATATATAAAAGGTGGTTGTTAAATATGATGATGAGAACGGTCGCTGATATTGGAAATAGTGAATTGAAAATGGTGATTAATGGTGGGGAGATAATCAAACTACCAAATGTGAATAAGCGTGTATTTGGCCGCGTGAAAAATAAAGAAGGAAGTTTAAAACAAAGCGTAACTAACTTAATGAAAGAGATTTGTACTCATGTAACGAGTGATGCAATTGAACGTGATGGAAAATTCTATATAGGATACCGTGCTGCACACTCAAATGGTAAGCCTGATAGCCTTGACATTGAATTAGGAGATAAATATAAACGAGATATACCAGTGGTTAATGTTCTATCTGTTATGGCAACTAAAGCGGTTCAAACGATTTATGAAGAAGTAGGAGAATTACCAAAAAGTATAGAGGTACCTGTATCTCTAATATTAGCAATTCCAGCTTCTGAATATGAAGGGAAGAAAGCTCGTTTTCTAGAAAGTCGTTTTAAAGAAAATGTGCATATTGTGATCGTGTATGTGGGTGAAGAAAAAGTAACAGTACAAATCGAATTTGAAACTGTAAAAGTAACTCGCGAAGGTATTCCGGCTTTATATGCCATCTTTGAAGGAAATCAAGATATGTTTGATGACTTTAATAAATTGTATAAAAAAGAAACAGATAGTAAAGAAGATGATAAAGAGGTTAAAAAGAGAAAAGCTAATCTAATGCTAGAAGAAGAAGTAAATGGTGAATATTTTAAAAACAAAAAAATTCTGCACGCTGATATTGGAGATGGTACCTCTGAATACATTTTCTCTGAGGGTTTAAACCCTGTTCCATACGCTTGTTGGGGAGATAAAAAGGGGATTGGTCATGCAATAGAGGGGGCAATTAAATTATTGCAAGAAGAATATGAGGGTGGCGTAGATATTAATCGTCAACAATTCAGTGAATTAGTTACTGATCCTAACGATAAAAAATATGATAAGGCTGTAGAGTTTTTAGAAGAAACTCGTTATATACAAGCTCAAGGGATTTATGATGATATCGAAAAAGCATATGTTTATAAAACAGCTAGCCAAGCTGAAGTTCTCGCGGTTTATGGAGGGGGAAGCATTGCGCTAAGAGAAGATTTGTATAAAAAAGCATTTGAGTTTTGTGAAGTAAATGATATGCAATTACTGTGGATATCACCAACTTATGCAACAGAAATGAATGTTAGAGGTATGGAGATTTTAAGCGGAAAATTATTGTCTAAGGTGAGTCAGAAATGAGCGAACAAAAACAGAGAGAACAATACAACTGGAATTTTAAAAAAGAAAAAAATTTAAAATTTCATGATTGGCTAAATGCACAATCTAACATATCAGAATCATTAATTACATTAGTTTTACATTTTGTCGATCAATATGGAATAAATGATGTAACAGACTATGAAGTATCTAAACAAATGCAAAGAGATCTCTTCATGAAAGAAGAGTTTTATCAAGGTATTTCTGCTTTATTAGAAAAAGAAAATGTAAACAATATTAACCTAAATAATAACGCATCAACTGTTAAAGAAGCCATCCCGAAAGAAATTGTAAAATTCAATGAGAAAGTAAAGAAAGAAGTAAATGTATCAAAAGAACACGAAGAACCTAATTCAATTGAAAAAAAAGATGATGATTATATAAAAAAAGTTGATGAGAATAAAATATTTGGTGACTAATAAAAAAATAATAAAAACCTCTTACTGATAAATTTGAAGTAAGAGGTTTTTATATTTACTTTACGATGATATTTAAAAGATCTTCATAATCTATATTTTTTTAGTTTCATGAATTTCTAAGGTTAAAGATTGATTTAAAGCCCTCAGAATAGAGCGAGAAACTTTTAAAAAGATATACCTTAGAAAAAGGGTACTGTGAAAATAAAAAACCCACCAGGAGACGACAGGAGGGTTTAAAAGGTTTAGAAACATAGTTTTATTTAAATTTAATTAAAAGTCTCTCCTTTAATTTAAGGAATGTGTATCACATTAAAAATTCATCCCTTTAATACTTTTGGGTCCTTGATCCAAAAGCACCGAGAGTAAAAATAACTAATGCAAAAAAAACTACAAACTTAATAACTGCAAATGAAATTGTGATTGTAAATATCAATAGCTTTAAAAAGGCCCTAATAATAAATTTAAGAATACTCATAGATATTTGCTCCTTTATAACTCTATATCATGACTCTTTCGTTTTACTTTCTTCTCTTTTTTCTCGTCATTATCCTCTTCTATTTCTTTATTGGTTGAGTTTTTTACTTTGTCCAAATCTCCAACAGTTTGAACAGAATTTTTTGTGTCGTCTATATCTATGCGATCAGGTGTCCCATCATTATCTAAATCCCGTTCTTTTGTTATCTCCTCATAGCGCATACGAATGATTGGATCTTTAGCCATTATTGTATCTAATGTACCAGGTCCTAATTTGGTGTCTATTTCTTTTAAATCTAATGATTCAATACTTGTCAAAAATGACTCTTTATATTGTTCTTCAAATAGGTCTTTAAAAGAGGTGTAAGTAATTACTTGTGAAGGAAACATTCTCTCTTTATCTTCCAAATTAAATGAGGAAAATTCTATGTTTCCATCATTTTTTTCTTTGAAATTTTCAAGGAAACTTTTTTCAAATTCACATAATGTTCTATATGGGATTTCTTCTCTTTCTTTATCCATAATATTCATTCCTCTCTTTAGATTATTTTAAAAAAACGATAGATAAAAAATATCTATCGTTTTAAATACCTATCGACTAATGGATTGCTTCTTGTTCTTATCTTTTGAAGTTTCTTTTTCTTCTTTTTTAATTCTGACATCTAGTTCCTTAACGCCATCCATTGAAAACTCAACTTTCTTTTGGTTAGGCGTATCTTTTTCTTTTGCTTTCTCTTTTGCTTTTTCTATAGCCATTTCTTTATTCATTTCTTTCTTCACATCTGTAAAAATACTTTGAAAATTGTCAACGTGAATTTTCCCATTTTCTTTCTCGGTTGAATATGAAGCTGTAGTAACATTTTGGTTAACAACAGCAGTCACTTTTTCAATTTGCTCAGGAGTGAAATTTTTCACCATCTCTTGAAATTTATTTGACTCTTTATTTGAACTTTTATTTGTAAGCTGATTATTTAAACCTTCTAACATAACTTTTGTATGTTGAACCATTAATTTCTGTTCATCATTATCCAATGAATTTAGCATATTTCTGACTTGATCTTTATTATCTTTAGTATTTGTTTTAACTTGAGTTTGTTCTTTCATTGATTCATTTTTAACTTTTCTCAATAAGTCAGAAAATACATTGGCATTAATTTTTCCTTCTACAATGGCCCCAGGTTTAATGTCTGAACCAATATTTTCAGAAGCTATTTTTTCAATTTTTTCGATTTGTTCTGGTGAGAAGTTCTTTTTCGTTTCATTGTATTCATTCTCACCAATCTTTCCAGCAACTAATCCAGCCTTCTTCTCTAAAAGATTTTGCTCTTTTTCATCCAAATTAGATGCAATTTCTTTTACTTTTTCTAAAGGTTTCTTTTCTCTTTCTTCCGTAACAATTTCTTTTACTTTTTCCAAAGGTTTTTCAGGAAGATTTTCTTTTTCCACAATATTTTCCTTAATTGATTCATTTTTAACTTCGTTTAATAAATCATCAAATATATTTTCAACCTTCTCAATTTGTTCAGGTGAGAAATTCTTTTTCATTTCATTGTACTCATTTTCGCTAACTTCTCCGGCAACTAATTCAACTTTTTGGCCTAAAAGGGATTGTTCTTTTTCATTCAATTCAGAAACCTTTGTTCTCACTTTATCCAATGGAGTTTTAGAAGGAATATCTTTTTCCGTTTGCTTCTCTTCCTTGCTAATATCTGCATCTTGTTTATAACGATTTTCAAAAAGTTTTTCAACACGATTTACTTCTTGTGAGTATAAACCTCTTTTAACTTCATCGAGCTCTTCTAGTTTCGCATAAAGAAGCTTTTCTTGTTTTGATAAACGATCATAGTTAATATTATTTTCTTTTGGTTCTTTCTTTTCTGAGGTTGTAATTTTATCATAAATTGCTTTTACTTTTTCAGCTTGATCTGGAGTTAATTCTTGACGTATTTCTTTCAATTCTTTTTCCGCTGTCTTTACTTCTTCTTTTTCTAATACTGCACTTTTTCTTTCAACAATATTTTTTAATGCTTTTTCAATTACATTTGCCTGTGCTGCTGAAAAGAAGAAAGAATAATCTTCTTTACCGTTCCTCACTACAGAAAAATCCACGCCTAATTTTTTTAACTCTTTTTGATAATCATTTAACTGTTGTTTCGTTAAGTTTTCATCTAAAGCAACTATACCGCCAGTTTTTTCATGTTTTCTCATAAGATCGCTAATTTTTTGTTTTCCAACTTTAGTTTTATCATCAAATATAAAATCTTTTGGTTGTTGTTCTTTGCCTTCAAGTAATTTTGATAATGCTTCTAAAAGACGTAATAAAGTTTGCTCTGATATTTTTAAAGATTGTGCTACGACTTCCATTGCGACCTGTGTATGTTCATCGACAGAAACCATTTTCAGACCAGCCCCTTTATAAAATATTTAACTAAATTATACCATATTTTGGTTTGAAATGATATAATTTTTAGAAAGAAATATTGTGTTTTTAGCAAAGGGCAAGCTACGGGTGTGTGACCACACACCCCAAAAACGTTGTTTTTGACTTGGTAGGAGATTCCTACGACCTTTACAAATATAAATAAGCGATTTTTTGCAAAATCACTTATATATTTGTTGTCGCTGCGCTCGAATTTTTTTAAGAAAGAAAGGAGTTTTTTTATATGGCAAGAATTAAAACTGATTTAAAAATATCGTTATCAAATGAGGATAAAGAATATATAAAAAATAAAGCTAATGACTTAGGTTATAGAACCGTATCTGCATTTCTAATTGATAGTGCAAAAACACATTTTAAACTTAATGTAGATATGAAAGTTTATAGGGATTTAACTAAAGAAATAAACTATATTGGTAAGAATATAAACAGCTTAATTAGAAGGATCAATACAGACGGAATTTATACAGATAGTGATATTGATTTTTTAAGAGTTAATCAGAAAAAAATTATAAATTTAATTAATACTGAATATGACCGTTTAATTGATTTGAAAACCAAGTTTAATAGCGACAGCTTGAGTAAAAAACAAAAGGAAAAATTAATACAATCGTTAACTGAAAATCAAATACAGATACCAAAAAAACTAGCATTAGAGGAAGTGTACGAAAAGATTAAAGAAGATTTTATTTATATCATTGAATGTATAGAAAACTCGCCTGAACAAGATAAAGAAGTAACAGAATATGTTTGGCAATATTTATATGGAGATACGCTATATAAGTTGGATGATAATCAATTAATTGAATTGGCCGATAGTATTTTTCTTTTTGCACAGAAATTGAAATTTAAGTTGTCAAAACTTGATAATGTTTTTGAAGATGATGATTGGTTTAAACTTAAAGATATATTAGATGAATTTGAAATTTATTAGGTAGGGATTGATTATAATGTCTATTGTTAAAATACAAAAAGTTAAAGACTTAAAAGCTGTCATTAATTACAGTACGCAAGACCATAAAACAAATGAAGATTTAGTTACGTCTTACGAGTGCTCTATAGAAACGATAGATAGGGATTTTAAAAGTGTTTTAGTTGACTACAACGAAAAGAATAATAATGATAAAAACCTAAGTGCAAGAATGATAATTCAATCATTCGATAGTGATGATAATTTAACACCAGAACAAGTTCATCAATACGGAGTGGAATTTGCTGATAATTATCTAAAGGGGAATCACCAATATGCAGTAATTACACATACAGAAACGGATAATTTGCATAATCATATTATCTTTAATGATATTGATTTTAATAACTTAAAAATGTTTGATTCTAAGCGTGTAAATACTTTAGACAGATTACGAGAAGAAAATGATAAAATCTCTGAAAAGTATGGTTTATCAATAATTGAAGAGGGAAGAAAAGGGAGAAAAAAATATTTAGCTTTTAATGAGTATGTAGCTAGATCAAAGAAGAAATCGTTCAAAGGAAAATTAGAAGAGATAATTGATAAAAACATATCAAAAGCAAATTCGTTTAATGAATTTTTAAACTTAATGCAAAAAGAAGGTTTTGATCCTAAACAGGGCAAATATTTATCATTTATGAATCCGAAGTCTGGGAAATTTATGCGAACCAAAACAATGGGATTTAATTACCTTGAATCCTCTATCAAATATAGAATTGAAAATAAAAATTATAGACCAATTAAGACAAGTATAATTAACAGACAGTGGATAGATAAATCACAAGAAAAGTTTAAAAATAATAAGGGACTTCAAAGATGGGCTACTAAACAAAATATTAATTACCTAAATGAATTAAGTTCTAAACTATATAAACTCAATGTTTCGCTTTCGGAACTTGAGGAAATTGAAGCGAATAAGGAAGCTCTAATTGACAGTTTTGAAAAGCAACTTTTAGGTATTGATAACGAGATTTTTAGATTAAATAAAATGAAGGGCTGTTTCCGTACTTATAAAAAGAGTCATTCTTTAATTGTTGCCTATAAAAAAGCTGAAAACAAAATGGCATTCAAGCAAGAACGTTATCATGAATTTAAAGAATATGATGTTGCAAAACGTGATATGAACTATCTTAAAAAGAATTATGGTATTACTGATGAATCTGAATTACAGTATAAATTATCATTACTGACCAAAGAAAGAAATTTACTTTATGGAAGTTTAGGAAAAGAAAAAGAAGTGGAAGTAAATAAACAGGAGCAACAAAGACAACAGCAACAACAGCAACGTAGAAAAGAAAATGAAAGATAAAAAGATGTAGCATCAAAAAAAAATGATGTTGTATAGTTTTTATGAATGGAATAAATAAATTCTAATGTTAGGAGGTGAAACGTTTTTGTCATACATATGGAATGAAATCTTTACAGCTCGTGAGGCAAGTATAAAGTTAGGTAAAAACCCTAAATACATATATTTTTTGTGGAAGAGGCATTCAAATATTTTATTAAAGGATAGCGTAAAAATGATCGGTAGAGAGCTACTGATTACAAGAGAAGGATATGAGTACTTAAAAATTTTAGTAAAAAAGATGAATGACCTTACTATTTTTTTACTAATAGTAAGGTCTATATGGAACGAAATAAAACCGTTAAAACTTTAACAAGATTAACTCAGATTACAGTTAATCTTGTTTTATTATGTTAAAAAATTGCTTATTTAAGTACACCTATAGCTTTATACGAATTGTGGGCTTTTGTTCTTTAGATACGGTATGAGGAATTTTTTTATTTGGAGAAGGTTTTGCATCGAATAGATGAACTAGATCTGTAACATTTGGGGATTGCACAATACGTAAAACATTCGTTTCTATGTTGTATCGTGTATCTGTTATAAATAAAATGATTGGAAATACTTTTTTATCATTCCTTTGCCATTCAAACTCCTTCCAGGTTTCTGAAAAATAAAACGTTTCATACCTACCGATCTTTTCTTTCATTACCTTCTCTGAATAGACATTTCTTTGTATTTCAATAAAAAATGGTGTCCTTTTAAAAATGCAAAATAAGTCTGGTTCTATTGTTCCTTTTTCACCGAATTTTGGTTCTACAAGTACATGAGTTGGTTCATCATATTTTTTCATTTCGATAAAAGTATCTGCAATGGCTAAAAAATGTAATATCTTCTGACTGCTTTCTTTTATTTTAGAGTCCACAGGGCCATATACAAATGGCTGGAAGTTTTTGAATGCTTTTATATACCTTCGGTCCTGTAATCGCTTTAGAACTAAATTACAAGTGCTAACGGGTTTTTTTAAATGAGAAAAGTGTAATCCTATAATTTGATCTCTACTTAACATACGAAAACGATATAAATCATTCACAATGGCCTTATCTCGTTTATTCATAATGATTCCTCATCCCCCAACATTCCAAAAATTGATTCATCCTCAACAAAGTTATTCCCAATGTTATGACACTCTTCCCCCTTTGTATTTTTAAAATTCTTTAGAATTAATTTCGTTTTATCTTCAGATAAAAACGGAGCCTGTATGGTTTCTAGAGTATCAAAATTAAGTATCATACGTCCTTTAGCTGTCTTAGGTATTTTTTCTGCACCTGGGCAATCCATGACATTTGCATTTATGGCATTTTTACAGCGAAATCCCATAGTCACATTTAAATTATTTTTTATTTTTCCATCAATTACTTTGGAATCTGGTCTTTGCATTGAAAGGATGAGTAGTACACCGTTGGTTCGGCCAATTGCACTAATTTCTTCTACAATATCAGTAATTGCTTTTTTATGCTGCAACAATGGATATTCATCAATACACAGAACAATGTAAGGAAGTTTTTTAGGTAATTGGTCTATATGCGAATGTCCATATTGATTGAGAATTTCTCCTCTTTTTGCTATTTCTTTTTTTAATTTCACTAACACAGGGTAAAGAGATTCTGCTGTATACGTAGTACTTTTTACATGTTTTACATTTTGAAATAAATGAAATTCTGATTTTTTTAAATCACACAAATAGAGGTGTAATTGTTCAGGGGTTTTATGTTGAATTAGAGTTGCTAATATTGAGCGTATTTGTGTACTTTTTCCACTACCTGTAGTGCCAGCAATTAATAAATGAGGATGTTCTACCATGTCATAAATGATGTATTGATTAAATTTATTTATTCCGCATACTACAGGTAATTTTTCGTTTTTTAAAGGGAAAGCATGATAGTCATATAAAACATTTTGTATTTCATTAGGGAAAATACGTATCACAAATTTTAAAGTACCTGCTTCTAGTTCTGCACGATCACTCAGATATTGCTTAAATACATATTCCTTTTTTTTAACATCTTCAGGATTCATACCACGAGGAATCGTAAATACAATTTCTGCATAATCCATAATTTTTATGCTACGTATCTCAGGGTAAATATACACTTTTAAATCCGTAAACTTGTCTTTTTGGATTAAAAATAATTGTGCTGAATGAAAAGCTTTCGTCGTTTTGGTTTTAATTATTTGAACAATTTCTTTCTCCTCTTTTTGTTCCTGGTATTGTCGCCATAAAGTTTTTAATTGAGTAAGCAAATTTACTTCCCCCTTTTAACATTGATGAAATAAATTAAAATTTTTTTCGTTTTTGTGTATAAAAGGTTTGGGAATTGGGCATGATGGGCTTCCCTCGGCCTCCCGTCCTCGTCGCCCATAAACATTCCTATTCTTTCTTGATATTGTTAGGTTTGGACAGTTAAAACATAGGTAATGCTACATAAGTAAGTGCTGATGTAGTTGTTTAAGTAATTTTTTTGATTGCTACATGTAAATAACTTATGTAGGAGTTATGTAATTTGTGCTCATCCGAATTGTTTAATGTTAAATAATTAAGAGAAGAGGTGAGACAGATATGATTGGTTTTTTGATTGTAATAGTGGCTGCAATATTCTTTTATGTTCTAGCTAACATGATGGGAAAAAACTCTTATGATCCTGAAAGCGATATAAAAAGAAAACAGTGTGCGAACAATTTAGAACGAAAAGTGTATGACCATTTACGTTATATGGGAATTTCCCCTACTGTACAAGAGAAGGTTGGAAAGTATAGATTAGACTTTGCAATATACGGGAACAACGGGAAGAAATTATGTATTGAAGTTGATGGTTATATATTTCACAACACCCCTGAAGCTAGAAGGAAAGATGCTATACGGGATGCATATTTAAAGAAATTAGGCTGGGATATTTTTCGAATTAGTGATCGTCAACTAAAAAATGATTTAAATGCATGTATGCGTAGAATTGAAGCGAAACTTTATGACTTAGACCTACTTCCTGAAGGACACCCGAGTATGCAACTAAAGTTGCAACCTAAAAATGAGTAGCGAATAGCTACTCATTTTATTAGAATTATAAAATTTCACGTATCGTAATCTAAATGAAAATAAGTTACATATCCCTTATGATATAAGTACACTCGCAAGTATACTTATAAGTGCACTTGCGAAAAAAGATATTTTTCTGACAATAAGGTATATCTTGTTGTCATTCGTTTGAACAAATGGTACAATTAAGTTGATCGATTGGTTCAATTAAATGTTAATGGTATAGAACAAATATGTACTTATAACAAATGGAAAGGGTGACTTTAATTGATTAATTTAGCTGATTTATATCCATACTCATTTTCAGATTTGGGGAAAGCTCCAACTACTACAAATAATTCTCTTGCTCTTGGAAAGCCAGGAAAAGGTATAAAAACTATTTTTTTTAAAGAAAGTGACTTTAAACCAGAGCTTGCACCAAAAAATGCAAAAGTTAAACGTATTAAAATGAATGATAAAAACCTAGTAGTTATGTCCTATTAAAATCACAAAAAATCCAGTCATTTAAGAACGGCTGGATTTTTAATATTAAAGCATCTAAGTAATAAGGGAGTACAAATTCATGGGAAAAATAGGATATATCCAAGTGAATAGTAAAACCCAAAATGTAGACGGACAAATAAGCAAATTAAAGGGTGTTTTTAAAGTGTTTGTTGATAATATGTGTCTTCAATCTACAGACCATTTACAACGTCTACAACACGTACAACGTTTACAACGTCCACAACACATACAACGCCCACAATTAAAGGCTATGTTGGATTTTATTTGTGCGGGTGACATTGTTGTTATTACTGAGTTAGATCAACTCAGTAAAAAGAAAAAAGAGTTAATAAAAATTATGAAGGATATTCAAAGGAAGGGAGCAACCTTTGAAGTCCTTAATCTTTCTACATTTAGAGGAATAGAGAATGATAATTTAAGAGGATTAATTAACAACTTAATAATTGAACTTTATAAATATCAAGATTACCAAGAAGACAGTGAAAAGAAACAACTTAAAGAAAGGCAAGTGAAAGGAATTAGAATAGCAAAAAAACAAGGGAAATTTAAGGGCGGTAAGCCTAAATATGAATTTGATAGCCCGATTTTACAACAAGCCTTTAAATTATATTTAGAAGGCGAAACAGAAGGACGTATAGAGAAAATAACAGGCATTAATCGTAGAACTTTTAGAAGGTATAGAGAGAAATACGATGTTTATAGAAAAAGTAATGAACAAGCAAAAAACAAGAAACAGGAGTGTAAAAAGGAAATTGCGGATTACTAGGAGGCACTATTTATGGGAAAAACGTTATTTATTGCTGAAAAACAGAAGGTAGCTGTTGAATTATTAAAATCACCTAGATTTAGAAATTCAAAAAAGCATTCAGGAAGTATGCCATATTATGGATACTATGAAAATCAAAATTATATTATTAGTTGGTGCCGGGGGCATTTATTAGAATTAAAACATCCAGAAGAGATGGATTCGAAGTATAAAGTATTTAAATTTGAGCATTTACCTCTAATTTATCAGCCAGTTTATAAAGTAAAACAAGAATATGCTGAACAACTACAGACACTTGTTAAACTGTTGCAGCGTGATGACGTTGACCACGTGGTAAACATATGTGACGCGGATCGAGAAGGAGAATTAATCTATAGAGAGGTGTACGAGTATGCTGGAGTAAATAAAAAGCAGTCTCGTGTATACAAGTCATCTTTTGAGGCCGCAGAATTAGAGGGAGCATTGAATCGATTAGAACCATTAACTGATTATGACGGGCTTGCAAAATCAGCTAAAGCAAGACAATACCTGGACTATATTCTAGGAATTAACGTGACAAGGGGCTGTACATCAAAACTAGCCAGAAACCAATTTTTATTAGCTTCAGGACGTGTTCAAATGTGTATTTTGAATGAGATACGTCAAAGGGAAATTGCTATCCAAAATTATAAAGAACAAACCTATTACAATTTAAAGTTACTAACAGAAAATGGCCTATCACCATTGATGAAAACAGAAGATCAACTGTTAGATCCATCTCCACTACAAAAACTTGGGGATAGCTTGAAAGAAACAGATGTAATTGTAACGGAATTTAAAGAAAGCACGAGAAAAAAGAAACCCAAATTATTATATAACTTAACGGACCTCTACAAAGATGCACATGCCAAACTGAAGATAAATGCGGAGACAGCCAAAAAATACATTCAAACTTTGTATGAAGAAGGCTTTATCACGTATCCACGTTCTTCATCCAGGCATTTACCTACAGAGCAAGTCGAACGAGTAAAGGAAGTAATGGGAGCATTAGAAAAAAGCGCCTATGCAAATCTCGTACAACAAGTAACTCTATCTTCTATTACAAAAAAACATACTACATTTAATGATGAACTAGTCAGCAGTCATTTTGCAATTATCCCCACAACAAGATTCTATGACGGAACTAACCGAGAGCCAATAGAAAAACAGTTATATGACTTGATTGTAAAGCGATTTATTGGCAACTTTATGAAACCAGCAATCTACTTAGTAAGAGAAGTACATTTTATAGACCAAGAGGGCAACAATTACAGCACGAAAGAGAAAATCCTACAGGAGAAAGGATTTTTAAGTGTATTTCAGGAGGATATAGAAGAGGGATCAGTTGAGGCTTTTCAAATACCTGTTTTACAAAAAGGGGACTCTCTTAAAGTCGTTCAGTATGAATTAATTGAGTCTCGAACAAAGAAACCAGCTCTTCATACGGAAAGTTCTATTTTAACTTTTATGGAGACAGCGGGACGTAAATTGGATGATGAACATTTAAAAGAACTTATGAAAGGAAAACGGATAGGGACAGTCGCAACAGAAGAAACCTTTATTCCAAAATTGCTAGAGCGTAACTACATTGATGTTACTAACAATCAAATTCGCACTACCAATATTGGTCGTGCGTTTATAGATGCTTTTCCGGTAGATGAAATCAAAAATCCAGCTTATACGGCTGAAATGGAAGGGATGATTTACATGATCGAAAAAGAAGAAATGGAATTTGAAGAATTTGTAGAGAAAACAAACACGTTTGTAAAGGATACAGTAGAACAGATTGGTACAATGGATGATAAAGTTTCAGATGACATTATTAATACGTGGAATCAGCAAATTGAAGTGTGTCAATGCCCTTGTAGAAAAGGAAAAATCCTTCATAAAGGCAATTTCTACGGTTGCAGTAATTATCCAGAATGTGAAATCTCCTTACCGAAGAAAATTAAAGAAAAAGCGATTCCAGAGGCACAAGTAAAAAAACTATTTGAGGACAAAAAAACTGACCTTTTAAAAGGGTTTAAATCCAATGAGAAGGAATTCTCCGCTTATATAGTGTTTCATGAGGGGAAAATCAAGTTTCAGTTTCCGACAGAAGAGGAGCTGTCATTTGGTAAATGTCCAAAATGTAAAAAAGGGGAGATACTTAATCGTAAAGCATTTTATGGATGTACAGAGCATAAAAACGGTTGTGATTTTACATTACCAGCCAAGATAAAAGGAAAAGCGATTCCTGGTAATCAAATAAAAAAATTAATTCAGTATAAAACAACAGATTTTATAAATGGTTTTCAAGGGGAAAAGGGAGAATTTACAGCAGCCATTTATATGGAGACAGTCGGAAGTTTAAAATTCCGTTTTCCAACGACTGAAGATCGTACAATTGGTAAATGTCCATTATGTAAGAGTAGAGTTCTTGTAGGGAAAAGTAATTACTTATGTGAGAAATACAAAAAAGGGTGTGATTTCATTATTTTTGGTACATTCTCCGGTAAAAATTTAAGTACCAACCATGTGAAAAAGTTATTAGAAAAGAATGTGACAGATCAGATTAAAGGGTTTATTTCAAGCAAAAATGGGAAGAAATTTGACGCTCGTTTATCATACAGCGTACAGGAGAAGCGTTTAAAATTCTTATTTGGCAAATAAAAATTAAATATATCAATTCAGATCAACACTTGCAAGTGCACTTGTAAGTGTTGATTTATAAAGAGGTTTGATTAGAAAAGGAGGCTTTTGTAAAATGGGCATTCGAGAAATAAACGATAAATTTTTTAAAGAAAGGATAGAACATTATAAAATTATTGGAGATACAGAAAATGCTAAGGAATGCGAAGAATTCTATAAAAAGTTAAAGGCTCAAAGACAAGGTTTAGATGAAGACAATAAGCGTATCATTAATAAACTTACCAAATAAATCTACACCATAATTAAGTAAAAAAAAACACTTGCAAGTGTACTTGTGAGTGTTTTTTTATTTTAATATTTTTGAAATAAAAAGCTTAATTTACAAGGTTCAAGTGAAAATATGCGCGTCTTCTTTTTAGAGATTGGAAGAAACAAAAAACACTTATAAACACACTTGTAAGTGCACTTATAAGTGTGTTAAAATGAAATTAAGAAATAAAAGGGAAAATCTAATACTTACGCATGAAATTTCAAGGATTTCAGATAAAACACAAAAAATTAAAGGATTTAAACAGGTTCTTCAAAATGAAAGGGGAAGTTAAATAGTGAAAATTATTACAGTAAACATAAATAAAGGTGGTACAGGTAAATCAACGATTTCATATACTTTTGCCAAGTGGTTAACACAGGTTAAAAAGAAAAAAGTATTACTAGTTGATGGGGATCATTCATGTAATTTAAGTTATTCATTTTCTTGTGATAGCTCAACGTCCATTTTAGGAGTTTTTACAAAAGAGAATGTAGAAATCCATAATGTAGGGGAAAATCTTGACTTTATCAGAGGTTCTGAACACTTAGAAGACAATACTCTTGATTTAAAATCTAAACAGAATAACTGCATGTTATTATACATGTGGATTGCTGATAATATAGAAAAGCTACAAGAATACGATTATATGGTTATTGATACTCACAATGATACAAGTCTAGTTACTTCAAACTTTTTAGCGGTTGCTGACATTGTTCTTGGGGTATCTGAACCTTCTCGAAATGGTTTCCGAGCTTGGTTAGAATTAGGGAAGACAATTGATTACCTAAAAAAAGAGCTAGTAGACATTAAGTCGCGAGAAACATATGTTACGGCAACGCCTTATTTAATCGCTAATAAGGTTGACCATATAGGAAACAGTAGTAAACAATTTGTTGATTTGGCAAAGGAACAACCTAATTATATTGGAATGATACAAAAGAAGGAGTTACTTGTAAAAACTTTATTAGAAGATACTAGTATTTTTGAAATGAAAGAAGAAATGAGTAAGAAAGAAAAAGAAAGACATGAAAAATTTTATGACCATGTTGATGAGGTCTTTTCAAAAGTAATTGAAATTGCAGATAAAACAAATTAAAGGAGAAATCAAAGATGAATAATTCAAAGTTGGATAAATTTAAAAATCTTAATATGAGTGAAAATGCAGATCCAAACCCAAATCCTTATGCAAATGCGGTGACAGAAGTAGAAAAAAACGAAAAAGTTACAGCACCTAATATGCCTGCAATGGATATTCCAAAAGGAAAAGAAAAAAAAGAACAAATGTCACTTATGTTTACCAGAACACATAAAGAAAAAGCTCGTAGAATCTCAAAAAAACATGGTATGAGTGTGAGTGAATTATTTGGTTACTGGTTAGACCAATATGAAGAATAAGAGTAAAAGTATTATTAGAAAAAATAATTTTTAAGGGAGGAGATTAATATGAAGACAGTTATTTTTACGTTAGAACTAGTTGAAGGGAATCCTATTACAAAAGAAGTGGAATTTGATATTAATACCCCAGATGAAGTTATAGCAAAGCAATGGAATGATTGGATAATACAGACACTAGGGGATAAAGCAGACTGGCATATTAAATAATACAAAATTTCGAATGGTTAAAAGTAAAAGCTTTTTTTATGGCTAGAACAGTATGATGAAGAACAATAAAACAAATAAGTGCACTTATAAGTATACTTACGAGTGCACTTATAAGTGTAATAAAGAATTTTATCTATTTGAAAAGTAAATAGAACAGATTTATAGAAAAATATTAAAGGGGTGGATTTAATGTTTTCTAAAATGTTCAAAAATAAAACCAAAAATAATGCAGAGGATTTAACAAACCAAAAAGCTATCGTAAATACCATATACAAAAAATTTGAGTTTCGTAGAAATATTGTAGATGAAGTAATTGAATATGAAGTTAGTATGACTGATACAACTACAGATGGTAATCCGTATGCTTTAAGAAATTACACAATTAAAATTTCTCATGATATTAGTTTTTCTTCCAAAACGTTCAATTTAACTAACAAACTGACTTCTAGCTGTTTTGAAGTGATCCCTTGCTCTGGGATTGAGAAGGTAACTACTGAATTCAATTGTAATCTTAATTATGGATATGATTACGATTTTAATTTTAAATTTTGGCATGGAACTGCTGAAGTGCCCCCCGCTTCTGATAAGGCGTATATATATTGGGGATTAGGGGGAAGTGTAAGAAATCCTGAATATCCTGAAGGTTTGGAGGAACTGATTTATCAAATACAAACAGATATGCAAAAAGCCATAGAGAACGCTAGAAGATAATAGTAAGAGCCGAAAACAATTTTGGTGTAATATTATTTTTCCTGGCCATACTAAATGTTTATTGTGTATATAAAAACCAAAAGGATCAGTTAGTATAGAATTTGTTGAAAACAGGGGTGTATTTATGGGAATGAAAAGTTTAAAAAGTTTGAAAGAAGAACTTAAGGATAATGTGTTATCTTCATTTGTTATTTCACTAGGTACACTTATCAGTATAATTTTTGGTCATTTAACTAAGAATCTCTTTGATACTAATATATCCGTGTGGCTATATATTATTGCATGTTATGTTGTGCCGTTTATTTTCATGCTATTAGGGATTTGGCTAGTTGTAAGAACGAAACGAATTGTTAGAGAAATAAACAATTTACAATGAAAAATGATTTAAAGGTAATGGGGAAATATTTAAGAGAAAATAATTATTGTAGTCGTTTATAATTTTAGAACAGCATACTTATAAGTGCACTTATAAGTATGCTGTTCTAAGTTTGAAAAAAGAATCGAGGAAATGAACCCATTTTTTCACTATTTTATTTTTATTCTATCAACGCTTAATATTGTATCTTCTTGTAATGGAAAAATTACTTCTTGTTCCTTTAAAATAGCTGGCGTGACAAGATTTCTACCCTCAAAATTTTTCATGAATTCTAAAAATCCAATGATGCTAATTGCAGGATTATCTTCTGTTGCTTCTGCTGTAATTATTGTATGAGAATACGATGGATAGAACCAAGATATGTCGTCAAGATTTTCAGCTAATGTCCATGACACATAATGATTATCATAATCCACTTCATTAAGGTCTTTATGAACCCTTCTTATTTTTCCTGTATACAGTAGACCCTTTGCATGCTCTCTTACTTCTATATCTTCACTGTTTATCCACTTACGTATATCCTGTATTACTTTTCTCCAAATTTTATCAGTTTGGTCTAAGTTACTTCTACGATCTCCTTCTTTAGTATGATTTATCCACGTTAAAAAAACTTTTTCTAGATTCATATTTTTTACTCCTTAATTTTAATATATATCATTATACTTTCTTAGATAATTATATATCTTTTATATCTAAAAATTAAAATGACAAAGATCAATTGGGCTCATGAACAGCCTGTAAGTCAGCAAAAAACGCTGACTAACAGGCTGATAACACCGCTCCCCACCTACTCCACGCGCGAACCCGCTCTTGTAAACAAGGAAGGAAAGGCAAAGGAGAAAACAATAGCTGGGTTCCAGCCTGTCGCTAAACGGTGTGGCCGGAGCGTTTTTCTAAGATCGGCTTCGAAGAAGAAAAGATTTGAAAGTCATTCAAGAAGAATAAAAGCAAGCCCGCTTCACAACCCTTCCACTTCTTGGCCTGTCAGCCCAATGAGGCTATCATGGGGAAACGCTCGGCAATTCGCAAAACCCATGCGAATTGTTCCACTACGCTTACGCTGCGTTTCAGGCAACGCTGGGTAGTATTTTTTTGAGAACCCCACTCAAAAAAATCTCCACCCGCTAAGAACGCCCCCTTCGCGCACTCTCCCCATGATTCGTTGCCAGTGCGCCAGGACCCCTCCGTTTCAGTGTTGTTGCGCTCAGTTGAAATCCCTAGATTTAAAGTTTTGTCGAAACTTGTCTATCAAAACATACCAAAAATATCTTAAATTACTTCAAATAATATGATATTTTTGGTATAATTAATTTAAGGGAAGGGGGAAGAAAAAACCAATATAAAGAGCAAATCCTAAAGGCTCATATAACCGATTTAATAATAAGTTGAGGAGTGAAGAAAATGAAATCTGCTAAAACAAAGGTTGAATTTCGTATTAAAGAAGAAGGTATTAATTGGGAGGATACACCAGTCATTGAAATGGATTTAGATGTACCTGAAAACAATGTCTGGAATGCGGTTCACCTTGTAGCGGAGCAAATGGCAGTAAATAGCGGAAAACAGGTAAGGTGGAATTATTACGGACAGTTAAAAGGTTATTATACTCGATAATCACAAAAAGGAAGGGGAGCATATCCCCTTCTAATCAAAAAATCTAATACTAGGGGGACTACATTTGGAAACAGTATATGAGGTTTTAAAAATTAAGCAAGTTGGACGTAAAAAGAAATGGAAATTTGATTTTGACCCAAAAATTAGACTTAGCTCTCCAGACACCGCTGCAAAAATTGCAGAGTATTATATCGGTGATGAAGATAGAGAAGTATTTTTTATAATATGCTTGAATACAAAGAATGAAATTAATGCCATACATCGGGCGCATGTTGGCTCAATAAATGCCTCGGTAATCCATCCGAGGGAAATATTCAAATGTGCCCTATTAAATAATTCCTTTTCTTTACTTTGTTTCCATAATCATCCATCTGGTGACCCGACTCCAAGCCCTGAAGACATTGAAGTCACAAAACGCTTGAAAGAATGTGGTTTGATACTAGGGATTGAGGTTTTAGACCACATCATCATTGGGAAACATAAATTTGTAAGTCTAAGAGAAAAAGGTCATATGTAATATTTTTTGAGGCTGGTAGATCTAGCCTCAAAAAAATTCCAAAAGGAAGCGACATAAAAACACATGTCGCCTTGATTGAAAAAGCAAGCTGAAGCTTGCAAAATACAGAAATCCCAAAATAGAGGAGGAATTTAAAATGAACTTAAATATGTATATAGATTTGAATATAAATCAAAATTATCAAGAAGAGTTCTGTTGTAATGTATGCGGGAAAGTAATGCATGAAGGTTATGTTGTATACAATGGTCATTATTATGAGTATTACGATTTGAAAAGATGCTTACATAGTGTTTATACTCCTAAAGAATATGAACAAATGGAGGAAGAAGATAGAGCATATAAGACACAATATATTTAATAAAAGAATTGTCAAATATAAGTTTAGGTAAATATGCCTATTTTCAGTAAATTTTGTTAATTAATGACTGATTTGTGTTATAATTAAATTATGAAAGTGAAGGGAGGTGATAAAAGAAAGACTAAGGAAAGGAGGTGTAATCTTGGGGGAGTTGGAGAATCTGTTAAAATTGTTGTTAATGGTTGCAACTATTCTTTCTACAGTAGCAATAGCATTTACCAATATAATTACTGGTATAAAAAACCTACAGGAAATGAGAAAGAATAGTGCCAACAAGAAAAAAGACAAAAATAAAGAGCAACGAAACCGACCAAAGAAACGTTGCTCCAAATAACCATTTAATTGCAAAGCAGGTGGAAAGTCCTATGACTTTCTTCCTGTTCTCCAACTTAATTATAACATATGACAATTAAAAGAGGAAAATTCCATTCATCTAACTTCCAAATGTTGTTTATATTTTGCATTATATTTGCTGTTGTTGTTGATTTTCAGTCTTTGGGTGCAATAGATCATATATTTATTGCTTGTTTTGGTGTCTGGGTTTTCAGTGTACTTACTGTCATAGTACTAAAGGATTTGAGCAATAGAAAGTGAAAATTTTAAGTGTACGGTACACGTTTTGCCGTACACTTTTACATCTATAGAAAGGATAAAATAACATGAAAGAAATAGGGAAATGTGATTTTTGTAATAGTGATAGCCGATATTTAAAGGAATTACTTGATAATTTTGGTGAGCCTATAATGGCAGAATGTTTTTATGGTTGTGATGATCCCCGAAGTATTCCAAATGAAAAGAAAGAAGCAATTGAAATTTTATCTATAAATAAGACAGATTGCACTTTGTGGTATGATTCTAAATGGAAAATAGAAGCATTAATAGATGGCAATTATAAAGCATTTCAGATTATCCGTTATTTTAATCAAAATGAAGATGAATTAATAAATGTTCTTGCAAACTGTACTAATCAAAATGACATTTTAAGATTGAATAAATATGTTTTTAATAATTAAAATTGTAAATATATGCTTTCTGAGTAAATGTAAAGTATGTTATAATGTAAAAGTGGTGAGCAATCACTATTCTTCAACTTATTAATAAATCGGTTAGAGCCCTCTGTTCGGAAAAACAGGGGGCTCTTTTTATACAAAAAATACCGTATACACTTTACTATTTATGATATTTTTAGTATAATTTAATTAGATAGTAATCCATTAAACCGATTTATTAACTAAGTGGAGGGAATAACATATGAAAAAAACACTATGGAAAGTAATAGATGAATCAAAAAAAGGAAAAGCGTTTGTTACAAGTAAAACTCAATTTAAAAATCTTGAGAATGTATTAGCAATGATGGATAAAGAAAACATAGTTAAGGTACATGAGGAATGGCAGTTAATTTTAAGCAAATGGCAAAAAGATGGTGATCTCAAAAAATTTTTAGTAGAGAATGGCGGATTTATAAATGTTGCTTGTGATGACACGCTTTATATAGACTTCGGTAATTGGCTAGTTGTACAAGGAGAAGAATTATTTAATGCATTTCAAGAAAGAGGTCATATAGCTGTTATTGAATATAAGAAAAAACACAAGATTCAAAGAAAAGATTTCTTATTCGAATGTATGTCTTACGTTTTTCGCCCCTATTTTTCATAAGGAGACATAAGAAATGTATCAATACAAAATCAAAAAAACAAATAGTATTTGGGCTCATGAACAGTCTGTAAGCCAGCAAAAAACGCTGGCTAACAGGCTGGTAACACCGTTCCCCACCTACTCCACGCGCGAACCCGCTCTTGTAAGCAAGGAAGGAAAGGCAAGGGAGAAACAATAGCTGGGTTCCAGCCTGTCGCTTAACGGTGTGGACGGAGCGTTTTTCTAAGATCAGCTTCGAAGAAGAAAAGATTTGAAAGTCATTCAAGATGAATAAAAATTAAATCCGTTCCGCAACCCATCCACTTCCTAGCCTGGCAGCCTTTACGTTCCAGTGTTGCTCCACTCAGAATAAATCCCTAGTTTACGAGTTTTGTCGAAACTTGTCTATCAAAACATACCAAAAATATCATAAAACACTTCAAATTATATGATATTTTTGGTATAATTAATTTAAAGGAAGGGGGAAGAAAAAGCCAATATAAAGAGCAAATTCTAAAGGCTCATATAACCGATTTACTAATAAGTTGAGGAGTGAAGAAAATGAAAAGATATGAAGATATTTTACAATCAGATGAAAGGTTTAGGTATCAACTATTAAGTCGTTTGCAAATGGATTGTAATTATTATTTAGGATATGGAAATAGAGGTAAAAATGCACTTTGGGCAAAGGATGAGAAAGAGCAAATTGAAATAATGAAAGAGTTGTGGAAAAGTTTTGCGGAAGGTAATAAACCAGAATGGCTAACATGGGACGATATTATGAATTATGAATCTAAGATGATTGAATAAAAAGTGTATTTTATCTCCTGTATGCCCATATAACCGATTTAATAATAAGTTGAGGAGTGAAAGTATGAACGCTAAAAAATCATTTTATCGCACAATGCTTGAAGAGAAGAAGCTTATGCATAAAACATTTATGGTGAAATGTGAAGGTGTGACACACATTTTCAATGTTGAAAGAATGGTTGCACTGATTGAAGAGGCTCCTGAAGAAGAGCAAGTTAAAGTCAGAGAAGTATTTTCATACTTAGATTTTCATAATGGCGATTTAATGCACTATCTAAACTTTTTAGCGGAATGCTACGTGATGATGAATTACCAAACAGCATAAAAATAAGGCATGGTAATAATGAAAATGGTCAACCAATTATTAGATATGAAAGTGCTCAAGCGCACATTAAGTTATCACAGTAATTGAATGGGGGACAACGCAAATGAGAAAACAAGAACTATCAAAAAGAAAATTATTAAATCGATTAAATAAAGAGCTTAGTAAAATGTATTCAGTCAAAGAACAAGAAAAAATAGAGTGGGCGCAAGATAAAGAAAATAAAGAAACTTACTCTTGGAATTACTTTGTTAAAGGTTTGGAATATTCACTTGTAATTAATAAGTATACTGGTATGATAACTCGTGTAGGGAGGAGTTAAAATAATATAAATTTAATTAAGCTTATATACCGGATTTATCTAATAAAAGATAAATTCGGTATAATTTATAAAAGAGGTTGTAAAATGATTAAACACTAAAGCCCAGTGAAATTAAGCGGGACTTTAAGCATTTAATTGTTCAAAATTAAAAACACTTAAACATGTAGGAGGATACTATGCAAATACCTATAATTGTTCTTGTTGATTATGATATTCACAATGGAGGTACTGGAAAAGAAGTATTTCTGTTTTTAGATATGAAAAAGGCAAAAGAATACGGTAAGAAATTAGCTAAAGAATATTTAAAGAATAACAATCTTACAAGAAAAAATTTTCAAGGGGATTTTGATACATTTGAAGTGAAAGAAGACGATTCAGGATATTCATTTATTACATGGTTAGATTCAGAGTATGACAAGTACAATGTGGTTGTTTATAAAGGGAAATTCGAGGATATTTGCTAATAGAGGATATTTTGTTATAAGGGGATTTTCCCCTTATAACAAAATAAATAATATAGATCAGGTAGAAATGCTACGCATGGATGCGACATAAAAACACATGTCGCTTTGAAATAAACGCTGGTATCGAACCAGCGAGGGAATTACTTTTTGCTGAAGCAAAAAGTAATTCCTTGAAGGCCCATTCACCGAAGAAACCCCATACTCCCAAAAAAGTGAAAAATTCTGAGTTTTCATTACCATTTTAGACAGATTCGTGTTACAATTAAATTGTAATAAAAATTCTTTTCTAAGGTGAACATATGAGTAAAAGACAGTATAACTTTTCAATTGATGAGCCGATATTCAAGTTATTTAAAGAGAAATGTCCAGCTCGTCTCCAAAACAAAATGATTCAAAAAGCTATTCCTAATTTACTAGAACAAAAGGAAATAGATTTTTGGGGTATTAGAAGGGAAGTGAGAGAGCCTGTATCATGTCCTTTTCGCCTTGATATAGAGAATAGTAATACTCTAGATAGGCTAGTTGAAAAGTACGCTGTAAAAGGCAATAAATTAAACCGTTCTGTTATTATGGAATACGTATTATATCAAATTGCTACAGGTGAAATTGAACAGCGTGAAAGCAAAATAAAAACTTATTACATTGAAGAACATGTTCATGAAAAAATACAAAAATATCTAGTAGGTGAGCATCTAAATCACGCTATCGAAACATTTGTGTTGGATTATTTTGATGAGATAAAAAGTGAAACTACATCATTAAAATCACCGCAAAAGACACAACAACTTAGTACATATTTTGATGTTAGAGTTTCAAATAAATTAAAAAAAATAGCTAGCGATCATGTACCGAAAATGTCAGAAACAATGGTTTTTCGAGACATGACTAGACAGCTTGTAACACATTTACAGGAAAAAAAGATTGCAGAAATCAAAGAAGAAATTCAACATCAAATATTAATTCTTCAAGATTTAGGCGAAGATCCTAAAGCATTCCTAAAAAAATTAATTGATGAGGAGGGTTTGTAATGTACCAATATCCAATTCAGGAGGAACGTATCATTATTCCTAAAGATAATGAAGAACGTATTTATGTGGTTTAAGTAGGGAAATTCAACTCTAAAGCGTGATGAAGCGTAACTAATTGTAGTGGGTAAACAGCCAAGAATAATTGAGAAATTGTTTGTTACAGGTGAATAAATTGTAATATGTGCTTGAACTTATTATCAATCGGTTATATATAGGCTTGCGATATGAAATCGCAAGTTTTTTTTGATTTGAAAATCAAATTATTTTTTCATCTTCGAAAACTGGATCACAATCATCACAATGGATTCCTTCCCAAACTAGAACGCCACATTGAGTACACTCTGTTGGAAGTTCTAAAGGTGTAATAAGTCTATTTCGAATCTCTTCTCTCTTTATGTAATCGTAGTATACAAGAGCTTTATCTACACTCAAATATTCAAACATTGTATATTTAATTTCAACACCAAAATCCTTATATATTTTATCAAACACATTTAGTATTTCAGCTTCATCTTTTTTCAGCTTTAGACTTAGTTTTATTTTCTTTTTTTCCTTACCATGTTTTAAGTTACTCACTTCATTCTCAGCA
This sequence comes from Bacillus cereus group sp. MYBK15-3, assembly GCF_051916765.1. Classification (NCBI taxonomy): domain Bacteria; kingdom Bacillati; phylum Bacillota; class Bacilli; order Caryophanales; family Bacillaceae; genus Bacillus; species Bacillus cereus group sp. MYBK15-3. The sequence continues at coordinate 36,130 of NZ_JBQAHG010000011.1, forward strand.
GCAATTTGACTTGTATATAGTTTTTTATATGAGACAAGAAACTTCTTTCCTGTTGTTCCCTGACACCATGCACCCGTTCCTTTTTTATTCTCATTTATGAGTTTAACTGATATAACAGTATTATTTCTAATAGCAAAATACATTTGTATCCCTCCTTAAATATATGTATTGCCAATGTTTTATTTTTCTAATCTTTTCATTAAGAAGAAAAAGCATTAGAGATTCAATATAAAAGCTGCAACTTCATTTTAAAAATACATTTGGGCTCATTAACAGTCTGTAGGCCAGCAAAAAACACTGGCTAACAGACTGATAACACCGGCCCTCACCTACTCCACGCGCGAACCCGCTCTTGTAAGCAAGGAAGGGAAAACAAGGGAGAAACAATAGCTGGGTTCCAGCCTGTCGCTTAACGGCGAGTCCGTAGCGTTTTTCTAAGATCAGCTTCGAAGAAGAAAAGATTTGAAAGTCATTCAAGAAGAATAAAAGCAAGCCCGCTTCACAACCCTTCCACTTCTTGGCCTGGCAGCCCAATGAGGCTATCATGGGGAAACGCTCGGCAATTCGCTAAACCCATGCGAATTGTTCCACTACGCTTACGCTTCGTTTCGGGCAACGCTGGGTAGTATTTTTTTGAGAACCGCACTCAAAAAAATCTCCACCCGCTAAGAACGCCCCCTTCGCGCACTCTCCCCATGATTTGTTGCCAGTGCGCCAGGACCCCTCCGTTCCAGTGTTGCTACGCTCAGTTGAAATCCTTAGATTGTAGATTTTGTCGAAAAGTGTCTATCAAAAAATACTAAAAATATCATAAACGATGTACAAATTAAGATATTTTTGGTATAATATAATTAACGAGATGAGTTATTTATTAGAATCTAAGAAAGGGAGTTCAAATAAAACAATAATTGTATTATGTGAACAAATGATATGTTTTCCTGAAATTTAATAATTTAGGAGGAAAGGTTATGACTGAATATCATTTTGATGATGAAATATATACAGATTATAAAGAATATCAAAAAGCCCGTGCAAAAGATTGGTACAAAAAATACAACCCATATATGATTAAAGAATTTTTCTATAATGGTAGAAAATTTATTTACAATGGAATTGAGCATGAAGTCTTAGATAATAATGCGGAGGGAGTACCTGGATCAAAAGGTTGGTTATATTTAAGGGCTCTAGGAAAGAAGCATCATTATAATTGTTGGATCTATCCTCGTAAAGTACTTAAGAATGAAATATCATTAAGAGAGGAGTTGGACCAGATGCTAAAAGATATTGAACTGAATGAAATAGAAATATATGAGCAAATAGAATTATTTTAACTATTAAGGATTATTTTTTACAAAGGGAGGTTCTTTGAAATGAAAGAGTTATTCATTGTGGATGTTAAAAAACTAAAAGATTATAAAATAATTGGTTTTGAACAAGAAGAAGTAAGGGGAAAGGAAGCGTGTTCACATTGTGGAACAGCTATTAAAAATATATTTATTGTATCAAATGGGGAAAATATTGTGAAATTGGGTTCTGAATGTGTAAAAAAGATTGCGGAGCAAACAAATGTAATAATATTAAAAGGAATTGAAAATGTTCCTAAAAAGTATCAAAGGTCAGTAAGGAGAAAGCTAACATTTGAAGAAATTGATGATTTGTTACCATTCTGATATTTAAAAACGGTAATTTAATACAAATTGAATTTTGTAGAAAAGGAGAATTGAAATGAATTCATTTTTATTTGTACCAATTAATTTTATGGCATTTGTAATACTATTTATATTGCTGTGTGTCTTAGTAAATGTGGCCTTTCTTTATTTTGAAAAGGAATTACCTGATCCATTGAAATTGGCATTACCAGGAATGCTTACGTGTCTAATTATGCTTTTAATTCTTCATTTTACCAAATAAGGTGTAGCACCAACATTTTGACAATTTTGTACGCTAAGAATAAATCCTTTGATATAAGGTAGCTTTATTACAAATACACAGTTAGTAATATATAAATATGAGGTGATTATATGGAGACGCTTAACAAAAGATGTAGGATTGCTGTATTGATTTTATTATTATTTGTGATAATAGGTTTATGTTTTTTTGCCGCTTTTTTATTCAAAATAGAAAAGCATAAGAATATAAGAATCGAAACGGAGATAGAACAAACGAGGAAAAATGTAAATATTGCAGAGGAATTAATAGAAAAAGAAATAAATAAGGATAGAAAATATTTCAAGTTAAGTAATGGAGATGAACAATTATTGAGTTCGGACACAAATATATCTTGGGTAGATAAGAACTTAGTATGTCATGTATTATTAGAAGGTGAATCATATGAAGTATATTTTAAAACAAATAAAATAATAAACAAAGAGGATTACATCAAAATATATGAGCCAGTTGTAATTGATAAGTTTATAAAAATTAAATAATACAAATCTATAATTTATATTATCTAATTTTATAGAAAAGGAGATATAAAGAATTATGTATGAAAAGGAAATTTTTTTAATATCAAGTCTTTGTGTAGTCTTAATTGCAATAATAGGAGTAACAGTACTTTTGAAAAAACTTTTTAATCCAGGAGAAATACAAATGACCGGAAAAGATGTAGATAGAGTTGTTGACTATTTGCATGATAATGAATTGAAATCATGTAAATTAAGTTTGAGTGAGAATGAAATAGAAATATCTAGCGATGAAACAAGTGTAGTTAGAAAATTTAACAGAAATGAGTGAGTAGATTAATATTTCAATAAGGGAGATCAGAGTGATGAAAAAATTAATAAAAAAATATAAACTTGAAAAAGATTTATATTTACTTGAAAGAAAAAAAGATGACTTAGTAAAAGGAATTCAAAAAGGCGAGTATAAATTCAATGATGATGCACTAATTATAGATTTTTCAAGTTTGCTTACATCAAAGCTAAAGAAATGCTATGAAATAAATGGTGAATTAACTCCTTTTGAAGTCAAAATATTAAATAAAGCTGTAAAGGATGGAATTGATGATATAAGTTTCTTTTTATTATCACAATTAAAAGATGAAAATAAAGAAGAAACAATAAAAGAACTCCTTTCTAACGGTTTTCAATATCTTGACAGTGTAGGCTATGTTAATATCAATCAAAGAATCCCTTTTATTCAAGTTCATAATAAATAAAGGGAATTTTGCCTAAGTTGAAATCAATAAAAGATAACTTTGTTATCTTTTATGGTATAATTGAATTAGATAACAAAGTTATCAATTATAAAAAGGGGATGTTACTTGTGGAAGAATTTCTTATCAACTATCATACTGGTATTACAGAGCAAGTTGAAGTCCATGACTTGAATAAGGCCAAGGAAATTGCTAAAGAGGGTATTGCTTACACTCAAGAAAACATAACAATTGAAACACTGGATGGTGAAGTTGTTACAACATCTTATTGGTATGGTGTGCAACCTCAAGAAGATGATGAAGTCCTTGAAATCGTTGGTTCTGGTTTTTACCAAGTTTGGAGTGATGAACTGGGGGAGTAGTTCCACCACTCGTTGGTTTAAAAGAATTTGCAGAGATACTTGGCTGGGAAAAAGCCCGTTTAAGCACAAAATACTCTCGACAACGAGATGGTAAGAAAGTGAGACCATTACTACCAGAACCAATTCAAATCCTTGCTTCGACACCTATTTGGACATTAAAACAAGCTAAAAAATATAAAGATATAGTTGATGGAAAGCCTTCTTATAAAACGTAGGCTTTTTTTTATTACTGTTAAATACATTAAAAAGGTTCAGTTTCTTAAAGGAGAATCTTAGAAACTGAACTGTCCACACTATGCATTCTGCAGCATAGTCCTGTATTAAGGAAAAAAGTCGATCGCAAATCCATCGTAGCATACTTTGAAGGTAATTTAAATTATCAAAAGATAGCCCTTTAGATCCAAAAGTCTGTATAATCTACATTTTTTCCAGTAAGTTTACGAAGTGCTTTAAGAATTTTACTAGCATTTTTAGCCGTAGGAGACACGCTACTTATATTACATACACGGCTAAGAGTTGCTTCCTTTACACCACTTGCTTTAGCAACTTCATTTTGCTTCAGATCATGAGCATCTAAAAATTTTCCTAATTTTGAACGAGGTTTCTTAAACAAGGACAAATGAGACACCTACTTTTTCTTTTTAATAGTAACTTGTCCATTAATTTCATTTTTTAAACTTTAGAAAATGGAATTAAATAAAAATAAGATTCATATACTAATAACAAAAAGATAGAAAATGTAATTATTTTTCGGAATATAGCATACATATTAATAGCTACAAGCTGCGAATAAACTGAAGTATAAATTGCAACTTGTTGCAACGGGTATTCTTATAAAATAAAATGGCCTAATCCCTTGATATATAAGGAGTTAGGCTTTTATATAATATGAGTATTTTTAATTCGTAAAAAATAGAATTAAAAATTTCACGTACCAGATTAGAAAATAAAAAAGAAAAAACACGAAATAAGGGATTCTAGGAGTACTTAAATTTTACTTGTTTTAAAAAATTATTTGAATGTGCTATAATCTTTATGCGTATATTGTAGTTGTATTTTAACATCTATAATAAAAAAAGACAGCGTGGATTTCCACGCTGTCTTTTTGTTTATTTTGGTGAATTTATATTACTTTTTATTTGGATTTACTTCTTTCATTTGAATTTGGAAAATATCACTGTCTTTTATGCCCAAGACCAGCATCTCATCTTTTAATGAACGCCAGGACTCAATTTTGATGGATTTAGTTGTTCTATCCCGTAAGGTGTATTCGTGAATATAATATGTTTTATCATTTTTCTTCATCGTAAGCCTCTTTTATTTTATATCGATTAATTCTTCAAATTTAAATTGTATATGTGTATTGAAAGCATCGAAACAATGAATTAATTTTCTCTCTGGATCTATAGAAGTTACTGTTATGTACTGGTGATGTAAATATCCATTCCTGTAATAAGAGAGGAATATTTCTTCATTACACGTTAGGGATTGTTGTAAGGATCGCTGGATTCGTTCTTTTGTATCTTCAGTAAGTATAGGCTTATTAACTTTGTCTTGGTCGCTTATCATCTTATTAATCTCATCGTATTGTTCTACTACAGATTTAAAGGGGCTCCATTTTACCATTCCCCGCCCTTTAATCTTTGGTGCTCCCCAATTTTCCATGTGATGTCCTCCCAAAAATGATGTATCTACATTATACAAGAACATACGTTCCTTGTAAAATTATCGTTAAAATGTGTAATTATATAAAAACTACATATTAACCGACACCAATAACAGAATTCCTTTTATTTAATAAGGTATTCAGTTTCCGTTAATTCACCTACGCCTTTTACATAAGGCTCAATCCAAATTAATTTACGCTTTGACAGTCCTTCTCCATAGGGCTGATTTCTCCAATGCCCTCTAACAATCCATTGACCATTAAATTCTCTTCTTTTTCTTGGTTGATCTTTAAGATGATTAAACTCTCTATATATTTGCTTATGTTTATTATCGATAGTTACTTTTTTTCCAATACGAATATAAGAAGCTGTAAGTGATTTTTTATTTATTTTCGCTCTCTTTTTTACTTTCTTGTTTTTATGATGTTCAGTATGCTCTCCTACATGTTCTAGGATTGCTTTATCAGATTGTAAATATAACAGTGTATTTATAATTAAGATTGAAAATTGTTCGGCTATAACTCTACTATTTCTATTTAAATAGTAATCGGCAGCATCTACGGTAACAGAATTTTTAGGGAAGTAATCATCTAAAACTGTAGTAAGTGAATCAAATATATTTTCGTTATCCAATATCGGTAATCTAATCCATATAGATATTTCACCATGATTAGGATTTCCCGTTGCTGTCTTTTGGACTTTTAGAAACATTGCAATCCACCATTGTTTTTTATTATCTTCTCTTACTTCTGAAACATAAGCTCCTTGAGCAATTGTTCGGTAAAGACATTCATCGTTATCATCAAGAAATTCAATACCGACTAAATCTTCAGGAACAGTAAAATATACAACTGGAAATGGTAATTTAAGAAAGGAAGAGTTAACTTTATGAATATCTGTTTGAACTAATTTATTTGCCAGATCTTCTTCAATATGAAAATGCCTTTTTCCTGATAACCAATATAAATATGCTATTTTAAATTCATTTATTAGCATTTCAAACGGCCGTTTACTATTACGTAAAAAGTTTACTCTTGTAATAACTTCAGTACTTTGCATGTTGACCCAATCATCAACATGCTCAGGATCAATCGAATGAAAATCAATGTTGTCAATTCTTTTATCCTTAACATAATTATGAAAACGTTGAAAAGAATTTTTTCCAAACAATACATCAAATCTTTTTTTTAAATCTTCAAAATGTATATTCATAAAAAATAGCCCTCCCTTTACTTTTAGACAGAATTATTTTTTTCTTTTTCCATTTTCCTTTTAGCACGTTGCAAGGTGCTTACACTAATTCCTGTTATTTGCTCTACTTTCCTGTAAGATTCACTCTTTAATAATTTAAGAGCGTAATCAAGTTTCTCTTTACTATATTTCTTTGGACGTCCTTCTTTAAAATTAGGATTCAACTTCGCGATTGCTTTTCCTTCTTGTGTTCGTTCTACAATCATATCTCTTTCAAATTCAGCAAATGCACTCATGATGTTAAACATCAATCTACCTGTTGGTGTATCTTCCACTATTCCCATGTTAAGTATGTGAACTTTAACCCCTTTATCAAATAACATTTTTATTGTTTGGATTGCATGCTCAGTTGAACGTGCAAAACGATCTAATTTTGTTACAACAAGTGAATCTCCACTTTTTAGTACAGAAAGTAATTCCTGGAATTTAGGCCGATCAAACTTAGTACCTGTAAATTTTTCAGAGTAAATTTTCTTGCAGCCTTCTTTTTCTAACATTTGAATTTGAGATTCCAAATCTTGGTTTAATGTACTCACCCTAGCATATCCATATTTAACCAAAAAATCACCTTTTCTACGTTTACTTTTGACCATAAGTTTTGATGTAGGTCAATGTACTGATTTTATCACATCGCAACAGCATGTTCAAAACTTTTAAGTTATGAACATGCTGTTGTTGGAACCATACATCTTCTTAATAAAATGTAAATAAAAAATTCAGAAAAAACATTTATATTTTACGATATTTTTAATATCATTTAATTAAAAGTAAAAATTGTAACGACAAATTTTAGGAGGGATTAGAAATACTCATAATCATCGGTAGTAAGGTCGTTTTTCCAGTACCAATAGAACCTACTAATAATGATTTAGGAGTAAAACATATGAAATTCAATAAAAATTTACATGACTATGTGGAAATTTTTCGATTTGATAATAAAGGTTTTTTTTGCAAACCTTATAACTCTGATGCATATGATCATATTTTTGAATTTATAGATGTCGAGGTAACAGATCTCACATTATTTAATCAATCTATACTGAAAGAAAAGGTCCATACACCACAGATTAATGATACCAATTGGTCAGGTTGTTTTTGTTTTCTAAGTGAATTTGCGAAAAATATTACCAAGGATGATGGTCCATTATCAATGAGAAAAGGCCACAAACTGAATATGGCTCTATTACCTAGAAACACAATTATTTGGGTTAGAAATTGCAGTTACTTGGGTGAGGCAGATACTTTTTATAACGAATTCACCTATCAAATTGAACATGAAGGAAATTTATTTTGGACCTCCAATAGTCAAAGTTATAATTGTTATTGTTGGGTGAGAATGAGCGTTGAATTAGCATTAGAACGAATTGAATTATGGAAGACAAATCATGAAGGATATGAACCACCTGAATGGTTAACAGAATTCTATCTAATGGAAGAACAATTAGAGATACTCTATCCTCTATCCTTATGGGATAGGATAACTTTGTCTGTACAAAAATTCAAAACGTTTATTATAAAATAAACGAATGTTTTTTAACTCATAAGTTGGCCGAAACGTTTGGGTCATTTTATGCTTCTTGTTGCTTCCTATCGCCAACTTATGCTTCTCGTTTTAAAAAGTCAGAAAAAATAAACAAAACTATTTATATTTTATGATATTTTTGTTATAATTTAATTAAAGGTAAATATTGTAACAATGATACTTTAGGAGGGTTAATATTGAAGGATGTATATTCATTTGTGGCAAATAAAGATAATACAATTGTAGGTTGTGACAGTCATTTATTAAGCAGCAAAGAAGAAGCATATGAAATAGCAAATAACCTCTTAGGCATCTTTATAGATGCTAATTACATTGAAATTTTCAAGTACAGTAATAATAAATTTGTATTTTTCGGCACAGTACGGGAAAAAGAATGAGTTTTGATATATCACAAAACGGAAGACTTACAAGTACATTAAGTGTGGAGGGATTTAAATGAACGAAAAAAATCAGAGAGAAATGAAACGATTAGATGAAACATTTAAATCTATAATGATTAGTAGTTTGGCGTGTTTTCTCACTATAATGATGGGAAATTGCTTACATGAAATGGGGATAGTTCCTTTGTGGTCTACCCTACTTGTAGATTATATACTTCCTTGGATCTTTGCATTAACAAATATTATATTACTCATTAGGATTGTAAAAATTACAATGAATATTGAAATTCTAAAATAAAGCCGTTATTTCAATGGAGAAAGGGATGAAAAAGGTGAAATTTGGAGTTTATTTAGGTGGAGAGTTGATGGAAGAATACGCTGATATTATAAAGGCTTATGAAGAGGCTATATATGTTACAAAAGAATCCGGAGTTCCGCATGAAGTGAAGATAATTAGTGAAGAAAATTAAACCAGGTGTTAACTTAATGAATTGTGAATTAAATACAAAAAGGAGATTGTCTTATGGGATTTATTGTACAGTTCTTTAAAGAGTTTTATAGTAATCCAGTGGGATTCTACTTAATCGTAGCATTGCTATCTATGTTAGCATTTACTGTTTTTTATTTTATTTTCATGTGTATGATTTCAACTGAGCGAGCTTATGATTTTTTAGGAAGGTTATTGAGAGACCTTTTTCCAGTAGTTTTTCTATTTGTTATTTTTCTTGTATTAGGCTCTTTTCTGTACTATGCAGATCTTTAATAAAATTTGAATTTTGTTAAGAAAGGGAGATGAAGATATGAATAATAGTACACATAAAGAAATTGGATTTTCTAAAGTGAAAGCTGAAGTCCAACAAGAAAAACAATTATTAGTGGAAATATACAAAATGGCTTTTGAACACTTTTTAAATAATGTATTTACAACAAAGTTTTTAAAATCACGAATAAAAGAGAAATTGGGATATGGTGAAAATGTTTTAATTTTTAAATTCGCTAAAGATAAATACGGAAAGACTATAACGGATTTTGAATTCGCTAATATGATAGCAGACGTATTTTTTTACAAGTGGTTAAAGGAGGCAATAGGTTTTGCATTAGTCAAAAGTAAGTTTAAAAATTATAAAAGGTTAATTAAAGATAATTTTATTTGTGATACTTCTAAACTTACTTTACAAGAGATTAAAGATTTAGTTATAGATAAAAGTGAAACATGGCAGTTGCTCTTAAAAACAATTGAGGACGAAAATATTAAATATGATTTTTTTCAAGGTGATGATTGCTTGATATTCAAAATGAATTTTTAAATAAAATCTTTATTTTGTAGAGTTCCATCAAATTTGAATTTTGTTAAAAAGGAGTAGAATATGAGCATATTTGAAGGGATTATGGGTGTAGTTTTTGTTTTACTTGGTCTTTTTGCCATAGAACATTGTTCTAACAATAAATAAAATCGTAAATTTATAGAGTTTAATCAAATTTGAATTTTATTAAAGAGGAGATGGAGAAAATGAGAGAACGTGAAAATTGGGATGTGTTATGTGAGGTTTGCGATAAAAAGATTGAACGTGGAGTAGCAACAGAATCTGGCGATAATTACTGTGACTCGTGCTACAACAAATTAGGTGGAAAAACAATAAATTTAAAGCTAGAAAATAAAACATCAACATTGAATCCTCTTGAAATTAACTTAAATAGTGAATTGAATAAGCGTGTTGTCGAACCTTATATTGTAGAAACAGGTATTAAGCGAGAAGATATTCAACTAAGCAAGCTAGCAAGATGGGTGGAGAATAAAGTGGAAAAAATTAACGATAGAAAGAAATAGAGTGCTTTTATAGATTTGAATTTTGTGTAAAACGAGGGGAGAATAATTTATGGGAGTATCTTGGACTTATTTTAAACGATTTGAAATCATAAGCCATGAAGAAAATGATTTTAATGAGATGATACAATATTTTGATGAAGGTAAATTGAGTTATACTTACGCAACGAGTGGAACATTAAGGGCAGTATTCGCAAATTACGGAATACATATTCCAATATATTGTCAATTTCAACCTCCAAACTCAAAAGAATTAGAATTAGTTTCTCCTAATATAATAGTTCATGCCTGTGAAGATTCCATAAAAATTTTAAAAGAAGGAATTAATCCAGAATTTAAGGATTTTGATGGAAAGAAAAGTTTGTTATGGGAATTGGATGATCTTGATGGACGAAATGGGGGCTGTAGAACCATAGTAGAATTAAATGAAAAGATAATTGATAGTTTAGAACGTATAAAGTTAATTTCTAGTCAGGGATATTACCTTGTTGAAGATGAACAATAAGTAAAAAATTTCACTTATAAGTATGTATATAAGTGCACTTATAAGTATAATGAAATGAGGTGGAGGGATGAGCCGATTAATCACTTCTATAAAATCAACAATTCAATTGTTTAGAGCACCTAAAAGAATAGGCGAAACAATTGAATATCAAGAATGTTTATATCTGATTATTGGTATTGAGCATTTTAAAATATATGGGCAAGAATTGTCTATTTGGTACACAGTACAAAACCTTGAAAAACACGATTTTATTTCAACACAATCAAAATATGTAGAACGAGAATTAGATGAAATGTATGTGCAATATAAGTATGATGATGAACGTTTTCGTAATCTCCAAATAGGCAGAACTATCCCATATAATAATGAACAATATAAGATTGTTGAATATACCGACATTGTTTTAAAAGGAACAGATATAGAAATATCATTCTTCGTAAGTAAGGTATTACCGATTGATCGCAAAGCAGCAAAAATAAGATATTTGAATGAAAAGAAAAATAAGTTAAAAATTGATGTTCTATAAGAAATTATAATCAAAATGCTTTAAAATTATTGTAGTAATATTTTATTAAAGTATAAAAAAGGGTGGGAATTTATGAAATCTACAGGAATGACACGAAAAGTTGATGAATTAGGTCGAGTGGTACTTCCAATTGAATTGAGACGTACTTTAGGAATTGTAGAGAAAGATCCTATTGAGATATTTGTTGATGGTGACAAAATCATTTTACAGAAATATCAATCCCAACAAGCATGCATGATTACAGGTGATATTTCAAATAAAAATATTTCATTAATAGACGGAAAAATTATTCTTAGTCCAGAAGGCGCAAAAAGAATAATTCAAGAATTACAACAATACCTAGTTAAATAGATAATGAATACTAAATTAAGGAGATAAATTAATGGAAATTCGTAAAGAGTTTACTATAGAAGTTAGTGACAGTTGGGGAGATACTATTGTTATTAGCAACAGTGGAGTTTTACCTGGTACTAATGAAAAAGGAATATTGATTGATTGTGTTAGTATGAACAAATCATCTGGAAGGGTATCATTCACAAAAGAAGATATTGATGAATTTATAGAAGCTCTACAGAAAGCTAAGGAAGCAATCTCATGATTTATTACAATATAATCGGTAAGCCATGAAATATTCCACAACTGAGTTAGAAGATAACAAAAATACAATAAAAGCTTTAATTTCTTATGATTATACTCGAAATTAAAGCTTTTTATTGTATCTACATATATATTAAACTTTAAAGATTCGGAACAAATTGAACTAAACGAGTAAAAAAAATGAACAAAATGCTTTGAATTTATAAGATAATTTTGTTATAATTTAATTAAGGGTTGGGAATTTTATGAAATTTAAATCTAAATTTTAGGAGAGTGTTCTTATGTCTGGAATGAATCGTGTTATCTTGGTTGGCCGTTTAACTAAAGACCCTGATTTACGTTATACTCCAAACGGTGTACCGGTAGCTACTTTTACTTTAGCTGTTAATAGGGCATTTGCTAATCAACAAGGGGAAAGAGACGCAGATTTTATAAATTGTGTTATTTGGCGCAAACAAGCTGAAAATGTTGCTAATTATTTGAGAAAAGGCAGCCTAGCAGGTGTAGATGGCAGGTTACAAACCCGTAATTATGAGGGGCAAGATGGGAAAAGGGTGTATGTTACAGAAGTTTTAGCGGAAAGCGTACAGTTCTTAGAGCCACGTAATAATGGAAGAGAACAACGAAATTCATTTAATCAACAGCCAGTAGGGGCTGGTTTTGGAAACCAGGGGTCTAGTCAGTTTGGTCAGTCTAGTAATCAAGGAAACTCTGGATTAACAAAAAATGATGATCCATTTTCAAATGTAGGTCAACCGATAGATATTTCAGATGATGACTTGCCATTTTAAAATTCAACTTAGTGTAACTTTATAAAAAAGTTTGATTAAAACTTATGAGAAAGGAGTTTGATGAAATGAGCAGATTGAATCAATTGTTTGATTGGGAATGTCCAGTTTGTAAAAATAAAAATAAAAATGATTTTTACTCAAATGAGACAGAGCAACCCTTGTGTTCAAATTGTAATGAGAGATGTGATGTATATTTAGACATAAAAATTAGTGTTAGAAAAGTTGTTCCACAAGGAAAATAATGGAGGTAACTATATTTGAAAATGATTGAAAGACCGATTTATAACATCAAACAAATTGATTGGGGCGCTGTTGCTTGGATCGGCGTATTTTTTATAATTCCAATGACACTTTGGATATTCCCAGCACAAGCTAAAATGGGATTAACAGAAGCTATTACTTATTTATTTTCACCTAATTTTTACACAGAAGCAACTGTATCAACAAATATAGTTGCTTCTGTGCAGAATAAAACATATTTGATACTTAATATTGGTAAAGTAATAATTTGGATTTGGACACTTATTATTGTATTACGATTTTTATTTAAAAAACCTAACGGAAATGGGGAATGAATAATGAATACAGTAACCCAAAAAGTGATTGTACCACCCGAAGCGGATTTTGAAGGATCAAATATTAAACCACCAAACTATTTAATTGAAGGTAGAAAAGGAGATAATTATTCATTATATAGGGAAATTGGGCAAGATGAAGAGTGGGATTTTGAAGGTGAGTTTGTAATAGCTTATCAAGATAAGTGCTATCTAAAGATAGCCAACTTACCTGATGAGGAACATGCGATGGCAGCTATCAGCTCGTATTGGAGAGCAAGTAAAGAGCTTAAAAAGTTGGATGTTATTGATCAAAATAATAAAAATTCCATTGAAGAACATGTCAATTATATAGAAGAAAATAAAGGGGAAAATAAGAAGATAGCATATGGATATATTTTTAATTGGCATGGTTTTACTTATAATGATTTGAAATCAGATTATTCTTTTGATGCAACAATTAAATTTAATACTCATAAATTTGAAGAGGATGCTATTGATGGTGTAACAAATTATTTGTCTGTAAAAATTGATATACACAATGAGAAGTTAATTACAGAAATAGACTCTAACTCTTTATTTGATAGTGTTGAAATAATTGAATTCTTTATTGATGATATAAACAGTAATTTCTACAAAATATTAAGTATCGAAGAAGGAATGACACTTCTTAAAGAGTTTTGTAGACAAGCAAAAGCGAATGAGCTTCCTTATCTTGAATTAACAGCTTCTCCAGTTGCGTTTAAATACGTAGATTAAATTCATTTTGAACTGGAAAAATGTTCGAAACTTAGAATGGTGAATTATTTGAAGATGAAGAAGGAAGCGTCAAGTAACAGATAGGGGAGGCAACCCTTTATCTGTTACTTTATAAAGTCTTATTAAATTTAATTTTTTTAGAAAGGTAGTGAAGTTAAATTGAAAACTCGAAAGTGTAAAAAATGTAATGGAACAGGAATGACATTTGAAAAAACATGTTCCATTAGAGGATTTAAAATATATGAGGTTAGAGAAAAAACACCTTGTTCTAAGTGTTTTGGCAAAGGCATGAAATAGAGCAAAAGTATTATATATAAAGTTATCATTTTGTCTACAATAGGAGGTTATAAAATGGATGCGCTAACAGAATTAATAACAAGAAATGATTGGAATTTGCTATGTTGGGAAGATAGATATGGTAGAGGAATATGGGCTATAGTTGCACCTCATCCGAACCACACATATAAAATAAGAGAGATCACAGATGAGGAAGGTATGCTAAGTACAGAATTAGGATTTTATTTCCATAATGAAGGTTCTTGGCTTCCTGTTGCTAATGGAAATAATGTAAGGGATGTTCTTATAAAGCTCGATGACAAAATTAAATTGATGATTGATAACACTATATGGAGAAGAAGTGTAAATGACACTTTTCAACACTTTCTTGAAGAAAACTATAGTAATTTTGGTTTGGAAATTGCTCTTAAAAATAAAGTGAACATTTTATTAAAACCAGAACAATTATAGAGGATTATCTTTATGAAATATGAAGGGTGGCTAACTAATGACGAAACTAAAGGAATCAGATTTATTCACACCTGTAAAATCATTTTTAATTAAAAATGGCTGTTCAAACGTTTATGGTGAAGTATTAGGATGTGATGTATTAGGAATAAACGGTGTTTGTGATATTATCGTTGAATTAAAGACAACGTTAAGTTTTAAACTAATAGATCAGGCCCTAGATAGATTAAATCACGGGCATTATGTTTATATTGCGATCCCACAACGTAAAGGTCATACACCTAGGTGTGTAAAAAAAGTTTTAGAACAAAATAAAATTGGGTTACTTGAAATAGGAAAAGACAGATTTTCCGAAGATATAATCGCTCACATATCAATCCCAGCAAAATATAATCGTCTTCCAAATGAATTAAAAAAGAAGGGGTTTAAACCAATAAGAAATTTTATTAAAGACTACCATGAAACACAAATTGGTGGTGTTAAAGGGGGAGAAGGTACTACCGATTATTCACTTATGATTGATAATATAAAAGCGTTTCTACGCTATCATAATCGTGGGAAATGGACGAATGTAGACGAAATATTAAATTATTGTGAAACTCACTATGCAAATCCAAAACCAAGTTTAATTGCGACTTTACAAGCTAAATGGAACAGTGATTGGTGTGAATGTAAACGTGAAAATGGCAAAGTATACTTCAAATTTTTAGATAAGTCAAAATCCTTAATTGGATAGTTGTATTTTGTATAAAAGGAGTGATTAGAGTGAGGAAATATAAATATAGAGAATTATTAACAGAAGTCCAAAATATTGAAAACGAGATGAAAGAAATTGAAAGAAAAATAAAAAAGGATTGGTCAAGTGAACTTATAGAGAAACACAAAGAATTATATGCTCGGTATACAAGTCTATATATGAAAACAAATCCAGGAAATTTAAGGCATGTTATTTATTCTCTATATACAGAAATGGGATTATCTATGAAAGAATTTGCAAAAGAGCTAGGTGCTAAAGAATCTGAGATTCAAAATATAATAAAACAAGGTATTATAACGGAGAAACTTTTAAATACCATTTGTACTTATTTTCAAATTAATAAAACAGAAAAATTTATTCGTTATATTCAGCAGAATTAATTCTTAATTAAAGAGAGAAATTAAATAATAACCTTATTGGATAGATTACTATACAATTTGAATTTTATAGAGAAGTAGATAACAGTGTGCCGAAAGGTAGTCAGTAAAAAATGTATACGACTTTATAATGGAGGAATTACTTATGTATAAGGATGGAGAATTTTTATCGGCACCTAGACCTGAAGGTTATTTGCCACATTTGGGTGCGTTGATTTTCATTGTGTCTGTGGTGTCATTTTTTGTTTACGCAAAACAAAAAGAGTGGGAGAAATGTATGAATTGTTTTAGTGGGGCTCTGGTAGGAGTTGTATTATTTTTCATAAATGAAATCGGTAGTTTTATAGCTTTAAATTAAATTCCAATTTGAACTTTGTTAAAAAACGAGGAACAAAGATTAAAAGGGGAGTGAACAGGTTTATGGGGGAAATCATATTGTTGTTTGGTTGCGTGTACATTTTGTTGATCTTTGCTATTTATATGACAATAAAAG
Source organism: Bacillus cereus group sp. MYBK15-3 (assembly GCF_051916765.1). Lineage (NCBI taxonomy): Bacteria > Bacillati > Bacillota > Bacilli > Caryophanales > Bacillaceae > Bacillus > Bacillus cereus group sp. MYBK15-3. Next base: position 52,418 of record NZ_JBQAHG010000011.1, read on the forward strand.
ATTTTTATTTTGAGCAAGAACAACCTAGTTTACTTGTTGTTCTTGCTGTATGTTCATTACCTTTATCGGCAGTGTTTACTTATTTTATAAATAAATTGCTTGATTATATTTAAATTTGAATTTCATTAAAAAGGAGTGAAGGGTTATTTATGTGGGCTCAAGGGATATTTGCAATCTTATGCGTAATTAGTTTTATATCATTCTATTGCGGTATATGATAGTGCAATACTGGTGGGAGCAACATCAATTACAATTAATATTTTGTAGACCATTGAAAAATCCAATATAAAACACTTATAAGTACACTTACAAATATACTTATAAGTACTTTATAAAAAATAAAGGTTGATGAATTATAATGATGGATCTTATGTTATTTACATTCATAATGGTAGCAACCACAATCCTTATAAATGTATTCTGGCTTTATAGAAGTAAAATCCTAAGACTATTTAAATTCCAACGAAAATCGAAAAGTAATGAGAGTAAATAAAACTAAAAGACTTCAATATTTTTATAAATAATTTTTAAATAAACCAACCACCCCCACCCCCCGCCAAGCTTGGCAGGGGCTCACTCGGCGCTAGCCAGGGCAAACGGGTTAAGAAGATCATTTAACCCATTTTGCATGGGTTCTAGCTTCTTTGGATAGATAATGTATCAACTCCTTATCCTCCTTGTCCCTTACGGGCTCAGTCCGGTACCGTTGACACATACCATATTTATGGCCACTTCCTTTTAATCCAGGAAACCGTAATATACGCCGGAGGCGAAAACACATCTATCCATATTTTATATTAGGATTTTATATACTAAAATTATCATAAATACCTTTACCTAAAAAGATATATTTGGTATAATTTAATTAAGGGAGGGAGATATATTGAAGAAATTTATATCTAGTGAAGGAATTTCGTGTTTAGGTAACGGTTTCCTTGAAGGAAAGGTGGAGGTAAGCGAGCGAAAAGAAATTTATACTGTAGTATCATGGGATAAAATAGAGGTTTTATCATCTAAAAAAGAATTAGAACAAAAATATGGTAGATTTTATTGTGGAGAAGTTGAGGGATATTCAGCTCTTGTTAGTTATAAAAGTTGCCTAACTTTTTGCTTTGTAAATGCTAAAAAAGATTTTATAAACGCAGCGTATAAAAAATATATCCGTGAACTTCAAAATGCTTTAAGTGAATACAACAATTTTTTGGAACAAGATCCGCGATTTATTGCACAGATTCATGAAAAGATAAACACATTTAAGAATTTCTTAAATAAAGAACCTATTAACATATAACCGATTTATTAATGAGTTGAAGGAGGGATTTATTTTGGCAAGTATTAATGATATTGAGATTAAAACGTATACTACTTTTAAAGGAAGTGGGGGGCAACCGCTACGACAAGCTACAGTTTACATGGATGGTAAAAAAATTGGCTTTATTAGTGAAGATCCTTGGGGTGGGCCAATGAATATAGAATTAAAAGATTATATAGAAGTTGAAAAAAGACTATTTGCATATGCATCACATGAAAAATTTGCGGTACATGCATTAAAGAATATTGAACTATTATTTGGGTTGTTATTTGACCTAGTTTCCGTAGAAAAAAGAGCAAAAAAAGCCTGGAAACAGAATGATAAAGCAATTATTATTTCAGCGGGATTACGTGATTATCACTTGCATGAATTTGAACAAATAAAGCATATACCTATGTTAACGATTTACACAATAAATAAAAAATTAACTAAAAATCAGCTTATGGAACGTTTAGAACAGGTTGCTAATGAAAATAAAGCTGAAGCCTTAGTTTTCAAAACTCTTCAGGATTTCTCCTTAAAAGCAAGTTAGTTAATATATCCCTCAGCATAAAAAGAAGACTTATAGAATTTATAAGTCTTCTTTTTATTAGTAATTGAATACTAATCTTTTTACTACTCATAAAACTCTCCTAAGTTATTATTTATTTCAATTTGATTCCAAATATCGTTAATTTTTGTAGTCTCAAATCGTCTAAACAAAGTTGAGATACTAATTTCACTCTCCTCTTTTAATTCATTGTATGTTAGTCTTCTATTGTGTTTTTTGTACAATCGTACTAATTCTTTTTCACATGTACCTAACTTTATAGGCGTTTTTCCACCGTTGTAATTATGACGAAATCCGCACTCTTCCCTTAATTTTTTGATTGTAGAGAAGTATTGCCGATATATATCAACTGAAAATACAGTCTGATCGGTTAGCTCACGAATAGTAGCAGCATGACCTAGTTTCTTGCTAATCATCTTATATTCCTTTTTCAGTGCTTCTTTTGAAATTTCATTATATCTTTTAACTTCAATTAGCCGTTTACAACAAAATAAAATTTCTGGCCAACTTTGATTTAAACTTAGTTTTAAAGTATCACTATAAGGATATCGTTTTTTATTTCTTTTACTGTTATAAATACTCTTTCTTGTAGAGCCTATACGCACAAACTCTTGATTAAGTTGTTCATATATTATTTTTCTAGGAATGTACTTTAAATGATTATTTAAATCATATAGGCCAGATTTAACAACAATTTCAGGAAAACTTAAATTTAATTTTTTACGCAATGTCTCACTTGTATAATGTAGATCACCTTTATTTGCATCATATACTTCCGCAGTTTTAACATCTTCTTGCTCCAAAACTTCTTTAACATGTTTTAATAGCTCATTCTCACAATTTAGAGTGTCTTTGCTTAACATTATTAGTTCCTTATTTGTATACTTCATATCACACCACCAAATATTTTGACAGTCTTCATTTTCAAATAAATAAAACCAAACGCTTATAACAATTATACCGAATGTTTAATTTTATAACAATTTCTACAAGTGATTTGTTATAATAATTAGAAAATAATTCATTTTATATGCAAATTTTATCCAATAACACTTTACTTTTTATGATATTTTTAGTATAATTTACTTATAACCGATATATTAATAAATTGAAGGGAGTAATAACATGTCAGTATTATCTTGTAACATTGGTAAGTCTTTTCTTGGAGGGAAATTAACATTTCTAACTTTTGATATTTTGGCTAATTATTTAATTAAAGTTGGGCGTATCACTAGAAAAGAGGAAGTACTTCATATTCCTTCAAATGAATTAAATAACTTCTTAGATGAATTTGTTTTATATATGGTTCGTTCATTACAAATACAGAAGTAAAATAAGCGGTTTATAAAACGGGAGGATGATTATAAATGTTTTGTAAATATTGCGGTATTGAAGCGAAAGTAAATCATGCTGGTGTTTTAGAAGAAGCAAATTGTAATTTCTGTGGAGGAAGTCTTGTTGATGAAGATACTGGACAGCCAAAACTGTGTACTATAAAAGGGGATCGCTTTGAGTTTTTTAAAATGATGCCTAATGTTTTTATAGAACACGTAGAGCAGCCAGTAAGCGTATTAAAGACATATCATACCTTTGACCTATATCTTCTCTTAAAAGAAGTTAGAAGCATGCGAAGTACTACCTTTTATGGAATGCGATTAATGAATAACGCATCTGAAGTGGATGATGGATTTAAAGATCTTGCTCAAGAACACGGAAAAGATTATGAATACTGGACTCGTCGTAAATTTGTAATTGAAAATATTCTCTTAGAACGGCAGGGTTATTTTCCTGAAAGGATAACTGTTAAAGTATTAGAATTTATGGCCGATCAAATTAAGAAATCAATGAAACAAAAAATGAATATTTCTAAAACTAAACAAGCTGTTAAATGATTTAATGCCTTTTCTTATCATAAAAGGGGTGTGTGTTAATGAAAGAAGGTTATGTAATTGAGATTGAAAATGGTTTCTATAGTAAAGATGCTGATGGTCCTACTACCCTTTCAAACGCTGAATTCTTTGATAACGAAGGAGATACAGACTTTTATATAGATATACTTACTCAAATGGGGGTTGAAGTCATAGACGTTTCCCATGCAATGCTCAAGAAAAAATATCTAAATAGGAGGGGAAGAAATGTCCGATTTGGAGTTAATTAATATACTTATTTCATTGTCTGGTGCAATAGGTTTCGGATTACTCATGAAACATGTTGTGACCACAATAAAAAAGAGTGCTAATACTAATGCGTAATTACTTTCTAAAGTAATAGATACAAAAAACATTTTCAGAAATATCAAATTATAATAAAATCAATTTGAAAGGGGTTTACCAAATTATGTTTAAAAATGAAAAAGAACTAAATAAGGCTTTTGAGGCTGCAAAAGCGACTTTAGAAATTGAAGGGATGACCGTTACAAAAGAAATGGAAAAAATTATAAAAGCTCAGGCGGGAGGGAAGATAACTCGGCAACAATTACTTAAACTAGCCGATGCTATCGCAAGACGTGAAAAACTCAAATGAACAATCTAAATATTGTTATCCAGGAACTGATATATTAAAAAATAAAATGAATTACCAAGATCAAGATTTACTTAAAAGTGTTGAAACTGTAATGACCGCTAGTAGAATTATGGACTTACAGAAAAAACCTATTACTGGAAAATTTGATTTAAAACACCTACAAGAAATTCATAAATATATTTTTCAGGATGTCTACCCCTTTGCAGGAAAATTACGAGAAGAGAACATTGCGAAGGGGTCTTTTCAATTTGCTCATGCTTCCTTTTTAAAGGACCAGGCAACCGAATTGTTTAAACAACTAAAAGAGGAAAATACATTAAAAGGACTAAAGATTGATGAATTTTCAAATAGAGCTGCACATTATATGGCTGAAATTAATGTCCTTCATCCGTTCCGGGAAGGAAATGGACGTACACAACGTGAATTTATTCGCTGTCTAGCTTTGTCAAACGGATATTCACTTGAATGGGAACGTGAAAAGAAAGAAGCTGTATTTAACGCCTCAGTAAAATCAGTCCTAGACCCCTCAGATCTTAGCAAAATAATTAAAAATGCTATTAGCAACCATGAACCTGACCTCAAAATAGCTAAACAATTTAAAGCTACAAAACAAAATATCAGCAGATAAACCCACCGAGAGATTTTAACAACCATACCGACTTAAGTCGGTAAAATAACTTTAGTTATTATAACTAGTAATGCAAACGCTTAAATGTATACTGATTAATATCTTATTTTGGTTTATATATACATTCTGGTACGTGAAATTATTAAATGTAATCCTTTATTTCCATTCATTCTTTCTAATCTAAAATTTTACGCATATCATATACAAACACATGTTGAAAACTTTTAATTGAGGAGGATGTCATATGATTTTATCTAAATACATTTTACGATATGTTGTTATTGGTAAAAATCGTTTTTATAAACACACTTTCCCTGTTATATCTTTATCTGAAGCTGAAGCCTTACAAAGAGGTGAAGATGAGTTGAAACGCAGATTTGGGGAAAATTACTATGAAGATCTACGAGTACAAAATGTAGTTCCTTTAAACAATATTAAATCAAATGCAAAAACTATTTCACGTACAAGTTAACATAAACATTTACTCGGTATGATACTTTTAGTATAATTAATTAAAATGATTTTAAAAATATCATACCGAGTAAAAATGAATTTATATTGAACCTATGAGGAGAGTTTTTATGGTAAAGAAATATAATCAAGATCAGTATATGTTTGCTGTTAACGAAGAAGTCGTCAAACGTTTTCAAGAGAGCTGTTCAAAGTATTCCAGGAGTCGTGCTATTAGAGATGTACTTATAGAGTCACACAATAATCCAAAGCTTAATATACGTAATGAAAGAGAAAATATTACTACTTATAAATTAAACCTTGATGATGATTCAAACGGTATTTTAAATGATATTGTTCGTTATTACACTGTAAATGAAGGCAAGCCTGTTAATAGATCACAAGTTGTGGAAGCTATTTTGGATAAAGTAGCTGATTTAGATATTCCTGAAAGAGAAGAATTAAAAAAACTGTTTTATGTTGAGCGTGATGTGTTGGAAGAAATTAGGTTATTAACTGAAGGTAAAATTCTGACTCATGAATTAGAGGATTTTATTTCTGATTATTTCACAAAAATTAACAGTCCCATTGATTCATTAAAAATAGATACAACCAAAAAAGAAATAACAGCACAATACCGTATTAATATTGATAAAAAAGTATTAGAAAAACTAGAAAAAATAAAAAAAGAAACAGCACATGAGCTAAGTGCTTCGAAAATTAAAGGCATCACTCTTCAGGTTGTATTTAGGGAGGTACTACGCCAATTTCTTAACCACTTAAAAAAACATGATTTCAGCCAAGAACAGTTGCAAAATGAAATTGAAGCAAGAAAAAAGCTGTTAAGTGAACTACAAAAATAAAGGGGGCTATTAGTTTCATGGTAAGCGAAAAGTCTTATGCTATTACACAATACTATGTTGAGCCTAAAATAATGGCCGAGATTAATAAGTTTCTTTTAGGAGGTAGTTTTCGGGAGAAAATTGAGTGGTTTGTTTCAAATGAATACAATTACATTCATGATCCTTTGGAAAGCTTACAAATCCCAACAACCGACCTGGTGGCCCGAACAGTAAACCTTAATCCAAATGTAATCAATAAATTAGAGAAAATAGCGAAAGATACCGGAGAAAACGTTTCGCAAAATATGGTGTTCCGTGACATGTTACGGCAACTGTTAATTAGGCTTAAACGAGATGCAATTATTCAATTAGAGCAAGAAATTAAAGAGCGCGAAGAAAAAATGCATCAAAGAAAATTACAGATAGAAAGCCCCCATAAGACAGATCCCAAAGATGGAGTTGAGTAAAAGTTATATTTTACTTACTTCATCTTTTACTTTTCAAAAAACAAAAGACACTTGCAAGTATACTTATAAATATACTTGCAAGTGTCTTATTTACTCCTAAACTCTATATGTTAACTTCTTTTTTGTTCCTACGTATAAACCACCACATCATAGATAGAAGTAGTATAAAGAGTGGTATTGCCTGGATAAAGAGAAATCCTTTCAAAAAATCGAGCACAGTACTATCTGGAGGATCAGTTGCCATTACACCTATAAAAAATGCGACTGGACTTGCAAGTATATTTATCCCTAAACCAATCATTACGAATGACAGATTTTTATCCCTAATTTTTCGAGTACCAGCCATAATAAACATAAATATTGCTGTGCCAATAATAAGAAACAGCTTTCCATAAAATACAATAAGACTTCCATAATATTCAAAAGACCCTATGGGTTCCATAAGATTTCTCCATTTCTCATAACACTTATACTTACACTTGCAAGTATAAGTGTTATGTATATTCTATATTTCAAGACTTCCATTAACAGTTGTAAGCATTAATTTTACATCTTCTAATTGGTTTTCTCGATTGTTAGATGTGTATCTAATGTCCTCATTCTTTGGTTTATTAAGTGCTTCTAAGTACTTACCAATATCAAACCAATATTTCTTTCCATCCGAATGGAATTTGTATCTTGGATGTTTAGTAATATCATATTTTTTATCTTTAAATGGTCTTTTACCAATTATTTGTACAATACACGTATCACGATCCATTGTTAAAAGTTCATCTGTCGTCATCAATTCTCTACCCAATTTACTGTGATTTAGCCCGAAGCTATCATTGTTAGAACGTGTTCTATTTTCGTTAGAATCATCTATTGTTTCTTTTCCAAGTTCCTCACTTAAAGATTTAACTGTTGATCTCTCTTTACCGCCTAGAAAAATGGACGTATCACAGTTACCGACTATTGTATCAGCATTGTCTTTATAAATCGTTTTAAGTTGCGATAATGTCTGTAAAATAATCGTTGCTGAAATGTTCCTTGAGCGAATTGTTGCAATTAATTTATCAAAGTTTGGAATTTTACCTATATTAGCGAATTCATCCAATAAGAATCTTACATGAGTTGGTAATGAACCCCTATGTTTTTCGTCAGCTATTGTACAAAGCATATTGAAAAGCTGTGAATACATTATAGCAACAAGAAAATTAAATGTATCATCGGTATCAGGCACTATAATAAATAGTGCTGTTTTACGTCCTTTTTCTCCAAGTGTATCTAGAGCTAATTCGTCTTTGGATATTAAATCACGAAGTGCTGGAATGTTTAATGGAGCTAACCTTGCACCACAAGAAATTAAAATACTCTTTGCTGTTTTACCAGCAGCATTTTTATATAGCTTATATTGTTTTACAGCAAAATGAGTACTATCCTCTTTTTCTAATTCTTCAAACAGGTAATCTAAAGGATTTTTATAATCCTCATCATCTTCTTTTACTGTTGAATATGAAATTAAATCAACTAATGTCCCTAAATGTTGTTCTTCTTTAGGAAATTTTGAGACGATTAGACTTAAATATGCTTGATACAGTAATCTTTCGGCTTTTACCCAAAAATCTTCGCCTTTTTGTGCACCTTCTCCTTCAGTATTCGCCATTATGGTTCTAACCAGCTTTAAAATATCTTGTTCATTATAAACATACTCTAATGGGTTGTATCGCATACTTTTTGCAAAATTTATGGTATTAAATATTTTAATTTTGTACTTCCCTATATTTTTTAATGCCATTCCTACTTCGTTAACAATCGTACCTTTTGGATCAGTAACCACAAAAGTTGCATTCATTTGTAATAGGTTAGGTTTAAGTAAAAATCTTGTTTTACCACTCCCTGAACCACCTATACCTACCACATTTTTATTACGTCTTACCTCAAAAGGAGCGTCTTTATCATCTAGTCTGATTTTTGTATTCTGTGAAAATAAAATGTTATTATATTGATCTTCTTCATCGTACATGTTTTTTAAATCTTTTTGTACGCTACCCCATTGTGCTGAACCATGTTCAGCACCTTTTTTATATTTCTTTTTATTATTTTTCTTGTCTATTAAAACAAATACAGCAAATGCAGCTATAATCAGTGGAACAAAGAAGTCAATAGCATTAAAGGACAAAGGAAAAGCATATAATAGATATTGTGGTTCTGAAAACAAGTAGTCTAAAGCAACAAGTTCATTACCTGCAAAAGTTACCCTGAAGTAATAAAAAAGGTAATTTAATAGAATAAATAAAATTACACCAAGAATAATATATATTTTATTTTCCTTGATTTTTTCCATTTCAATACTCCCTACTTATTAATTTTTATTTCGCTCTTTTTAAGATTTGTAGCATACAGTCTTAATCGCTCTTTTTAGAGCTTTTATCCTGTATAAACGCAAATGCTTTATGCTTATTTCTAAAACGTCCTGACAGGCTTAATATGACGTTAAATTTTTCATTTCATTGTCATTACCCTACATATAAAGGAAGGGCGAGTAAGTTTACTCGCCCTCTTTTTCATTTAACTTTTACTTAACTAAATAGTGTTTTTAATTGAGGAACAAGCAGTAATCCGATTAAAACAATACCTGCACCAGCCATAAACTGTTTCATTCCTTGAGATTTTGCACCTGGGTTATCATTACCGTAACCTTCTAGTAAGTTTACAGCCCCCCATAATCCTAAACCTGCACCGATTAAGTAAACCAATTTTTGCATTACATTTACGCCATCGCTAAAGAATCCCATTATTTTTTCCCCTTTTCCTTATTAATTTATTAATATGAGTATCTTTACTCGAATTCTTTTTCGTTTAACTTTTACTTAACTAAATAGAGTTTTTAATTGAGGAACAAGTAGTAATCCGATTAAAACAATACCTGCACCAGCCATAAATTGTTTCATTCCTTGAGACTTTGCGCCTGGGTTATCATTACCGTAACCTTCTAGTAAGTTTACAGCTCCCCATAATCCTAAACCTGCACCGATTAAGTAAACCAATTTTTGCATTACATTTACGCCATCGCTAAAAAATCCCATTATTATTTCCTCTTCTCTTTATTAGTATTTGGTAATTCATTTTTTATAAGAATAGATAATAAAATATCTATTTTATAGCACTTTATAAGCTTTAAACCGCCTTTTATTAAGAAGAACGAACCTATCACAAGTAAGACTACCTGAATGACAATATATATATCTAACATAGTCTTTACCGCCTTTTACATGTTAATGTTTTGTTCTTGATTCTTTTCTTTCTTTTTTCTTTTTTTAAGGAATACAAAGATTCCTAGAACAATGCAGATCACAGCGACAGTAACCAATATAATTATTGTGTTTTGAACACCTGAATCTTTCTTTTTTTCAATTTCTTTATCTTTTTTATATAAAAAACTGTTTGAAGTGTTATTTTTTCCTGTAGTCGGATAGATTTCTGTTATTTCTGTTGAGTTCACCTGAACAGTTCGTGTATCAAGACCTAAAAATGTTGAACCCTTATTTACATATTTTTCTGTATCCACATGAATTGTTGTATCTTGCCTAACTGCATATTCCTCATGTGCATTTTCGTTTTCATCTAAAATCTTAATTGTTCTTCCATAAGGTAATGTTAGACTAGAAACAAATGCGCCACTTTCATCTAGGAATTTGACCATATATTTCTCGCCAACATTTTTATTTTTAAACACATACTTTGTTTCAGTGTATGTGCTAACTTTATTACCGTTTAAAGTGTTTGAACCGTTTAAAATCACGTTATCTTTTAGCTTAGTATCTTTTTGTGTCAAACCACCTGCTGGACTACTAGTAGATGGAGTGGCATTACTGCTATTCGGCTTTACATTATCTTTTGTACTATTAGTTTCTGATTTTTGATTGTTATTTGTAGCTGCACCTTTGTTGTCGTTATTATTTTCTTTAGGTTTTTCAGTAGCCTCATTTGTTTCCTTATTTGTAACTTCATTTGTAGTTTCATTCGGCTTTTCAGTAGCCGTTTGATTTTCTTTTAAATCTTTGAAACGCTCATTTAAAATCTTTTCAACCTGATCTGAAACATCTTTATCTGTAATTGGCTTTTTTTCAGATTCTGTAATTACTTTTTCAGCATTTTCCCATTTTGCATAAAGAGTAATGGATTCCTTTAGGTTGTCATTGGCAAATTTATTTGTTAACTCTGAATTTGTATACCAACCTATGAAAATCTTATCTTTATTAGAAAGTTTAGGAGCTTTAATTTTTTGACCAACATTTATTTTTACAGGTTCAATTTGTTCCTCTACATTTGTAACAAAGTTTACTGTGATTTCTTCTGTTTTATCGTCAATACCGTTGTTATTAAAATCAGAAAAGAATTTGGCATAATATTCACCTTTAGAATCGGTGATCTTAATATCCTCAATATTTTCTAATTTTTCCTCAACCTTTTTCCCGTCGCCCTTATCTACCATTGAAAACCAACCTGTAAATTTATAATTCTTATCTGGATTTACATCGGGTAAAACATCTTTTAATTTTGCATCTTTAGTAGCACTTTTCACTACTTCTTTTATTTGCTTGTGGTTTTCTAATAAACTCCCACCTACATCTTGAACATAAAACTTAACTGAAAACTCTTCTTTTGTTGTTAGTACTGGTTTAATAAGTAATTTTCCATCTTTCATTTCGATGGTCCAATAACTGAGCATCTTCCCGTTACTCACCTTCGGTTTTTCAAGATTCATTTCTTTATCACTAGTTAAAACCGTACTTTCAATTACCTCATTATCTTCATTTAGCACCTGGATCATCGTTTTTGATGGTACTTGTTCATGGAATAAAATTTTACTCTCATAGCTCACTTTCAAATAATTCCGAGCGATATTTTCATTTTCTTGTATTTGTGTAGGATTATTTACAGCAGCAAGGACTGTTGTGTTACCTATTAAAGAAAGTGATAGAACACTACTGACTAAAACTCGCTTTGATTTTTCCCACATATGATTAATCCCTTCTGTTTAATTCTTTTTGTGCCTTTTCTAGCCAATTGAGGCTAAACTCGACATTTTCAAAAACTGAACCCTCCTCATTTTCCTCTATCATTTGGTCCAGCATTTCAGTTACTTCTGTGATTACTTCGGAGGGTTCATCTGTATCAGAAGACGTTACATACTCCATAATGTATTTTTCTAATTCATCGAAAGCTAGATGCTCTAATATCAAGTTTGTTTCTTCTTCTAATTTTGAAGTGATAAACACGTCATTATAATACTCTTGAACAGTAATATCTTTTTTCTTGTGATTTAAGACTAAAAGCAATAAGTTTAGTAAGAAGATATTTGTATGTTGCTTTTCAATTAAAATATTTTCGTTATCTTCTATTTTTGTAAGCGGGTAAAGCTTTGAAATTCTTGATTTATCAACTTTTTTATTTAAAGCCTGCTCAACTTGTGCTTCTAATATTTGATTATCCAAAGTAGGAAGATGAAACATGTGCTTCTTTATATAAGCTTTAATTAACATTACTCTTCCTTATTATCTTTTTTTCTCTCGTCTTCAAAATTGTCCTCATAGTCATCTTCCATTAATTCTTCATCTTCATCTTCATTCGTTTTATTTTTATTTTTTTTCTTTTTTATAACTAAGAAGTAATATCCAGCAAGACCAACACCAGCTAGACCGAGTACAAAGAGAAGAAATCCGTTATTTCCACTCTCTTCTTTTGGTTTTTCTGATGCAGACTTAGTAGTTGCTGTTGTGTTTTCAGTGTCTGTTTGTTTTTGGTTTGGTAAATTTGGTTTAGCACTCGCACCTTCTTTACTAGTAGTTGCAGTACCATCTAATGCTGACTTTTTAACGTCTGATAAAAAGTACACATTATTTTGTGTTTTATCTAAATCAACTATCAGGTAAAATATGTTATTATCCTTGTCACTAATTGTATAAAACGCTTTAGAACCACTTGTTGTAAAGTCCGTTACTGTACCTGTACCATCTACTTTTTTTCCGTTAACACTAGCGGGTGTTTGAACCTCCACCTCCTGCTCTTTCTTTTCCGCTTTAACATCTGGTCCAGAAGGTGGCTCTCCTACTGATTTATTTTCTGTTACCTTTGGTGTTTCTGCTTTTTTCTCCTCTGCATATGCAAAGTTGGAAACACTAGCAAATGACAATGAACACATTACAGCCGTTGCGAAAAGTGATCGTTTAGTAAGTTTTAACATAACCTTGAGCTCCTTCTTGATTAATACTGTTATCCGGGTTATCTTCTTTTACATTAGTTTCAACTTGGCTTTTTACTACTTCATTATCAATAGCTTTTAGTGCTTCATTAGGACTTACTCCTGTTTCTTGAAGTCGCTTAATTACTTCACTATATTCTAAGTTAAATAGTAAGGACTCATCCGCAGCTAATCGGTTCTTTTCGTCTTTCAAATTATCATTTAACTTTTCAATTCTTTGTTTTCTTCTCTCAATTTTTTCTTTTAATTTTTGGATGCGATCTGACAAAAAAACCACTCCTTAATACTTTTTTAAAACTAATTATCTTTTTACTCTATGGATTCCAGCAAAGTGTTGTTGCCAATATGAAGTTTTCCAGTTATGATAACCAACACCAGCGTTTTGACTGTCATACATAGTGTTTTCATCAATGTAAAATCCAACGTGAGAAATATGATCTGGCCCACCATAAGTACCTTTAAAGAAGATTAAGTCTCCTGGTTGTGCTTCACTTGGATTAATTGGTGTAGTTAACTCATATTGACTCAGTGCGTATGATGGTAAATCTATGCCAATTTGTTTTAAACCCCAAGATGTTAATCCGCTACAATCGAATCCTTGAGTTGGATTTTTACCACCCCACACATACGGCCATCCTTGAAACTTTTCAATTTCTGTTAATACTGTTTTAAAATCTCCTGAAATGTTAGCACCAGCACCGCCAATGTATTCACTAATTAACTCACCATAATGGAAGTTTCCTCCATCAACATATCTATAAGGCTTACCTACTCGAAGCGATGTTTCGTTGACGTAAGGTGTAGTAACACCAGTGGTATTTCCTAGTGATGGGGCTACTACAGTCCGTGAGTATTCTTCAGCTACCTCTAGAGTGTAATCTCCCCCTCTGTTACCAAGCCATGTTGCGAAATAATTACCATAATTGTAGGCTTGTGCTAATGCTTTAACATTGTTTTCATAACCTCTATTAAACGCTTTTAGGGCAAGTAAACAGTCTTTTAAATGCTTTACACCTTGTCGAACTGACTCTTCCTCTGTCTGGAATACGTTTGGTCTACCATAACCAGCAGATTCAGACGATTGCATAATATCACGAGTTCCAGTTCCTCCACTCTCGACCTGAATTATAGCTAAAAGCAAATTGACATAATCTTGCATGCCTTGTGCAGCAGCCTCTTTTTCAACTAATGATCTCCATTTTTCAACTTCAGGAGATAGATTTTTTGAAGCACCTATGTTTCCACCAATCTGTTCTTGTGTTGATGATCCTGCGCCTAATGCACCAGCAATTACTAAACAAATCATTCCAATGAGTAGTAATGGTATAGCGCCAGCCAATCCACCACTTGCCATTGCTGCAACTTTGGTTCCGATTAACTTTTTAACATTTTGAAGATTAATTTTACCTAAACTTTTAAATAAATTTGCCACTTGGTTTTTAACGTTAGATGCAATACTTGTAAGAGCTTTTGCTTTATTTTTATCTCGAAGTGGAGCGTACATTTTCTTTTTAATAGCTTTTTTCTTTAAAATATCCCTAGACTCTACTTGGAGCTTTTTATCTTTAGAAAAGGGTACTAACTTGCTTTTTTGCTTACCCATTTTCCCAAGTTTCGCATTTGCTTTAATTTTATTTTTAGCAAGCTTTTTTGTAGCTCTAGCAATTGTCGTAGCACTTTGACTCGCTAATTTTACGCCTTCATCACCTTTTTCTAGTTGCTCCTGATACTTTAAAGCACTACTTCCTAATACATTTGATGGTACTTTTGCTAAATTTTTTAAACTGGTCTTCTTATTTAACTCTTTCGGACCATTTTTCTTTTTTAAGTTAGGGGGTTTTGGTGTCTTCTCTTTTTGGATTTTTTCTAGTTTTCCTTTATCAAGTTTTTTTACATAAAGCTTTTCGCGTCTTCGCTGCTTTAATTTTTTCAATCCTTTTTTAGCTGATCCAAAACCCTTTCTGGTCAATGTTCTAGTTGCTCTATAACCTTGAGTAATTCCTTGACTTCCTATCCTAACGCCTTCATCTTCTTGCTCTAATGCTTTTTGATACTTCTTAACACCATCTTTTACAGTGTCTTTTGTAGCAATCGCAGTAGTTTTAGCACCATATTTCAAAGTGTTTTTTGCATCAATTAAAGATTTTTTAACTTCAGCCTTTTTAGCAATTAAGGAATCTTTACCGAGTTTTCCAACAAACCGCATTCCTTTTTGGACTTTTGAGTTTTCAGTTGATAATTTGGAGGAATTCTTCTCATTTTCTTTTAAAATTGAATTCCCCGTTTGCCCTAATTGCTTTTGTTGAGATGTTTTTAATATCTCAGGTTGCTTAACATCTTTGATAAGATCCTGTTTTCGAATCTTTTGATTAATATGTTGTGACTGTTTAGATGATTGTTTTTGTAATTTTCCTGATCCTGTATCCTGTTGTGGAGTTTCTATTGCTTTCATAGTTTGCGAGAACTGTTTTTGCTCTGTTGTTTCAAACTTTCGATCTACCTTCTGTACGGCACTCCCTTGAGGTTGAAACTCTTGGTTAATGTGTTGTGACAGCTTAGAAGATTGCTTTTGTAACTTCCCTTGCCTTTTTTCTGGTGGGCTCTCAGTAGCGTTTATAGTCTGTGCAAATTGTTTTTGCTCTACTGTTTCTTGCTTCTTATCTAGTACCTTTACGGTACTTCCTGGTTGCTGTAGTTCTTGGTTAGTATGTTGCAATAGCTTAGAGGACTGTTTTTGCAGTTTCGCTGGCCCTGTTTCATGGTGTGGATTTTCTATAATACTTCCAGTCTGCGAAAACTGTTTTTGCTCCGCTGTTTCAAAGTTCTTATTTAGTACCTTTGGGGTACTTTCTGGTTGATGAAATTCTTGGTTGATGTGCTGTGATAACTTAGAGGATTGCTTTTGCAATTTCCCTTGATCCGTCTCTTGGTGTGGACTTTCTATAATACTTCCAGTCTGCGAAAACTGTTTTTGCTCTACTGTTTCAAAGTTCTTATTTAGTACCTTTGGGGTACTTTCTGGTTGATGAAATTCTTGGTTGATGTGCTGTGATAACTTAGAGGATTGCTTTTGCAATTTCCCTTGATCCGTCTCTTGGTGTGGACTTTCTATAATACTTCCAGTCTGCGAAAACTGTTTTTGCTCTACTGTTTCAAAGTTCTTATTTAGTACCTTTGGGGTACTTTCTGGTTGATGAAATTCTTGGTTGATGTGCTGTGATAACTTAGAAGATTGCTTTTGTAATTTCCCTTGATCTGTCTCTTGGTGTGGACTTTCTATAGTGCTTACAGTTTGCGAAAACTGTTTTTGCTCTACTGTTTCAAAGTTCTTATTTAATACCTTTGGAGTACTTTCTGGCTGATGAAATTCTTGGTTGATGTGTTCTGACAGTTTGGATGATTGCTTTTGCAATTTCCCTTGATCCGTCTCTTGGTGTGGACTTTCTATAGTGCTTACAGTTTGCGAAAACTGTTTTTGCTCTACTGTTTCAAAGTTCTTATTTAATACCTTTGGAGTACTTTCTGGCTGATGAAAT
>NZ_JBQAHG010000012.1:0-63082 GCF_051916765.1 Bacillus cereus group sp. MYBK15-3
TTATACTAATACGCTTGATAGAAATACGATTAACGCTGTTAATACTACCGCTCCACTTGCTGATCCTACGAAGTCACCTTTTGTTACTTGTAATACTTGCTCTTTCATATCATTTATCCTCCTTTTTTCTTTTGTTACAAAGCTTCTATTATACTAATACGCTTGATAGAAATACGATTAACGCTGTTAATACTACCGCTCCACTTGCTGATCCTACGAAGTCACCTTTTGTTACTTGTAATACTTGCTCTTTCATATCTTTCATTCTCCTCTCTTCTTCTTTTATTACAAAACTTCTATTATACTAATGCGCTTGATAAAAATACGATTAATGCTGTTAATACTACCGCTCCACTTGCTGATCCTACGAAGTCACCTTTTGTTACTTGTAATACTTGCTCTTTCATGTCATTTATCCTCCCTTTTTATAAGTTATCTATATGTAATTTCTAAGAAATGTTTATTTCATAGTTTTTATGTTAACGTTACATTAAATTTGATAACGTAACGTTTGTAACATTAATGTAACATAACTATTATTACGTTGCAATATAATTACGTAAAATTTATTACATTTTTTTTACGTTTTTTTATAATAACCCTCAAAAACCTTTATTTAATGCGTTTTTCACTAAGTTCACGTTTGTAACATTCGTGTAACATTACAGTCATAAAGTGAAATGTAGTCATATTCCTCTCTATTTTTGTTACAAATTGTTTATTTAGTGCCACTAAACCTATCTAATCTTTACTTACTTTTAATATGAGATAAAATACCGTCTTTCCAAGATAAGTTTATATGTTTCCTCTATATAACTATGTATAATAAAAACAAAGAGGTGGTCATTTTGAAATTAATCGCATTAGATATGGATGGTACACTACTATCATCTAATCTTGAAATCTCCAAAGAAAACCTACAAGCAATCCAAACTGCACAAGAAGCCGGTCATATTGTAATGATCTGTTCTGGTCGTGCGAAAGAGGATGCTTTAAAGCTATTGGAAGAATATAAATTATCTCTTCCAGTCGGAGCAAGCAATGGGGCTATTGTTTATGTGGATGGAAAAGTAATTAACTCGCGTTGTATACAAAACGACAAAGTGTACAAACTTGCAAAATTACTAGAATCTGAAGGTTTCCCATATAAGCTATATACAAATAAAGGAGTTTATTCTCCATATACATGGCAAGATCAAGTGATGCAAGCATTCGAAGAAAATAAGCATGCGCTTGATGTTACATTAGAGGAACTTGAACGAATTACAGAAAAGCAAAAGAAATCGAACCTAATTACTGATTTCAAAAAAATAGAAGATGTTGTAAATAACCAAGAACTAGAAATATCTAAATTCTTCATTTTAACGTTTAATGCAGCGCATCGCGCACAGCTATTAAGTATATTACAAGAAGATGCTGATATTATGGTTACAGCATCGGCTCCTACTAACTTAGAAATTATGGATAAGAATGGACATAAAGGAAACGGGATACAGCAGATGGCAGCTCATTTTAATATCCCAATTGAAGATACAGTTGCTATTGGTGATAATTTTAATGATGTACCAATGTTAGAAGTAGCAGGCTTATCTGTTGCAATGGGCAACGCTGAAGAAGATGTAAAAAAGCTATGTGATGTTGTAACACTAACAAACAATGAACATGGTGTTGCTCACGCAATCGAGCAATTTGTATTGAAACAAACTTCATCTAGTAAATAAAAAAAGGACTCTTTCAATTTGAAAGAGTCCTTTTTTATACGTGATGACAAGCAACAAAATGCTCTACACCAACATTACGGAATTCTGGTACTGTTTTTTTACAAACATCCGTTGCAAATGGGCAACGTGTATGAAAACGACAGCCCGAAGGTGGATTTGCTGGACTTGGAATATCCCCTTCTAGTATAATTCGTTCTCGCTTCACTGTTGGATCTGGTATTGGAACAGCTGATAACAATGCTTTCGTATAAGGATGTAGCGGATTGGTAAATAACTCATCACGCGGTGCTGTCTCCACAATCGTACCTAAATACATAATTCCGATTTTCGTACATAAGTGTTCTACTACACTTAAATCATGCGAAATGAATAAATAAGATAATCCCTTTTTCTCCCGTAACTCACTAAATAAATTAATAATTTGTGCTTGGATAGATACATCTAGTGCCGCTACAGGTTCATCAGCTACAATGAATTCTGGATTTAATACCATAGCTCTTGCGATTACGATACGCTGACGTTGTCCACCAGAAAACTCATGGGGATACCGGTCAATGTGATAAGGAGCTAATCCACATAACTCCAATACTTCAATTACCTTTTCACGCACATTTTCTTTCGTTGCTAATCCGTGGGCCAACATTGGCTCTCCAAGCGCTTCTCCAATTCTCATTCTCGGATTTAATGAGCTAAATGGATCTTGGAAAACGAGCTGCATATTAGGGCGATGTTTTCTTAATTCATCCTTGGATAAAGAATGAACATCTTTTCCTTTAAACTTCACTTCTCCCTCCGTTTTTTGAACGAGGCGTAAAATTGTTTTTCCTATTGTTGTTTTCCCGCTCCCTGATTCACCAACGAGACCAAACACTTCACCTTTATTAATAGTAAAACTTACTCCATCAACTGCTTTTACATGCCCAATTGTTCTACTAAATACGCCACCCTTAATTGGAAAATATGCTTTTAGGTTTTTCACCTCTAATAATGGTTCACTCATTGTTCCGCACGCTCCTCATATAACCAGCAAGCTACTTTATGATTTTCATCATTTACATTTAGATTTGGGGCTTCTTTTTCACATATTTCCATACAATGCTCACAACGCCCACTAAAGTAACAAAACTCACCTAAACCAACTAAATTCGGAACTTGCCCTGGAATAGAATATAGTTTATCTATTCGTTTTCCCATTACTGGTTTTGATTTCAATAATCCTTTCGTATAAGGATGTTTTGGATTTTGGAATATCTCTAGTACTGGGGCTTCTTCAATAACTTTCCCGCCATACATAACGACAACATAATCAGCCATTTCCGCTACGACACCTAAGTCATGTGTAATTAATAAAATCGACGTTTTAAATTCTTCTTTCACTTGTCTTAGTAGATCCAATATTTGAGCCTGAATGGTAACATCAAGAGCTGTTGTTGGTTCATCTGCAATTAATAACTTAGGATTACAACTAAGCGCAACAGCAATCATAATACGTTGTAACATCCCACCGCTCAGTTCATGCGGATAAGAATGGACGATTTCATCAGCGCGGGCTATGCCAACTTTACGAATTAACTCAATTGCCTTCTTATATGCTTCATTTTTACTAAGTAATTCATGCTCTCTTAACGTTTCTACAATTTGCTCCCCTACAGTGAAGACGGGGTTTAGCGATGTCATCGGTTCTTGGAAAATCATTGCAATATCATTGCCTCGTAAACTACGAAGTTCTTTCTCTTTCATTCCTAAAAGACTTTTTCCTTCATATAAAATGTCTCCACCCACTACACTACCAGATTCAGCAATAAGCCCCATAATAGATAAAGCTGTTACACTCTTTCCGCAACCTGATTCTCCTACTACACAAACTGTTTCCCCTTCTCGAACCGCAAAGCTAACATGGTTCACAGCCTTTACTGTCCCCTCGTCAGTTTGAAAATGTGTTTGTAAGTCTCTCAGCTCTACTACCGCTTTACTCATATCTTCTCACCTACCGTCTCATCTTTGGATCTAACGCATCACGAAGTGCATCACCAAGTAAATTAATTGATACAACTGTTATAAAGATTGCAAAACCGGGCGGAATCCATAACCATGGACGCTTTTGGAAATCGATTAATGAGTTAGCTGCGCTAATCATGTTCCCCCATGATGGTGTAGGTGGAACGACTCCGAGGCCTAAGTAACTTAGTGCGGACTCACTTAAAATAGATCCAGCCACACCCAAAGTTGCTACAACAATAAGTAACGGAAAAACGTTAGGAATTAGATGATGAATGATTTTTCGAGAATCTTTTAATCCTAATACATCTGCCGCTTGCATAAAGGCTTGCTCCCGCAATGTTAAAATTTGTCCTCTCACAAGACGGGCAAGTCCTGGCCATCCTACTAAACTTAAAATAATCATTACAACATATAAACGGTACTCCGATGGTAATTTCCATTCTGATAAAATTGCTCCCATTATAATAAGTAGTGGTAATCCTGGAATGGACATTAACACATCTGCAACACGCATAATTAAATGATCTACAACTCCTCGATAAAAACCAGCAATTGCTCCTAATAGAGCTCCTAGTATAACGGATAGTAGCATCGACGCTAAACCGATTGTTAATGAAATACGCCCTGCTTGCATAAGTCTAGTTAAAATATCCCGCCCCAACTGGTCTGTCCCAAGCCAATGTGACAGGCTGGGTGGTTTATTAATTTGTGTTACTTGTACTTTCCCATCAGCATACGGTGAAAAGATTGGACCGATAAAACTAAATAAAAACATAAATATTAAAACGTATAAGCCACACAGTGCCATCTTATTTTTCTTGATTTTTTTATACGCTTGGCGCCATGGTGATGATTCATTTCTTTTTTTCCGTTCTTTCTTTTTCTCTATTATGGGTGTAATAGTCTCCATATCTTTCCCCCCTTACTTCAATCGAATTCTTGGATCAACAAACGCATATACAATATCAGCTAAGAAATTAGCCATAATTGTTAAACAAGAAAGAAACATTGTAAAGGCCATTAATACCGTATAGTCACGGAAGTTTAATGCTTCTAATTGAATACTCCCAATCCCTGGCCAATTAAAAATCTGTTCAATAATAATAGCTCCTGAAAATAAACCCGGTAATTCAAAAGCGAGTAATGTAATTGCTGGCAAAATTGCATTTTTCAATGCATGTTTATAAATAACGGTCCTTTCTTTTAAACCTTTTGCACGAGCAGTACGAATATAATCTTGCCTAATAACATCCAACATGCCAGTTCTAAAATAGCGTGTTAACGATCCTACACCAAGAAGCGTTAAAATAAATACAGGTAGAATCATATGACGTAATACTTCTAATATGTATGCTATCCCTGTTGAGTTACTCCCAATATCAATCATGCCACCAATAGGTAATAACTTTAAATCAACTGCTAATAATTTAATTAAAAATAGTCCGATAAAAAATGATGGAAATGACATTGCTGCAAAGACACCGATTGTTACCAATCTATCAAACCAAGAGTGCTGCTTTGTTGCAGAAATAACCCCAATAATAAGAGCAATAATCCAAGTGAAAAATAAAGCTGCAGCAGCAACAATAAATGTATTCCAAATGAATTTATTAAGTAATGAAGTTACCGGTTCTTGATACTGTAAAGAAAATCCAAAATCACCATGCAAAGCATTCACTAACCAATGAAAATACCTTTCAATAATCGGTTTATTTAAACCGTACAACTCTCTTAATTCTTGAGCTCTCTCTGGTGTTAATTTTGGATTTGAATCGATATAATCACCCGGTAAGAGTGCAAATAAGAAAAAGATAATAATAGACGTACCAAACAATGTAGGAATCATTTGTAGAAACCTACGAATGATATATGTTTTCACCTTTTGTCTCCCCAATCCTATTTACTTAAAAATAGAAGAACATTTTTTCAAAACAGCTACCATTCCATTGCTGTGTGAAAAAACGTCTTCTATTATTTAGGTCAACCCTTATTGTTCAATAGATAACACTGGTAAGTTGGAACTGATGCTATCGTACTTTTCTGGATCAATTCCTTTTATACGTGCATTATGAGCATAAAGTAGTTTACGATAGTTTAATAAAATAACTGGTGGATCATCACTTAACTCTTTATACAGCTCTTTATAAATCGCTTTACGTTTTTCAATATCTGTCGTTCCTATACCTTTTACAATCAAATCATCTACTTTCGGATTATTATAACCCGTATCACTTTTTGGATTAGTTGATAAGTACTCACTTACAACTTCACTTGGATCACTAATTCCTGGTGTTGAAACTGCCGCTAAATCGTAGTCACCTTTTCCTACTTTTGAAAGCATCGTATTAAAGTCCATCAACTCTGGATTTAATTCAACACCAATTTCTTTGTAACTTTCTTTTGCAATCGGAATAAAGATATCATTTGTTTTACCTGTATTTGATGCGTAGTATGTTAATTTTAATTTTTGACCATCTTTTTCACGAACCCCGTCAGAACCTACTTTCCAACCAGCCTCATCCAATAATTTTTTAGCCTTTTCTACGTCATGCGGATATTTATTAATACCTTCTTCTGTATATGCCCATGAAACTGGAGCAATTGGTACGTTAGCCACAGAGCCATAGCCTTGTAAAGCTGTATCCACATACTTCTTACGGTCTAATCCATAAGTAAGTGCTTGGCGTACCTTTTTATCTTTCAAATACGACTTCTTATTATTTACATAGATATAAGCAATATCACTTGATGATTCAAGATTAATATTTGCAAACTCTAATCCTTTTAATTGGTCTATATTTTCAGGGTTCGCTCTAAACCCACTATAGTCCAGTTCACCTGTTTGGAATAATTGGAATCCAGTATCACCTGATGTGATTTTGTAAATAAAGTTTTTAATTTTTGGTTTACCTGCATAATAATTTTCGTTAGCAACAAAGCGGACTTCTTGACCTGGAACATATTTTTCAAATTTATATGGACCCGCTGCAATTGGTTGCCCATATAATGCTTTTAAATAGTCTAAACTTGTATTTTGTTTATAATCTTTTCCATAATAAGCTTTTGATAGCACTGGGCCACCTAAATTCGTTAGCGCCTGTGAATTAACTTTTTCAGTTGTAATTTTAATTGTCTGTGGATCAACAACTTGGATTCCTTCAATAGAAGTTGCTTTTCCTTCTTTATATTCTTTCCCACCTTTAACAGCATACTGAGCAATATCCAATCCACCTTCATACGCTTTATCATGAAGTAGTGTTAATGTAAATGCTACGTCATCCGCTGTTAGAGGCGACCCATCACTAAATTTTAAATTTTTACGTAAATGGAATGTATATGTTAACTGGTCAGCAGAAATATCCCATTTTTCCGCAAGATCCGGAATAGGTTTACCTTGTTTGTCTGTTGTTACTAATGAAGCAAAAATAACCGACGTTACATTTCCATCCCAACCATTATCTTGGAAATACGGAAGGAAAACTCCCCCTGGCTTAGAAATGGCTGTAATGAAAGTATCTTTTCGTTGATTTGCTTTCTCTGGACTTTTCTTTTTATCTGTAGCTGGAATTGATTCAATCTTAGAGTCTTTTAAATCCTGCTTTTTTACTGGTTCTGTAGAAGCCGTATCCTCCTGTCCCCCACAAGCAGATAACACAAGCGAACTACTCAGTAATACTGAAAATACACCAGCCCATTTTTTTGTCTTTTTCTTCATTGTCCCCACCCTAACTGTTTAATAGTTATACTCTTTGAACTTATTAGCTTATGTATGCCTCCCACAGCACATTTATAGCCAATCGGAAAAGTCGGTTTTAATCAGAAAAAAATAGATGTTTTTGAGGGGTAACAATCTTATTCCGACCTTTCCGGTAGACTTTATGGTTATTAGCTTATATCGTTCATTATGTTTTGTCAATTCTTTCTAAATAAATATTTTGAGAATTTTCCCAAAATTATTACTCTACATTTATACTTTAAGAAAACTCAGCTATAATTCGTATTAAAACTTAAAAATCTACTTCTATTCCTTCAGCATGAAACATAGAATACTAATAACCAATTACCAAAAAGGGGGCGAAAATATGGACAACCTATTCCAACACGTCCTGCACTACGTATTATTAACAATTATGATAGTCGGAGCGCTATTACTATTCCCGTTCTTCCCAAAGTTCGTCCTCTTTTTAGCTTTTTTTATCATGCTCGGGATTGCTATTATAATTTCAACGAGAGAAGATGCCACGCAAAAAGAGAGCAAAGTTCAGCGCATAAAGCTGTAACTTTGCTCTCTTTTTGTTTTCATTCACTAGTCTCTGTTACACATATTTATCCCGCTATTTGCCGTGCAGTAAGACCCCCACCTCAAAATTCAGCGAAAGCAAAAGAAGTTAGGTCAGGGTCGGGGTGCCCGTAAAAGCCCTCACTTTATCTCTCGGGAAATAATTAGCCTTTGTTTTTGTAATTACTCCTATCGAAAAACCACTAATGACATTTATTTTTTACCTTATCATTTTCATATGTTTCACAAACTATGCAAATTGAGGAAAATGGATTTATCTAAGTTACTGTTTCACGTGAAACACATCGCTTCATTTAACCTTTAAAGCAAAATATCATTATGAAAAAAGCCACTTCCTCCAGCAAAACTGAAAGGAAGTGGCTTTCTACTCATTACTCCACCATATTCTCTAATTCATTATATAAATCTGCTCGTAACAACTCTTTCTTCGTTTTTTCCTCATATAATTTTTCAAGTTTTTCAACATCAGCTACATATTCCATTTCACTTTCTAATGCATATATATCTTCTTCTATATGCATTAACTCGTTTTCAATCTCCGCAAAACTTCTAGAATCTTTCTTTTTTATAGAGATTGCTTCAACACTTTTTCTTCCATGGTGCTTATGCTTTATTACTTCCTCCTCAAGCTTTTCTTCCCACTTTTGACGAGCCCATGCATAGTTTCCTGCAAACTCAAATAATTTGCATCTATCAATCCAGTACGTCTTTTCAAATAACTTATTTAAAAAATATCGATCGTGTGAAACAGCTAAAATCGTCCCGTTATATTGCTCAAGGGCTTCCTCTAAAACTTCCCTTGATTCAATATCAAGATGGTTTGTCGGCTCATCTAAAATTAGAAAATTGATGTCTTGATACATAAGTTGCGCAAGTCTTAATCTCATTTTTTCTCCACCACTAAGTTGCGTTACTTTCTTAAATACTGCTGGACCATAAAACAAAAACTTAGCTAATATATGTCTTGCTTCTCCTTCTGTTACAGCCACATTCTCTCTGAATGCTTCCAATACATTACTCTTCATATTTTCATATGCATGTTGTGATAAATAACCAATTTTGACACTACTACCAATTCGAATTTCACCAACGTCTGGATTTATTTCTTCTAATAGTAGTTTTAATAATGTAGTCTTCCCTGTACCATTACGACCAACGATAGCAGCACGCTCTTGAAAACGAACATGTAAATTCGCTTGTTCAAATAAAGATCGGCCAGCAAAACCTTTACTCACTTCTTTCATTACAACAACATCTTTTCCGCTTCTCTCTTGCCCTTCAAACTGAAGACCCATCTGTTTTCTTTCTAAAATTGGCCTCTTTAATTTCTCTATACGCTCTAACGCACGTTCCATATTCCTCGCTCTTTTATGCAATCCTTCATTCGGAGGATTCGCTTGATTTGCCCATTCACGTAGGCGCTTAATTGCTTCTTTCATTTTCTTTATTTTCTTTTGCTGCTCTTGATAAGCTTGAAACTCTTGAAGTAACCTTTCTTCCTTCTCCTCAACGAACTGAGAATAATTCGTATGGTACACGTGAATCTCTCCATCTTCCAAATCCAAAATTTTCGTTACAACTTCATCAAGGAAATAGCGATCGTGTGAAATAACCATAACTGTTCCATTATATTCTTTTAAAAATTTCTCTAACCATTCAACTGCAAACAAATCTAAATGATTTGTTGGTTCATCTAATAGTAGTAAATCTGGTTTCTGCAATAGCATATATGCAAGGCTTATTTTCGTCTGTTCTCCTCCACTTAATTCCGTAAATACTCTTGGAAATAAGTTTGTGACTTGTAAGCCATTTGCTACCTTCATTATATTTGCCTCTATTTCATAACCACCGAGAAATGCAAATTTTTCTTGAATTACTCCGTACCTCTCCATTAGCTTTTGCAAAGCAGATTGTTCCTGCTCCTCCGCCATATTTTTTTCTAGAGCATGCATTTCTTTTTCTAATTCCTTTTCTACTTTAAAAGCGGAACTCAATACATCATATACAGTCATGGCCTCATCAAACTTCGGAATTTGTGCGACATGACCAATACGTGTACCTTTCTTCATATGAATGGCTCCTGCATCCAAACTCTCCATTCCCGTTAGAAGCCCAAAGATTGTTGTCTTCCCACTACCGTTACGACCAACTAACCCAACACGTTCACCATTCTTTATTTCAAGCGATATATTTTCAAATATGATGTTTCCACCAAAAGATTTCGTCACATTATTTACACTACAAATAGTCATTTTCCGTACTCCTTTCAATATAAAAAACCATGAGAAAGAAACATTCCCCATGGTTTTCGGCATAGAAAAAGGAAGCCAAATAGCTCCCTTTTCACACGTTTATTAAAAATGGGTGAAGAGATTTCTATCGTTCAATAGTCACTATGCAATTGTTAAAAAAGGGCATACGTATCCCGTTAACAACTACATCATGAAAAATCGCACGACAAAAATAGATAAAATCTAAAAATTTGGCACGCGCAGCTAAAGAACGTTTCATCTCATTCACCCCTTTCGTACGGAATTTAATACTTACTTCTTTATTATACTTTCCAATTTCATGTTTGAATAGTCATTTTTCTGAAAATAATGAAGATAGACTAAACATTTCAATAAGTGACATCAAATCTTACAAAACTGTTATGTTCACGTAATGGAAAGCGATAGTACGAAAAGATGCCTCCCTATACAATAAAGATGTAAAACAAGAGTGACAAACACAAGGAGGAAACAAACATGATGAAAGAAATCGTAAAAGCAATCTTTAAGGTATTAGTGAACGGACAAGCAGTTGTAAAAGAACTAAATGAACTATAAAAAGGAGTGAAGAAATATGATGAACATGGTGAAAATGCTTTTACACGCTTTAGTCGATGCAAAAGCAGTTAGCCAAGAATTAAACCAACAATAAAAAGGGGTATATGAATATGAAGAAAGCCATTATTATAATTGCAAGCACAGCAATCACTTTATACACAATAAAAAATAGAAAAAAGAAAAATAATGAAAATGTTCTATATTATCCATACACACTATTAGAGAAAAAATAAAAGACAAGGTACCCTATCGTAATGAGGATATCTTGTCTTTTATTTTTTCCATATTGTCTTTAGAGGATTTCCTTCTCCTTTTCCCGAATGTATTAAGCGGGATTTTTACACATATTTTAAAGGGGCATATATACAAATGGATACACAACAACTATATTTTTTAAACGATATCGGTAAACAAAAACCAGAAAGTATTCGGAATAGAAGCGCTGCATGTCCATTTTGCGATAAAGAACATTTAACGGATATTTTAGCAACTGATGGTTCTATTATTTGGTTAAAAAATAAATTTCCTACATTACAAGATACATTTCAAACGGTGCTGATTGAAACAGATAATTGCGAAGATCATATCGCAACATATACAGAAGAACATATGCGAAAATTAATGCAATTTTCTATTCAACATTGGTTACACTTACAGAAGAACGAAGAATTTGCATCTGTAATTTTATACAAAAATCACGGTCCATTTTCAGGTGGAAGTTTGCATCATGCACACATGCAAATTATCGGAATGAAATATGTAGATTATCTTGAAAATATTGAAGAAGAAAATTTTCAAGGGGTAATTGTTCAAAAAAATGAACGCATTGAGCTTAATATTTCAGAGCGTCCCATTATTGGCTTCACTGAATTCAATATAATCATTGATAATATTTCATATATAGATGAAATGGCAAATTACATTCAGCAAACTGTACGTTACATACTGATAGATTTCCATAAAGGATGCAGTAGTTATAACTTATTCTTCTATTACTTAAATGGAAAAATCATTTGTAAAGTTGTACCTAGATTTGTCGTTTCACCATTGTATGTAGGATATAAAATACCGCAAGTTTCTACAAAACTAGAAGAGGTGAAAATACAACTCACGCAGTATTTCACGAAAGAAAAGGATGAAATTATTCATAAAAAAACAGAGTAGGTATAGAAAACCTACTCTGTTACCCCGCATTAACGAGCAGTAAAACTTCCACCTCAAAATCCGGAAAACGCTAGAATTTAGGCGGAAGATTAACTGCTCGTAAAAGCCCGATTGGTGAAGACTAATAATCAGCGGGGGATGAACAGACTCCCCCACTGATTAAAGTTTCACTTTATTACGCCTTTATTTCGATAGTACACATCTTCTAGTCCGATGTTATACTTCATGTTATTATCCGTCCACTCTGGCCCTAAATTCCCTGGCCATCCAGATGTATTCGCTATATATTTCAGTAATGCAAAATCAGTCAAACCTTTTTGCACCCCACGCTTATATCCTTTCATTAAATGCGGCATTGCAATTTGCGCATTTGTACGTGGATCTTTCAGCTCATCATCAGTTAAATGTTCTGGTGCAAGCCCGCCGCCGCGGTGTAGTTGAAACAATCCAAATGAAGTTCCATTATCTCCAACACTTCTTGGATTTAATCGACTTTCATGCTCGGCAATTGCAAGAGGTATCCATTCCGGAAGATTTACTTTCTTCGCTTCCTCTATAATGATTTGTTTCATCTGTTTTGCTTCTTCTGAATCAACATAGCTTGTTCCATTCACTAGCTTATCCATTCCTTCAGACTTTCCTTGGAAATATAAATATACTCCAAGAACAACTAAAAATCCTACAAAGAATTTCTTCACTACCTCTACCTCTTTCTCCGCTGAAATTTGTCCCCTTTCAGCCTTCCCTTTACAATTACCTACATTCTATTACTCTTTTATCATAGCAAATAACTATACGTATTATCATCATGCTTTAGACCGATTTTGTGAAAAAACAGCTGGTAAATACGTGCAAAAATGTAACTTTCATAGACTATAACGCATTTATTGTATATAATTGTAAACTGAACTCTATATATAGAATAGGAGCGTACAAAATGAAAAAATGCCTAACACTCTTGTTCAGCATTTTACTACTCATCCCTACCTACACCTCTGCACAAACATCATCAAAACCAAAAGTACTTGTTTTGTATAGTACACAAGACGATAAAGTTTCAAATAATGTTCAAATCCTTAATACTCAATTAGGACATTTTACAAATGATATAACCGTAAAAAACTTAAAAGAAGCAACTTCAATTAATAACGTATCCTCCTATACACATATTGTTTATATCGGTGAAACAAAAGAAGCGTTTTCTGATGAAACGAAACAATTTCTAGAAAACTTCTCCGGCCCTGTATTAGTATTAGGACAAAATGTTGAACAATTATCTAAGCGTTTTTCTTTCATTACATTGAAGAGTGACGATATACGAGTTAATAAAATTGAATATCCAGAAAAGAAGCTAAAAAATACCTTAGAAGAGGAACGATTAATTCAATCATTTGATACGAATGGAACTGTGCTTGCTAACGCTTTAAGCTCAAATAACACTAACCCACTAATCGTTCAGCATGAAATATCTTATTATGTTGCAACACCTAACCTCTTTGACTGGATGTCTCATTACGTCGGTGAAATGTTATTTTCTTATTTCAGCCAAAAACCAACGAAAAATAAAGTTGAAGCTTATTTACGTCTTGAGGATGTTCACCCAGCAGCAGATATAAATCAATTAAAAGAAATTGCTACATTACTAAAAGAGAAAAAGATGCCTTACATGATTACTGTTATTCCGGTATATAAAGATCCAGATACAGGAAAGATAATACATTTAAAAGATAAACCAGAACTAGTTGATCTTTTACGCTCTATGCAAGATGATGGTGCAGCAATTATTATGCATGGTTATACTCACCAATTTTATGACAGTGAAACAGGTGAGGGCTTTGAATTTTGGGATGTCAAAACAGATCAACCAATTCGCCAACCGAAGCATGAAAAACCGAAGACAAAAGATGACTTTCCAAATATAGAGGCATATAACCAATATGTAAAAAAAGGGGAAGAATTCGAGGGAAAATATATGAAAGATCATATTGAAAAAGGAATTCAAGAACTTGTAGATGCTAAACTATATCCTGTTGCCTTTGAAGCACCTCATTACACGATGTCTCAAAAAGGATATGAAATATTATCAAGGTACTTTTCAACTTATGTAGGACAACTACAGTTAAATGATACAACTTGGAAATCCATGCACTCACCATATTATACAAGTACTCCGTCATTTTTACATGGAATGAAACTATTGCCTGAAACAGTCGGATTTATTGAAGAAGATACGCCACAAACTATTGCTAAAATGAAAGAACGTGCTCTATCTGTTTCTAAATTATCCGATGGAATTATTGGTGCATTCTATCATCCTTACTTAGGTGTGAAACCATTAAAAGAAGTGTTAAAAGATCTAGAAAGTATTCCAAATATAGAATGGATTGATTTACAAAAGGAAAAGAATGAAGTAAAAATGAAAGATATTCATATTACGACGAATAAAGACGGCATTCACGTTGAAAAACCAACCAGTGCGAATGACATAATTGATTATATAAAGCAATATGGCTTCTTACTTATACTGGGGTTCGTTATCATTGTCTTTCTTTTATTATTAAAACGTGCGAAGAAATTAGAATCCTAATACAAAACCACCAAGCATTCTGCTTGGTGGTTTTTTTAACTTAAACCAAAACGTGGCATGTTATTAATAACCCATTGATTATTTTCATAAATAAATTCAACTTCTACTTTTTCCGTTACATTATCATAGTCATTATACGTTTCTACCTGCGCTTTTATTTTCCCATCCTTTAACTCGGCAGAAATAATTTTTGTAAATTTAGTTGCTGCTTTTGACCCTGGATCTCCAATAGCATAGTGCATTTTTCCATTTAACTCTTTAATATATTTACTCTTCATATACTGTGCAATAAATGATTTTGAGAAGTACGTAGATAGCGTAGTCTCTAAATTATCTTTCTTATTATAAATAGGGTTCACTAATTCCCCGTATGAAAAATCCCCTACTCGTTTTGGGTTTCCTGTTAGTGCAGCCATTTGAACATTAGTCAGTTCCTTCTGTGCATTCCATACTTTCTGTAACATAACGTTATCTGCTAGCTTCTTATCTTTTACTTCATTTGATTTCTTTGTATCCAAATTCATGATAGTTCCATTATCCGTATAGAGATACATATCTCCTGCTACAAAATATAAATAGGATTTAGTTGGTTCAACCGCTTTATTATAAATTACCTTTTCATTTCCACCATTTATTTTCTTCTTATATACTCCATCCTTTTTTAAATAATAAAAAATATCCCCTTTCACATTCATCTGCAAGGCATCCTTTACCAATAACTTTTCATTATTTTGTTGAACGTCTATTTCATATATGCCATGCTCAGCTTCATTTGTTTCAAAAGGTAACGAAAAGTCGACAACAGCATATAATTTTTCATTATTATACGTAGCACTAGATATTGTGGCATAATTTTCTTTTGACCAAGTTTTATTATCTTTTGTCATTTGTGTTCCACGATTTTTATTCCAATGTAGAATACTATCATCTATCGTTCGAGACCAACCAGAATTTTTAAATGCCGCTTCTTCTTCCTGTCCCGTCTTCAAATTGATTTTTGCGATCCCTACAATATCAAAACCACCATGCTCAGAATATTTTTTCGGATAAAATAAAGTTTGATCTTTTATATAAACATAATTTGTATCCGCTTTTAACGTATCTAACTTTTTATTTGATATATCATACTTCATTAAAGAAGATAATCCCGCATTCTTCTCTTCATCCGTATGAATAAAATATAAAGCTTTGTTTTTTATATTTATGTAAGAAGCATTTACACCTTCCACTACACGTTCCGAAGTCTGAAATTGATCTTTCGTACGATAAATGCCTCCTGTATTTTTATCACCATTTACCGCATAGTAAACCCATCCATTACTCTCTGCCATCTTCCCTTTATTAGAACTGTTTCCAACCGAATTCCCGTTTTTCTCAGTTTCTTTCATCTGTTTTTCAACTACTGGATCAATTTGTTCTTCTTTACTTTCTTGCGTTGCGTTGGGATTTATAGCCTTCTTTTCTGCTTCACAACCAAACGCTGCAACTGAAAGTGCACCGATCATCATTGTAATAGCTATTTTTTTATGTGCTTTCCCCATTTTCTCCCCTACTTCCTTCATCAAATTAAACACATCATAAATTATAGAAAAAATTAGAAAAAATATCCATAATAAAAAGAATAAGAGTACCTCTCCTATCCTTTCAAATAAAGCGAAACCTTAATCAGTCAGGGTCTTAATCCCCGGCAAATAGCGGGGTAAAATCGAATGGTATTTTCATATATTGTTTCTGCAACCTGATCAACAGATATGTTTTTTATAACACTAATTTCCTTTAATACATCTCGAATCATTCTCGGGTGCGTCATAACATCGTCTTGAAATTCCCACGGTCCATCTGTTTCTACCATCATATATTCAAGCGGATAATACGAAACAATTTTTCTAATCTTCTCCTTATGTAAAACATCCGGTGTAATCGAAATATAATAACCATTCTTCATCATCCGTTTCATTGTTTCATCACTTCCTTTAAACCAATGGAAATGTGCACGTGAAACTTTATATTTCTCTAGCAAATCACATACAGTGTCAGCATCTTCATAAACTGCGTGTAATATAATCGGCAAATTATACTTACTAGCTAGTTCTATAAATTTTTTCAATACAGCTATGTATGGATCTACAGCAATGCTTTCATCTTCTTTCCTCAAATAATAGGGCAAACCTACTTCACCAATCGCAACAATTTCCTCTGCGTTCTGTTCAATAAGTTTATAAATCTGTTCACACTCTTCTTTATGAATCTGTTGCTCTGGATGAAACCCTATCGCTGGATATATAAAGGAATACTTCTTCGCTAAAGATAACGTTTCCTTACAAGATTGATAATTCATAGATACAGCAATAAGCCCCTTTATTTCATTACTATTTTCCACCTCTTTCAGTAATCTGTTCTTCTCTTCATCCTTATATTGATCAACATGTATATGACTATCAATCCATTTCATCTTTATGCCCCCATAAAAAAAACAAGAAAGGACTTCCTTTCTTGTTTTAGCATCTATATTATTTAACAATTAAGTTTGTTATGATATCAAATAATCCAATACACACTACGGCAACAGTAAAGTAGCTACAGAAATCTTTAATTGGTAACTTCACTACTTCTTCTTTACGCATCCCATTTTTCTCCCTTCTTACTAGATCCCTAATTATTTTTCTATCTGTATCTATTATGCAAAAAATATGACAAATTTACTATCGAATTAACTTACGTAAACCTTACAATGTTGTAAGGTTTAAAAAAGGATCCTCATCTTTATTCAGATGAGGATTATTAAAAATTAGTTGGTTTTTCATTCTTCATTACAAACAGAAAGTAATACATTAAGACTTTCTAGTTACACTATATAAAAATTACTATCTTTTAACTATCGAATTACATTACAGAAGACTTACATGTTTGTAAGTTATGTGTAATGTAATTCGATAGTTTCCCTTACTTATATTTCGTACAATAAAGTTAGAAAGTAAGCCAAATAAGAAGAACAATCACATAACCAAATTGCATTGCTAGTAGCTACTCTTCTTATACCTTTCAACCATGCTACTACAATGTACCCCCTTCCCCTTTATATAATAAAAAAGCCTTAGTCTATATGGACTAAGGCTTTTTTGCTAACCACTAAAATACCCTTACCCAGTATTTTTATTTTCGACAAAAAATAGCTGGGGGTATATTTCACTATCTCATCGTTAAAAGTTTACTCTTCGCATTTATAGGAATATTTGCAACCTCAATCTCTTCAATCGATTCACCGTAACGTCCTTTCGCAAAAACCTTTAATGCTTCATCTCTCTTTAACATATGCTTAACCGTTTTCTTTATTTTCTGCTCTCTACCACGTTCATCGAATGCAATAAATTCATATTCATACCACTCATCACCAATATGCTGACCAATTGTATTCACAACCGTATAGTATTCTTTCGTCTTATAAAATGGATTATATTTATCGATAACCGGTCCAAATTTCGTAGGCAGTAACATTACTACTATCACTATCATCGCTATTATAGTAGTGATCATTTTTTTCTTCATAATAAACATTCCTCCTCTGCAGGATATATATACATCCATTTTAAAAAGGGGGAATAAAATCTACTATTGAATCTCATTACATTACACTTACATTTTTGTAAGAATTAAAAAAGGTGAACGAATTTACTCGTTCACCTTTTAGCTTGCTTTAAAGCCACCGCCAAGTACATCACGTACATCATGTATAACAACGAAAGCATCTTCATCTACCCGGCTAATAACTTGTTTTAACTTAACAAGCTCTTGTTTATTAATAACAACATATAAAACTTCTTTATTTTTACCAGTATATCCGCCGCGCCCTTCTAATACAGTAACACCGCGTGTCATATTTTTCGTAATAGCTTCACGAATTAAATCTGGTTGATTCGAAATAATCGTAACAGCCGTTTTTGTATCCATTCCTTCTACAATGAAATCAATCACCTTCGCTCCGATGAACACAGCTACAAGTGTATACATTGCCTTTTCTTGCCCTATTATAAATACAGAACCAGCAATTACAACAATATCAATAATTAGTACGCCTTTACCTACGCTCCAACCTAAATATTGATTTGCTAACCGAGCTAAGATTGCTGACCCTCCCGATGTACCTCCGGCTTTGAACATACAGCCTAATCCAATACCCACAAATAAACCAGCAAATAAAGCTGCTAATAATGTATCACTATTTACATGATACTCAATATGTTCTGTAACGTATAAAAACAAAGATGTTTCTACAATCCCTAAAATTGTATAAATCATTGTTTTCTTATCAAAAAATTTATAACCAATAGCTAGTAAAATTGCATTTATAGCAAAATTCACAATCCCTGGTGACCAATCAAATAAGTAGTACGTAACAACCGTTAAACCAATAATTCCACCTTCCGATAAACGGTTTGGAATTGCAAAGTAATTAATACCAATTGCGAATAATAATGAACCAATTGTAATTAGTGTTATTTCCTTTATACGTTGATTAACCATAGTTCATACCCTCCCCCCATTTGACATTGTATCACTATCTCCTAGAGGTTTAGAAGTGGTTTTTATTCCGCATTTTCCCTCTTAAAAATTGAAATATTATGTTTAAACAGAGGGTTGATTAATTATTCATATTTGCCCTAACTGCACGGACAAATTGCTCCACATTCCCTTTCTGAATATACTTAGCGCGAATGCTTTCATGACTACAAGTAAATTCAAAATACGGATGAAAATCTATGTTATCTATATGCAAATATGAATACTCTTTAAATATTGAAGAATAGTACGGGAATTTCCCGTAAAAAAGGAGACGTCTAGTAGTGGCAACAAAAACCCCATGTTGATACGATAATATAAAATTATCCTTCTCAAATATCCCTACCACAAAAGCCAGAATCTTTTCATCATCATCTACATACTTTTTCATACTCGATAAAAGTTCATTCATGCATATTCCTCCAAATTCTATTCATTGCATTAACACTTGAAAAGAATCCATGGATTATTACAAACCGGTTTAACTCCTTTATAAAGTATGAAACGCGTTTCCTGTCAAAGATATTTCAAAAAAATAATCCGTTATGCGATTATACACATAACGGATTAAAATTAAACCGTAGAGCGTTCCACAAGTTCGTATGGAATTTCCAGCTTTTCTTGTTCAGAACTCTCGTCATTCACTTTTCTATGCAACATTTCAAAAGCAGTTTTCCCTATCTCCTTTAAATTTTGATCAATAGTTGTCAATTGTAACACTTGCGAGATAGGTTGATTATCAAAGCCAATAATCGCTAAATCCTCAGGAACTTGAATCCCTAATTTTTCAACCTCTGTCATAACCCCAATCGCAACTTCATCACCTGCTACTATTAATGCTTCAGGAAGATCCTGCATCTCTTTTAACTTATGAGCCACTTTTACACCATCTTCTAGTGTAAAACATTCTGTAAAAATCCATTCTTCATTAACCTCTTCGTCTATAGATTGTAATTGCTGTTTATAAACATCAAAACGCTTTTGACTACTCGGCCCTAATTTTCTTCCCGTACAATAACCAATTTTTTTATAACCTTTCTCAATCAAATAATCCATTCCTAATTGAAAGGCCGCTGAATGATTCGTATATACACTTGAGATGTTTGAAATATCATTATCTTCACAAGCAATTATTGCGCCGTAAGAAGCATACGGTTCTATCGTTTCCCAATCATTTGCACGTGAACAAATAATAAGACCATCCAATTGTTTTGTTTTTAACATATGTAAACTTTTCATTTCTTCTTTTTTATTATAATTCGTTTGGCAAAGTAGCACCCTGTAATTATGCGCTAACGCAGTCTCCATCATTCCGCTCACCATCGCATCAAAACACGGATGATTAATATAAGGTAAAATCACACCAACAATATTCGTTTTTCCTTTTGATAAATGAACAGCATTTGCATTTTGCGAGTAATTCAATTTCTCAACTATCTCTATAACCGCTTTCCTTTTTTCTTCACTTACATATGGGTGATCATTCAACACTCTCGAAACAGTCGTAACTGAAACTCCCGCCATCTTTGCAATATCTTTAATATTAGCCATACACTCACCTCTACCTTTAAGTTAATGAATCTCATGAACATATGTCAAATCTTCTTATCATTACACCTTCATTCGTTTCTCTTACAAAAGTGTAATTTTTCTGTAAGCTAATTCGATAGTGAATTTCCGCAACATTTCATACAATTAAGTCAGAGACAAGGTAACAACTATTCGAAAAGGAGCGGATTAATATGATGAACAAAATGAAAACGAACAATTTCTTACATACAATGGGCATGATATTTTCCGCTCTTATCGACGCAAAAGCTGTTGCTTCTACATTAAACAAGTAAGGAGAATATATTATGAATAACATCACTTTTAACAAATTAGATTTTTTAGGACTAGCTAGTGGCTCGCTTCTTCTTACTGCTTTTATTTACGCCGCTACGCTTGTATAACTTTGTGTCCCCTTTCCCCTTTATTATAAATAGTAATAGAAAAGACGACCGTCTATGCCCGGTCGTCTTTTCTTATTTTTGATTTGATTGCAAAGCTTCTTTTAACTCCTCAAACTTCTCATTTAATTGATCTGTCATCATTTTCATAACGGTTTTTCGATCTATTTGTTCTCCACCCTCAATTTGAATTGGATCTCCAAAAATCAATTGCGCCTTTTTCCCCTTTATTAATTCTTTTACACTTGATGGACCAACATAAGCTGCTGGTACTAACGGAACATTAGAACGCATCGCAATTGTCACAGCACCCGCTTTTAATGAAACATCTTCCGCTGATCTTGTTCCACTCGGAAAAATCCCTACTACCTTTCCTTCTTTTAATAAACGTGATGGAATTTTAAGTGTACTTGGTCCTGGATTCGCACGATCTACAGGGAATGCATTTACATTTTTAAAGAACCAATTTTTGAATTTCCCTTCAAATAATTCTTTTTTTGCCATGTAATGAATTTGAGTTGGGTACATCCCTGTAGCTAACATTAATACATCCATAAAACTTGTATGTGTACACGCAACAACATACGGACCACCTTCTGGTAGCTTTTCTCTTCCTTGCACTTCTACTTTCCCAGCTGTTTTAAATATATATTTCAACAAAAATGTAATTGGTTTATACATTTATTTCGTTCCTTTCTAAACATCCGAAGTATAATCATATTCTTACAATAATTATAACACTAAGTTTTAGGAGTTGGTAATAAAATTAAGGATGAATTGTTAAATTTCAATTCTTACAAAAGTGTAATTTTCTTGTAAGCTAATTCGATAGTTACTTCTTACTATATTTCATACAATTAAGTCAGAAACAGGGCAACAATTATTCGAAAAGGAGTGGATCAATATGATGAACAAAATGAAAACGAACAATTTCTTACATACAATGGGCATGGTATTATCGGCTCTTTTCGATGCAAAAGCTGTTGCTTCTGCATTAAACAAGTAAGGAGAATGTATTATGAATAACATTACTTTTAACAAATTAGATTTTTTAGGATTAGCTAACGGCTCTCTTCTTCTTACTGCTTTCATTTACGCTGCTACGCTTGTATAACTTTGTGTCCCCTTTCCCCTTTATATAGAAAAAGACGACCGTCTATGCCCGGTCGTCTTTTTAATTTTTTCTTTCTTTCAATTCTTTTAAAAGCTGTATCAGCTCAGCTTGTTGTTTTATCTTTTTACGACCATTTCGATTAATTGCTGCAAGCTCACAAGCAACTCCGACGGCGAAGAAAAACAATAAACTTTCTAACATGTGAAATCCTCCATTTGCCTATTAAACAGCTTGACGTAATTGTTCTTCTTGTAA
Organism: Bacillus cereus group sp. MYBK15-3; assembly: GCF_051916765.1. Lineage (NCBI taxonomy): Bacteria > Bacillati > Bacillota > Bacilli > Caryophanales > Bacillaceae > Bacillus > Bacillus cereus group sp. MYBK15-3. Next base: position 22,477 of record NZ_JBQAHG010000012.1, read on the forward strand.
AACTCTCTTATTTATATTTTCTTCTTTTCTCTGGCAAACGTTATTGCGAATAAGCGCTGCAATAACAAGTACAGTCCCTATAATATCAAACATTGTGATCTGATACCCTTGCATCATCATAATAACTAAAGTCGTAATTGGTACAAAATTAATAAATAAAATCCCATTAATGGATGATAAAATTTTCACACCATAGTTCCAAGCAAGTAGCGCTACAATACCTGGCAATGTCATCATAAATAACAAATCATACTTCACAATAGAAATCGTTCCCATACTAGGAACTGAAACATATCCAAGCGACGTAATAATTACCGTTATAATTCCTGTAACAGTCGTACCGAATACACACGTCAACGTAGAATAACGTAATGTTGACCAATCACTACACGTTTGACCACCCATCGTATAAATAACCCAGCCTACAACACCAATAAATATAAATGCTAATGAGAACATATTATCTTTCAATGTTACAAAGAAACTCATGTCACCTTTTGTAATAACAAACACAGCTCCTACAAAAGCAATAACCATACTCGTTATCATATACTTCTTCGGTTTTATATGCTTATATCCCCATAAAATACAAATAGAAATCATCGGCATAAGTGATTCCATAATGGAAGCTACCATTACACCCGACTTACCCATCAACATTTGCCCTAAAAATATGAGGACATTATATACTGTAAATGCCATCGTTCCAAAAAAGACGAGTAACTTTCCTCTTCCCTCTAAACGAAATGCCTGTTTTCCTTCTTTCATTAACAACAATACAATCAGCATTATCGCCACTGCTCCATAGCGAATAAGCGAAAAATAAAATGGATCTATGTATTCTAGCGCATGATCAGCAACTGGAAACATCGCTCCCCATGACATACTCGCAATTAAACACGCTAAAGCCCCTATTATCATTTGACCTCTTCTCACCGCAATCCCCCGTTTCTTTCTATTTGCACAAAGAGAATTGTAAAAGAAAAAATATATCACGTAAAATGATTCAAAATGATGTTAACTATCATTTATAATGATAGTTAACATCAAGGGGGATTACAAAATGGAATTACGAGACTTACAAATCTTTAAAAGCGTTGCCGACCAGGGTAGTGTAAGTAGCGCAGCAAAGGAATTAAATTATGTACAATCAAATGTAACTGCACGTATTAAACAACTAGAAAACGAATTAAAAACCCCACTCTTTTACCGCCATAAACGAGGAATGACTTTAACAGCTGAAGGAAGAAAAATGCTCGTTTATGTTAGTAAAATTTTGCAAGATGTCGACGAACTAAAACAAGTATTTTTAGATAGCGAAACACCCTCCGGTATATTGAAAATCGGTACAGTCGAAACAGTAAGTACACTGCCTACCATTTTATCTTCTTACTATAAAAGCTATCCGAATGTCGATTTATCATTACAAGCGGGTCTAACAGAAGAATTAATTAGAGAAGTACTTGATCATCAATTAGATGGTGCCTTTATATCAGGTCCTATTAAACATCCACTAATCGAACAATACGATGTTAGTACAGAAAAATTAATGCTTGTAACACAAAATAAAGCTTTTCATATAGAAAAATTTACAACAACGCCTCTACTCGTTTTTAACCAAGGATGCGGATACCGTTCCAAACTAGAACGATGGCTGAAAGACGAAGGTTTGCTACCAAAAAGAATTATGGAATTCAATATATTAGAGACAATATTAAACAGCGTTGCACTCGGCCTCGGAATTACACTCGTACCACAGTCTGCTGTCCATCATCTTTCTAAAGCAGGTAAGGTACATTGTCATGCAATCCCTGAAAAATACGGCAGTATTTCAACGGTTTTCATATGCCGTAAAGATAGCTATATGACGAATTCAATGCGTAGTTTTTTAAAAACAATTGAAGACCATCATCATATCAATATGCTGTGAAAGACATTCTTACATGAATGTCTTTTTTTCTTACAAAAGTGTAAGTCTTTCGTAAGCTAATTCGATAGTTGCAAGTGGACATATTTCCTATAATTAAGACATAAGCAGGGCAACAACAATTCGAAAAGGAGCGGATACGCATGATGAACAATATGAAATCAAATAAATTTTTAAATACAATGGGCATGGTGCTATCCGCACTTGTCGATGCAAAAGCTGTTGCAACTACATTAAACAAATAAGGAGAGTTTATAATGAACAACATTACTTTCAACAAATCAGACTTTATCGGACTTGCAAGTGGAGCTACTCTTCTTACGGCTTTCATTTATACACTTGCTCAAGGTCTTGTTTAACACTTTGTTTCTCCAACCCCCTTTATATATAGAAAAAGCTGCTCGTCTTATAGACAAGCAGCTTTTTAGTTTGTTTCACATACAATTTGACCTGTTTTCGTAATATCATATCCGCCAATCGCATTTAATTCATTATGAAATTCTTCCGATTGCAGAATGTCTTTTACAACTTCAATCAACTCTTCATTTTCTTTATTCTTCAAAATTACTAAATCATACTGTTCTTTCATGATTGGAATAAAGTCCACATTTACAATTTGCGAAAACTTTTCTGAACCTACTCCTACATCAGCTTTTCCATTTGCAACTTGCGTGGCAACACCAAGATGATTCGATTCTTCCCATTCATATCCACTAATACGTTCTTTATTTAACTTTTGAATGCGCAATTGTTCATCGACTAACACCCTAATACCAGAACCTTTTTCTCGATTTACAAATCGTATAGATGATTGAGATAAATCGGCCCATGTTTTTATATTTTTAGGATTTCCCTTTTGCACATAAAACCCAACGTTCCTTGCTAATAAATTAATCATAGTACATGGTTGTCCAACTAAAATACGTTTTACGTAAGGAACATTATATGTACCCGTTTCTCCATCAAACAAATGAAGACTAACGATACTTCCTTCTCCTTGATACATTTTTATTAAACTCGTTAAACTACCTTGATATGCCCTTAATATATTTGAACTTGGCAGGCGATTTTCTATACGTTTTGCCAACATATCTAACGTTAGTTCTTGTCCGCTAATAATACATGTATCCAAGCCTCTACTATCTTCGCTCTTTACAGGAGTACCTTGTATTTTCCCTGTTTTCATTTGCTTTATATATTGTTCTAAATCTGCTGCATCAATGCGCATCTGTCTACCAACTCTATAAGAAGGAAGTTCTCCTTTTTTAATTAAGTCGTATACAGTTAATTTTGATACTTTTAATCGCTTTGCTACTTCTTCCGTTGTGTAGGAATGATGATCCATAGACGATTCCTCACTTTCTCCTTTCATTGTAACAAAGAAAAGAATATTTCTCCTATTTTTTAAAAATAGATATATGTTCAAATTACATTCAATTATAACTAGTTATATTTAGATATAATTAGTTATAATTAGATGTATCAAAACGAAAGGGGATTTTTTTATGAATAAATTTACATTACGTTCCATCGGGGCACTTATACTTTCTTTCCTTCTTATATTTAGTGCTGCTTGTACAAGTGGGGAAAAGCATACAAAGTCAGCTGCTAAAGAGGATAAAACAGTTGAACTGACTATCTCAGCTGCTGCAAGCTTACAAGATGCATTAAAAGAAATCGAGAAACAATATAAAGAAAAAGAGCCAAATATCAAACTTTCTTTTAACTTCGGTGCTTCTGGAGCACTTCAACAACAAATTGAACAAGGTGCACCTGCTGATTTATTCTTCTCTGCAGCAGAAGATAAATTCCAAACCCTTGTAAAAAAAGGATTCATTAGTGAAAAAGAAGGGAAAAATCTTCTTGGAAATGAACTAGTTCTAGTCATCCCTAAAGATAGTTCACTTACAAAATTTCAAGATTTAAAAGATGAGAAAATCAAAAAAATTGCACTTGGTACACCTGAATCTGTACCTGCTGGCAAATATGCAAAGGCTTCTCTAACACACGAAAACCTTTGGAATGATGTTCAAAATAAAGTCGTATTTACAAAAGATGTTCGCCAAGTGTTAACATATGTAGAAACAGGGAATGTCGATGCTGGCATCGTATACAAAACAGATGCTCTCATTTCGGATAAAGTAAAGATTGGTGAGACAGCAGCAGCTACTTCTCATGAGCCAATCCACTATCCTTTAGGTGTTATAAAGGAATCTAAACATAAGAAAGAGGCGACTTCATTTTATGAGTATTTGCAGTCAAAAGATGCACAATCTATCTTTAAGAAATATGGATTTACAGTTCTGTCGTAATCACTATGAGCATTGATGCTATTTTATCGCCTGTCTTTCTATCTTTAAGAGTAGCTGCGTGCGCCACTATTCTCGTTACAATTTTAGGGACAATTGTCGGGCGAGCACTAGCTCGCTCCTCATGGCGATATAAAGTACTATTAGAAACCATATTTTTATTACCAATGGTACTTCCACCAACTGTTATCGGCTTCTTTCTCATTATCATCTTTGGAAACAACAGCCCGATCGGAAAGTGGGTTGAATCATTATTTCAGCAGTCTATTATGTTCACATCTACTGCTGCGATTATCGCTTCTACAGTTGTTGCATTTCCGCTTATGTACCAATCAGCGAAAACGGGATTTTCTATCGCAAATGTACAAATTGAAGAAAGTGCTCGTGACCTTGGCGCAAGTGAATATCAAGTTTTTCTGCACGTTACACTTCCACTCGCATTTCCTACCTTACTAAGCGGGATGATTTTGAGCTTTGTCCGCGCGCTCGGTGAGTTTGGTGCTACACTCATGTTTGCCGGGAACATTCCTGGTAAAACACAAACAATCCCAACTGCAATTTACATGGCTATTGATGCAAGTAATATGCAACTCGCCTGGACACTTGTAGTTATTACTATCGGTATGTCACTCGTATTTCTACTATGTATTCAACTTATTAATAAAAGAATTACTAACTCTTAAAGCAGCTTTTGTCGAAGCTGCTTCTTTATTTCTTAGGAAATAAAATATACCAATGGGAAATAACTGAATTTTACCTCTTATTTAAATATACATTTTATTTGAATTCACTTTCTAAAATAGGCAATTTCCTGTTATTATATGGAGGTGTTTCAAAAAATGAAGAAATGAAAACGCATTTATATTGTGAATTCTTCATCCTGTTTTAGCGATCGGTAATCTTCTACTCTATTAGTGGGGCATTACCGATCGTTAGAACGATATGTAACTATATTGGTATAGCAAACCGAAGGGAGTCTTGTAATGGACATTTTATTAGCGCTTCTTCCTGCAATTGCATGGGGAAACATCTTATTAGTAAGCGTAAAAATGGGCGGTGGTGCATATAGCCAAACGGTAGGTATGACAATCGGTGCTCTATTCTTCGCAACAATTATGTATGTATTTACTCAACCAGCTTTAACAATGACAATCTTAATTGTTGGTTTTATTTCAGGTTTATTCTGGGCTTTAGGACAAGTAAACCAATTAAAAACAGTTGAAAAACTAGGTGTTTCAACTACTGTAACGATTTCTACTGGTATGCAACTTGTTGCAACTTCTATCTTTGGGGTTATCGCTTTCCGTGAGTGGACTACTACTACAACGATCATTCTGGGAACGATTGCAATCCTATTAATTGTAGTTGGTGTTGTATTCACATCATTAGATGATAAAGAAAATGCTCAGCCACCTGGACAATTGAAAAAAGGACTTCTTACTTTAATTGTTTCTACTTTCGGCTATCTTGTATATGTAATTATTATTCGTTGGTATAATATTGATGGTTGGTCTGCTATTTTACCACAAGCAGTTGGTATGTTTGTTGGTGCGGTTGTACTGACGTCTAAACATAAACCGTTTAACAAATATGCAATCCGTAATGCTTTGTCTGGTTTACTATGGGGAACTGGAAACTTATTCTTACTTCTTTCATTACCACGTGTTGGAGTAGCAACAAGCTTCCCATTATCTCAAACTGGAATCGTTATCTCAACATTCGGTGCGATTGTATTCTTAGGTGAAAAGAAAACAAAACGTCAATTGATCTTTATTGCACTAGGTAGTGTTTTAATTATCGGCGGCGCTGTATTACTTGGTATGACAAAAGCATAATCTTATATTCTATTAGTAAACCCCTGAAGCATATATGCTTCAGGGGTTTTTCAATTCTAATTATTTTCTAGATATAATTATTTGTATGTTCTTGCCCCTTATAATTGCTCTTCCACTCTAGCAAACCAGCTACACATATAAAGAGATTAATAACAGTTAATATTAGCATGAATTTCCGCCTTCTCATTATCCATTCCATCTACGGTAAGTCTTTTCTTTTTACAACATTCTCTTAAAGATGATATCGTTTTTATAACATATCTCTACTAGAAAGGAATAAAGAATATGCTAACTAAACATCGAATTTTATTTATTGGTGCCGGTCGTATGGCAGAAGCTATATTTTCCGGATTACTTAAAACAAGCAAAGAGTACATCGAAGAAATTATCGTCTCTAATCGAAGCAACGTAGAAAAGCTAAAACAGTTACAACATCGATATAATGTGTCTACTGCAACAGATTGGAAACAGCATGTTACATCTGTTGATACGGTTGTTTTAGCAATGCCACCTTCTGCTCATGAAGAGTTATTAGCTGAGCTATCTCCGTTAATATCAAATCAACTAGTCGTAACAGTCGCAGCTGGCATTGGACCATCTTATTTAGAAGCTAGACTCCCAAAGGGCACGCCTGTTGCTTGGATTATGCCTAATACAGCTGCTGAAATTGGAAAATCTATCTCCTTATATACAATGGGACAATCAGTAAATGAGATGCATCAAGAAACCCTGCAACTGCTTTTAAAAGGTATTGGTACTTCGCAACTTTGTACTGAGGAAGAAGTTCATCAGCTTACTGCAGTTACTGGAAGTGCACCAGCCTTCCTTTATTACTTTGCTGAAAGCTTAATTGAAACAACAAAAAGTTATGGAGTCGATGAAGAAACCGCAAAACATCTTGTCATTCAAATGATTTCTGGCTCTGCTTCTATGCTCGAACAAACGCAAAATCCAGCTAACCTCCGCGAACAAGTAACAACGCCAGGTGGTTCCACAGCTGAGGGTCTCAAAACTTTATACGAATATAATTTTTCAGAGGCAATTCAAAAAGCAGTAGAAGCAACAAACAAAAAAGCTAGGGGGAAATAATATGATTTTAACAAGTTTAAAAGACTATACAACATTACATAACGGTGTAAAAATGCCTTGGTTTGGTTTAGGTGTTTTTAAAGTAGAAGATGGTTCAGAAGTAATTGATTCTGTAAAAGCAGCAATTAAAAATGGCTACCGCAGCATCGATACTGCAGCAATCTATCAAAATGAAGAAGGCGTTGGACAAGCGATTCGTGAATCCGGTGTTTCACGCGAAGAATTATTTATTACCTCAAAAGTATGGAATAGCGATCAAGGATATGAAACAACACTTCAAGCATTTGAAACTACATTAGAGAAATTAGGTCTAGAATATTTAGATTTATATTTAGTACATTGGCCTGTAAAAGGGAAATATACCGAATCATGGAAAGCATTAGAAAAACTTTATAAAGATGGCCGTGTTCGCGCTATCGGTGTGAGTAATTTCCACATTCACCACTTACAAGACGTATTTGAAATTGCTGAAATTAAGCCAATGGTCAACCAAGTGGAATACCACCCACGTTTAGCACAAGAAGAGTTACATGCATTCTGTAAAGAACATAATATTCAGCTTGAAGCTTGGTCACCATTAATGCAAGGACAACTACTAGATAATCCAACATTACAAGAAATTGCGACAAAATATAATAAATCAACTGCGCAAATTATTTTACGCTGGGATTTACAAAACGAAGTTGTAACAATTCCCAAATCAATTAAAGAACATCGCATTATTGAAAATGCAAACATCTTCGACTTTGAATTAAGTGCTGATGATATGAAATCAATTCAAGCTTTAAATGAAGATCGTCGCGTTGGTCCAGATCCAGATAACTTTAACTTCTAGTAGAAAAACCACTGCCCTATGCAGTGGTTTTTTTGTTTAAGAAAACTGAAAATTTAAACTATATTTCATTTAGTTGACACTTCATTATTCAAGGTGTAAGATTTTGAATTATCAAAGAAACACAAAAATTAATAAAATTTATTCGTTTACTCATTGTATCAAGAGAGGTGGAGGGACTGGCCCTTTGAAACCTCGGCAACAGGTTCATTTTGAATACTGTGCCACTTCCTGCAAGCTTTATGCTTGAAAGATAGAATGAGGGACTTCGTTTATATACGGGTGCATAACTTGTACGTAAAAATCCCTCTTTCTCAATATGAAAAGAGGGATTTTTTATTTTTCATTTCCCTCATCATCATCCAAACTTAATTATTTAGGAGGAAAATCAAATGAAAAAGAAGTTTGTACCCGGTATTGCATCAGTTGTAGGAGTAAGTATTTTATTAACTGGTTGCGGTAGTTATAAAAACGAAGCAAGCGGAGCAAATGCAAAAGACGAGGCACCTAGTAAACAGGTTTTAAACTTATCTTCACCTACTGAAATACGAACAATGGATACGGCTCGTGCTACAGATACTGATTCTGGTCAAGTAATGAGAAACGTATTTGAAGGTTTGTATAATCTTGGTGAAGGTAACAAACCTGTTCCTGGTGTTGCAAAATCTCATGAAGTAAGTGGCGATAAAACGAAATACACATTCCATTTGCGAGATTCAAAATGGTCAAACGGCACTCCTGTTACAGCTAAAGATTTTGTGTTCGCTTGGCAAAGAGCCGTAGATCCAGCAACAGCCTCTGAATATGCATTTCTATTCTTTGATATTAAAAACGCAACAAAAATTAACAACAAAGAACTTCCAGCCGACCAACTTGGTGTAAAAGCAGTTGATGACCATACGTTTGAGGTAGAATTGGAGCGTCCTGTTCCGTATTTTATTAGCTTAACAGCGTTCCCAACATTTCTACCAATTAACGAGGAATTCTTTAAAGCACAAGGTGATAAGTACGCTTTAGAAGATAATACAATCTTGTACAACGGGGCTTTTACACTAAGCGATTGGAAGCACGAACAAAGCTTTAAATTCAAGAAAAACCCTACCTATTGGGATAAAGATACTGTCAAACTAGAAGAAATCAATTTTAACGTCGTAAAAGAAAAATCAACAGAAGTAAATTTATTCGAGTCAAAACAATTAGATCGTATAAAACTAACATCTGACTTCGTCGATAAATATAAAAAGGATGCTAACTTTAAAGAACGTCCAAACGTAGGCGTACAATTTTTACGTATGAATCAACAAAACAAAGTGCTTCAAAACGTTTCTGCACGCCAAGCAATTGATCAAACAATTGATAGAAAATCCTTTGTAAATACGTTATTAAATGATGGATCTACACCAACATTTGGTCTCGTTCCAAAAAACTTTGCAAAAGGACCTGAAGGAAAAGACTTCCGTACTGCAAATGGCGATTTAACAAAAGTTGATACAAAATCTGCACAAGAGTTATGGAAAAAAGCTAAACAAGAGCTTGGTTCTGAAAAGATAACATTAGAATTATTAACGAGTGATGCTGACCTTGATAAGAAAACTGGTGAATTCTTAAAAGGACAACTAGAAAAGAATCTAGATGGATTAACAGTAAATATAAAACCGCAACCGCGTAAGCAACAAGTTTCGCTTTTATTAAAAGGTGACTACGAAATCGGAATTGATGGCTGGAGCCCTGACTTTGCGGATCCAATTACATTCCTTGAGCTATTTACAACGAATAACCCTTATAACTTAGATCATTACTCTAATAAGGAATTCGATGAAACAATAGCAAAAGTGAAAACAACTTTAGCTGGTGATGAAAAAGCTCGCTGGGAAGCATTACTAGCATCCGAGAAAATATTATTTAAAGACTCTGTTATCGCTCCTCTTTACCAAAAAGGCGAATCTTATTTAGAACGTTCTTATGTGAAAGGAATTGTGCAAGTAGACTTTGCAGGTCAATTAAACTTCAAGTGGGCAAAAATTGAAAAATAAAGTGAAACTTTAATAAGTGGGGATTTCTTCATCCCCACTTATTATTAGCCCACACCAATTGTTTTTTTAGCAAAATATATTTAAAATAGGTTCTCTCACACATGAGAATATGCTTTCTCAATATATTATTCTAAGAAATTAACAATCTATTTTTATTATTGACATATAGTTCTTTTCAGTGTTAATATTCTAAATAATCAAAGAAACGAAATATTTCACCATCAAAATATAATGTCTACTACATTGAAACATATAACGATAGATTATAGATCAACATGTATATACATATAGAACACCTGATTACCTATAAACAAATATTTATAATAGGTTTTATCTCCTTCTATAGCTACTTCAGACATGGACATTATGACGTTACGAACAACACATTTAGGGAGGAACGAACAATGAAGAAAAAAGTTATACCTGTTGTTGCATCTGTTTTAGGGGCAAGTCTATTACTAACTGCTTGCGGGGGAAATAAAGATAATGCAAGCGGAGCGAAAGCAAACGATAAAGCACCTGATAAACAGGCAATTAACTTATCATTCGCTTCAGAAATTCCAACAATGGATGTTGCAAAAGCAACGGATGGGGAATCCATGAACGTAATGCGCAATGTTTTTGAAGGGTTATATGCAATGGGAGAAGATAATAAACCGGTTCCTGGTGTCGCTGAGTCGGTTGACATTAGTCCCGATAAAACAAAATATACATTCCATCTGCGTGATTCAAAATGGTCAAACGGTACTCCTGTTACAGCAAAGGACTTTGCCTTCGCTTGGCAACGTGCCGTAAATCCTGATACAACAGCTGAATACGCATTCTTATTCTTCGATATAAAGAATGCGAAACAAATAAACCAAAAACAATTGCCAATTGATCAACTAGGGGTCAAAGCTGTCGATGACAAAACGTTAGAAGTACAACTAGACCGTCCTGTTCCCTACTTCTTAAGCTTAACGACATTCTCAACATTCTTACCAATTAATGAAGAGTACTTAAAATCTCAAGGTGATAAATATGGTTTGGAAACAAATCATTTAATTTACAACGGTGCTTTCACATTAGAGAACTGGAAACATGAACAAAGCTTCCAATTGAAGAAAAACCCTAACTATTGGGATGCTAAAACGGTAAAATTAGAAGAAATCAACTTCAATGTCGTTAAAGATAAGTCTACAGAAGTGAACTTATATGATTCAGGACAAATTGATCGCGTTGCTTTAACTGCAGAGTTTGTTGATAAATATAAGAGCGATCCAAACTTCAAGGAACGCGCTGAAGTCGGCATTCAATTCTTACGACTAAATCAGAAAAATGAAACATTAAAAAATCAACATGCACGCCTTGCTATTAACGGCGCAATGAATAAAAAAGCTTACGTAGAAACAATTTTAAATAACGGCGCTGTTCCAGCTGAAGGAATGGTTCCTGCGAAATTCGCAAAGAGCCCAGAAGGCAACGACTTCCGTAAAGAAAATGGAAATCTAGTCAAGGATGATGTGAAAACAGCGAAAGAAAACTGGAAAAAAGCAAAACAAGAACTTGGTACTGACAAAGTAACAATCGAACTATTAACAAGTGACAATGCTTTAGCTAAAAAGACTGGTGAATATTTAAAAGGTGAATTAGAAAAAAACTTAGACGGATTAACAGTGAATTTAAAACCACAACCACGTAAACAACAGCTAAAACTACTATTAAGTGGTGACTATGAAATTGGTATTGACGGCTGGGGCCCTGACTTCGCTGATCCAATTACATTCTTAGATCTATTTACAACAGATAGTGCTTATAACTTCGATAAATACTCTAACAAAGAGTACGATGAGCTAATTCATAAAGTGAAAACAGATTTAGCTGGCGATGAAAAAGCACGCTTTGAAGCAATGAAGCAAGCTGAAAAAATTCTATTACAAGACGGCGCTGTCGCTCCTTTATACCAACAAGGTCGTTCTTACTTACAACGCTCTTTCATTAAAGGACTTGTAACAACTGACTTCGGTGGTGAGTTTAACTACAAGTGGACAGAAGTTGCAAAGTAACAAAAGTAAAAGGTATCCCATGAAGGATACCTTTTTACTTTTATACAACTTTAACTACAGAGCTTCCTCTTCCCTTTGCCATTCCTTTTATAGCTAAAATCATACCTGCTACTAATTGTATAACCAATACAATAACTAATAATGAAATAATATTTCTTTCTAAACTAACTCCTCCAAATATTATTGTATAATAGCCATTTCCTGCATATATTGCAGGAAATAATTCACCGATTGTTTGATATGTTTTAGAAAGCATTTCATGTGGTACAATTACACCCAAACTTACAAGTTGTAACGATAGTGAGATGATATTGAAAATCATACCTGCATCTCCAAAAACAGTTACAACCATTTGTGTTAATGAAAGAAAGGCGAAGAAGACTATTGTCAATAATCCTCTTTTCCTTCTTTTTGCATTGAACCAAAACTCATCATAAATATAAACACAAACATCAAATATGTTCTCCACGTCAAAGAAGGTATATGCCCTGACCAAAGATAGCTAACTAAATAATTAATTCCCATAATACAAGACGATATTACTAAACTAATACTTATTAGTTTTACATATTTGAGCATATCTTTTCTCCTTGTTTTTTATTTTTCTACTTCTTCAAATTGTAGATTCACTGGCTCTTCTAAAAGTGTTTCATAAAAGTTCTCTGCCAAATCTGTTGAAGGAATTTTTTCATCTACTTCATCAAATCGAATACTATCTAGCCACACACAACCTTCTCCTGATAATAAAACACCAAATGCAATACCAAGTGCTTCTTCTTTTATATCTAATACAACCGAGTACGATTGCCAGTTATTCGTATTTTTAATGGGGCGATTTTGCATATTATCCATAGCGAGCGGTTCTGTATCTTTTCCATCTACTCGCATCCACAATCCTGCCCAATCTCTTACATTTTCACTCTTAATAAATGCTGTAAAACGTAATCTCTTTCCTACATATTTATCCGCTCGGAACATTTGCATTAATGTTGAAAATCCTCCGTGCGTAACATTCTCTTTTGCTTTTATGTATGCAGATACTTTCCCCTGATGGACAACTTCATAATCTAAACCCATCTCATATTCAGCAGGATGACTTCCACTTAAGATCCATCCTTTCGGTATACCTTTTTGCATTGAAACACCCTCTCTTTCTATATAAAATGACTGAAAGTACTTTCGATATTTCTTTGGTGGCAATTGAAACATTCTTTTAAAAGCTCTCGTAAATGCCTCTTGTGAGGAAAAACCGTATTGCACTGCAATATCAATAACAGCTCTCTCCGTTGACACTAAAACTTGCGCAGCATGAGTTAACCTTCTCTTTCGAATATAATCTGTTACACTCATCCCAACATATCTTTGAAAGATGCGATGAAAATGGTACATCGATACTGCACTGTGAGATGCCACTCTTTCTGTTGTAAGCTCCTCATGTAAGTGATTCTCTATATATTCAATTGATTTTTTTATTATCTCTTTATATTCTTCATGCATTTTAGCCCCTCCTCACAACTTCAATTTACCATATACATACAAATCTTTTTTGATTTAAATTGCGGATTAGCCCTTGCAACTACAGAATAATAATTTATTTTCAACACATACATAATTACATGTTTTTGGGAAAAACTTGTATAGAACGAATTTACATAAGGAGGAATTTATAATGAGAATTCTACTATCAGTTTTATTAGCTCTTATGCTAGTACCTGCATTAACAGGATGTAAAGCTCCTGCAAAAGAAGACACAACTTCTAATAAAAAGACGACTGAAGAAGCAAAAAATGAGGCTCCTGCAGATTTAAAACTAAACTTCAATGAATTCGATTTAAAGGCAGACTACCAAGATACAAAGAAAGACTACGAAGCAGACTATAAAAATGTAGCAGCTGATAAGAAAATGGAAGCAAAAATTGAAGATCATAAAGCAGATGTAAAATTAACAGGAGACGAGGCTATCACAAAATTAAGCCCACTCTTACAAGAATTAAAATTTGATAAAAATACTGCTGACCAAGAAGTAATCGATCAAGTAGTGAACGTGTTCAAACTTGATAAAGACTATCAAAAATTTGATTTAGAAGTTGTCTTCTCTGATGGAACGAAAAAAGAATACAAAAGAGAAATAAAATAAAGAAGTAGGCGGTAGTAAGAAGAAAAAATAACCTTGCACAGGCAAGGTTATTTTTTCATTTCTGCTTGAAAACGTTTATAGTATGTTGATGCTGTTGCAAAATTAATTTCTATATCACGAATCAACGATGAATCTTCTTCTTTAGCTAACTTCTGTAATTTTTTCATTGCTTGCTCCGATTCATTCAAGAAACCAACATATACTTCATGTTCTTGCTCTTTCGACTTCGGCACACGAATTTCTTTACGTATATGATCAATATCTTCTAACATGCTCGTTGTTACCTTTTGCACATCTTCTTTATATGTAGCAGTCGTTATTTCCTTACCGCCCTTTTCTTTTGCTACTTCAAATAACTGCAGTGCTTTATTAATTTCTTTATTCATTTTCATATCGTATTTTTCATGTACTGCACGGTATTCTTTCATCTCTTCTGTTTGTTCTGTAGATTGCTCTACCTTTTCTTTCGGTTCTTTCGTATCTTTATTTCCATTACATCCTGCTAGAAGGAGCATTCCTCCCATTACGGCAATACCCAAAACCTTCTTCATCTCTTCTTCTCCTTTTATCTACAACTATTACTCATTATAGTTTCTTTTATCTCCACTTGTTATTATACCGAGAACATCCTACTTTTTACACTTAAGACGACACCGTAATATATATACCAACATGTTTGTCACAGTATCGTCACTTTATACAAATAATTTTTGCAATGCTTTACTACATCACCTTACAAAACTGTATGAGGTATTTCAAAGAAATGAAAAAAGAACTGATTCAAACATTCCCTTTGAATCAGTTCTTTTTTGTTAAGCCTCTAGATTTTGTTTTTGTTGCAGTTCAAACTGTTTCTCACTTCTTCTGGCCATAAATAGATAACATAACACTGCTCCTACTTCACAAAGCGCAATAACAATACCCATCGGTAATGCTGTATTACTTCCACCGATACCTACTAGCGGAGCAACAAGAGCTCCTGAAATAAACTGTAATAAACCTAATAAAGCTGATGCTGTTCCTGCAGCTTGTTTCTGATTTCTCATCGCTAATGAGAACCCAGTTGTTGATACAACCCCGACACTTGATACAACAAGGAATAACGAACATAAAACACCAATTAAACCTATTCCTAGTACGATTGTCAGTAGTAAAGATAGACCACCAACAGCTGCGATAATAATACCCGCAACAAATAATGTCTTCTCATTCACTTTCCCCGCTAAACGACCCGTTACCTGACTAGCAATAATAATACCGATGCCGTTAATCGCAAAGAATAAACTAAATTGCTGTGGTGATGCTCCGTATATGTTCTGCAACACAAATGGTGAGCCCGAAATGTATGCAAACATTGCCGCTGTTACTAATCCTTGTGACAATGCATATCCCATAAACAGACGGTCCTTTAACAATTTTCCGTACGTCGCCAAAGTCCCTGACAAACCACCCGTTTCTCTTTCTTCAGGAGGTAATGTTTCACGTAATACAAAAGTAGCTGAGATTAACATGAATACGCTAATTGCTCCAAGAACGATGAAAACACCGCGCCACGTTGTAAACTGTAACAATTGCCCCCCAATAATCGGTGCCAAAATAGGTGCTGCTCCGTTTACTAACATAAGCAGTGAGAAAAACTTCGTCATTTCAGAACCTGAGTACATATCTCTTACCATCGCACGTGATATAACAATCCCGGCTGATCCTGAAGCTCCTTGTAGGAAGCGCAATAATACTAATGTCCAAATAGATGGCGCAACAGCACAAAGTAAAGAAGAAGCAACATAAATAATAAGAGCAATAATAAGTGGTTTGCGTCTTCCGTAAATATCACTAATTGAGCCAACAAATAATTGCCCTACTGAAAGCCCAAGTAAACAAGCTGTTAATGTAAGCTGCGCTAGGGATGCACCTGTTTGCAAGTCATCCGTTAACTTCGGTAATGAAGGCAAATACATATCAATAGATAATGGCCCAATTGCCGTAAGTGTCCCTAATACAAGAATCATCCACAACCTGTTTGCCTTTACAGGTTTATATATTTCGTGATTAACTTCATTCACTTTTTCAATTCACCCTTTCCTATACACACTGAATCGTAACAATTATAGTTACATCATAAACATACGTCAAGTACAGTGCATTTTCCTCTTTCATAATGTAAAAAAAGCGATAGAAATTCTACCGCTTTACTTTTTCACATTGCTATTCGTAAATTTAGATACCGAGGCCATCGTCTCTCCCGTATCTAAATATGTAATTTGAATTGGATCTCCTACTTCTGTAAACATAGCATATGGAAATTTCTTCACTGGTATCATAAATACCTTTTGTTCATTCTCTAAAAGTACGTACACGATTGTATTTTCACCAGATTTTTCTTTATATACACGTTGTACAATACCTTCTTTTTGCGCTTCTTTTCCTGTTGAGGTTGGTCTAAATGTATCACCATTACCGCTCATTACGTTTTTATAATTCTCAAGCGCTTCTTTCTGCGAAGAACCTGTCGCAAATATTTTTGCATTAGCAGCATATACAACTGTATGCGCACGTACTAGGCCTCCGTCATCAACAACCGGAATAATCCAAGCTGGTTTACCGTATACGTTATAAATGACAGGCATTGTCCCATGCCATTTCTCTCTCTTAAAGGAATTATCCACTACTTCTGTAGCTGCTGAACCATCCATAATCCCCTTTACTTCTTTTCCATTATAATAATATAGCTTGCCTGTGCGTGCATCTACTAATGAATAGCCTAGAGCTGAATCTACTCCTTCTTTTGGAGAAGTAAAGTCTGTAAAATAATACAGTGTTCCATCTTTACCAAAAATCGGGGTCACGCCTTCTTTCGTTCCCCACTCAGTCGGAATTTTCATATCTGTTTGTGAAAATTTCGTATTCCAAAATCCGTGAATATATTTACCAAAGTACGTATTTAACGTAGATGCAGTCTCATGATTTAATACACCATCAACAAATTTAGGTGCCTTTCCTTTATCATATCTTTTCACTTCACCTGTTTGTGCATCTACTACGACAACACCTTCTACCTCAAATCCAGATCTTCCTGAAATAAATTCACCATACGTCATTGTATAATATGGTTTTCCTTTATCATCAACCTCAAATTTAGGTTTTCCTTTAAAGATTAAATTTGGTTCTGCTTGCCTTACCACACGCTCTAAATTATTACCAAAAAACATGCTTGGCACATATTTCATTTTATAACCGAGGTGCAGTTTCGCTTCCGCATCAGGATTCGTACCTGACATCGTTACATACCCTGGAATTGTCTCAGCTTTACGTGCTTTAAAAAAACCTGAAACTTCAATCGGCGCTACATATAAAGCTTCGCCGTTTACCATTTGTGGCGTTAATTCTCCTAGCTCAAAATAAGCTACTTTTGGAATATCACCAAATACTTTTTTCATCTTATTCTCCGCTGTCTTTGGCGGCACTGTAAACGGCTGGTCATTTTCAGTAAATGGCTCTGAAATATCTTTCTCTACCTTAACAACAGAATCATATTTCTTTTGCGAGATTACTATATCGTGCAAATAACCAAAGTAGCCGTAACTTGCGAGTAAAATAAACATTAGAAGTCCTTTTAATGTACCTTCTAATTTCCCTATTTGATCTTGTGAAAATAAAACAAGCCCAATTAAAATTGCTACTGCAACAGAATAATGAGTAAGAATCGAATCTACTCGATCATCAATTAGCCAAAAGTATTCATAGATTGCAATACCTATCCAAAATAAAACAGGAATAACTAAAATAGATGATTTCTTACCCTTTACAACCTTCTTATCTCCCTTCTTATCCACTGCTCGAAGCTTACTACTACTTCTTGTCCATGGAATCAAAAACAAAGTAAGAATAGCTAAAACTACAAATTTCATCAAAGGCACTGTCCCCTTTTCTTTTGTATTCCCTTTTAGTATAACAAATAAAGGGTATTAAGGTGAAAATAGGAATAGTTATATTTTTTTACTACTTAATACAATCCCGCTCACTACATATAAAATAGATGCAATATAAAAAATTGTACCAATTGTAAAGAAATCTACTAAATATCCCGTGGCAATAACCGCTACTGCTCCGCCAATGGATGTCCACACATGGTATTTTCCAATCTCATAACCAGCCTTTTCCTGCGCAACCTTTCGTGCTAACGAAGTCTTCTCAGTATTACGCTGCACAGCACCTAAAACGCCCATTACAATTTGAAGAATATACACATGCCAAACTTCCGTGGCAATTGGAAAGCAAAGCATTAAGATTGCCATGGACCAAGCGTATATGATTAATAATTTTTTATCCCCTACTTGATCAGATACCTTTCCCACTAGTGGATATACAAGTGCTGATGTTAAAGCAAATAAGCCATACGCCCAGCCAAATTGCGAGAAGCTATTTCCAACGTTTCGAAGCAATAATATATAAAAAGGAAATACCATACTTCCTGCCATCATGATGATACTTTGCGAAGCCACAAATCTTCTATATGTCATTTCGTATACTCCCTATAAAATAAATTCACAAATCTCTCTTCTGAATCTACTTCCTTCTTTTTCTTGAGAAATTCTTCAATGCGAGGATATGCCCTCTTTAACTGCTCTTTCGTTGGATAAGAATAATACGGCAAATAGTAACTACCATTATGCTTTAAAGTAACATCAATCATCTTTCGAATGACATCCTCTGTTTTCTTTATCTCACTCTCTGAGCGTCCCTGGTTAATCAAAAGAACCAGCGCAAACATATCATCTTTCGCATAGGACAAAACTGCATTTTCATTCTTTTCCACGTAACGAATCGTAATGTTGAGTAAATTAAACTCTTCTTCATTTAATACGTTACGTAAATCATCTATATACTCTGTGAAAGCATCTATAGGCACAAAGTATTCTTGTAACACTTCGGTCCTATTTGGATTTTCATATTCCATAAAAGCACTATCTGATCTCATAACATTATTACGCGTCTCATAATTTCCATCTGTACGTTCAAAATAACCTCTTTGTATATCCCAAAATGTATTCTTTCCCCAATCACTATAACGTGATAAACCAAGTAAAAATTTCGGTGCAGCTATAATATTTTCTTCCTTTAATTCACTGTACTCTTCTCTCATATTTTGATTTTGTGCCAAAGTATAATCTGTCACATACATCTCTTTTAAAAATGAATTTGGAGCAACAGAAATACGCGCTAAGTGCATACGAACATTCTCATCTCTTTTCACTTTCTCTTTGAAATAAGATGCGTATTCTTTATAATCTATCATTCTCGTGTGCATTTCATATAATTCATCATCTGTTAACTTCAGCGTCACATCTAAAATAACTCCAAATAAACCGTAACCCCCAATGACATATGGAAATAACTCTGCATTTTCTTCTCTACTTACATTACGTACCGTGCCATCTGCCATTAACAATCTAAATGAATCTACTGTATCAATCAGTGCCTCATGACGAATATCACGCCCGTGTACATTTACACTTAATGAACCGCCAACAGTAAAAATATTTTGAGACTGCATGACCTGTACCGCAAGGCCATAAGGATTTATTTTCTTCTGAATATCATTCCAGGTGACACCACTTTGAACTGTAATCCGCTTCTTCTCTGGATCAAATTCTAATATTTTATTATATCCTTTCATATCGAGCATCGTGCCATTCGGATAATATGTCTGTCCTCCTTGGCTATGTTGCATGCCTGCAATGGAAATTTTCTCTCCTGAAACTTTTGCATCTCGCACTAATTTTATTAACGAGTGCTCTTCCGTAGCACCTTCAACACGTTTTATTTTTGTCGGAAGCAATTTACCTACATCACTCATAATAGGATGATCAATTTGTTTTTTATACGTATGTACAGACGTTGCAAGCAAAACCGTATATGCGACAATGACCGCTGCTATCTTTCTTTTTTTCAAAGGACACTCTCCTTATTAGCAACAAAAAGAGATACCCTTTCTTTCAGGTACCTCTCTTGACAGTGATTACTTTGCTGCTGGCAATTGTATTGGATCAAATTTATCATACGATGTAAACTTTGCATCCGTAATAATGTGCGCTTTATCCTCACCATTGCTACTCATAACCATATCTATCTTTGCTGATTCATATTTAAAATCTTTTGTAATAATATATTCCCCATCTATTTCTTCTATCTTTGCATTTTGGCCTTGTAGCATTTGTTTCTGCTTTTCATCCATACTAGCTAGCATACTCTCTGTCTCTTGCCCTTTTAATGCAAACTTCAGCTTATAATTATCTCCAATTTTCTCCATCTTCACTTTATTTAAAATTTCCGATGGAATCTCTAAATTATCTACCATTCCTTGAGTCGCGTTCATTCCGTTAGCATTCAATTGTTCCTCTGGTACAGACATAATTTCACCCGTATTAGGATTTTTTAACTGACCAGCAATTTTGCCACCCACATCATAAACAACAACCTCTGTACCAGAAACATTCATTTCAGAACGAGAATTTCTTTTCTTCGGCTCTAGTTGCATTTTAGCCTTTATTACATTCATCTCTGTTCCTTCAGCCTTTATTCCCACATCATATGTCATCGTTACATTTTCTTCGTTTTTAAAAGCTTCATTCGCTTTATTAAAAACATCCTTCGCTGTTAATTCCTTTTCTTTCTGCACAGCTTCTTTTTTCGGTTCGTCAGTCTTTTTTGTTTTCTCATTACTACACCCTACTCCTAGACCGACTGCAAGTACTAAACTTGAAATTAAAATAAGTTTTTTCATAACGTCCCCTCCTTCCCAAAAATAATATCATCTCTTTTCCTATGAAATCTATATAATTCGTAATATTTATCTTTAAATTTATTTCCTATATAACAACATGTTTGAGAAAAAGTTTAAATATGATGTAAATAATAACAACTCATTTCAGGAGGTCATTATGAAAGCGATTATTTGTACAAAGTACGGACCACCTAATGTTCTCCAGCTTCAAAATGTAGAAAAGCCTAAACCTAAAAAAAATGAAGTATTAGTTAAAATTCACGCAACAAGTGTATCGACTGGAGATTGTAGAATACGTGGCTTTAATAGCCCCCTCTTATTTTGGATTCCTATGCGGATCATATTAGGTTTCAGAAAACCGAGAAAACCTATACTTGGCGTAGAGTTATCCGGTGAAATCGAAGACATTGGAACAGATGTAACACAATTTAAAAAAGGAGATCAAGTTTTTGCATTAACAGAACTAAACCTTGGTGGTTATGCGGAATACACATGCGTGCATGAAAGTGGATTAATAGCATTAAAACCTACCAATGTGACATATGAAGAAGCTGCCGTTATTCCTTTCGGCGGAACTTCAGCATTGCACTTCCTTAGAAAAGGACAGATAAAAAAAGGGCAACGAGTACTTATATACGGCGCCTCTGGGTCAGTAGGGACAGCTGCCATACAACTTGCTAAATACTTCGGGGCGACTGTCACAGCCATTTGTAGTAGTTCGAATTTCGATTTAGTAACAACTTTAGGGGCAGACAACATAATTGATTATATGAAAGAAGATTTTACTAAGCAGGGCGAGCACTACGATATTATATTTGATGCAGTTGGAAAATATAAAAAGTCTCT
The DNA here is from genome assembly GCF_051916765.1 of Bacillus cereus group sp. MYBK15-3. Classification (NCBI taxonomy): domain Bacteria; kingdom Bacillati; phylum Bacillota; class Bacilli; order Caryophanales; family Bacillaceae; genus Bacillus; species Bacillus cereus group sp. MYBK15-3. Next base: position 44,314 of record NZ_JBQAHG010000012.1, read on the forward strand.
TTGTACAGATGCATTAATGCCTAATGGAAAATATGTATCTGTGAACGGAATGATGGCAAAGGTCAGTAAAGAAGATATGAACCTACTAAAACAACTAGCTGAAACAGGAAAGCTAAAACCTGTTATTGATAGAACTTACCGATTAGAAGAAATTGCTGAAGCTCATATATATGTAGAAAAAGGACATAAAAAGGGGAATGTTTCGATTATCTTAAAATAAAATATATTCAGAAAATATCATTGACAATTCTTTTTGTACGATTTACTATTAGTACCATATTCAAAACTACATACACATACTCTTATCAAGAGTGGCGGAGGGACTGGCCCGATGATGCCCAGCAACCGAGCTTATGACGTATAAGCTAAGGTGCTAATTCCTGCAAAACGAGTTTTCGTTTTGGAAGATAAGAGAGGAATCTATTTCGTCTATTCGGCACCTCTCTTATTTTTGGGAGGTGCTTTTTATTTTGGAACGTATATGAAGGGGGATTTATAGATGAAAAAGGTATTATTAAGCATTGTAAGCGGAGCAGTATTATTATTAGGCGCATGTAGCGTGAGTTCAGATAAAGAGGTAAAAGCATTAGACGAGAAAAAGATTACTGTCGGTGTAACAGGTGGACCACATGAACAAATTTTTGAAAAGGTAAAAGAAGTTGCAGCAAAAGATGGTCTCGAAATTGATATAAAAGTATTTAATGATTATGTAGCGCCAAACGTATCTTTAGATGAAAAAAGCCTTGATGTAAATAGCTACCAAACGAAATCGTATTTAGATGTATTTAAAGCTGAACGCAATATGAAATTAGCTGAAGTATTTTCAACAGTAACATTCCCTATGGGCGTATATTCTAAAGATATAAAAGATGTAAAAGACTTAAAAGAGGGCGACGCAATTGCTGTACCAAATGACCCAACGAATGAACTTCGAGCTTTAAAATTATTTGAAAAAGCAGGGGTTTTAAAAGTTGATCCAAAGGCTACAGAAAAAGCGACTGCAAAAGATGTAATTGAAAATCCAAAAAAATTAAAGATTGTCGAATTAGAGGCATCTCAATTACCAACGCAACTAAGTGAAGTGAAAGCAGCTGCAATTAACACAAACTTTGCATTAGGTGCAAAATTAAGTCCAGCGAAAGATTCTATCTTCCGCGAAGGAAAAGATTCACCATATGTGAACTGGGTCGTTGTTCGTACTGAAAATAAAGATGATGCCGTTGTAAATAAATTAAAGAAAGCTTATCAGTCTAAGGAAGTAAAAGAGTTTATCGAGAAAAAATTTGATGGTTCAGTTTTACCATCTTGGTAGGAGCTGACGATAATGATTGAATTAAAAAACATATCCAAAGTATTTACAACAAAAAAAGGGAATGTTGAGGCTCTTAAGTCTACTTCCCTTAAAGTAGAAAAAGGCGAGGTATTTGGAATCATTGGATATAGTGGCGCTGGTAAAAGTACATTGATTCGATGTGTAAATTTATTAGAAAAACCAACGACAGGAAATATCATTGTAAACGAACAAGACTTAACAACGTTATCGACAAAAGAACTAGCAAAAGCGAGACAAAAAATCGGAATAATCTTCCAAGGATTCAATTTACTTAAAACTGTTACCGTTTATGAAAATATCGCATTACCGTTACGGCTTGCTGGCATTCCAAAAGCAGAAATTGAAAAAAGAGTAGAAAAGTATTTACGCATTGTCGATCTTTTTAATCGAAAAGATGCGTATCCAAGCGAACTTTCTGGTGGTCAAAAACAGCGTGTTGCAATTGCTCGTGCGCTATCACATGAACCTGAAGTGTTATTAAGTGATGAAGCAACGAGCGCATTAGATCCCGAAACAACCGATTCTATCCTTGATTTGTTATTAAAGATTAACGAAGAAATCGGAATTACGATTTTACTCATTACACATGAAATGAATGTCATCCAGCGTATATGTGACCGCGTTGCTGTTATGGAACATGGATCTGTAGTCGAAAGTGGGACTGTAAAAGATATTTTCACAAACCCACAACATGTAACCACGAAGAAATTTGTAAATAGCGCATTTGCAGCGAAAATTCCAAAAGAGGTACAGAAAGAACTACAAAGTACTGGAGAAATTGTAACACTTTCATTTATTGGCACTACTTCAGGGGAACCTGCCTTAGCCGTTGCCACAAAACGTTTCCAAGTGTATCCGAATATTTTATCCGGTAATATTACGCAGTTAAAACATGAAGCATATGGGAAACTAGTCGTTCATATGCAAGGGGAACAAAATGAAATCCACCATGCTTTATCATTTTTACAAGAGCAAGGAATCATCGTAGAAGGAGGTAGAACAGATTATGGGAAACAAGTCCTTTTTGGATGAATGGGGTAAAGTCATATGGGAAGCCACAATCCAAACCTTTCAAATGACATCTATCTCATTACTCATCTCGATCCTTATTGCATTACCACTTGGCGTCACACTTGTTTTAACGAGACCTGGTGGGCAGCGTGAAAATAAAATCATCTATCCTATTCTTAATACAATTATTAATATCATTCGCTCTCTTCCATTTATCATTCTATTATTCTTTATTTTACCTTTTACAAAATTTCTAATGGGAACGTCCATTGGCGTGCAAGGTGTTATCGTACCGCTTGTCGTCTTCACAGCCCCTTATATCGCACGTTTAATGGAGACAGCTTTACTAGAAGTCGATCGCGGTGTCATTGAAGCCTACCAAGCGATGGGAGTCTCTACTATAAAAATCATTTGGCACGTCATGGTGAAAGAAGCTCGTCCCTCCCTTGTACTCGGATTAACAATCGCAACGATCGGCTTAATCGGCGCAACAGCAATGGCTGGCCTTGTAGGTGCTGGCGGGCTAGGGGATTTAGCATACCGCTTCGGACATTTACGCTACGAGCCTGAAGTAATGTATGCAACCGTCTTTATTTTAATTATCCTCGTTCAAGGATTACAGTCTTTAGGGAATGGTGTTGCACGAAGATTGAAGAAAGATTAAAAAAGAAGGCATCTCACCCTGGTGAGATGCCTTCTTTTTTATCTTTTAAATCCACCTTCTGAATGAATAACTTGCCCAGTAATCCACTCGGCCTCTTCACTTACTAAAAATTTAATGAGTCTAGCTGCATCCCTTGGCTCACCAATTCTGCCAAAAGGAAACATCGGCTTTAACCCTTGTTTTATCTCTTCAGTCATCCATCCTGTATCGGTTGGTCCTGGATTAATTGCATTCACTGTTATTCCTAAATGAGCTACCTCTGCTGACAACGTACTAGTAAGAGCATCAATAGCTCCCTTCGTTGTCGCATAAGCTAGTTCTCCTGCCATAGGACCTTGAAATTGCCCCGAAGTAATATTAACAATTCTACCACCAGATTTCTTATCAAATCCCCGGGAAAATTGACTACTGAGCAATGTAGTCGCACGAACATTTACCATATAATTCTTATCTAATTCTTCAGCAGTCAACGTAGAGAAATCATTATTCGTAGAATATGCTGCATTATTAATTAATATATGAGGGTACCCTAATTGTTCAGTAACTTTATTTATAAGCTCTTTTGGTGCATCATTCTGAGTTAAATCTAACTCCATACTTGATACTTTAACACCGTTTTTTAGTAACTCTTCTTTTAATTGTATTTGTTCATTTTTATCAACGCCCCAAGGCATCTCTTTATCGTAAGCTGTCCAATACGTAAAAAATATATCGTATCCTGATTCAGCTAATTCTTTACAAATCGCTGCCCCTATACCATCTAGACGACTTACCCCTGTAATAACTGCTACTTTATTTTTTAATTGGTTCATCATATACTCCTCCAAGTTTAAAGGACGCATATTTTATATAAGAGATATAAACTTTCCCACAAAAAAGACAGATACATAAAATAGACACCTATCCTTATAAAAGGGATGTACAAGCCAAATATGCATTCCTTGAATGATTTACAGATAACTAAATAAACCCTCGCTTATGAGAGCAAAATTTATCTATCTAGTAGTTTCTAATCATTACAAGTTCATCCACATATTGAGTCTTTGTCTCCTTTACATATATCTCTATTCTTAGTTTATCAAAGCAGATAAAATGTTACAAAAAATAAAACAATTATTCACAACCTATCCTTGTTCACATTCTCTCCATTGTGAATCTTTTCACATTGGATATATAATAAACGTGTAAATACAATATTGGAGGGATTTCAATGGTTATCAATTTTTTAAGAACTGATAAACGTGCTACTTTCATATTATTACTTTTACGGCTTTACATAGGATATACATGGTTCGCTGCTGGGATAGGCAAAGTCTTCGGACAATCTTTTGACGCAAGTGGCTTTCTAAAGGGTGCTATTGCTCAAGCATCAGGGGACCACCCTGCAGTACAAAGTTGGTGGGCAGATTTCCTTCAACATTTTGTCCTTCCAAACGCAGACCTATTTAGCTTTTTAGTTCAATGGGGAGAAATTTTAGTAGGTCTAGGTTTAATTTTAGGCGGATTAACAAAAACAGCTGCATTTTTCGGAATCATAATGAATCTTTCATTTTTATTAAGCGGAACTGTTAGTGTAAACCCAAACCTGCTTATTTTGACTATGTTCATTTTAGTTGCAGGGCAGAACGCTGGACGTATTGGATTAGATGGCTATGTTTTCCCTAAACTTTTCCGTAAAAACAACCACGGAATATATAAATTAAGTAAAACTGCGTAGTAAGAATTTACTTTTAAAATATAAATAAGAAAAAGAGCCTGAATATAGGCTCTTTTTCTTATTTATCCTAATTTAAACTTTTAACGAACCACGAAAACCTCTGGCAGCATAGTAAGAGTCTGCTCCATTGTGGTACACGAAAACATGTCCAAAGCGATAATCGCAAAATAGAGCACCACCAAGCTCTCTAATATCTGAAGGTGTTTGTACCCAACTCGATGATTTCATATCAAAATCTCCAAGTTGTTGCAATTCCCGATATTGTTCTTCCGTTAATAGTTCAATGCCCATAGCATTGGCAACATCAATAGCGTTATTTTCTGGTTTATGCTTTTTTCTTGATTCTAACGCTTCAAGATCATAACAAAGACTTCTGCGGCCTTTAGGACTCTCCTTTGAACAATCATAGAAAGTATATTCGTCCTTTTCTTCATCATAACCAATAACATCCGGCTCACCACCAGTTACTTCCATTTCGTTAAGTGACCATAATTTTTCAGCATTAGCTTCTATCTTCGCCTCAACTTTAGCCCATTCAAGACCTTCATGGCGGTTCATGTTTTTCTCAAAACGAGCTTGCAATACTTTCAATAACTCTTCACGTTTTTCTACTAATAAGTCATTTTTATTTCCTGTCATATTAGTCCTCCCTGATATATGTACTGATAGTAGTTTAAGTATATATTTTATAATAAATCATCTCAATATGAAGACCGTTTCGATCATATATCTTGTACAAACATCTATTACAAAGTCCTAAAACCCTCCATACTCTCTTCAAGCATATAGTGTGAAAACCACCTCAAGTTCTGCTTCATAATAGCCACATGAACTCCTGGTTGGTCAGAACTATATGCCATTCCTTTAAATATAATTAATTCTGTATCAACTTCCATATCCATTAATCCTTGATATAGATCATATGCATTTGTAATTGGAATTCTTGCATCCTTTTCCCCATGTTGAATTAAGGTAGGCGTACAAGCTGATTTAATATACGTCATAGGTGATGTCTTCGTATATATATCTGGATCATTCCATGGAGTATTTCCTAAATACATTCTAATAAAGTAAGGTATATCTGTATTTACGTAATGGGTACTCCAGTTAGTTATTCCACCGCCAACTGAAATAGCTTTAAACCTGCTACTAAATGTAGAACAGAAAGCTGATACATATCCACCGTTGCTCCATCCCATAACTCCTACTCTATCTTTATCTACTATCCCTTGATCAACTAGTTTATCAACTCCTGATATAACATCGTCGTAGTCAGCAATCCCCTGTTTTCTATAGTTAGCTTTTAAAAATTCATTACCATAACCTGAACTTCCTCTGTAATTTGGCTCTAAAACGATAAAGCCTTTTTCAACAAACTGTTCAATCGGATATTTCTCATTGAAGCAGTCTGAAAATATCGGAAAAGATGCCCAAGCCGGACCACCGTGAATTACTACTAATAAAGGATATTTTTTATTAGTGTCAAACTCTACTGGCGTTGATAAAACACCTTCTATTTCAAGACCATCACTACTTTTCCATGAGATGATTTCCCTGTTACTTTTAAGTTTCCCTTTGAAAAAGCTATTTTCATCCGTTATTTTTTTATCGTCTAAATAGATTTCAAAGGTTTCATTTGTTATAGCCTTATTATAGGTTATATGATTTCCATCCTTTGTTATAGAAGCATCCATTATAAAGCCATCTACTTTTTCGCTTAATATTTCCACAGTGCCATCTTCGGCTAGCAATCCAATAAGATAATTCGTTTTATTCTGCCACCTAATTAAAATCCCTTTAGCTGTCCACTGTAATGGCATAACCGTACTATCAAAATCTGTTACAGGTTGAATTACCTCTCCGGTATTTATATCATATATCTCTAACGTACTATCTTGTATATGGTTTCTATAGTAATCCTTCTCTCTTATGCTTGCTGTGTAACATATTTTACTGCCGTCAGGAGAAAAGCAAACACTCCCTCCCAACAATTTATCCACATTTAGCTTTTGTAGCTCTCCAGCTTTAATATGGAGTATGTATAGATCTCCATTTATATAATCTGCCATATTTGAGCTTGGTGTCGCCATAAATACAACCTTTTTACCATCATTTGAAATATCAAATTCATGGATATGAAAATCCTTACCATCCGTTAATTGATAAACAACTCTGTTCTCGTGTTCATCTGTATCACTTTGTATCACCTTTTCTATTTCAATGTAATATAAACAATTATTCTGGTGTTCCTTACCAATATGTTGAAAATCTCCATATAGGTCCTTACGTTTCTTTATCTCCTCACATTCTTTTGACTGCGTAACATAATAAAGCTCCTTGCCAGTAGGCCCCCATTCGAATGTACTGACTCCTTCTTTCTCATCAGTAATTTGAACTTCGCTATAATCATCTAGCGACTTAACAAATATCTGATTTTCCCCATCACCAACTGGACTAAGATATGCGATACACCTAGCATCTGGAGACCATAATGGGTGTGTACTATCTATATTCCCATTTGATAATGGGTAACTCTGCTTCTTATCTTTTTCATATATCCATACATGATTCCTATATGTATTGTCTTTCCAATCAGCCGTCTTCTTAACAAATGCTACGTTTTTACCATCATCACTTATGTTTGTACTTGATACGGTTGGTAATGAAATAATCTCTTCTATACTTAAATATGTTTTTGCTTTCACTTTCATATAATAAGCCCCCTTGTAATGTCCATGAATCTACCGTCTCTTCTTGTCGTAATAAAGGAAATTGTTCACGGATACTTAAAATAGTAACGGAAAATTCAGATAAATAAAAGTGAATCCGATAAAGTAAAACTTTAATCTATAGGGCTCTTTCCGCTTATCAATTTTAGATGTTCTTTTTCGACACAAAAACACCCCTTTTAGATACAAATTTGTAAATTTATTTTAAAGCTATAACTATATGTTGGTTTGGAATAAAATTTGATAAAAATGAAGTCACAAATCTTTATTTAACAACAAAAAAATTCATTTTGAAAAAACGATTGATCAAAATAGAATTACTCTTTTTAACTAAGTATGAGATTTTCATAAAAAAATTTTAATCAAAACTCACTTAGAATCTTTACTTGAAGAATAAAGCTTCGCATCTTTTTTGTGAACATCGTTAAACTAAGATAAATTTTGACCGAATCTGTAATTAATTGTAAAATATTATACATAGAAAGGTATTATAAAATAAATATAGAAGGGGTATGTTTTTTAGTTTTAAAGGGGCTAAAGCACATCTATTTTATGTTTTTAGAGGGAGAATTGAAAAATCATATGAAGAATTTCAAAAAGAGTACAGGTAAAATTTTACTAGCATCCGGATTAGTAGTTTCTATGTCAGCTTGTAGTGTAACTAATTTATTTGGAGAAAAAGAAAAAACAAATACTGAATCTGGTAAACAAGAAAGTAAAGAAACTAAGACAGAAGGTAAATCATCTGAAACAAAGGAAAAATCAACTAACTCAAAAGAAGAAAGTAAAGATGTTAAGATGATTATGGTTTTACCTGAGGATTACCCACAACTTATGGTAGACATTGAAGAAGACTTATTAAGACGTCTAGATTACTATGATGCTTCTGTGAGGGATAATAAAAAGGGAAGTAAGTCAAATGAAGAGGTACGAGATAGTATTAAAGACTTAGATAAAGTATTTAATAAAATAGAGCGTATAGATGCACCAGGAAAATATAAGGAAGATCATAAGGAAATTGTAAAAGCTGTTCAAAAGTTAAAAGAATCTTTCAAAGAAGTATCGAAATTATTTGATTACTCTAAAACACTTAAAGATACGGATGATGCAATCATAGATAAAGCAAACAATAAATTAGATGAAGCAAAACGCATTTGGAAACCTGTATTTGATAAGTTAAAAGCGGAAGCTAAGGGTAGTTCAACAACTACTTCTACAACAAGTGGTACTAGTTCTTCTAACTCACCGAGTTTATCTAGTGGTAATACAGTTAAAACATACAGTACCCAAAATAAAACTGGTATATTCAAAGGAAAAATTGATACACCAGACGAGGATTCGGCTAAGTTTAAGAATGTACAGAACAACTATAAAGACGGTACAGAGCTTGTAGGTAATTGGGGTATTGATTACGGAGACGGAGTCAAAACTACGTTAGTCCTAAAAGCAGATAAGACATTTGAAACATATGCAAATGGTTCTTATCCAAATAAAGATAATTACTTAACAGGAACATACCAAGCAGACGTTTCTTCCCATCAGTTAACGCTAATGGTGGAAAAAGGAACTCAAAATGGTCAAGAAGTGAAATTGGAAAGACCTATTTATTCATCATATGAGGTTAAAAATTTAGATGGTAAAGCATTACAGATTTTCCACATAGACGAACAAGTAACAATTTGTTATGTAAAACAATAAATAACTAAAAGAACTCTGTAAAATGATTTTTACAGAGTTCTTTTCTTAGTTTTAATTTATTATAAACGATCAGACTTTTTTATAAACTATCAAAATTTATTTCAAACGCATAACTATATTTATTAACCTACCAATCTCCTACTCAACAGTAACAGACTTAGCTAAGTTACGTGGCTTATCAACGTCACACTCGCGGTGAAGTGCTGCGTAGTATGAGATAAGTTGTAATGGAATAACTGCTACTAGCGGTGCTAGCGCTTCGTGTACAGCTGGTAATACAAAGCTGTCACCTTCCATTTCTAAGCCTTTCATTGAGATGATACATGGGTTAGCCCCGCGTGCTACTACTTCTTTCACGTTACCACGAATTCCAAGGTTTACGTGCTCTTGTGTAGCAAGTGCGATAACTGGTGTACCATTTTCAATTAAAGCGATTGTACCGTGTTTTAACTCTCCTCCAGCGAATCCTTCTGCTTGGATGTAAGAGATTTCTTTTAGTTTTAACGCACCTTCTAATCCTACGTAGAAGTCTACGCTACGGCCGATGAAGAAACAGTTACGCGTTGTTGCTAAAAATTGTTTTGCTAATGCGTCCATTTCTTCTTTTTGATCACAAAGTTCTATCATTGCATTTGCTACAAGTCCTAGTTCGTGTGTTAAATCGAAATCAAGAACTTCACCTTTTGCTTTAGCAATATCAGCCGCTAAAATTGAAAGTACTGCAAGCTGTGCTGTGTAAGCTTTCGTTGATGCAACTGCAATTTCTGGTCCAGCGTATAACGGAAGTGTATAATCAGCTTCACGAGAAAGCGTAGAACCAGGCACGTTTGTAATTGTTAATGCTTTATGACCCATTTCATTTGTTTGTACAAGTACTGCACGGCTATCAGCTGTTTCACCACTTTGTGAAATGTAAATGAAGAATGGTCTTTCTGTTAATAATGGCATGTTGTAAGAGAATTCACTTGCCACGTGTACTTCAACTGGCATTTTTGCAAACTTCTCGATAAATTGTTTTCCAACAAGACCTGCATGATAACTCGTTCCACATGCAATGATGTAAATACGATCGCTATCTAAAATCGCATTGCGGATGTCTTGATTTAATTCAATTTCGCCATTTTCATCTTGATACTTTTGAATTATATTACGGATTACAAGTGGTTGCTCATCGATTTCTTTAAGCATGAAATGAGGATATGTTCCCTTTTCAATATCACTTGCGTCTAATTCCGCTGTAAACGGTGCACGTTCAATCGTTTCACCTTGTAAGTTTTTAATTGTAATACTTTCTTTCGTTACGATTACGATTTCTTTATCCATTAACTCAATGAATTGATCTGTAACTTGTAACATCGCCATAGCGTCGCTTGCCACAACATTAAAGTTGTCACCAACACCTACTAATAGCGGGCTTTTGTTTTTAGCAACATAAATCATGTTTGGATTTTCAGCATCAAGTAATCCGATTGCATAAGAGCCATGTAAAAGAGATAGCGTATTACGGAACGCTTCTTCTACACTTAATCCTGTGCTCACTTGTTGTTCCATAAGCTGTACGATAACCTCTGTATCTGTTTCACTTACGAACGTTACATCTTGTAAATATTCCTTTTTCACTAATTCATAGTTTTCAATTACACCGTTATGAACTAATGTAAAGCGTTTTGATGTACTTTGATGCGGATGCGCGTTTACTTTACTTGGAACACCGTGTGTAGCCCAGCGTGTGTGTCCGATACCTACGCTTGCTGCTACGTTCTCATCTACGATTTCACGAAGTTTTGCGATACGGCCTTTTTCTTTGTATACAACAACACCGTTCTCTGCTTGTACTGCAATACCTGCTGAATCATATCCACGATATTCTAGCTTTTCTAAACCTTTTAATAAAATTTCCTTTGCATCTTGCTCTCCAATAAATCCTACGATTCCACACATGTTTAGTCGCCGTTACAAATGCTTACACTGCTCTGCGAACATGTAACGACATAGTCCGATACCATTTTTATTTATACTAAAAAACGGATTACATATTGCTAGCCCTGTAAGCTTGTAACGGCTTTCACCTTCCTCTCGATTGGGTTTAAGTCCGTATATACTTATACAGCTAGTTTTCATCCGTTCCTCTTCTCTCATCACACTTTCACCTTTGTCCACTAAGTCACCTTAATGATTTAAGTAAAAGCTTGCGGTTGTGATGAACAACCGGGAGTCATCCGCCGAAATCTCGATAAACCCCACCTCGTCAACTACACTATTTGTAGTTCTGGCGCTTTTATAATTTACAATATTTCCTTTGAGAAAAAGAACAAGACCATCTTATAACAAACATGGATAAACCGTCAATGAAATTTTTTTCATCGTCTATAAAACATATGAAAAAGGAGCACTTTTTGTGCTCCTTTTTCATATAAATTCAGCTAATTATTCAGCGCCAACTTCGGCTTTCACAACTTCTACAATGCGATGTACATATGCATCACAAACTTCTTGTGTTGGTGCTTCTGCCATTACACGAATAAGTGGCTCTGTTCCAGATGGACGAACAAGAATACGACCATCACCGTTCATTTCTTCCTCTACAACACGAATAATTTCTTTGATTTTTTCATTTTCTAATGCTAATTTTTTATCTGTTACACGAACGTTTACTAGCAATTGTGGGAATTTCGTCATTTCCCCTGCAAGCTCAGATAATGGCTTTTTCGTCATTTTCATGATGTTTACAAGTTGAAGTGCACTTAACATTCCATCACCAGTTGTAATGTAATCAAGTAAGATAATATGGCCTGATTGTTCTCCACCTAGGTTGTAACCTCCGCGCTTCATTTCTTCCATTACGTAGCGGTCACCAACTGCTGTTTTATCACTTGTAATATTATTTGCTTCAAGTGCTTTGTAGAAACCTAAGTTACTCATAACAGTTGAAACAACTGTATTATGTTTTAATTGACCAGTTTCTTTCATGTACTTCGCACAAATGAACATAATTTGATCACCGTCAACGATGTTTCCTTTTTCGTCTACAGCAATTAAACGGTCGCCATCGCCATCAAAAGCAAGTCCGATATCCGCTCCTTTTTCTTTTACCAATTCAGCTAAGCCTTCTGGATGTGTAGATCCTACACCCTCATTAATATTCATACCATTTGGGGAAGTTCCCATCGTTGAAATATCAGCTTCTAGGTCTGCAAATAAGTATGGAGCAAGAGAAGAAGTTGCACCATGTGCACAATCTAAAGCGATATGTAGGCCAGAGAAATCTTCTTCAACAGTTTGTTTAATGTACTGTAAATATTTTTGTCCACCTTCAAAGTAATCACTCACTTGTCCAAGATTAGTACCTGTCGGACGTGGTAGTTCATCAACTTCTTTGTCTAATAAAGCTTCAATCTCAGCTTCTTGCTCATCTGTTAATTTAAAGCCGTCTGAACCAAAGAATTTAATACCGTTATCTTGTACTGGATTATGAGATGCAGAAATCATAACACCCGCTTGTGCGTCTAGTGCTTTTGTTAAATAAGCAACGCCCGGTGTAGAAATAACGCCAAGGCGCATTACTTCTGCTCCAGTTGATAATAGCCCTGCTACTAAAGCTCCTTCTAACATATGGCCAGATACACGTGTATCACGACCGATAATTACTTTTGGACGATCTGTATCTTTTGTTAATACATAACCACCAAAACGTCCAATTTTGAAAGCTAATTCAGGTGTTAACTCCTTATTTGCAACTCCGCGTACTCCATCTGTACCAAAATATTTACCCATTATGATTCGCTCCTTTTTCTTGCTCTTTTTGATTGTGATTATCTACTGTTGGTTCTTGACTCGTTTCTTTATCTTTATCTTGATTTTGATTTTGGTTTTGATTCTTTTCCTGTTCTTTTTCTGAATCAGGTTCAGGATTTTTTGGTTTCTCATTTTGATTTTCTTGATCGGTGTTTGAATCCGGTTGTTGACCGTTACCCTGTACTTCTTTATCTGGTTTTTCTTTCTTCACAATAGTAACTTTAGCACTTTTTTGTTTTGGCTCTATTGAAATATTACCAGGACCACTCACTTGAATTGAAATATCTTTCGTTCCTGGAGATACATTTTGCAGATTAATTACCGCTGTTATTTGAGCAGCTGTTATTTTATCTACTATACTTGCTTCTCCTGAAATATCAACACTTATCTTTCCATCTTGCGGCGAAAGTAGCTGAGCAGTAACATCTTTAGAAAGTCCATTTTTCTGGATTGGGATACCATCAATCGTTTTTGTTTTCGTTTGTTTTGTTTTTTGCACTCCCACCGAAACCTTCACTTGATTCGGTTTGGCACTTGTTACACCCTTGGGTAATAAAACAGAGGCATCGAATGTTGTAGACTCTGTCAATTGACTAAGATCTACTTCGACCCCCTCTAGCGATTGTATATTATCCAAAATATCTTTTGGACCAGCTATCGTTACTTCTCTCGGTTCAACACTGATATTTGTAACCGCCAATCCTTCTGCTAAACTCCCCTTCTTCGTATACGTTACAGGAACAGTTTTTTCAGTATTATTGGCTGTATTTTGCGTTGCCACATTCAACGTTACACTAATCTTAGATGGACTTGTTCTTACATTTAAACGTTTTCCTTCTTTATTGTATAATGTAACTTCGGGCGTTTTTGTAACAGTTTTATTAACACCTTTTAAATCAACATACGCTTTGGCAGATGAAATGCTTTCAATTTCTTCTTTCGTCCCAACTACCTCAACAGTATCCGGTTTAAGGCTTGATTTTTCTAGAGTAGCCCCCGCTGGCATCTGATCCTCATTTGATAATTTCAGATCTACATGAACATATTTTCTCGCCTTTTCATGAAGAGTAACTTTAATTGTTGATGGCTGAACTGTTCCTTTCACATCATCTGGAAGCCCGTTCGTTTTTAAAGAAATCTCATAAGTTCCTTTTGGACTATCTCGCAAATCAACCGGTATGTCAAATTGTTTTTTTGCTTTTGCTGTAGCAACTGATGCTTTTGGGCCTTCTAATTTTACTTTAACGCCCTCTGCCGGAATACCACTTACAATATATTTCTCCTCATCATACTTAAGATTAATAGCATAATTAGTTAATGTTTCTTTCGTATCATTTGCAAAAGGTAATATACCTGATGTCGTATTTTTTTCAGTTAACGTCGCTGACATAAAAAGCATACACGCCAATAGTAATGAGATCCCTTTTAAAAACCAATGATTCTCCATTAACTTATCCATGACGCTTTCTCCTCCAATTCCATAAAGACGAAGAAGTCGTTTTTTCGTTTCCACTAAATTCAGCTAATAACATATCCTTCAGCTGTTCTGTCTTCAAATCACGATGCAACTTACCATTTTTCGTTAAAGAAATTTGACCAGTTTCTTCAGACACAACTACTGTAATACTATCAGTAACTTCACTAACTCCCATTGCAGCACGATGTCTAGTTCCTAATTCTTTAGAAATAAACGGACTTTCTGATAATGGAAGATAGCATGCTGCTGCTTTAATTGTACTTCCTTGCATAATTACCGCTCCGTCATGAAGAGGTGTATTTGGAATAAAAATATTAATAAGTAATTCCGATGATACGTTTGCATTCAGCGGAATACCCGTTTCCACATAATCACCCATACCGGTCTCTTTTGACAAAGTAATTAATGCACCAATTCTACGTTTCCCCATATATTCGGTTGCTTTTGCTATCGCTGTTGCAACCATTTCAGGTTCATCATCCTCATGCGTTCCAACACGCGAAAATAAACTTCCGCGCCCTAGCTGCTCAAGTGCTCTTCGCAATTCTGGCTGAAAGATAATAATAACGGCTAAAAATCCCCACGTTAATACTTGTTCAGTTAGCCAAGATAGCGTACGCAATTCAAGGAAAATACTGATCATCTTAACGACGATAATAACTGTAATCCCTTTTAAAAGTTGAACAGCTTTTGTCCCTCGGATTATAAGAATTAGCTTATATATAATAAACCATACAATGGCAATATCTAATGCCGTACTAAGATATTTCAAAATGGTCGTATCTTCAAAAGGCATGCTATCCCTTCCTCCTACTTACGAGCAATTCTATCCATATATTGAAATATTGTTTTATGCTCTATCTGTATGTATTTCCAACAACTAGTTAATTATACCATACATGAAACAAACGACAATTACAAACAACCCCCTTTAGCTCAAATTGGTAAGATGTCAAACATTTTTATTGTACAGTATAATATAAATCATTATTATACGCCTATTTTCAAATAAAAAAAGCAACTTCTCAGTTGCTTTTCTTACATTTATTTTAGTTTTTCACCGAATAAAGAACCCATTAAAGCAACTGCTGTTGTTGCCGTTCTATTTCTCTCATCTAAAATCGTATTTACCTCAACAAATTCAGCAGATGTGATAATATCAGCTTCTGCTAACATTTCCATCGCCAAATGACTTTCACGATAAGATAGACCGCCAATTACAGGCGTTCCAACACCTGGTGCATCATGAGGATCAAGACCGTCTAAATCTAATGATAAGTGTACACCATCAGTATGAGATAAATATGCGATTGTTTCTTCCATAACAGCCGTCATCCCCATACGATCAATTTCATGCATTGAGAACACTTTAATACCTTCATTGCGAATGAAATCTTTTTCTCCTTCATCCAATGCACGCGCACCGATAATTACGACATTCTCTTTTTTCACCTTTGGATATGCTCCGTATAAATCTACAAGTGAAGAATGTCCATAACCTAAACTTGCTGCAAGTGACATACCATGAATATTTCCAGATGGTGAAGTTTCCTCTGTATTTAAATCACCATGTGCATCATACCAAATAACGCCTAAGTTTTTATAATGTTTTGCTACACCAGCTAATGTACCGATAGCAATACTATGGTCACCACCTAATACAAGTGGAAAACGACCTTCTTCTATAATATGATCCACCTTACTTGCTAATTCATTACATACAGTTGCAACTTGTGTAAGGTTTCTTAATTTTGTATTTTCATCTATCTCTTTTTCTCTCTCTATACATATATCTCCCATATCTTTAACGTCATATCCAATTTCTTCAATTCTTTCAATTACCCCTGCATAACGGATCGCGCTCGGTCCCATATCAACTCCACGACGCATCTGTCCTAAATCCATTGGAACTCCAATAACTGAGATTTCTTTTTTCATAGATAGTATCCCCCTTTTATGCCTTCACTAAATATTTTAAATCTTTTATATAGTCTGACTCAACTCGACATTTTTCTGTATGGATATACAATTTATTCACTTATATTCATACTGAAAACCAAATTTCAAGACTATTCTATGTATAAAGTTAACTTAATGAAACAATCGCAATCACTATTATTAAATAATAATAATAAAACACTCCTACATTTAGAAGTGTTTTTCTGATGCTATTTTCCATACTATTGCAATATTTTTTGTTGTCATTTCAATATTTTCTTCTGCTACTTTATATGCTTCTTCTAGTGTCATCGGTCTCGTTGTAATACTAAATACCGCATCTATTCCTTTCTCGTACACAGCTGAATAATCAGATGATACAGACCCTCCAAGAGCAATTACAGGCACAGAAAAACGTTTCGCACGCCCCGCAACACCCACAGGAGCCTTTCCATATGCAGTTTGTTTATCTATTCTACCTTCACCAGTTATAATGAGATTTGCATCTTCTATATGTTTATTGAAATTTGTGTAATCTAATACAATTTCAATGCCCCTCCGCAAGTCTCCCTTTAACACTGAAATAACAGCCGCTCCCATTCCTCCCGCTGCCCCTGCACCAGGTATTTCAGATACATCAAAAGATACATATTGTTTAAGCATATTCGCATAATGTTGTAAATTCTCATCTAGCTCTTTCATCATCTCTACATTTGCACCCTTTTGTCTCCCAAATATGAAAGATGCTCCCTGCATTCCGACTAATGGATTATCCACATCACATGCCGCTTCTATCTTTACCCCCTTTAAGCGGGGGTCCATTCGTGAAAAATCAATAGCAACAATCGAATGTAATGTGCCTCCAGATGGATCTATTACTTCACCCTTGTCATTTATAAATCTTACTCCTAAAGCTGCTAACATACCTGCCCCACCATCATTTGTAGCACTTCCTCCAAGTCCTAAAATTATGTACTCCACTCCTTGATCTAGCGCATGTAATATAAGTTCTCCTGTTCCTTTTGTCGTTGTAATAAGTGGGTTGCGCTTTTCAACTGGAACGTGCTGTAATCCTGATGCTGCTGCCATTTCAATAAACGCTGTCTTTTTATCTTTAGAAATGCCATAAAAAGCTTGTATACCTTCTCTAAGCGGTCCTGTCACACTAATTGATATAATTCTCCCCCCTGTAGCATCAACAAGTGATTCAACCGTCCCTTCTCCTCCATCTCCAATTGGTATTTTCACATACTCTGCATTAGGAAAAATTGCTCTAAAACCTCTTTCAATAGCTCCACATACTTCTATAGCTTTTAGGCTTTCTTTATATGAATCAGATGCAATAACAACTTTCACAATTATCTCCCCATCCCTTATTTTTACGTTTTCTTCATTTTAAACGACAAGTATAAAAGTTGTCTTTTTAAAAACAAAAAAAGCTTACATCATATGATGTAAGCTTTTTTATTTAGATGGAGCCTAGCGGGATCGAACCGCTGACCTCCTGCGTGCAAGGCAGGCGCTCTCCCAGCTGAGCTAAGGCCCCTTATTAGTTAAGCGGAAGACGGGATTCGAACCCGCGACCCCAACCTTGGCAAGGTTGTATTCTACCACTGAACTACTTCCGCAAAAATGATGAGCCATGAAGGACTCGAACCTTCGACCCTCTGATTAAAAGTCAGATGCTCTACCAACTGAGCTAATGGCTCGTAAATGGCTGGGCTAGCTGGATTCGAACCAGCGCATGACGGAGTCAAAGTCCGTTGCCTTACCGCTTGGCTATAGCCCATTAATATTTACTAGTATGGTTATCTTTTCAAAAAAATAAACCCTCTCAGGTTATTTTAAAGAAAATGGTGGAGGGGGGCAGATTCGAACTGCCGAACCCGAAGGAGCGGATTTACAGTCCGCCGCGTTTAGCCACTTCGCTACCCCTCCGACATTTTAAATATATATGGTGGAGGATGACGGGATCGAACCGCCGACCCCCTGCTTGTAAGGCAGGTGCTCTCCCAGCTGAGCTAATCCTCCAAAAGTGGTGACCCGTACGGGATTCGAACCCGTGTTACCGCCGTGAAAGGGCGGTGTCTTAACCACTTGACCAACGGGCCAAAAAAGTTTTAAACCTATTCCCAAGCTTCCAACCGGGCTTGAACCGGTGACCTCTTCCTTACCATGGAAGTGCTCTACCAGCTGAGCTATGGAAGCATAATGGCTCCGCAGGTAGGACTCGAACCTACGACCGATCGGTTAACAGCCGATAGCTCTACCACTGAGCTACTGCGGAATAATATTAGCCTGGCAACGTCCTACTCTCACAGGGACAAGGTCCCAACTACCATCGGCGCTAGAGAGCTTAACTTCCGTGTTCGGTATGGGAACGGGTGTGACCTCTCTGCCATCATTA
>NZ_JBQAHG010000013.1:0-58501 GCF_051916765.1 Bacillus cereus group sp. MYBK15-3
ACGTTGTTTGTTTCGTTCAGTTTTCAAAGAACTACTTGGTCGCTCATTTGCGACTTCCTTATGTTAACATTTTCGTTTTTCGATGTCAACTAAGTTTTTCAATTTCTTTTTGTCGTTTTCTGCGTTTCCGCATCAGCGACGGTTATTAATTTAACATATACAAACTATTAACGTCAACACTTTTTAATAAAAAATTCTTTTTCTTACATAACGAATACATTCTTCTGTGTTAGCTACTCTCCGGAATAAACAGAAAATGATTTTATATCTTTCTTCCATGGCTTTTTTTACAACTTCATGAATACGCTCATCTTCAAAATCAAATAAAAGTTCCTCTAATTCTCTCTTCAATATGTATTCCATTTCTTTTCTCTCTTCTTTTGTCAACATCAGCCCAAGCAAACAATCACCTCAATAATTCCTTACGCAACAATAAACGTTCCGCTCATTTTCAATTATCACAATCCTATCATCCATTATATCCACTACTTACGATATTAATCCTTTGTTCTCTTTTTTATATTTACAGCATATATGTAACTGAAAAGGATTGGACAAAGGGGCGTAATATTATGTTTTTCTTTTTTATTACGAGTAAGAGAAATTTTAAACACATTAGCTTAATAGTGATACTGTCCTTATTTACAGCATGGCTACTCTTTTTAAAAACATATTCACATGAATCTGCTTTTTCAACTGCTACAGGCCCTAAAGTAATTTACAAAGGAGACACCGCTAAAAAGCAAGTTGCATTTACGTTTGATATTAGTTGGGGAGACAAAAAAGCAATTCCAATCCTAGATACTCTTAAAGAAAGAGAAATTAAGAATGCAACATTCTTCCTTTCTGCTGCATGGGCCGAAAGACACCCCGATATTGTAGAGCGAATCATGAAAGACGGACACGAAATCGGTAGTATGGGGTACAATTACACATCCTACACTTCTCTAGAGACAAATGAAATAAGACGAGACCTTTTACGAGCACAAGATGTTTTTACGAAACTTGGTGTAAAACAAGTCAAGCTGTTACGTCCACCTAGTGGCGAATTTAACAAAGCAACCCTTAAAATCGCAGAATCACTTGGATACACCGTCGTGCATTGGAGTAATAATTCAAACGATTGGAAAAACCCAGGTGTAAATAACATCGTTTCCACTGTCTCTAATAATTTGAAAGGTGGAGATATCGTCTTATTACACGCATCCGATTCTGCCCTTCAAACAAATAGAGCTTTACCGCTGCTCCTGCAAAAAATAAAAAGTGATGGATATGAGCAAATATCCGTATCACAACTTATTTCCAGCACAAGTACGAAAAGTGAAGATGTGAAGTAGCTTCTTCCCTACCACTCTTCACGCATAAAAAGCTCTACTACCTTTCAAGAAGGTGGTAGAGCTTTTTTAATCATACCATTTCCAGCATTATAACTGCTGGTGTATAAAATCTCTCTATTAAGCTGATTTACTTGTTTTTCCGATTAAACGATGTAATACAAGTAATTGATATGCGTTACATAACAATAGCGGTATAACCATTAAATATAACCAATCTGTATCATTAATCCGAAGCGCCGGTACCCATTCAAGGATTGTTACAACAACCATAAAGAACAGAGCTGGCACAAATGCTTTTTTATTTGTTTCTTTGCTTTTTACATAAGCAACAATTGCTCCAAACACAAATAATATTCCAGCAACAAGTATGTTATTCCCTAACGAGACTTCCCCATTTGCAATAAGTACAGATCTTAAATACACAAAATCAAATAATACGAATGCAATAAAGAAGAGCTGGACTGCATTCCATAAAGAAGATGAGCGGAACATCCCTAGTCCAAAACGGTGGATTGTTAAATATGCAAAGAATCCCATTTGACTTATAACACTAAAAATAAATCCTACACCCATCAGCCAGAAAGATACTGCTAAAATCTCCTTACCGTCGAAATTTTGAAAAAATTTATTGTACTTGTCCCACTCCAAAACAAAACCAATAATAACTGTGCTAATTCCACCAAGAAACAACGTCGTTAAAAATAGTCGTACCCACTTGCGGCTATTCACAACACATCCCCCATTATCCTTATATTTCTAATTAAATTGTATCAATGACAATTTCAAAAAGCTAGCCATGTTCATGTATAAATTCCTTAAAGATATTTATATTAAAAAGAGAGAACTGTGCTGAAAGGAGTTCCAACTTATGAAACGGATGCTATTCATTTTCGTTTCTTCTTTTCTACTTATCGCACTTGCAGCATGCGCACAAGGAAAAGAAACGAAATCCGAACTAGATTACGATCAAACAAAGAAAATGATTGTTGATATTTTAAAAACAGATCAAGGTAAGAAAGCTATTCAAGATGTATTAACTGATGAAAAAATGAAACAAGCACTCATACTAGATGAAACAGTAGTAAAGAAAACGATTGAAGATGCCATGGTATCCGATAAAGGGCAACAATTCTGGGAAAAGCTCTTTAAAGATCCTGAGTTCTCATCGAAGTTCGCTAAAAGTATGGGGAAAGAACAAACCCAATTAATGAAAACCTTATTAAAAGACCCTGAATACCAAGCAGGCGTTATAGAAATTATGAAAAATCCTGAAGTAGAAAAAATGATGTTACAAACAATGAAGAGTAAAGAATACCGTCAATATCTACAACAAGTACTAACAGAAACTGCTGAAAGTCCACTCTTCCAAGCCAAGATGATTGATATCATTAGTAAAGGTGTGCAAAAAGCTGAAAAAGGCGGATCTGGTAAGAAAGAAGCAGGCGGTGACGGTGGTTCTCAAGGCGGGAAGAAGGAAGAATAGTAAAAAATAATAACTATAATAACGAGTGGACAATTTATACATTGTTCACTCGTTATTACTTTATCTTGCTATTAACAGACGAAATGGCCCCCTCTAGTTAAGCGAAAGGTTTACTAGCAACAAAAGCCTTATTGTTGTCAGTAACAGGTAAACCCCACTGATTAAAGTTTCACTTTATTTTTGTGTAACAGCTGTTCTATCAATTACTGTTTCAGCTATTTTACTATAAATAATGCCCGTTGTATGTGTATCTTCATATACTGAAGGAGCAAAGTCTTCTTTATTCCAATCGGGTTGTTGTAGCGGAATGCGACCAAGAACATTCGTTTGTAATTCGGTAGCTAACTTATCTCCCCCACCTTTTCCAAATACATATTCTTTCTCACCAGTTACCTTACTTTCAAAATATGCCATATTCTCAACAACACCAAGAATACTATGTTCAGTGCGCAATGCCATCGCTCCAGCACGCGCTGCTACAAACGCAGCTGTTGGATGAGGCGTCGTTACAATAATCTCTTTGCAAGATGGCAACATTGAGTGCACATCTAACGCAACATCACCTGTGCCTGGTGGCAAATCTAGTACTAAATAATCTAAATCGCCCCATTCTACTTCTGTGAAGAAGTGGTTTAACATTTTCCCAAGCATAGGTCCTCTCCAAATAACTGGTGCATTATCCTCTACAAAGAAGCCCATTGAGATTACCTTTACACCTAAACGTTCCACCGGAATTATCTTGTCACCTCTTACGATAGGACGTTTTTCTATCCCCATCATGTCTGGCACACTAAAACCGTAAATGTCCGCATCAATAATACCAACTTTTTTTCCTAAACGAGCTAAAGCAACTGCAAGGTTAACGGAAACAGTTGATTTTCCCACGCCACCTTTTCCACTCGCTACTGCTAAGAATGTTGTTTTTGAATTAGGTGACAATAAAGATTCACTTTGCTCTTCTTCTTGTTCCGGTGCAAACTGAGCTAATTCCTCTTCTGTAAATTCTGCAAAACGAAGTCCAACTGTTGCTGCCCCAAGTTCTTTTACTAACTTTACAATTCCAGACTGCAACTGCATTTGTTCCGCTGTACCGGTTTTTACGATTGCAATTTTGACACTCACATGTTCCTTCTCTGGCTTGACTGTTACCTCTTTAATTGCACTTGTTTCTTTTAATGTTTTATGTAAAAACGGATCTACAATCCCTTCTAACGCTTCAACCACTTGCTCTTTCGTTATCATAATTAGCCCAGCCCCCTGTATGAAAAATAACGTAATGTTAATTGAATTTATCTCTGCTTATCCTTGAAATAAATACGTTTACATTTCCAGTATAACATATTTTCCGAAAACTTCGTTAACGAGAGAAGCTCAAAAAAATCCTCCTTATTCTGGAGGATTTCCTTTTTCCGTGAAATAACGTAATATACCACGGTATATTGCAGCTGCTACCTTTTGCTGATATTTCTCCGAATTTAACATATACCTTTCGTTCACATTCGATAAAAAGCCAGCTTCAATTAAAGCACCTGGTGTTTTAGAATACTTTAATAAATATACATGCGAAATTGTCTTAGCAGAACGATTCGTGTTTTCTAAACTTGTTCTCAATTCAGCCTGTATAAATTTTGCAGCACGTTCATTTTCAATCGAAGAGCGGTAATAGAACGTTTGTGCGCCTTTCGATCCACTACTAGTTAAAGCATTTAAATGAATACTTGCAAAAAAGTCTACATCAGGTTTATTGATGATTTCTACACGTTTTTTTAAATCCTCTGCTTTACGTCTACTATATGACTTTGTATCTTTGTTAGCTAAATCATAATCTCCCTCACGTGTTAAAATAACTAGTGCACCTTGTTCTTGTAAATAGTCTTGTACCTTTTTTGTAATTTCAAGCGTAATATCCTTTTCTATAATATCCTTTCCACCAACAGCCCCTCCATCTGGTCCACCATGCCCAGCATCTAATACAATTACTTTCCCTGATAAGGGTAAATTCCAAGCTCGCCACGATTTTGTAATTTGAAATTCTTGTTTAACTAAAAAAAACAATACAACCGCAGCGAGTGCAAAAGAGATAATTCGAATTCTCTTCATACCTTTCCTCCTCCAGCTAGTCCCTCTAATTACTTATATGGGACAAGAGGAAAGTTTATGCTTGTCTTAATGAAGCTTTAATCGATATCTTCTTTCACCTTTTTCATACCCTTCTTGCCACCACAATCCTATAAACTGCTGACAAGATTCAAAAAGTAATTCCTCATCTTTCAACTTTATTTCTCGCATAGTCATACTCGTTAAAAATTGAAATAGCGTTTCAGTTAATTGTTGTTCTTCTTCTAAAGCTCTATATTTCACATCAAAAAACGATTCACCATAATAACCAAATTTACTGTATCTCGCTCCTAATAAATAAGATTCTATCCCTAATTCAATACAGTAATCTTCATACTGACGATGAAGCTCTTGCATTTGAAAGGCATCACGAATATTTGAACGCAATGTTTTTAATGATAATTCCCGCAACATCTTCCGCTCGTATTTTAACTGCTTTTCTTTTTGTTTTTCTTGTAAGCTGACAATGACATTCATAGTACTTATAAACCTCCCTAATACGTATTAGTCTAAACTTCTAAAGAAGAAGCATACGCGTGGCGGTAGCACTAAAATATTCCAAGCTATAAAAATTGCAAAAGAGGAATGAAACATAAAAAAACCCCAACCAAAATGGTTGGGGTTTGTAGTTCGCAAAAATTAACGTTTTGAGAACTGAGGTGCACGACGTGCGCCTTTAAGACCGTATTTTTTACGCTCTTTCATACGTGCGTCACGAGTTAATAGACCTGCACGTTTTAGTGTTAGACGGTATTCTGGATCAGCTTTTAATAAAGCGCGAGAAATACCGTGACGAATAGCACCAGCTTGACCAGTGTATCCACCACCATTTACGTTTACAAGTACATCGTAGTTACCTAAAGTTTCTGTTGCAACTAGAGGTTGTTTCACTACTTCACGTAATGCAGCAAATGGGATATAGTTTTCAAAATCACGACCGTTAATGATAACGCGTCCTTCGCCTGGAACTAGGCGTACGCGCGCTACTGAACTCTTACGACGTCCAGTGCCATAGTATTGAACCTGTGCCAAAGTAAGCCCTCCTTTAATTAATTATCCGCGAAGTTCGTAAACTTCTGGTTTTTGTGCTTGGTGTGGATGCTCTGCTCCAGCATACACGTTAAGTTTCTTAGAAACTTGACGGCCTAAGCGTCCTTTTGGAAGCATGCCTTTAATTGCAAGCTCTAACATTTGTACAGGGTAGTTTGTACGCATTTCAAGAGCTGTTCTTTGCTTAAGTCCACCTGGGTGGTTAGTGTGACGGTAGTAAATTTTATCGTTTAATTTATTACCTGTTAAATGAATTTTCTCAGCGTTAATAATAATTACATGATCACCCGTGTCAACGTGTGGTGTAAATGTAGGTTTGTTTTTACCACGTAAAATGGATGCTACTTCACTAGCAAGGCGACCTAAAGTTTGACCTTCAGCATCAACCACATACCATTTACGCTCAACTTCGTTAGCTTTTGCCATAAAAGTCGTACGCATGTGTTTCCCTCCTCGTTATCTTTTCCATAGAAAAAATCTATTGTTTATCTTAAACACGATTTCCTT
This sequence comes from Bacillus cereus group sp. MYBK15-3, assembly GCF_051916765.1. Taxonomy (NCBI): domain Bacteria; kingdom Bacillati; phylum Bacillota; class Bacilli; order Caryophanales; family Bacillaceae; genus Bacillus; species Bacillus cereus group sp. MYBK15-3. The sequence continues at coordinate 6,496 of NZ_JBQAHG010000013.1, forward strand.
CCGGGGCTAATCGTGGTTTTAGAAACAATACCATATGTTATGATATACTTTTGAGTTTCTAATGTCAAGCAAATGTTACACCAGGATTAGTTGTTATAGTTTACCTCCCATAAGTAAAGCCCATGACCTGGAGCCATCTTTCCAGCAAACTGACGATTTTGTTTCGCTAAAATCTCTGGAATGCTATCAGGATCAAGCTTTCCTTGCCCTACGCTAAGTAACGTACCAACAATAATTCTGACCATATTATATAAAAATCCATTACCTACAAAACGAAAAATTATTTCATCATTTTGTTCAATTAACTCGATTTCATAAATTGTTCGCACTTTATCTTTTTTGTCAGTTTTTGCTGAACAAAAAGAAGTGAAATCATGCGTTCCAATAAAATAAGGAATTGCTTTTCGTATAGAGTTGATTTCGAGCGGGTATGGATATTGATATACGTAATTTCTACGGAATACATCCGCAGTCTTTGATAATAATACACGATAACGATATTCTTTTTTCTCAACACCGTAACGTGCATGAAATTCTTCTGTTTTTTTCTCTACTTGCCTAATAACAATATCATCTGGCAACATTGTGTTTAAAGCATTACTCCATTGCCACTCTTCAAGAGACAAAGGAGTATCAAAGTGTATTACTTGTCCTTTTGCATGAACTGTAGAATCTGTTCTACCAGATGCCTGAACACGAACAAGTTCTCCCTTATGCAATTTCTGCAATGCTTTTTCTATCTCCTGTTGAACAGTACGATGGTTCGGCTGAATTTGATAACCACAAAAATGCATGCCATCATATGCAACCGTACATTTTATTCTATCCATTTCTCTATTCTCCATTACGATCGCACCCATGCCAAAATACAAGCTAAACAAAATAAGCTGACAATCGTTACTGTATCGCTTGTTTTCCAGCGTAGTTGCCTAAATTTAGTACGTCCTTCACCACTTTGATATCCACGAGCTTCCATCGCAATGGCTAAGTCCTCTGCACGCTTAAAAGCACTGATAAACAGAGGAACGAGCAGTGAAATAATAGCTTTCATTCTATCTTTTATCGGTCCCCCGGCAAAATCAATACCACGTGACGCTTGTGCTTTCATTATTTTACTCGTTTCATCCATTAATGTCGGGATAAAACGAAGAGAAATTGACATCATTAATGCGATTTCATGAACAGGAACCTTTATACGCTTCAACGGCTTTAATAACGTCTCCAAACCATCTGTAATTTCAATAGGTGTCGTCGTTAACGTTAATAATGTCGTCATTAAAATAATAACGAAGAATCGTACAGAAATGTATATCCCTTGCTCTAATCCTTTTTCATATATCGAAAACCAACCAAGCTGGAATAGTACATCCCCCTCTTTATTTGTAAAAATATGCAGGAAAAATGTAAAAAGAAAAATCCATAAAATTGGTTTTAAGCCCGAAAGTACATAACGAATCGGCACTTTTGCAAAAAATAAAGCAATGAGTGCATATAAAAATAAAAATCCATATGAAATCGCATTATTTGCTAAGAAAACAACAAATACATATAAAAAGACAATCAGCAGCTTCGTACGTGGATCAAGTTGATGAATAAGTGAATTCCCCGGGATATATCTCCCAATAATCAACTGCTGCATGATTCATGACCACCTTTTCGTAACACCTGCACAACTTCATGAGTAAGGTCCTCTAAAGATAAGGTAGCCTTTGGAATTGAAATACCAAACTTCTCTTCAATTGCACGTTTATACTTTAATGACATAGGAAGATCCACACCAATTTTCTCTAGTTCATCAGCATGTGAAAATACTTCCTCTGCACTTCCTTGCAAAAAGACCGTTCCTTTATGCATAACTACAATCTGCTCCGCATACTGAGCAGCATCCTCCATATTATGCGTTACAAGGATAACTGTAAGACCTTTCTCCTTGTGCAACTTATAAAACATCTCCATAAGTTCGTTCTGCCCTTTTGGATCTAGTCCTGCTGTAGGTTCATCTAATACAAGCACTTCAGGTTCCATCGCCAGTACACCCGCTATTGCAACACGTCTCATTTGTCCACCACTTAATTCGAACGGAGAACGTGTTAACAGTTCCGGTTCTAGCCCTACAAGTTCAATTGCCTTTCTAGCCTTTTGCCTTGCTTCGTCTACAGATACTCCAAAATTAGTAGGGCCGAAACAAATATCTTTCTCCACAGTCTCTTCAAACAACTGATGTTCTGGGAATTGAAAGACAACCCCTACTTTTTTACGTAGTGGCTTTAGCTTTTTTTCTTTCTTTCCTGCCGAAATCAAATGTTCACCAATTTGAACTGTACCATTTGTCGGCTGCAATAAACCATTTAAATGTTGAATCATCGTCGACTTACCTGAACCAGTATGACCGATAATGGCATAATAGCCCCCACTTGGAAACGACACGTCTACATCATAAAGTGCGCGTCTTTCAAATGGAGTTTTATATTGATAACGATGCTCTACTTTTTGGAATGTAATCTCCAAAGTTCGTTCACCAAGCTTTCCATTGTAAGATGCGTATTTTGCAAGAGAATTTCATTTCTTTTTAATAATTCTGCTATTTTCACTGAAAACGGTACATCTAAGCCAATTTCCTGGAGCATATGAGAGGATTTGAAAATTTTTTCTGGAGTCCCTTCCTCTAATATTTCTCCCTTATTTAAAATAATAACACGATCTGACTGTGCCGCTTCCTCTAAATCGTGCGTAATCGATAACACAGTAATACCTTTTTGAGTAACAAGTTGTCTAACCGTTTCTACTACTTCACGTCTCCCTTGAGGGTCTAACATTGACGTTGCTTCATCTAATATTAAAATAGATGGTTGAAGTGCTAAAACGCCTGCTATTGCCACTCTCTGCTTTTGCCCACCGGATAAGGAATGAGGCTCATCATTAAGAAAATCTTCCATACGGACAAGTTGCAAGGCCTGTTCTAATCTTTCAATCATTTGTTCTCTTGGCATTCCGATATTCTCTAAGCCAAATACAACATCATCTTGCACTGTTGTTCCAACAAATTGATTATCTGGATTTTGAAATACCATTCCAATTTGTTTTCGAACATCCCATACTGTTTCCTCTGATAAAACCATTGTATCATTTACTGTAATAGTCCCTGCTTCTGGCAAAAACAAACCATTCAATAATTTTGCAAGTGTAGACTTTCCTGAACCGTTTTGTCCAATAATAGATACCCATTCTCCCTCATATAAGGAAAATGAAACATCTTTTAATGCATAAGTGGCTGCCCCAGGATATTGAAATGATATATTTTCTATCCGAAGTTTCTCTTTTTTCAATAGAAGGCACCCTTTCCTTCGCACAGTTAGCCTATTTTTATATTTAAAAAAAAGGGCCATGACCAGTTTCTTGAAAAGAACTGTCCTGCCCTTTTAATTATCATTATACTAACTCGATAATTACCATTGGTGCTGCGTCTCCGCGACGTGGACCAATTTTTGCAATACGAGTGTATCCGCCTTGGCGCTCAGCATAGCGTGGAGCTACATCAGCGAATAGTTTTTGAAGTGCATCTTGACCAGTCTCAGCGTTAGCTACTTCATTGCGAATGAAAGCTGCTGCTTGACGACGAGCATGAAGATCTCCGCGTTTACCTAAAGTGATCATTTTTTCCACTACAGAACGAAGTTCTTTTGCACGAGTTTCTGTCGTTTGGATGCGCTCGTTGATAATTAAATCAGTAGCTAAATCACGTAACATAGCTTTACGTTGCGCACTTGTACGGCCTAATTTTCTGTATGCCATTCGTAGTTCCCTCCTTTGTTGATGGGTTTAAATCCTCAGTCGTCTTTACGTAAACCTAAACCTAATTCCTCAAGTTTATGTTTAACTTCTTCTAAGGATTTACGTCCTAAGTTACGAACTTTCATCATATCTTCTTCTGTTTTGTTCGCAAGCTCTTGTACAGTATTAATTCCTGCACGTTTTAGGCAATTATAAGAACGAACAGAAAGGTCTAGTTCTTCGATAGTCATCTCAAGAACTTTCTCTTTTTGATCTTCTTCCTTCTCGACCATAATCTCAGCATTTTGTGCTTCATCAGTTAAACCAACAAAGATATTTAAATGCTCAGTTAAGATTTTGGCACCTAAAGAGATAGCTTCTTTTGGCCCGATGCTTCCATCCGTCCATACATCAAGCGTAAGCTTATCATAATTAGCCACTTGTCCGACACGTGTCTTTTCCACTTGGTAAGTCACACGTGATACTGGAGTATAAATAGAATCAATAGGAATTACTCCTATTGGTTGATCTTCGCTTTTATTTGCATCAGCTGGCGTATACCCACGGCCACGCTTTGCAGTTAAACGCACGCGGAAATGCGCATCTTTTGCTAACGTTGCAATGTGTAAATCTGGATTTAAGATTTCTACATCACTATCGTGAGTAATATCAGCAGCTGTGACAATACCTTCGCCCTGTACATCGATTTCCAACGTCTTCTCTTCTTCAGAGTAGATTTTAAGAGCTAACTTTTTCAAGTTTAAGATGATCGTCGTAACGTCTTCTACTACGCCCTCAACTGTTGAAAATTCATGTAATACGCCATCGATTTGGATAGCAGTAACAGCGGCACCAGGGAGTGAGGATAAAAGAATACGACGTAAGGAGTTACCCAAAGTAGTACCATATCCACGCTCAAGCGGTTCAATTACGAATTTACCATATTTAGCATCTTCGTTAAGTTCAACCGTTTCGATTTTCGGCTTTTCGATTTCAATCATTAACTAAACCCTCCTTCAAAACGTCGAAACCCCGGTTAAACAAAGGTATAACCCCTGTCTAACCGAAAGTCCCCCTTAGGCAGTTCCCGATTGTGCACAACAAGCGATGTTTCTGTACGAAATTTCTCGATAATGCATCATATCCATTATAGACAAAAGGGAAAATTCTATACAGAAAAATTACACACGACGACGTTTTGGTGGACGACATCCATTATGAGGAACTGGAGTAACATCTCTAATTGCTGTTACTTCTAGACCTGCAGCTTGAAGAGCACGAATTGCAGCTTCACGACCAGCACCAGGACCTTTAACAGTAACCTCTAAAGTTTTTAAACCGTGTTCCATTGCAGCTTTAGCAGCAGTTTCAGCAGCCATTTGCGCAGCGAATGGAGTAGATTTACGAGATCCACGGAAACCAAGTGCACCAGCACTAGACCAAGAAAGTGCGTTACCGTGAGTATCTGTAAGTGTTACGATTGTGTTGTTGAAAGTAGAACGAATATGAGCTATACCAGCTTCAATATTCTTTTTCACACGTTTTTTACGAGTGTTTGTTTTACGTGCCATTGTTAGTTCAACCTCCTTTACTTATTATTTCTTTTTATTTGCTACTGTACGACGTGGACCTTTACGTGTACGAGCATTGTTTTTAGAGTTTTGACCACGAACTGGTAAACCACGACGGTGACGAAGACCACGGTAAGAACCGATCTCCATTAGACGTTTGATGTTAAGAGATACTTCACGACGAAGGTCTCCCTCAACTTTAATACGATCGATGATATCACGGATACGTCCTAATTCGTCTTCCGTTAAATCACGAACTCGTGTTTCTTCAGAAATACCTGCTTCTGCAAGAATTTTTTCAGCAGTTGTGCGACCAATGCCGAATACGTAAGTTAAAGAAATAACAACGCGTTTGTCTCGAGGAATATCTACACCTGCGATACGTGCCATTACGAATGCACCTCCTTCTGATTAACCTTGTTTTTGTTTATGTTTAGGGTTTTCACAAATAACCATTACTTTTCCACGTCTACGAATAACTTTACATTTTTCGCAGATTGGTTTAACTGACGGTCTTACTTTCATGTCTCGAACCTCCTTAAAGATTACGGAGTGCTATATTATTTAAAACGGTACGTAATACGACCACGATTTAAATCGTACGGAGATAATTCTACCGTAACTTTGTCTCCTGGTAAAATACGAATGAAGTTCATACGGATTTTACCAGAAACGTGAGCCAATACGACATGCCCATTCTCTAATTCTACTTTGAACATAGCATTTGGCAACGTTTCAAGAACGGTACCTTCGACTTCAATTACATCATCTTTAGCCATTCAATAGTTCTCCCTTCTTCAAATCAGTAACATTTTACACTGCTCTGAAATCCCGGAGAGCCAGCTACTTATAAAGTGGTAAGGATTTCGTATCCTGCTTCTGTAAGAGCAATCGTGTGCTCAAAATGGGCACACCATTTACCATCTACCGTTACCACTGTCCAGTCATCAGATAGTGTTTTTACATATCGTCTTCCTTGATTCACCATCGGCTCAACACAGATGACCATTCCCGGCTTTAATCTAGGGCCTCTATTTGGTGGACCATAGTGCGGGATTTGAGGGTCCTCATGTAAGTCTTGCCCGATTCCGTGACCAACATACTCCCTAACGATCGAGAATCCATTCTCTTCAGCATGGGTTTGAACCGCATGTGAGATATTTGATAATCTCTCGCCTGGTTTTACTTGTTCTAGACCAAGATACAACGATTTTTCTGTGACATCAAGTAGCTTTTGAACAGATTCAGAAATGTTTCCAACTGGATACGTCCATGCAGAATCTCCATGGTACCCATTGTATTTCGCACCAATATCGATACTGATGATATCGCCCTCTTTGAGCTTGCGCTTCCCTGGAATTCCGTGTACAAGCTCTTCATTTACAGAAGCACATATGCTCCCCGGAAATCCGTTGTATCCTTTAAAAGATGGCGTAGCACCATATTTTTGAATCGTCTTTTCCGCTATTTGATCGAGCTCTTTCGTTGTAATTCCTGGAGTAATGTGCTGTTTCAACTCTTGATGAGTCAAAGCAACGATCCTGCCAGCTTCTCGCATGATTTCTATCTCGCGAGGAGTTTTGCAGATTATCATTACGCTAAGCCTCCGATGAGAACATCGATATCAGCAAATACTTTATTGATATCTTGCTCACCATTAATGCTTTGTAAGTAACCAAGCTCTTCGTAGAAATCAAGCAAAGGTTTTGTTTGCTTAATATTTACATCTAAACGATTTGCTACAGTTTCTTCATTGTCATCAGAGCGTTGATATAATTCGCCACCACATTTATCGCACACATCAGCTTTTGCTGGTGGATTGAATTCTAAGTGGTAAGTCGCACCGCACTCTTTACAAATACGACGGCCTGTAAGGCGTTTTAATAACAACCCTGAATCCACATTAATGTTTAAAACATAGTCGATTTTTTTGCCAAGATCTTTCATAATTTCTTCAAGAGCTGATGCTTGTGCAACAGTTCGTGGGAAACCGTCTAGTAAGAAACCTCTTACGCAGTCGTCTTGACTTAAACGTTCACGAACGATTCCGATTGTAACTTCATCTGGAACAAGTGCACCTTTATCAATAAAAGATTTTGCTTGTAGACCCATTTCAGTTTCAGCCTTCATAGCTGCACGGAACATGTCTCCTGTTGAAATGTGAGGGATGTTATACTTGGCAACAATCTGTTCGGCTTGTGTACCTTTACCAGCACCAGGAAGCCCCATTAAAATTAAGTTCATCCTTGTTCCCCCTCAGAGTACATGAGCATGTAGGGAAGACAATTCTTCCCACTTACTCACTGCTTGATAAACCCTTTGTAATGGCGTTTTACCAGTTGGCTTTCTAGCTGCTTCATTGTTTCTAAAGCAACGCCGACAACGATTAACATACTCGTTCCACCGATCTGTGCAGATGGAGGAAGATTTCCCAATTTCGTAAAGATAACTGGTAAGATTGCAATCGCTGCTAGGAAAATTGATCCTACAAAGGTCAAACGATACAAGATTTTTGTTAGATATTGTTCCGTATTCTTACCCGGACGAATACCTGGAACATATCCACCTTGCTTGTTTAGATTCTCTGACATTTGCTCTGGATTAACCTGAACAAATGCATAGAAATATGTGAAGGCTACAATGAGCGCAACATATATGATCATTCCCACTGGGTGAGAATAGTTAAAGTTTGCAATAATCCACTGCGATACATCATGTTTCGGGAAGAACTGTGCAATAGTCGGAGGCGTAATTAAGAATGAAACAGCAAAAATTACTGGAATAACACCAGCACTATTTACCTTAAGCGGTAAATGTGTGTTTTGTGCTCCAGCATAACCACCATTTCCTCCTGTTACACGCTTCGCATATTGAATTGGGATCTTTCTAACAGCCTGTTGAATGAAAATAACACCCACAATAACTGCTAGCACAGCTAGTAAAATCAATGCAACTTTAACGATACTCATGAACAATTGATCTCCGATATTTTGAAACTGTTGCTGATACACTTGAGATATAACACTTGGGATCGCTGCGGCAATACCGCCAAAGATAAGGATGGAAATACCATTACCTACACCTTTAGCTGTAATCTGTTCACCTAACCACATTAAAAATGCAGTACCAGCAGTCAGTACCGTAGCAATGTATAAATAAGTGCTCCAACCTGGATTCAAAATTAATTGTCCACCTACCATACCGTTAAAACCGATTGACATACCAAACCCCTGAATAAACGCAAGAACAATTGTAAAGTAACGCGTGAATTGCGTTAATTTACGACGGCCCATTTCACCTTGCTTCGACCATTCCGAAAATTTAGGAACAACATCCATCTGCAATAATTGCACGATGATGGATGCTGTAATATACGGCATGATTCCCATCGCAAAGATGGAGAAGTTTTTCAAGGCTCCACCGCCAAATGTATTTAGAATACCTAAAGCATTTAATTGATCTTGTGCCTTCAGTACGTCTCCATTTGTAAATGGCACGGGGATAAACGTGCCAATCCTGAATACGATTAACATCGCTAAAGTGAATAATATTTTACGTCTTATCTCAGCAACGCGCATAAAGTTGGAGATTGTACGAAACATTAGATCACCTCAACTGATCCGCCAGCTGCTTCAATTGCTTCTTTAGCACTTGAAGAGAACTTGTGCGCTTTAACAGTTAGTTTTTTCTCTACTGCTCCGCTTGCAAGAACTTTAACACCGTCGTTTAACTTGCTGATAACGCCAGTTTCCAGCAATAATTCAGGTGTTACTTCTGTACCATCTTCAAAACGATTTAACGTTGATAAGTTTACAATAGCAAACTCTTTACGGTTAATGTTTGTGAAGCCGCGTTTTGGTAAACGACGGAATAATGGAGTTTGACCACCTTCGAAGCCAAGACGAACACCGCCGCCAGAACGTGCGTTTTGTCCTTTATGACCTTTACCAGCAGTTTTACCGTTACCAGAACCGATACCACGACCGACACGGTTACGTACTTTACGAGAACCTTCTGCAGGTTTTAATTCATGAAGTTTCATTCCCAGGCACCTCCTTATATTAATGAGTTATCCTTAAGCTTCTTTTACAGTTACAAGGTGAGAAACTTTGTTGATCATACCAAGAATAGCAGGAGTTTCTTCCTTAACTACAGTTGAATTCAACTTTTTAAGACCTAAAGCTTCTACCGTCGCACGTTGATCTTGTGGACGACCAATTACACTACGAGTGAGGGTAATTTCTAACTTTTTCGCCATTTGTTTTCCCTCCTTAACCTAGTAGCTCTTCTACAGATTTACCGCGTAATTTTGCAACATCTTCAGCGCGCTTAAGTTCGCTTAATCCGTTCACAGTAGCGCGAATCATGTTGATTGGTGTGTTAGAACCAAGAGATTTCGAAAGAATATCTTGTACACCAGCTAATTCAAGGACCGCACGAACAGGTCCACCAGCAATAACACCAGTACCCTCAGCAGCAGGTTTTAAGAATACTTCACCAGCGCCAAAATGACCGTTGATTGTGTGTGGAATTGTTGTACCAACTAATGGTACAGCGATTAAGTTTTTCTTAGCGTCTTCGATAGCTTTACGGATTGCGTCTGGTACCTCTTGTGCTTTACCAGTACCGAATCCAACATGACCGTTTTTATCGCCAACTACAACTAGTGCAGCAAAGCGGAAACGACGACCACCCTTAACAACTTTCGCGACACGATTTATCGTAACTACACGTTCTTCAAGTTCTAATTTACTTGGGTCAATGCGATGCATCAATTTTCCCTCCTTTGACCATTAAAATTGTAATCCAGCCTCACGAGCAGCTTCAGCTAGAGCTTTAACACGGCCATGGTATAAGTAACCACCGCGATCAAATACTACTTCTTTAACGCCTTTCTCTACAGCACGCTTAGCAACTGATTCTCCAACTTTCGTAGCAGCTTCAATATTGCTAGTACCGTTAAGAGCAAGGTCTTTATCAAGAGTAGATGCACTTACTAACGTTACACCATTCACATCATCAATAACTTGAGCGTAAATATGTTGGTTAGAACGGAACACGTTTAAACGTGGACGCTCTGCAGTACCAGTAAGTTTAGCACGTACACGTGCATGTCTTTTCTTACGAGTCGCATTTTTATCAGCTTTAGTGATCATTCTTGTCACTCCTTTCTCTCACCTAACGGGTTTACTTAGCAGTTTTACCTTCTTTACGACGAACAACTTCGCCTTCGTAACGAATACCTTTACCTTTGTAAGGCTCAGGAGCACGTACAGCACGGATGTTAGCAGCGAATTCGCCAACACGTTGCTTGTCGATACCTTTAATTACGATCTTAGTTGGTGCAGGTACTTCAACTTCAAGACCTGCTTCCGGAGTCATTTCTACTGGATGAGAATAACCTACGCTTAATACAAGTTTATCACCTTGTTTTTGAGCACGGTAACCAACACCGACTAATTCAAGTCCGCGTGCGAAACCTTCAGTTACACCTTCAACCATGTTTCCGATTAAAGCACGAGTTGTACCGTGTAATGCACGGTGTTCCTTCTGTTCAGATGGACGCTCAACTGTTAATGTATTCTCTTCAATTTTGATAAGCATATCAGCATTGAAAGTACGAGTTAATTCACCTTTAGGGCCTTTTACTGTTACAGTATTGTCTTCTGCAACTGTAATAGTAACACCTGCAGGGATTTCAAGAATCTTTTTACCAATACGAGACATGTGGTCACACCTCCGTTCGTTTTAAATATATATTACCAAACGTATGCTACTACTTCTCCACCAGTTTGTAATTGACGAGCGTCTTTGTCTGTCATTACTCCCTTAGATGTAGAAACAAGAGCGATACCTAATCCGTTAAGTACACGTGGTACTTCGTCAGCTTTAGCGTAAACGCGTAAGCCAGGTTTACTGATACGTTTTAATCCAGTGATTACACGTTCATTGTTTGCACCATATTTCAGGAAAATACGAAGGATACCTTGTTTGTTATCCTCGATGTATTCTACATCACGAATGAAACCTTCACGTTTTAAAAGTTCAGCGATCTCTTTTTTGATTTTAGAAGCAGGAACCTCTAATTTCTCATGACGTACCATGTTCGCATTACGGATGCGAGTAAGCATGTCTGCAATTGGATCTGTCATCACCATGTGTTTTACCTCCTTCCCATTTGTGGGTTTTACCAACTAGCTTTTTTAACACCAGGAATTTGACCTTTATATGCAAGTTCACGGAAACAAATACGGCAAAGTTTAAATTTGCGGTATACAGAATGCGGACGACCGCAGCGTTCGCAACGTGTATACTCTTGTACTTTAAACTTAGGAGTACGCTTTTGTTTCGCTATCATAGATTTTTTAGCCACGTTTTCGCCTCCTCTACTTAGCGTTGGCTTCCATTATTTTTGGAATGGCATACCGAATTGTGTTAAAAGTTCACGAGCTTCTTCATCAGTTTTCGCTGTAGTAACGATTACGATGTCCATACCGCGGACTTTGCTTACTTTATCATAATCAATCTCAGGGAAAATAAGTTGCTCTTTAACACCTAATGTATAGTTTCCACGACCATCGAATGATTTCTTAGAAACACCACGGAAATCACGTACACGTGGTAAAGAAACTGATACTAATTTGTCGAAGAACTCATACATTTGCTCGCCGCGTAAAGTTACTTTCGCACCGATTGGCATACCTTCACGAAGACGGAAACCAGCGATTGATTTTTTAGCACGAGTTACAACAGGTTTTTGACCTGTGATTTGTGTTAATTCTTCTACTGCGTTGTCTAACGCTTTTGAGTTAGATACCGCGTCACCAACACCAGTGTTGATTACGATCTTTTCGATTTTTGGTACCTGCATTACAGATTTATAGTTAAACTTGCTCACTAGAGCAGGAGTAATTTCCTTTTGGAACTTCTCTTTAAGGCGATTCAATGAAGTGACCTCCTTTCTTAAGAAAATTATTTATCTAATAATTCACCAGATTTTTTTGCAATACGAACTTTTTTACCATCTTCTACTTTGAAGCCTACACGAGTAGGTTCACCTGTTTTCGGATCTAAAATCATAACGTTAGAAACGTGAATAGGTGCTTCTTTAGTAATAATTCCACCTTGTGGATTTAATTGAGATGGCTTAGAGTGCTTCTTAACGATATTGACACCCTCAACGATAACACGGTTTTGCTTTGGGAAAGCCACAAGGATAACGCCTTGTTTTCCTTTGTCTTTACCAGTGATTACCTGTACTTTATCACCTTTTTTTACATGCATCTTAATTCTGCACCTCCTTAGCAAGGCAATACCTTAAATTATAGAACTTCTGGAGCTAAAGAAACGATCTTCATGAAGTTGCTATCACGTAATTCACGAGCTACTGGTCCGAAGATACGAGTACCACGTGGGCTCTTATCGTCTTTAATGATAACCGCTGCGTTTTCATCAAATTTGATGTAAGAACCGTCCGGACGACGAGCTCCGCTCTTCGTACGTACCACTACTGCTTTAACAACGTCACCTTTTTTAACAACGCCACCTGGTGTTGCTTGTTTTACCGTAGCAACGATAATGTCACCAATGTTAGCATATTTACGACCAGAGCCGCCTAATACTTTAATTGTTAAAAGTTCACGTGCACCAGAGTTGTCAGCAACTTTCAAACGAGATTCTTGTTGGATCATGTTATGAAACCTCCCTTCGGACTAAAAATTCCGATTCGTCTATTTAGATAATAACCGCTTCTTCAACGATTTCAACTAAACGGAAACGCTTAGTAGCAGAAAGCGGGCGAGTTTCCATGATTTTAACGATATCGCCAAGTTTCGCTTGGTTTTGCTCATCATGGGCTTTGTACTTCTTAGAATACTTAACACGTTTTCCGTACAAGGAATGAGTTTTGTAAGTTTCAACTAAAACTGTAATCGTTTTGTCCATTTTGTCAGACACTACACGACCAGTATAAACTTTGCGTTGGTTACGTTCGCTCACTATGCAAACCTCCCCTCAATTTATCGATTAATTCCGATCTCTCTTTCACGAACTACAGTTTTCATACGAGCAATTGCTTTACGCACTTCACGAATGCGAGTTGGATTCTCTAATTGTCCTGTAGCAAGTTGGAAGCGAAGATTAAACAACTCTTCCTTTAAAGCTTTAACTTTTGTTTCGATTTCGGCAGTGGTTAATTCACGAATATCATTAGTTTTCATTAGATTCACCACCATTTTCTTCACGTTTTACGAATTTACATTTCACAGGTAACTTGTGAGCTGCAAGACGTAATGCTTCGCGTGCTACCTCTTCAGATACACCCGCGATTTCGAACATAATTTTCCCAGGTTTTACTACTGCTACCCAGCCTTCTGGTGCCCCTTTACCGGAACCCATACGTACTTCTAGAGGTTTTGCAGTGTAAGGTTTAGAAGGGAAAATTTTAATCCATACTTTACCGCCACGTTTCATGTAACGAGTCATTGCACGACGAGCAGCTTCGATTTGACGGTTTGTAATCCATGAAGCAGCTTGTGCTTGTAAACCGAATTCACCGAAAGCAATTTCAGTTCCACCTTTAGCACGACCACGCATTTTACCACGATGCTCTCTACGATATTTTACGCGTTTTGGCATTAACATATTATTTTCCTCCTTCCTCAGAAGCTTTCTTTTTTGTAGGAAGGACTTCTCCACGGTAGATCCATACTTTTACGCCTAATTTACCGTATGTTGTATCAGCTTCAACTGCTGCATAGTCAATATCAGCGCGAAGTGTATGAAGTGGAACAGTTCCTTCACTGTAAGATTCTGCACGAGCGATATCAGCTCCGCCAAGACGACCAGAAACCTGTGTTTTAATACCTTTAGCACCTGCACGCATAGCACGTTGAATAACTTGCTTTTGTGCACGACGGAATGATACACGGTTTTCTAATTGACGAGCGATGTTTTCGCCTACTAATTTAGCGTTAAGATCAGCTCTCTTAACTTCTAAAATGTTGATGTGTACACGCTTGCCTGTTAATTGGTTAAGAGCTTTACGAAGTGCTTCAACTTCAGTACCACCTTTACCAATTACCATACCAGGTTTTGCAGTGTGAATTGTAACATTTACACGATTTGCTGCACGTTCGATTTCTACTTTAGCAACAGCAGAATCTTTTAAGCGTACATTAATGTACTCACGGATTTTGATGTCTTCATGTAATAATGTAGCGTAATCTTTCTCAGCGAACCAACGAGATTCCCAGTCACGGATAACGCCGACACGAAGACCAATTGGATTAACCTTTTGACCCATCGATTATCCCTCCTTCTTTTCTGATACCACAACTGTGATGTGGCTTGTGCGTTTGTTAATTTGGCTTGCACGACCCATTGCACGTGGACGGAAACGTTTTAACGTTGGACCTTCGTCAACGAAAACTTTTTCAACAACTAGGTTGTTAATGTCCATCTCATAATTGTGCTCTGCATTTGCGATTGCAGATTTTAAAACTTTTTCTACAACTGGAGAAGCAGTTTTTGGTGTGTGGTTAAGGATAGCAATCGCTTCACCCACTTGCTTACCTCGGATTAAGTCTACTACTAAACGAACTTTACGAGGAGCAATACGAACTGTTCTCGCTACTGCTTTAGCTTGCATTGAAGTGCCTCCTCTCATTATCTTCTAGTTTTCTTATCGTCAGCAAGGTGACCTTTGTACGTACGAGTTGGTGCGAATTCACCTAACTTATGGCCAACCATATCCTCAGTGATGTACACAGGTACGTGTTTACGACCATCATATACAGCGATTGTGTGTCCGATGAACTGAGGGAAGATTGTTGAACGGCGAGACCAAGTTTTAACAACTTGTTTTTGCTCAGATGCAACTAATTTTTCCATTTTGCTCATTAAGTGATCATCGACAAATGGTCCTTTTTTTAAGCTACGAGCCATTTTGGTGCCTCCCTTCGTGATTGGCGTACGGTTCTAGAAATGAACCGTACTACAATCCCATTATTTTTTACGACGACGAACGATGAATTTGTCAGACGCTTTGTTTTTCTTACGAGTCTTGAATCCAAGAGTTGGTTTACCCCATGGAGACATTGGAGACTTACGTCCGATTGGAGAACGTCCTTCACCACCACCGTGTGGGTGATCAACCGGGTTCATTACAGAACCACGAACTGTTGGGCGTTTACCTAACCAGCGAGAGCGACCTGCTTTACCGATTTTGATAAGTTCGTGTTGTTCGTTACCTACTTGACCGATTGAAGCGCGACAAGCAGATAATACAAGACGTACTTCACCAGAAGTTAAACGTACAAGTACGTATTTACCTTCTTTACCAAGTACTTGAGCAGATGTACCAGCAGAACGAACTAATTGTCCGCCACGACCAGGCTTAAGCTCGATGTTATGAACAACAGTACCTACTGGAATGTTGATTAATGGTAATGCGTTACCGATTTTAATGTCAGCTTCTGGGCCAGACATAACTTCCATACCTACTTCTAAAGATTTAGGAGCAAGAATGTAACGTTTTTCACCGTCAACGTAGTTAATTAATGCGATATTCGCAGAGCGGTTTGGATCGTATTCGATCGTAGCAACGCGTCCTGGAATTCCATCTTTGTTACGCTTAAAGTCGATGATACGGTATTGACGCTTATGTCCGCCACCTTGATGACGTACAGTGATTTTACCTTGGTTATTACGACCAGCCTTCTTGCTTAAAGGAGCAAGTAATGACTTTTCGGGTCTATCAGTCGTGATTTCAGCGAAATCATTCGTAGTCATATTACGACGACCGTTAGTAGTTGGATTATACTTTTTGATTCCCATCTCAATTTCCCTCCTTCTTTAGTAAGAATTAAACGCCTTGGAAGATTTCGATTTCTTTGCTGTCAGCAGTTAGCTTAACGATTGCTTTACGACGACGGCTAGTAAAACCAGCGTGACGACCAACGCGTTTTGCTTTCGGCTTGTAGTTCATGATGTTCACTTTTTCTACTTTAACACCAAAGATCGCTTCAAGAGCATCTTTAACTTCTGTTTTATTAGATTTAACGTCCACATCGAACGTGTATTTTTTTTCAGCCATCATTTCCATAGAACGTTCAGTGATAACTGGGCGCTTAATGATATCACGAGGATCTCTCATTATGCAAGCACCTCCTCTACTTTTTCCACTGCCGCTTTTGTCATGATTAGCTTATCATGATGAAGCACGTCTAAAACGTTTACGCCATCAGCAGTGATTACTGTTACTCCAGGGATATTGCGAGCAGATAACTCTACAGATTCGTTTGCATCAGCAGTTACGATAAGAGCTTTCTTCTCAACAGTTAATCCTTTAAGTACTGCTAGCATATCTTTTGTTTTTGGTGCATTTAACACTAGGTCTTCAAGAACTACAATGTTGTTCTCAACTACTTTAGTAGCTAATGCAGATTTGATTGCTAAACGACGAACTTTCTTAGGAAGTTTGTACGCATAGCTTCTTGGTGTAGGTCCGAATACCGTACCACCACCACGCCATTGAGGAGAGCGGATAGACCCTTGACGAGCACGTCCAGTTCCTTTTTGACGCCATGGTTTACGACCACCACCGCGAACTTCAGAGCGAGTTTTTACTTTGTGTGTACCTTGACGTAAAGATGCACGTTGCATCATTACAGCTTCGAAAAGTACAGCTTCATTTGGTTCGATACCGAAAATAGCTTCAGCTAATTCGATTTCACCAACCTGTGAACCAGTTTGGTTATATACAGTAACTTTTGGCATTGGAATTCCTCCTTCCTATTGTGAATTATTTGCTAACCTTCACAGCGCCTTGAACAACTACAAGAGATTTCTTAGCACCTGGAACGTTACCTTTTACTAGTAATAAGTTGCGCTCAGTGTCAACTTGAACGATTTCTAAGTTTTGGATAGTAACTTGGTCTCCACCCATACGTCCAGCAAGTTTTTTGCCTTTGAATACACGGTTCGGAGCAACTGGGCCCATTGAACCTGGACGACGGTGATAGCGAGAACCATGAGACATAGGTCCGCGAGATTGTCCGTGGCGTTTGATAACACCTTGGAAACCTTTACCTTTAGAAATTCCTGTTACATCAACGATTTCACCTGTAGCGAATACGTCAACTTTTACCTCTTGACCAACCTCTAATCCGTCCACGTCTGCATCGCGGATTTCGCGAATGAAGCGCTTAGGAGTTGTAGATGCTTTAGCAGTGTGGCCTTGTTCAGGTTTGTTAGTTAACTTTTCACGTTTATCTTCAAATCCTAACTGGATTGCATTGTAGCCATCAGTTTCAGTTGTTTTCTTTTGAAGAACAACGTTTGGATTAGCAGCGATAACTGTTACTGGGATTAACTCACCGTTCTCAGCAAATACTTGAGTCATACCGATCTTTCTTCCTAAGATTCCTTTGGTCATGAGTTACACCTCCTACATTTTTAAGTTATATAAATTATAGTTTGATTTCGATATCTACACCAGATGGTAAGTCTAAACGCATTAATGAATCTACTGTTTGTGGAGTAGGACTCACGATGTCGATTAGACGTTTGTGCGTGCGCATTTCGAATTGCTCACGAGAATCTTTGTACTTATGAACAGCACGAAGAATTGTGTAAACAGTTTTTTCAGTTGGTAATGGGATCGGACCAGAAACTGTTGCCCCAGAACGCTTAGCTGTTTCTACAATTTTCTCAGCTGACTGATCAAGAATACGGTGATCGTAAGCTTTTAAACGGATACGAATTTTTTCTTTTGCCATTATTTTCCCTCCTTCGTTCGCCTATTTCTAAAATAGACCTTCTCCATGGAAATTTCCCCACACCATGCCATGGCAAAGCGGCCGGGTGTGTCAGCAACCTTCCACTTCATCGCAGTCAAAGACCAACATTGTCTATTATACAATGTTATTCGTCTAGATGCAAGCATCTTTTTGTTTGCATCTGCTTTTCTCTACTTTTGCTATTATACATGGCACTTTAAAGAATTTCAAGTTTTCATCTAACAGAATTCATTTTACAGTTTCTGGATTATCTTTTGTTGTTTTTATATTACTATAGAAGAAACTCGTCAAAACAAAAAAAACACTCTCTTCTCCCTTATATAAACGCAAACAAAAAACCTAAGGGAAAATCCCTTAGGTTTTTTTATATCAGTTAAGATTACTCAACGATAGTAGCAACTACACCGTAACCTACTGTACGTCCACCTTCACGAATAGAGAATTTAGTTCCCTCTTCGATAGCGATTGGAGCGATAAGTTCGATAGTCATTTCGATGTTGTCACCAGGCATTACCATTTCAGTACCTTCTGGTAATTGGATGATACCAGTTACGTCAGTTGTACGGAAGTAGAACTGAGGACGGTAGTTAGCGAAGAATGGAGTGTGACGTCCACCTTCTTCTTTAGATAATACGAAAACTTCAGCTTTGAATTTAGCGTGAGCTTTTACAGAACCGCTTTTTGCAAGTACTTGTCCACGTTGGATGTCTTCACGAGCAACCCCACGAAGTAAAGCACCGATGTTGTCTCCAGCTTGAGCTTGGTCAAGAAGTTTACGGAACATCTCTACACCAGTTACAGTTGTAGAAGCATTTTCTTCAGCAAGACCGATGATTTCTACTACGTCACCAACTTTAACGATACCGCGCTCAACACGACCAGTAGCAACTGTACCACGACCTGTGATAGAGAATACGTCCTCTACAGGCATTAAGAATGGTTTGTCAGTTTCACGTTCTGGAGTTGGGATGTAAGCATCAACTTCAGCCATTAATTCAATGATTTTTGCTTCCCAATCAGCTTCTCCTTGAAGAGCTTTAAGAGCAGAACCTTTGATTACAGGAATGTCGTCGCCTGGGAATCCGTATTCAGATAATAGGTCGCGAACTTCCATTTCTACTAATTCTAATAATTCTTCGTCATCTACCATGTCGCATTTGTTTAAGAATACAACGATGTAAGGAACACCTACTTGACGAGAAAGAAGGATGTGCTCACGTGTTTGAGGCATTGGGCCATCAGCAGCAGATACTACTAAGATACCGCCGTCCATTTGAGCAGCACCAGTGATCATGTTTTTAACATAGTCAGCGTGACCTGGGCAGTCAACGTGTGCATAGTGACGAGTTTCAGTTTCGTACTCAACGTGTGCAGTTGAGATTGTGATACCGCGCTCTCTTTCTTCTGGAGCAGCATCGATTTGATCGTATCCGCGTGCTTCAGCACCACCAGCTTTTGCAAGAACTGTAGTGATCGCAGCAGTTAATGTAGTTTTACCATGGTCAACGTGGCCGATTGTACCGATGTTAACATGGGGTTTAGAACGTTCGAATTTAGCTTTAGCCATTCTAAATTCCTCCTTAGTTTATATAGGTTATTTTATATTTAGACTAGAAAGTGAAACTTACGTCCCACTTTCTAAGCTTACATAAGTAGTTATACTTGAACAATCGATAAAAATCAATTATTCACCTTTATTTTTTTTGATAATTTCTTCAGAAACAGACTTTGGTACTTCTTCATAGTGGTCAAACACCATAGAGAATGTTCCGCGTCCTTGAGTGTTAGAACGTAATGACGTTGCATAACCGAACATTTCAGAAAGTGGAACCATAGCGCGAACAACTTGTGCGTTACCGCGAGCTTCCATACCTTCTACACGTCCACGACGAGATGTTACGTCACCCATAATGTCACCCATGTACTCTTCAGGAATTACAACTTCAACTTTCATCATTGGCTCAAGAATTACTGGGCTACATTTAGAAACCGCAGCTTTAAGTGCCATAGATGCAGCGATTTTGAACGCCATCTCAGATGAATCGACATCATGGTAAGATCCGTCAACTAATGCAGCTTTAATGTCAACTAGTGGATAACCAGCTAGTACACCATTTTTAAGTGCATCTTCAAGACCTGCTCCAACAGCTGGGATGTATTCACGAGGAACTACACCACCGACGATCTTGTTTTCGAATTCGAATCCTTTACCTTCTTCGTTAGGTTCAAACTCAATCCAAACGTGACCGAATTGTCCACGACCACCAGATTGACGAGCGAACTTACCTTCAACTTTCGCAGCAGCGCGGAAAGTCTCACGGTATGCTACCTGAGGAGCACCAACGTTTGCTTCCACTTTGAATTCACGACGCATACGGTCAACGATGATATCAAGGTGAAGTTCACCCATACCAGCGATGATAGTTTGGCCAGTTTCTTGGTCAGTGTGAGCACGGAATGTTGGATCTTCTTCAGAAAGCTTAGATAATGCTGTACCCATTTTATCTTGGTCAGCTTTAGATTTTGGTTCGATAGCTACAGAGATAACTGGCTCTGGGAATTCCATAGACTCAAGGATAACAAGGCTCTTCTCGTCACAAAGAGTATCACCAGTAGTAGTATCTTTTAAACCTACAGCAGCAGCGATATCACCAGCGTAAACTGTTGAAATCTCTTCACGGCTGTTAGCGTGCATTTGTAGGATACGACCTACACGCTCACGCTTACCTTTAGTTGAGTTTTTCACGTATGATCCAGAGTTTAACACACCAGAGTACACACGGAAGAACGTTAACTTACCAACATAAGGGTCAGTCATGATTTTGAATGCTAAAGCTGCGAATGGTTCTTCATCGCTAGACTTACGTTCTACTTCTTCATCTGTATCCGGTAGAGTACCTTTAATAGCAGGTACATCTAGTGGAGATGGAAGGTAGTCGATAACTGCGTCTAACAGAATTTGAACACCTTTGTTTTTGAATGCAGAACCACAGATTACTGGGAAGAATTCTACAGAAGTTGTAGCCTTACGGATACCAGCTTTAAGCTCTTCTACAGTGATTTCTTCACCTTCTAGGTACTTCATCATCATTTCTTCATCAAGCTCAGCTACCGCTTCAATAAGTTTTCCACGGTATTCTTCAGCTAATTCTTTGTGCTCTTCAGGAATTTCAACACGTTGAATGTCTGTTCCTAAATCGTTACCGTACATGTAAGCACACTCTTCAACAAGGTCAATGATACCATTGAACTCATCTTCAGCACCGATTGGTAACTGAATTGGATGTGCGTTTGCTTGTAAACGATCGTGGATTGTTCCTACAGAGTATAAGAAATCTGCACCGATCTTATCCATTTTGTTAACGAATACGATACGAGGTACGCCGTAAGTAGTAGCCTGACGCCAAACAGTTTCTGTTTGTGGTTCTACACCAGATTGCGCATCAAGTACTGCTACAGCGCCATCAAGTACGCGTAAAGAACGTTCTACTTCTACTGTGAAATCTACGTGTCCTGGAGTATCAATGATGTTTACACGATGACCTTTCCATTGTGCTGTAGTTGCAGCAGAAGTAATTGTGATACCACGCTCTTGCTCTTGCTCCATCCAGTCCATCTGAGATGCACCTTCGTGAGTTTCACCGATTTTATGAATACGTCCTGTGTAGTACAGAATACGCTCAGTTGCTGTTGTTTTACCAGCATCGATGTGAGCCATGATACCAATATTACGAGTGTTTTCTAAAGAGAACTCTCTTGCCATTTGGTGTCTTGCTCCTTCCATATATGGATTGGATTTTTTTATTTTAAGTAGCAAAAAAGCCACTTTATATTGTTACACATGTCAGTATGTCCAGTACTCTCATTATGTAAAACGAGCGCCCGATGAAAGGGAGAGGCATTCTCCCTCTCCACACTTCCATAAGCGACAAATAAAGCGGTTTATGCTTACATTTATTTTACGTTGAATCCTACCAACGGTAATGAGCAAATGCTTTGTTAGCTTCTGCCATTTTATGAGTGTCTTCACGTTTCTTAACAGATGCACCAGCGTTGTTAGCTGCATCTAAGATTTCGTTAGCAAGACGCTCTTCCATAGTTTTTTCACCACGAAGACGAGCGTAGTTTACTAACCAACGAAGACCTAAAGTTGTACGGCGTTCTGGACGAACCTCAACTGGAACTTGGTAGTTAGCACCACCAACACGACGAGCGCGTACTTCAAGAACAGGCATGATGTTCTTAAGAGCTTGCTCGAATACTTCCATTGGCTCTTTACCAGTACGTTCGTTTACGATATCGAACGCATTATAAAGAATTGTTTGAGATTTACCTTTTTTACCGTCAACCATCATTTTGTTGATAAGGCGTGTTACTAGCTTCGAATTGTACATTGGATCTGGTAACACGTCACGTTTCGCAACAGGTCCTTTACGAGGCATATTGAGTTCCTCCTTTCATTTTAAAGTTATTATTTTTTAGCAGGTTTTGGTCTCTTAGTACCATATTTAGAACGTCCTTGCATACGTTTGTCAACACCAGCTGTGTCAAGCGCACCACGAACGATGTGGTAACGTACCCCCGGTAAATCCTTTACACGACCACCGCGAATTAATACTACGCTATGCTCTTGTAGGTTATGACCGATACCTGGGATGTAAGCTGTAACCTCGATACCGTTTGTTAAACGTACACGAGCGTATTTACGTAACGCTGAGTTAGGTTTCTTTGGAGTCATTGTACCAACACGAGTACATACACCACGTTTTTGAGGTGCAGAGATATCAGTTGATTTTTTCTTTAAAGAGTTAAAACCTTTGTTTAACGCAGGTGATTTAGATTTCCATACTTTATCAGTACGACCATTTCTCACTAATTGGTTAATAGTAGGCATTTGATTATCCTCCCTTCGCATGTTTGTATGACCACATATCCAGGTGGTTCATTATTAGTTGAAAACAAAGTTTTTGCAAGGAAGAGCAAATGCTCTCTCCTCACAAAAACAGTTTTAACTTATTATTCCTATTGCTGAAGCTCCCACTTGAATCTCCGAAGCTTTACCAAGCTTACGAACTGATTCAACTTTTGTTATGGGCACGTTATATTGCATTGCAACACGAATGATAGCATGGGTTAACCGCATGTCAGCATCCTCTGCGATGACAACTTCTTTAACTGTACCATTTTTGATTGCCTCCAATGTGCGTTTATGACCAACGACTACATTTTCAGCAGTTGATACTTTTTGATAAGACATATAAATATCCTCCAAAGCATCGTTCAGGAGCAACCTTGATTATAGTAACATTTTGACTCATACAATGTCAACTAAGATTAATTGTTTTTATACAAAATTTATGCCGGAAAATTTTACTGTTCCACATAAACCTCATCGTTTTCTACATTCATGTCATCTTGTGTTGTTTTTACAAGATCCACTTTGCGATAACGATTCATACCTGTTCCAGCAGGAACAAGTTTACCGATAATAACATTTTCTTTTAATCCTAGAAGTTCATCGCGTTTACCCTTAATTGCTGCATCAGTTAAGACACGAGTTGTTTCTTGGAACGATGCTGCAGATAAGAATGAATCTGTTTCAAGTGAAGCTTTTGTAATACCAAGTAGAACAGGTCTAGCTGTTGCTGGTTGCTTACCTTGCAGTAAGACCTTAGCATTCGCATCAGTGAACTGATGGATATCTAGTAATGTTCCTGGTAATACATCTGTTTCACCTGCATCACTTACACGAACTTTACGTAACATTTGACGTACCATTACTTCTACGTGTTTGTCACCAATTTCTACCCCTTGCATACGGTATACTTTTTGAACTTCACGTAATAAGTATTCTTGAACCGCCGTAATGTCCGTTACTTTTAGTAATTCTTTCGGATCAATAGAACCTTCTGTTAACTCTTTACCGTGGCTAATTGGCTGTCCTGGAGTTACTTTCAGACGAGCACCGTAAGGAATAGCATACGTACGAGCTTCAACTTCACCCTGTACAACTACTTCTTGGCGATCTTTAACGTCGTTGATCGCTGCGATAACACCGTCGATTTCACTGATAACTGCCTGACCTTTCGGATTACGAGCTTCGAAGATCTCTTGGATACGAGGTAAACCTTGAGTGATATCATCTCCGGCAACCCCACCTGTATGGAATGTACGCATCGTTAACTGTGTACCTGGCTCACCGATAGATTGAGCTGCGATAATACCTACCGCTTCTCCTACTTCTACGTCTGTTCCAGTTGCTAAGTTACGACCGTAACACTTCTTACATACACCGTGGCGAGTGTTACACGTAAACGCTGAACGAATGTTTACAGTTTCAACACCCGAATTTTCAACGATATGAGCGATATCTTCAGTAATTAATTGATTTTCAGCAACTAATACTTCACCTGTTTCAGGATGTTTTACAGTTTTTCTTGCAAAACGTCCAACAAGACGATCATATAATGACTCGATAACTTCATTACCCTCTTTAATCGCACCGATTAATAAACCGCGATCTGTTCCACAATCATCTTCACGAACGATTACATCTTGTGCAACGTCAACAAGACGACGTGTTAAGTAACCAGAATCGGCAGTTTTAAGTGCTGTATCAGCAAGACCTTTACGCGCACCGTGCGTAGAGATGAAGTACTCAAGTACTGTTAAACCTTCACGGAAACTCGATTTGATTGGAAGTTCGATGATACGACCAGATGGATTGGCCATAAGACCACGCATACCAGCAAGCTGAGTAAAGTTAGATGCGTTACCACGGGCACCTGAGTCACTCATCATGAAGATTGGGTTGCGTTTATTCAAGGATTTCATCAGTTTTCCTTGGATAACATCTTTTGCATTACTCCAAATAGAGATAACGCGATCGTAACGTTCTTCTTCCGTGATTAAACCGCGACGGAATTGTTTAATTACATTATCTACTTTTGCTTGTGCTTCGTGGAGAATTTCATCTTTTTCGCCTAATACAAGAATGTCAGATACCCCAACTGTAATACCAGCTTTTGTAGAGTACTTGAATCCTAAGTTTTTCATACGGTCAAGCATGCGAGACGTTTCTGTAATTTGGAAACGTTTGAATACTTCCGCAATGATGTTACCAAGGATTTTCTTGCTAAATGGCGCCACTTCTTCGCGACTAGCAATAATTTCTTTAATGTTCGCACCTTTTTCAACGAAATATTTCGCTGGTGTTTCTTTTTCAAGGTTTGAATTTGTTGGTTCATTAATATAAGGGAACGACTCTGGTAAGATTTCGTTAAATATTAATTTACCAACTGTTGTTAATAGAAGCATACTCTTTTGCTCTTCAGTAAATGTTGCGTTGTTTACTGCACTTGCAGCTACTGCAACACGTGTATGAAGATGAACATATCCATTTTGATATGCAAGCAATGCTTCGTTTGCATCTTTGAAGACCATACCTTCACCGATTGCACCTTCACGCTCAAGTGTTAAGTAATAGTTACCTAATACCATATCCTGAGATGGAGTAACAACTGGTTTACCGTCTTTCGGGTTCAAGATGTTTTGTGCCGCTAACATAAGAAGACGAGCTTCAGCTTGAGCTTCTGATGATAAAGGTACGTGAACGGCCATTTGGTCACCGTCAAAGTCCGCGTTGTATGCAGTACATACAAGTGGGTGAAGACGGATTGCGCGACCTTCTACTAATGTAGGTTCAAACGCCTGGATACCAAGACGGTGAAGTGTTGGTGCGCGGTTTAGAAGTACTGGATGTTCTTTAATCACAGACTCTAAAACGTCCCAAACTTCAGGTTGTACACGCTCGATTTTACGTTTCGCACTCTTAATGTTATGTGCTAATCCTTTTTCAACTAACTCTTTCATTACGAAAGGTTTGAACAGTTCAAGCGCCATTTCTTTTGGTAATCCACATTGATACATCTTTAAGTTCGGTCCTACAACGATTACAGAACGACCAGAGTAGTCAACACGTTTACCTAATAAGTTTTGACGGAAACGTCCTTGTTTACCTTTAAGCATGTGAGATAGTGATTTTAATGGACGGTTACCTGGTCCAGTAACTGGACGGCCACGACGACCATTATCGATTAATGCGTCTACAGCTTCTTGTAACATACGTTTTTCGTTTTGAACGATGATGCTTGGTGCACCTAAGTCCAATAGACGTTTTAAACGATTGTTACGGTTAATTACACGACGGTATAAGTCGTTTAAGTCAGAAGTAGCAAAACGTCCACCGTCTAACTGTACCATTGGGCGTAGTTCTGGTGGAATTACTGGTAGAACATCTAAGATCATCCAAGACGGTTCATTTCCAGAGTTACGGAATGCTTCTAATACTTCTAGACGTTTAATAGCACGAGTACGGCGTTGTCCTTGTGCTGTTTTTAATTCTTCTTTTAAGAAGTCTACTTCTTTATCTAAATCGATGTCTTGTAGTAGCTTTTTAATTGCTTCTGCACCCATAGCAGCTTGGAATGTGCTACCATATCGATCACGATATGCACGGTATTCTTTTTCAGAAAGTAATTGCTTCTTATCAAGTGGTGTATCTCCACTTTCTGTTACAACATAAGAAGCGAAATAAATTACTTCTTCAAGCGCGCGAGGGGACATGTCTAAGACAAGTCCCATGCGGCTCGGGATACCTTTGAAATACCAAATATGAGATACAGGAGCAGCTAATTCAATATGACCCATACGTTCACGACGTACTTTTGCACGCGTTACTTCAACGCCACATCGATCACAAACTACACCTTTATAACGTACACGTTTGTATTTTCCGCAATGACATTCCCAGTCCTTTTGTGGTCCGAAAATACGCTCACAGAACAAGCCATCTTTTTCAGGCTTTAACGTACGATAGTTAATAGTTTCTGGTTTCTTAACTTCACCGTATGACCAAGAACGAATCTTGTCAGGTGAAGCAAGTCCAATCTTCATATATTCAAAGTTATTTACATCTATCAAGGGGCCTACCTCCCTTTTAGTCTACAGGTTATCCCAATTATTCCTTAGTTGTCTCAACTTCGACATTCAATTTATCTGCTGATTGATGATCATCGTCATCTTCTGTATCACGCATTTCAATTTCTGTATCGTCGCTAGACATCATTTTAACGTCCATACCTAAACTTTGCAGCTCTTTAATCAATACTTTGAATGATTCAGGAACGCCTGGTTCTGGAACATTTTCGCCTTTAACAATTGCTTCATAAGTCTTAACACGTCCAACAACATCATCAGACTTCACTGTTAAGATTTCTTGAAGAGTATAAGCAGCACCGTAAGCTTCAAGTGCCCAAACCTCCATCTCACCGAAACGCTGTCCACCGAACTGAGCTTTACCTCCAAGAGGTTGCTGCGTTACAAGTGAGTATGGTCCAGTAGAACGAGCATGAAGTTTATCGTCAACCATGTGCGCAAGTTTGATCATATACATGACACCAACAGATACGCGGTTATCGAATGGTTCACCAGTACGTCCGTCATACAGGATTGTTTTCGCGTCATTTGCCATACCAGCTTCTTCAATTGTGCCCCAAACATCTTCCTCACGAGCACCATCGAATACTGGTGTTGCAATGTGAATGCCAAGGTATCTTGCTGCCATACCAAGATGAAGCTCTAATACCTGACCGATATTCATACGAGATGGTACCCCTAATGGGTTTAACATGATATCGATTGGCGTACCGTCTGGTAAGTAAGGCATATCTTCTTCTGGTAAAATACGAGAAATAACACCTTTGTTACCGTGACGTCCGGCCATCTTGTCACCTTCAGAAATTTTACGTTTTTGAACGATATATGCACGTACAAGTTGATTCACGCCTGGTGGCAATTCATCGCCATCTTCACGGTTGAATACTTTTACGTCTAAGATAATACCGCCACCACCGTGTGGTACACGTAGTGATGTATCACGTACTTCACGCGCTTTTTCTCCAAAGATAGCATGTAATAGACGTTCTTCAGCTGTTAATTCTGTTACACCTTTAGGTGTTACTTTACCAACAAGTAAATCTCCATCTTTTACTTCAGCACCAACGCGAATGATACCGCGCTCGTCAAGGTTACGTAATGCGTCTTCCCCAACGTTTGGAATGTCACGTGTAATTTCTTCTGGTCCAAGCTTCGTATCACGAGCTTCTGATTCATATTCTTCAATATGAATAGAAGTGTACACATCATCTTTTACAAGGCGCTCACTCATGATGATCGCATCCTCGTAGTTATAACCGTCCCAAGTCATGAAGCCAACAAGCACGTTACGTCCAAGTGCTAGTTCACCTAATTCCATAGAAGGACCATCCGCAAGGATTTCACCTTTTACAACTTCATTTCCAACACTTACGATTGGACGTTGGTTGTAACAAGTTCCTTGGTTAGAACGAATGAATTTTTGCATTTTGTAGCGATCTAAGTCGCCTTTTACTGTTTGACCGTCAACTTCTACATAGCGACGTACCCAAACTTCACGTGCTTCTACGCGCTCAACAACACCAGGATGTTTACAGATTACTGCAGCACCTGAGTCTTTTGCTGATACGTACTCCATACCTGTACCTACAATCGGAGATTCCGGATTCATTAACGGAACCGCCTGACGTTGCATGTTCGCTCCCATAAGTGCGCGGTTAGAGTCATCGTTTTCTAAGAATGGAATACAAGCTGTCGCTGCCGACACTACTTGTTTTGGAGATACATCCATGTAGTCGATGCGTTCTCTATTTGTGACAATGTTTTCACCACGGAAACGAGCTACGATATCTTCACTTAGGAATTCACCTTCGTCAGATAATTTCATATTCGCTTGGGCTACAACATAATTATCTTCTTCATCTGCTGTTAAGTAATCAACATGCCCTGTTACAAGACCAGTTTCTGGGTCAACACGACGGTATGGTGTTTCAATGAAACCAAACTCATTTACTTTCGCGAACGAAGATAATGAGTTAATCAAACCGATGTTTGGTCCCTCTGGTGTTTCAATCGGACACATACGACCGTAGTGAGAGTAATGAACGTCACGCACTTCAAAGCCTGCGCGCTCACGCGTTAAACCACCAGGTCCTAATGCAGATAGTCTTCGTTTGTGAGTTAACTCTGCTAATGGGTTTGTTTGGTCCATAAACTGAGATAACTGAGAACTTCCGAAGAACTCTTTAATAGATGCAATAACAGGACGAATATTAATTAGTGCCTGTGGTGTAATCGCATTTGTATCTTGGATCGACATTCTCTCACGAACAACACGTTCCATACGAGAAAGACCGATACGGAATTGATTTTGTAATAGTTCTCCAACAGAACGCAGACGACGGTTTCCTAAATGGTCAATATCATCTGTATCCCCTACTTTGTATAGTAGGTTGAAGAAGTAACTGATAGAAGCAAGGATATCACCTGGTGTGATGTGTTTCACATCACGAGTAATGTTTGCATTACCAATTACATTAATTACGCGTTCGCCTTCCGACTCAGGAGCATAAATCTTAATAGATTGCAGCTCAACATCGCCTTCTACCACTCCACCCATTGGTTTCGCTGTTTTGAATCCAATGTTTTTCTCTAAGTAAGGTAAAATGCGATCAAGTGTACGACGATCTAAGATTGTTCCTTCTGCCGCTAAAATTTCACCAGTTTCTGGATCCACTAATGTTTCAGCTAAACGTTGATTAAACAATCTGTTTTTAATGTGTAACTTCTTGTTGATCTTATAGCGACCTACATTTGCTAAATCGTAGCGCTTTGGATCGAAGAAACGAGACACAAGTAAGCTCTTAGCGTTTTCTACTGTTGGTGGTTCACCAGGACGTAGACGCTCATAAATTTCAAGCAATGCTTTTTCTGTGCTATCTGTGTTGTCTTTTTCTAATGTGTTGCTTAAGTATTCGTTATCACCTAAAAGCTCGGTGATTTCTTGATCAGAGCCAAACCCTAATGCGCGTAACAAAACAGTTACAGGAAGTTTACGCGTACGGTCAATACGCACATATACAACATCCTTAGCATCTGTCTCATACTCTAACCAAGCTCCGCGGTTTGGAATTACAGTAGCAGTAAAACCACGTTTTCCGTTTTTATCCACTTTGCCACTATAGTATACGCTTGGAGAGCGAACTAACTGGGAAACGATAACACGTTCTGCACCGTTAATTACGAATGTTCCAGTCTCTGTCATGAGTGGGAAATCTCCCATGAACACATCTTGTTCTTTTACTTCACCAGTTTCCTTGTTGATTAGACGCACTTTTACACGAAGTGGTGCTGCATACGTCACATCACGCTCTTTGCATTCGTCTACAGAGTATTTAGGTTCACCTAAGCTGTAGTCGATAAATTCAAGCGATAGATTTCCCGTAAAGTCTTCAATCGGAGAAATGTCTTGGAACATTTCTCGCAAACCCTCATCAAGAAACCACTGATAAGAAGAGGTTTGAATTTCGATAAGATTTGGTAACTCTAATACTTCACTAATACGGGCATAACTTCTTCGTTGGCGGTGGCGTCCGTATTGAACTAGTTGACCTGTCAACTGCTTCACCCCTCAAATCATGAGTATTATAAATGCACAAAAAAATTTGTGCAAAATCACAAATAAATACAACTACTGCTATTAGCGTAGTCTCTTTCTCTTAAAGATAAATACGTTGAGTCTTTCTACCTGCTCAAAAAAGAAAAATGGCTTCTATAAGAAAACCATCATTCTGTTTCATAATCTGCTGATTTTACTATCTTTTCCAAGAGAAACAAAAATATACATCTTTCTCAACGCAGAAAATCATATATTGGCATTGTATAATGTTAACATAGCCAAAAATAACCGTCAACGTTTTTTTGATTTTATGATATAATATCCTTTTTTCTTTTCTACAACCTCAACTTCAGAAAATACTTCTTCTAGTTTTTTTAGCGCAGACGGTGCACCTTGTTTCTTTTGAATAACAATCCAAAGCTCTCCATCTGGAACTAAATACTCCACAGCTTTTTCTAAAATCTCATGTACGATATCTTTACCCGCACGAATTGGAGGGTTAGATAGAATAGCAGCATACTTACCATCTACATTTTCATAGACGCTACTTTGAAAAATACGTATATTCTCGATTTTGTTATTAGCGGCGTTTTCTTTCGCAAGCCCAAGTGCCCTCTCGTTCACATCCACCATGTGAACTTCACGACCTTGAAACTCTTTCGCTAACGACAAACCAATAGGACCGTATCCGCAACCTACGTCTAATATATCACCTTTAATATCTGGCATTTGAAACGCTTCAATTAAAAGACGGGAACCAAAGTCCACTTCGTTTTTCGAGAACACCCCATGGTCAGATAAGAAAGTGAATCGAGATCCACGAAGGGCAAACTCCCATCGCTTACGATCACTTTTACTAGAAGGGTCGTTAGAAAAATAATGGTCTGCCATATGGCCACCTCTTTTCTTTACAGTTAAAAAAAAAGCTCGCATGAGAGCGAGCTTTTTTAAAGCATCAAAAGTTAATTACTTAACTTCTACAGCAGCGCCAACTTCTTCAAGTTTAGCTTTGATTTCTTCAGCTTCTTCTTTAGCAGCAGCTTCTTTGATTACTTTTGGAGTGTTGTCAACTAATTCTTTAGCTTCTTTTAAGCCAAGACCAGTGATTTCACGAACAACTTTGATAACTTTGATTTTTTGTGCACCAGCGCTAGTTAGTTCCACATCAAATTCAGTTTTCTCAGCAGCAGCTTCTCCAGCGCCACCAGCAACAGCTACAGGAGCAGCAGCAGTTACGCCGAATTCTTCCTCGATAGCTTTTACTAAGTCGTTAAGTTCTAATACAGTCATAGATTTAACTGCTTCAATGATTTGTTCTTTAGTCATTGTAAATATCCTCCCTTAAATAGGTTTGTATTGTTTTATCGATAATACGTAATTATCTTTTAAAAAATTAAGCGCCTTGCTCTTCCTTTTGGTCTGCAACTGCTTTAGTAGCAAGTGCAAGGTTACGGATTGGAGCTTGAAGAACGCTAAGAAGCATAGAAAGTAAGCCTTCACGTGATGGAAGAGTAGCGATTGCTTTAACCTCATCAAGTGTTACAAGTTTACCTTCGATTACGCCCGCTTTAATTTCTAAAGCTTCATGATCTTTAGCGAAGTCGTTTAATACTTTCGCAGGAGCAACTACATCCTCGTTACTGAACGCGATTGCGTTTGGTCCTGTTAAGAATTCATTTAACTCAGCCATTTCAGCAGATTCTGCAGCACGACGAGTTAGAGAGTTTTTGTAAACTTTGAACTCAACGCCAGCTTCACGTAATTGCTTACGTAATTCTGTTGCTTCAGAAACTGTTAAACCACGGTAGTCAACAACGATTGTAGATTTACTAGCGCGAAGTTTGTCCGCGATTTCAGTTACAACTTGTTGTTTAGTTTCGATTACTTTGCTCATGTTATTACACCTCCTGTAGATTATATAGAAGATGTACCGAAAGTGCACTAAAAACCTCCATGCCCAACTTGTAGACATGGAGGCATATAGTCACAGAAAAAAGATTCCGCTTCGTATATTAACACCTAGGTAGGAAATTAAGTCTATTGACACCTACTGTCTACGGTACACTAATTAAATTCACAACATAAATGATTATATTAAAACTTCTTTATGAAGTCAACTTCCAAAATTTACGCTAATGTAGAAACGTCTACACGTACGCCAGGTCCCATTGTAGAAGCAACTGTTACGTTCTTCATGTAAGTACCTTTTGCAGCAGCTGGCTTAACTTTTTGTAAAGTGTCAGCAATTGTTTTGAAGTTTTCTACTAATTTAGCATCTTCGAAAGATACTTTACCGATTGGAACGTGGATGTTACCAGCTTTATCAACGCGGTATTCAACTTTACCAGCTTTGATTTCGTTAACAGCTTTAGTTACATCGAAAGTAACTGTTCCAGTTTTAGGGTTTGGCATTAAACCTTTAGGTCCTAATACGCGACCAAGTTTACCAACTTCACCCATCATGTCAGGAGTTGCTACTACTACATCGAAATCGAACCAACCTTGTTGGATTTTACCGATGTAATCAGTATCGCCTACGAAGTCAGCTCCAGCAGCTTCAGCTTCTTTAGCTTTTTCACCTTTAGCAAATACTAATACACGTTGTACTTTACCAGTACCGTGTGGAAGAACAACTGCACCACGGATTTGTTGGTCAGCTTTCTTAGGGTCAACACCTAAACGGAATGCAGCTTCTACAGTTGCATCAAATTTAGCTGTGTTTGTTTTCTTTACTAATTCTACTGCTTCTGTTGCAGAGTAAGCAGCTGCACGATCAACAAGCTTTGCAGCTTCTACGTACTTTTTACCTCTTTTAGCCATTTTTATTTCCTCCTCGAATGTGGTTTTAGCGGAATAACCTCCCACGTTTACGCCTGTTTTCAGGTATAACCTGAGGATGAGCGCCATCCATTTATTTAAAAACGATAATCATTTACGATAATAAAGGTTGCGAATTGGAATTCCAGACCCGCAACCTTTTTTAAAAACAAATCGAATTAGTCTTCGATAACGATGCCCATACTGCGTGCAGTACCTTCAACCATACGCATTGCAGCTTCTACGCTAGCAGCGTTTAGGTCAGGCATTTTAGTTTCAGCGATTTCGCGTACTTTATCACGCTTAACAGTTGCCACTTTATTACGGTTTGGTTCACCAGAACCAGACTCAATACCAGCTACTTTCTTAAGAAGAACAGCAGCAGGAGGAGTTTTAGTAATGAAAGTGAATGAACGGTCCTCAAATACCGTAATTTCAACAGGGATGATAAGACCAGCTTGATCTGCTGTACGAGCGTTAAACTCTTTACAGAAGCCCATGATGTTAACACCTGCTTGTCCTAATGCTGGACCAACTGGTGGAGCTGGGTTAGCTTTACCTGCAGGAATTTGAAGCTTTACCATTTTAATTACCTTTTTAGCCACGAGACACACCTCCTTAAGTCCGTGATGTGGTCAATTGGACAGTGATTTGCCCTCCCACGTCATATTTTATCTGTAAGGATAAAATCTTTCAAAAAACGTCTCCGATAACGAAGACGTACTGACTTAAAAGATATTATCACTTTTTACAATTCATTTCAAGTTTCATTTTATAATTTTTCAATTTGATGGAAGTCAAGTTCAACTGGAGTCTCGCGACCAAACATATCCACAAGCACGCTAACCTTTTTCTTCTCCACATCAATTTCTTCAATAGCACCTGTATAATCTGCGAATGGCCCCTCATTTACACGTACTGTCTCATGAAGTTCAAAGTCGAAATCAACCACTTCGTTGTCCATTCCCATATGTTTCATAATGGTAACAACTTCCTCTTCTAATAGAGGTGATGGTTTAGATCCAGAACCAGAAGAACCAACGAACCCAGTTACACCCGGCGTGTTACGTACAACATACCAAGAGTCATCAGTCATGATTAATTCTACTAATACATAACCTGGGAACACTTTTCTTTTCATTAATTTTTCTTTTCCGTTTTTCATTTCTACTTCTACTTCTTCCGGGACAACAACACGGAAAATTTTATCTTGCATACCCATTGATTCTACACGTTTCTCTAGGTTTGCTTTTACTTTATTTTCATATCCAGAATAAGTATGGACAACATACCAACTTTTTTCCATTCATTTAGGACGAGCGTCCTTCCCTCCCTGACGTACATTTTTTTGCGCAAATGAAAAAACCCGTTCACCGGGCTTTTACACAGTTCTTATAAATAACATTATATCATGGATAAGTGCTTCTTATTCAAGAATTAACCAAGAATTAACCGAATTAAAGAAGAAATGCCCATATCAACTACTGCGAAGAAAATCGCAAAGAACACAACTGTAGCAACAACAGTCGCTGTTGAGCGGAGTAATTCATCTTTTTTAGGCCAACTTACTTTTTTCATTTCGCGACCTACATCGCCGAAAAAGTTCGTTAAACGCATCTGCGGGACCTCCAGTGTATTATTTCAATTATTTATTTTGTTTCCTTGTGAACTGTATGCTGATTGCATGTTTTACAAAACTTTTTTATTTCAAGTCGCTCTATTGAGCTCGTATCTTTCATAGTAGAGTAGTTTCGATTTTTACACTCTTCACATGAGAGTACAACTTTTTTCCTCATTAGTTACACCAACCTTGTAACATTATGTCCCTAAAAATGTATCATACAATAAAAGACAATGTCAATGACATGCATTTTGTACTCTCTACAAAAGAAAACAGGTGATTTATTTTACACCTGCAGCACTTGTTACTTCTTATGAATTTAAAGTTGTACTTTCTCTCATTTCCATATATCGTTCCAATTTCCTCTTTACTCTTTGTAAAGCGTTATCAATAGATTTCACATGCCTGTTTAACTGTTCTGAAATCTCTTGATAAGAACGACCATCTAAATATAAAGAAAGCACTTTTCTTTCTAAATCGCTTAATAATTCAGATATTTTTGATTCTATGTCTGTATATTCTTCCTGGCTAATGATCATCTCTTCAGGATCAGTCACCTTCGCTTCAGAAATAACATCCAATAACGTTCGATCAGATTCCTCATCGTAAATCGGCTTATCTAAAGACACATACGAATTTAAAGGAATATGTTTTTGTCTTGTTGCCGTTTTAATAGCGGTAATAATTTGTCGAGTGATACATAGTTCAGCAAATGCTTTGAATGAAGACAGCTTGTCCTCTTTATAATCACGAATTGCTTTAAACAACCCTATCATACCTTCTTGAACAATGTCTTCTCGATCGGCACCCACTAAAAAGTAAGATCTTGATTTCGCACGAACAAAGTTCTTATACTTGTGAATTAAATATTCTAGAGCGTCAGTATTACCTTTTCGAACTAACTCAACGATTGCCTCATCCTCTAAATCACGAAATGTAACGTCGCCTATACTTACGAAGCCTGCTTCCACCTTGATCCCTCCGACCGCTATTTATTTAGCAATATTATACAGTAAAAAGATAAAGAGCGTCAATGCTTCAACGCTCTCCTCTTCTTAATTTTTCTAATTTTTCTGTAATATCCTTACTAAATATCTTTCGCATGGCGGGCTGCTGTTCTTTCGCGTCTTTTGTACGCCTTCTTACTTGTTGTTCCATTGCTTGTACTTCCAACTCTAATTCACGCGCAGATTTTCGAAGGGCACCTTGCGCAAATATAACCCATTGTTCTGTATAATCAGAAGTCGCAACATATATTTGTGTATTTATATTTCTAAGCTCTATCGCAAGTTGCTCTATCTTTTCGTCTGCAGTTTGATTCTTTCGTGTGAATATTACTTCTACACGAGATTGTTTCATCTTTTTTTCAATACCATGGACTGTATAGGCATCAAAGACTATCATCACTTTTGTGCCTGTATAACCTTGATAATCCGCCATCTTATCAATAAGCGCATCTCTTGATGATTGTAAATCTACATCCCGCAGTTTCTTCAAATCTCCCCAAGCTCCGATAATGTTGTAGCCGTCAACGATTAAAATATCGTTCATTTTTTATTTACCAATTTCGTGACGTTTACGATATACCTCATACATTAACAAACTTGCGGCTACTGAAGCATTTAAGGATGTAACTTTACCAACCATCGGTAGAGTGATTAAGAAATCACACTTTTCACCAATAATACGACTCATACCTTTTCCTTCACTACCAATTACTAATCCAATCGGCATTGTACCATCTAAATTACGGTAATCCGTTTTCCCTTTGGCATCTGTACCAGCAATCCAAAGTCCACGCTCTTTTAATTCATCAATTGTACGAGATAAGTTTGTTACGCGCGCAACAGGAATGTATTCAATCGCTCCTGTTGATGCTTTCGCAACTGATGCGGTAAGTCCCACAGCTCTTCTCTTCGGAATAATAATTCCATGAGCTCCTGTTGCATCAGCAGTACGCATAATAGAACCTAGGTTATGCGGATCTTCAATCTCATCTAAAATCAAGAAGAACGGATCTTCATTACGTTTTTCTGCCACTTTGAATAAATCTTCTAACTCTGCATACTGATATGCAGCTACTTGAGCAATTACACCTTGATGATTACCCTCAACTAATTGATCTAACTTTTTCTTTGGTGCATGTTGTAAAATAATCTTATTTTCTTTCGCTAACGCTAGTACAATTTGTACTTGTCCTTTGGCAGCACCTTCTGCGATCCAAATTTTATTAATATCTCTCCCTGATCTTAACGCTTCAATTACAGGGTTACGTCCGATAATATATTCACTAGTCATGATGATGTGCCCCCTTCCTTTTCTTCTAAAACTGCAATTGCCTTATATACAATTTCGTCTAATCTTTCACGATTATTTAATAAATGATGATAACCAATTAGTGCTTCAAAGGCTGTACTATGTCGATATGTTTGTACATCCGTATTTTTCGGAACTGTACCTGAATTTGCATTACGCCCTCTTCTTAATACCGCCTCTTCTTCCTCTGTCAAAAATGCCGTCTCTAATAAATGATAAACAACTTTCGCCTGTGCTTTTGCTGAAACAAAGCTCGTCCCTAAGCGATGTAATTGATTAGGGCGAACTTTTCCTTTTTGAAGGAGGTGATAGCGGATATATTGTTCATATACCGCATCACCCATATACGCTAACGCCAAGCTGTTTAATTGCTTTGCATCAATCATCCTTATCCTCTTTTCCATCTTGTACCTTGAGCGGTATCTTCTAAAATAATATTACGTTCTTTTAAATCGTCACGAATTTGATCAGACAATGCGAAATCGCGATTTTTACGAGCTTCAATGCGCTTTTGGATAAGCTCTTCAATTTCTTCATCCAGTAATTCTTCTTTTGATAATTCTAATCCTAAAATATCAAATAACGTTTCCAGTTGTTTTACGTATGCTTCAATCACAACTTTAGATGTATGCTCTTCAAGTAAATATTGATTTGCATGATTTGCTACGTTGTATAATTCGGTAATTGCATTTGCAGTGTTAAAGTCATCATTCATTGCCTCTTCAAATGCAGTCTGGAATTTCTCTATTTCAGCTAACCATTTCTCATTATGGTCCGTTAAATCCGTACTACTCTCCATACGATGCTTTAAGTTTCCATAAGCTGTTTTAATTCTTTCCAGTCCATTATTCGTACTTTGTAATAACTCTTCACTAAAGTTAATCGGGTGACGATAGTGTACTGATAACATAAAGAATCTAATTAACTGCGGGTC
Source organism: Bacillus cereus group sp. MYBK15-3 (assembly GCF_051916765.1). Classification (NCBI taxonomy): domain Bacteria; kingdom Bacillati; phylum Bacillota; class Bacilli; order Caryophanales; family Bacillaceae; genus Bacillus; species Bacillus cereus group sp. MYBK15-3. The sequence goes on from NZ_JBQAHG010000013.1 coordinate 44,879, forward strand.
GTATTGCTTAATAATATCGTGAACTAAAATAAAGTTACCCAGCGATTTAGACATCTTCTCATTGTTAATATTAATATATCCATTATGCATCCAGTAACGTGCAAACGTTTTTCCAGTCAATGCCTCTGACTGCGCAATTTCATTTTCATGATGCGGGAACGCCAAGTCTTGCCCACCAGCATGAATGTCAATTGTATCCCCTAAGTACTTACGCGCCATTGCTGAGCATTCAATATGCCATCCTGGACGTCCTTGCCCCCAAGGGCTTTCCCAGAAGATTTCTCCTTCTTTCGCAGCTTTCCATAAAGCAAAATCAAGAGGGTCTTGTTTCTTTTCCCCTACCTCAATACGAGCACCGTGACGTAAATCTGCGATTGGTTGATGTGATAATTTACCGTAACCTTCGAATTCCTTCGTCTTAAAGTACACATCACCCTCTGATTCATATGCATACCCTTTATTCACAAGTTCTTGAATAAATTCAATAATGATATCCATATTTTCTGTTACACGAGGATGAACTGTTGCGTGTTTGCAACCTAGTGCTGTTACATCTTCAAAGTACGCTTCAACAAAACGATCAGCAATCGTTGGTACATCTTCACCTAATTCATTTGCCGCTTTAATTAATTTATCATCTACGTCCGTAAAGTTAGATACATATTGCACATCGTATCCTTTGTATTCTAAATAACGACGCACTGTATCGAATACCATAGGAGGTCTTGCATTCCCAATATGAATGTAGTTATAAACTGTAGGTCCGCATACATACATCTTTACCTTATTTTCTTCTAATGGAACAAACTCTTCTTTTTGACGTGTTAACGTATTATAAATGTGAATAGTCATTTTTATCCTTCCTTTCTACCTTTAATTCCAATTGTTTCTTCAATTTATCAAGTTCTACTTCCATAGCCTTTAATTTATCAAAAATCGGATCTGGAAGGTCAGAGTGATTTAATTCTTGACCAATCTTTACTCCATTTTGAATAACGACACGGCCAGGTATACCTACAACTGTAGAATGTGCAGGAACTTCTTTTAATACGACAGACCCTGCTCCGATTTTAGAATTCTCTCCCACAGTAATAGACCCAAGAACTTTAGCACCCGTCGCAATTAATACATTATCCTGAATTGTTGGGTGCCTCTTCCCTTTTTCTTTTCCTGTACCACCTAATGTAACCCCTTGATAAATCGTTACATTATCACCAATTTCACAAGTTTCTCCAATTACAACTCCCATTCCATGATCTATAAAAAAGCGTCGACCAATAGTTGCTCCTGGATGGATCTCAATGCCAGTAAAAAAGCGGCTCACTTGTGAAACAAAACGTGCAAGAAAGAAAAAATTTCTTTTATAGAAAGCATGTGCAATTCGATGGGCCCAAACTGCATGTAATCCAGAGTAAGTTAAAATGACTTCGAAATAACCTCTTGCCGCTGGATCCTGTTCAAAAACGACTTCAATATCTTCCCGAAGCCTCTTAAACATCGGTGTTCCCTCCCCTTTATGGGCTGCTTTTTTGTCGAACGAACTAACTCCCCTAACTCATCACTTCTCCCCTAATTCTTTATATAAGGAGATAAATTCTATATTCATACCTATTTACACGGTATAAAAAAAAGGCGTCTCTGTCATATTGACAGAGACGCCTTTTAAGCGCGGTTCCACTCTGTTTAGGCTTAAAAAAGCCTCAAACTCATCCATGATAACGGTGTACACCGCTCCTGCTTACTTTGCGGCCTAAGACATCCCACGAAGCAATTCGCTGTTCAGCAGAAGACTCGAAGGGGCATTTCAAAAATCCGCTTATAAACCACTCCCAGCCTAAAGGTGGTTCTCTCTGTAAAAAGCCTGATTTTCTACTTCTCCTTCTCGTCGCTTTTCCTTATTAGGTTTTAGGTATACTTATTATATTTCTAAACCTAGAAAATGTTAACCAATTACTTTTTGAAGACGATTTAAAACTTTTTCTTTTCCAAGAAGTGCAATAGCATTCGGAAGCTCTGGACCATGCGTTTGTCCTGTAGTTGCAACACGGATTGGCATAAATAAATTTTTACCTTTATGTCCTGTTTCCTTTTGAACTGCTTTAATCGCTGCCTTAATTGCTGCTGGCTCCATTGCTTCTAGAGCTTCTATTTGACCAGCAAATGCACGAAGTACTTCAGGTACTTGTTCACCATTTAATACTTCTTGTCCTTCTTCTTCATAATCAACATGATCTTTAAAGAACATTTCAGAAAGCTCTACAATTTCAGCTCCAAAACTCATTTGTTCATGGTATAAAGCAATTACATCACGAATCCAAGCTTGGTCTTGTTCGCTTAAAGTTTCTCCCACACGTCCAGCTTTCACTAAATGCGGTAAGCTTAACTCTACAACCGTATCTAAATCTTGCTTTTTCATATACTGGTTGTTCATCCATTTTAGTTTTTGAGAATCAAATAATGCAGGTGATTTTGATAAACGAGCTGCATCGAACATTTTGATAAACTCATCTTTAGAGAAGATTTCTTCTTCTCCTACCGGAGACCAACCTAGTAGTGCAATAAAGTTAAAGATTGCTTCTGGAAGATACCCAAGCTCTTTATATTGCTCAATAAATTGAATAATAGATTCATCACGCTTACTTAACTTTTTACGACTTTCATTAACAATTAGAGTCATATGACCGAATTGTGGAATATCCCAGCCGAAAGCTTCATAAATCATCATTTGTTTCGGTGTATTTGAAATATGATCATCACCACGAAGTACATGTGTAATTTCCATTAGATGATCATCTACTGCTACTGCAAAGTTATAAGTTGGAATTCCATCTTTTTTCACAATAACAAAATCACCGAAATCATTTGAATGGAACGCAACTTCATCTTTTACAATATCTTTGAATGTGTAGTCACGATCAGCTGGTACACGGAAACGAATACTTGGAATACGTCCCTCAGCTTCAAATTCTTTCACTTGTTCTTCAGTTAATTCACGGTGGTTACCTGCGTAACGAGGTGTTTCACCGCGAGCGATTTGTCCTTCACGCTCTGCTTCTAGCTCTTCTTCTGTCATATAACATTTATAAGCTAGACCACGCTCTAATAAATCTTCATATAATTTTTTATAAATATCTAAACGCTCTGTTTGGCGATATGGTCCAAATTCACCACCAACATCAACACCTTCATCCCAGTCCATACCGAGCCATTTCAAGTATTTTAATTGGCTTTCTTCTCCACCAGCCACGTTACGTTTTACATCAGTATCTTCAATACGAATAATAAATTTGCCATCTAAATGACGAGCAAATAAATAATTAAATAATGCCGTACGCGCATTTCCGATATGTAAGTGTCCTGTTGGACTTGGCGCGTAGCGTACTCTCACTTGCTTTTCCATAATTGGTACACCTTCCATCCTTAATGTCAACACATTCTATAATTGTACACCAAAAAAATGTGATTATCCATCTTACGAATTAAAAACCATCATTTTTTCTGTAATAAAACAACCGCTTGAGAAGCAATCCCTTCTTCTCTACCTGTAAATCCTAATTTTTCTGTTGTTGTTGCCTTTACATTAATGTTATCGATAGACGTTTCTAACAGTTCACTAATGCGCTTACGCATGCTCTCAATATGTGGTGCCATTTTTGGTTGTTGAGCAATAATTGTACAATCTAAATTTCCTAACTCGTAACCTTGTTCACGCACAAATTCCCAAACCTTTTGTAACAATACAGCTGAATCTGCATCTTTAAAAGCTGGGTCTGTATCAGGAAAGTGCTTTCCGATATCTCCTGCTGCAATCGCACCTAAACATGCATCAGCAATCGTATGTAACAATACATCTGCATCTGAATGACCAATTAATCCTTTCTCGTGTGGAATTGTAATTCCACCGATAATCAACGGGCGCCCTTCCGCAAATTCATGTACATCAAAACCTTGTCCAATTCGAAACATCCTTACTTCCTCCTTAAGCTAAACTACTGAGTTTTATGACTCTATATTATATCGCTATCCTTATAAAGAAAAGCCCGGCTGTTGCCGAGCTTTTCTTTATTAACACATCATCAACATTATTTCTTCTGAACACGTAGGAAACTTTCAGCAATTAATAGATCTTCCGGAGTCGTCACTTTAATATTATAGTAACTCCCCTCTACTACACCTACTTGCTTCCCAACACGTTCTACGAGACTTGCATCATCTGTGCCAAGAAAACAACTTTGCTTTGCGCTTCTATGAGCTTCTAGCAAAAGAGAAACAGAGAATCCTTGTGGTGTTTGTACAGCGTTAAGTTGAGATCGCTCTACCGTTTCTACAACAACACCCTGCTCTACTTTCTTAACAGTATCTTTTACTGGCACTGCACAAATGGAAGCTCCATATTTTTCTGCTGCAATTAATACATCGCGAATCACTTTATTCGTTACGAACGGGCGCGCCCCGTCATGCACAAGAACATATTCGACACCACTCGCATACTGAAGTGCGTTATATACGCTATCTTGTCTTTCGGCTCCACCCTGAATAAATTGTACGTGCTTTTCAATCTGGTACTTCTGCATTAACTCTTCAAAATACGGGCGTTCTTCTTCGTTAATTGCCATAATAATACTTTTGCACGCTTTATCTTTTTCAAAAGCACGCAATGTGTGCACAATAATTGGTACTTCATCTATAAGTAAAAATAACTTATTTTTACCAGCACCCATTCGTTTTCCTTGGCCCGCTGCCGGAATAATTAATGTATACATATTAATAATCCTCTACTTATAATGCTTTTTCTAGCAATTTACGTTTTGCAAAAATCATACGACCAGCCGATGTTTGTAATACGCTAGTAACAAGTACGTCAAGTTGTGAACCCACATACTCTCTACCATCTTCTACTACAATCATCGTACCATCATCTAAGTATGCAACACCTTGATTTTGTTCTTTACCATCTTTCACAACATAAACACTTAATTCTTCACCAGGGAGTACGACTGGTTTAATCGCATTAGCTAAATCATTAATGTTTAACACCGTAACCCCTTGTAATTCAGAAACTTTGTTTAAATTGAAATCGTTTGTTACTACAGTTCCACCAGTGATTTTTGCCAACTTTACAAGCTTGCTATCTACTTCTTGGATATCATCGAAATCGCCTTCATAAATTTCTACCGGAATTGGCATCTCCTTTTGAATACGATTTAAAATGTCTAGCCCTCTGCGGCCACGATTACGCTTTAAAGCATCTGAAGAATCGGCAATATGCTGAAGCTCTTCTAATACGAATTGCGGAATGACAATTGTTCCTTCTAAAAACTTTGTTTGGCAAATATCTGCAATACGTCCGTCAATAATTACACTCGTATCGAGAATTTTCCAATGAGTCGTAGATTTTTCTGCTTCGACCTCTACCTCTTCATTCTCACTATTGTTTTTCTTCTTACCTCCGCGTTGGGGTAATGTAAATAATCCTAGCAATTCATTCCTCTTTTTAAATCCTACTTGGAATCCTAAATATCCAAGTAAAAGGGTGAAGAACACTTGCAACACCGTACTAATAACTGGAATTGTAAATTCACGAATTGGTATCAAAATTAAATATGCAACAATAAGACCAGAGATTAATCCTAATGTACCAAATAAAACATCTGCTACAGGCGCCTTTACAAGAGCCTCTTCAATATGCTTAATAAGTTGAACAATATAATCTACAAGCCAAAATGTTGTTAAAAATAAAATAATTGCACCAATAATTGCACGAACATACGATCCTTCCAACAAAGGAACCGCACCGATATCTAATACATTAATAATTTTTGGGATTAAGTAAATCCCTAACGCTCCCCCGATCACTAAAAAGAAGAGCTGTACAATCCGTTTTAACATCCAACCACCTCCTACTCATTATTAACCATTGTTTCGCTAATCAAAACGCCGAATGCAAAAGCGGACGTGTTTTTTTGTAAATAGTTTTATTTACCAATATATCATATCATATACCAAAAATGTTCTAGTGTCGTTATATTATAGAATCAATGTAATATTCTTAATTGTGTCTACTCATATAGAGATGCTCTTGAATTCTTTTTAGACCTTCTCGTATTTTCTTCGCTCTCACTTCTCCAATTCCTTCCACATCATCCAATTCATTAATAGTTGCTCGGCAAACACCTTGCAATGTTTTAAATCGATTAATTAAATTCTCGATAATAAGTGGCGGAACACGAGAAATCTTGCTTGTGATTCGGTACCCTCTAGGTGTCACACTTTCTTCTAAGCTTGTTTGTCCTGGATAGCCAAGTAATTTAACTAAATCACTATCCTCTAAAAGTTGTGTATTTGCAAGATCTTGTAACTTTTTCAAGATTTGATGATGGTCTTGTGTTTTCTCCTGGTGATAATCTTTAATTAACAATGCTGCCTCTGCCTCTAAATCAGCTAGTAATTCTGTAAGCTGTAAACGAATTAACCTACCTTCTGTTCCTAACTCATGAATATAGCTCAATATTTCATTTTTTATACGCAGCACCATTTCAACACTATGTAAAACGTGAACCACCTCGGACATTGTAACGACCTCTTCAAATTCTAGAATACCCAAATTCGTAATGCCGTCATTCCATACAGCCTTATATTTTTCTAGCGTTTGAATTGCTTGATTTGCTTTTGTTAAAATGACACCTATATCTTTTAATGTATAACGTAAGTTCCCTTGATATAGCGTAATTACATTACGTCTTTGTGAAATGGCCACAACAAGGCTGCCCGTCTGCTTTGCTACACGCTCTGCTGTTCGGTGACGCATACCTGTTTCAATAGAATCAATAGATGAATCCGGAACTAACTGTGCGTTTGCAATTAAAATTTTACTTCCAGTTTCATTTAAAATAAGTGCTCCATCCATTTTTGCTAATTCATATAAACTAGCAGGAGAGAATGCGCAATTAATATGAAAACCACCATCAACAATGCTTTTAATCTGCTCATTATACCCAAGAACAATTAGTCCCCCTGTTTGTGCACGAAGTACATTATCTATCCCTTCGCGCAGTGGTGTTCCCGGGGCCACGAGCTGTAAAATATTAATTATACTTTTGACACGTTGCTTATTTTCTTCCATAGCCTAGCCTCCTAATGTCAAACGAAGCGCTTCTCCTAAATTAGAAACACCTACAACCTCAATCCCCTCTGGAATTGTCCACCCCCCTAAATTTTTTCTAGGAATGATAGCACGTTGAAATCCTAATTTAGCTGCTTCTTGTACACGTTGTTCGATTCTTGATACTCTTCTTATTTCTCCAGTTAATCCAACTTCTCCTATTACCGCATCAGTTGGTGCCGTAGATTTATCTCTAAAACTTGAAGCTATACTTAAGGCAACAGCTAAATCAATTGCCGGTTCATCTAATTTCAAACCACCAGCTACTTTTAAATACGCATCTTGATTTTGTAATAGTAAACCTGTTCTTTTCTCTAGTACCGCCATAATAAGCGAGACACGATTATGATCAATTCCTGTCGCCATTCTTCGAGGATTTCCAAAACTAGTAGGGGAAATTAATGCCTGTATTTCTACTAAAACTGGTCTTGTTCCTTCCATTGAGGCAACTACTGTTGAACCTGCAACTCCAACTGGTCTTTCCTCAAGGAAAATTTCAGAAGGATTTAAGACTTCTGCAAGGCCAAGTTCTTTCATTTCAAAGATACCCATTTCATTCGTAGAACCAAAACGATTCTTTACAGCTCGTAAAATACGATATGTATGGTGTCGATCTCCTTCAAAGTAAAGAACTGCATCGACCATATGTTCTAGCATACGCGGTCCCGCAATTGCACCTTCTTTTGTCACATGCCCTACGATGAAAATTGGGATTCCCTTTGTTTTTGCAAGTTTCATTAATTCTGCTGTACATTCACGTACTTGCGCCACACTACCAGGAGCTGATGTCACTTCAGGTAAATGTATCGTTTGAATAGAATCAATAACAACAAAAGCAGGATTCATCTCTTCAATATGTGCTGCAATACGCTGTAAATCTGTCTCTGATACAACAAATAGATTACTACCATTTACATGTAAACGATCTGCACGAAGTTTAATCTGCTTTGCTGACTCCTCACCTGATATATACAATACATCATATGAAGCATCTGCTAATTGCGAGGAAATCTGTAATAATAACGTTGATTTTCCAATCCCAGGGTCCCCACCAATAAGTACTAAAGATCCATCTACAATTCCGCCACCTAGTACACGGTTAAACTCCTGAAATTTTGTTTCAATACGTGCCTCAGACTTTGTTTCTACTTCTGTAAGACGTCTTGGTTTTGTTACTTCTGTTTGAATTGCATTTGCATAATTTAGGCGTCTGGATGATACAACGGGTTCCATCTCTTCAACAAGCGAATTCCATTGACCACACCCTGGACATTTACCCATATATTTTGGTGATTGATAACCACACTCTTGACATGTGAATTTTGTTTTCTTTTTAGCCATATCTTTTTATATTTCACTTCGCTTTCATCTATAAACATTTGACCTTCTCGTACAAGAAAGAGGGCTATCTCGTAGCCCTCTTAGTTTGTCTATACTTATTTTACCTTTTCAGCACTATGAATGACAAATGTTTCCCCTTCTACATCAAAGATAACTTTTTGTCCTTTCTCAATAGCACCTTTTAAAAGTTCTTCCGATAGTCTATCTTCTACATGCTTCTGAATTGCTCTACGTAGTGGACGAGCACCATATTCACGATCAAACCCTTTATCAGCAATAGCTGCAATCGCCCCTTCTGTTAATTGCAATTCAATTTCTTGTTCTTTTAAGCGATTCACTAACTGATTTACCATAAGAGTCACAATTTCTTGAATATGTTTTTTCTCAAGCATATGGAATACGATAATTTCATCAATACGGTTTAAGAATTCTGGACGAAATGCCTTTTTCAGCTCATCCATTACTTTACCTTTCATATCCGAATAATCACGGCTTTCATCTTGTACGTTAAATCCAAGATGTTTGTTACGTTTTAACGCCTCAGCACCAACGTTAGACGTCATAATAACAATCGTATTACGGAAGTCAACTGTACGTCCTTTAGAATCAGTTAAACGACCATCTTCCAATACCTGTAGTAAAATATTAAATACATCAGGATGCGCCTTCTCTACTTCATCTAATAGGACAACTGAATACGGCTTACGACGAACCTTCTCTGTTAATTGTCCGCCTTCTTCATACCCAACATATCCTGGAGGAGAACCAACTAAGCGAGAAGTTGAATGTTTCTCCATATACTCAGACATATCAATGCGAATCATTGCATCCTCATCACCGAACATAGATTCTGCTAACGCTCTTGCTAATTCTGTTTTACCTACACCTGTTGGTCCTAAGAAAATAAATGAACCAATTGGACGTTTCGGATCTTTCAGTCCTGCTCTTGCACGACGAACAGCTTTCGCTACAGCCACTACCGCTTCATCCTGGCCGATGACACGATCATGAAGAATGGATTCTAAGTTTAATAATTTATCAGTCTCTGTTTGTGCAAGTTTAGAAACAGGGATACGTGTCCATGTAGAAACGACATTTGCAATATCTTCTACCGTAACCTCTGAATTTTCTTTTCCTTGTTGTTCTTTCCACTGACGCTTTGTATCTTCCAATTTCTCACGTAAGCGTTGTTCCATATCACGTAAGGAAGCAGCCTTTTCAAACTCTTGACTTTGTACAGCCGCATCTTTTTCTTTTCGAATTTCCTCAAGCTTCACTTCAAGCTCTTTTAAGTTTGGTGGTGTTGTATAAGAACGTAAGCGAACCTTTGAAGCAGCTTCATCAATTAAATCAATTGCTTTATCTGGTAAGAAACGATCCGTAATATAACGATCGGAAAGTTTCACAGCTGCATCAATTGCATCATCTGTAATAGACACACGGTGATGGGCCTCATAACGATCGCGTAAACCTTTCAAGATTTGAGTTGATTCTTCTAGACTCGGCTCATCAACATGAATTGGCTGGAAACGTCTCTCTAAAGCTGCATCCTTTTCAATATATTTACGATACTCATCTAAAGTTGTCGCACCAATACATTGTAATTCTCCGCGTGCTAAAGATGGTTTTAAAATATTTGATGCATCGATTGCACCTTCTGCTCCACCTGCACCGATTAGTGTATGAAGTTCATCAATAAATAGAATAATATTCCCTGCTTGACGTATTTCATCCATTACTTTCTTTAAACGATCTTCAAACTCACCACGATATTTCGTCCCAGCTACCACTGTTCCCATATCTAGTGTCATAACACGCTTATCTCTTAACGTTTCAGGAACTTCATTATTTACGATTTGCTGTGCTAACCCTTCAGCAATTGCTGTTTTACCTACACCAGGCTCTCCAATTAACACTGGATTGTTTTTTGTTCTACGGCTTAACACTTCAATTACACGTTGAATTTCTTTACTACGTCCAATAACAGGATCCAAACGATTCTCACGTGCAACAACTGTTAAGTCGCGCGCTAAACTGTCTAGTGTCGGTGTATTTGCATTTGTCGATGAACCACCTTGGTGACCTGAACTTGCTTCGTTACTTCCAAGAAGTTGTAACACTTGTTGTCTTGCTTTGTTGAGGCTGACGCCTAAATTATTTAAAACACGTGCCGCTACACCTTCACCTTCACGGATTAAGCCAAGTAAAATATGTTCTGTTCCAACGTAAGAATGTCCTAGCTTACGCGCTTCATCCATAGACAATTCAATAACTTTTTTAGCACGAGGTGTATAATGTACAGTTTGAGAAGCTTCTGTTCCACGTCCAATTAACGCTTCTACCTCTTTTTGCACTTTCTCCGGGCTCAATCCAAGAGCAATTAACGCTTTTGCTGCAATTCCTTCACCTTCGCGTACAAGCCCAAGTAAAATATGTTCTGTTCCAATGTTATTATGCCCAATGCGAATTGCTTCCTCTTGAGATAAAGCTAATACTTTCTGTGCTCTTTCTGTAAATCTTCCAAACATCATAGAAATCGCCTCCTACTTGCGCTTAGTTTTTTTCAATACGTAATCGCTCACGGATTAAGGTTGCTCTTCGATAATCTCTTTCTTCTGGTCCTAAAGGTCCTCCTGCGTATTGTTGTAAAATACCAGGTTGCGTAAGAACCATTAGCTCAGTCAAAATATTTCTCGATATACCTTTTATATATCCTAGATCAATACCAAGTCGTACATCCGATAAGCAAGTTGCCGCTTCTGCAGATTGAATTAAACGACTGTTTGCTAGTATACCGTAAGAACGATAAACCTTATCTTCAAGCTCAATACTCGAATTTTGTACAATTAATTCTCTGGCCAATTTTTCTTGTTGTATAATTTGCTGCATGACACTCTTTAAATCTGCAATAATATCTTCTTCGGATTTCCCTAGCGTCATTTGATTTGATACTTGAAATATATTACCTAACGCTTCGCTACCTTCACCGTATATTCCTCTTACTACTAAACCTAATTTTTGAATTACTTGTATAATACGGCTAATTCTTTTTGTTAAAACCAGCCCTGGTAAATGAATCATTACAGAAGCTCTTAATCCTGTACCAACGTTAGTAGGACAACTCGTAATATATCCAAGTGATTCATCAAAAGCATATTCAACCTCTTTCTCAATCCAATTATCTATTTGATTGGCGCTTTGAAGCGCCTTTGATAACTGTAGTCCTGGAAATAGGCACTGAATCCTAATGTGGTCTTCCTCATTAAGCATCACACTAATGTGTTCGCTTTCTGATAACAGACATGCTCCATATTCAGTCCCTGCTAGATTTGGACTAATTAAATGCTTTTCGACTAAAACTCTCCTTTGAAGAGGCGTTAATTCATTCATTTTTAATAGTCCAAACTTCCCAAAGGGCTCTACCGCTTTATTTATAAATTTCTTTTTAAATAATTCTTGAACCTTTTGAGCTTCCTCTTCGTTTTGCATAGTAGAAAATTGATATTGCTTAAAATTACGAGCCAAACGAATTCGACTACTTAAAACAATATCAGAATCAGGGCCATCCCCCTTCATCCATGGACTAATCGCTTCATTCATAATTTTGTCCAGTGACATAGAACTACTCCCCCTCTCTATGCTCACTAAGCTGAGTTTCAAGCCCTCGAATTTCATCTCTTACCTCAGCAGCTTTCTCAAACTCCTCATTCTGTACATATTGTTTCAGAATAAGTTTTAGTTCATCTAATTCTTTCTTTAAGTGGATATTTCCTTCCATTCGTTCCGGAATTTTTCCACAATGTTCTGTATGTCCACCATGAAGTCGTTTTAACAATGGGTTTAAGTGTCCTTTAAATGTATCGTAACAAGAAGCACAACCAAGGCGTCCCACCTTTGTAAAATGTTCGTATGTCATCTTACAACCTGGACATCTTATTGTATTTGTATTTGAAAACCCGTTTTTTCCTTCTCCAAACATTGTTGATTCACCGTGTAATAAACCAGCAAATACATCATGAAATGAAAAGTTAGACTGTGATGATTGAAAGAAAGACGTATAGCCACTTTGCTCTGCACATTGCTCACAAAGATGAACTTCCGCCTTCTTCTCGTTGATTACTTTTGTATAATGTAAAGTTGCTGGTCTTATATTACAGTTTTGACAAGTCATCAATATCCCCACCTTTACAACAGGAACGATCTACCTCATGATACTTTTCATACATTACTAGATTGTCCTCTTTCCTTAATCCATTTAGATAAAAGTACATGCTCTTTTTCAAAACTTCTACAATATTTAACTGCCCTATCTTAATTATCATTCTTTTACAAAAGCTGTATTTATTTATATTTCAGTGTTCTTAACATTGCGCATAATATTCGAGCCCTAAGTTCATCTCGAGAAGGAATATCCATTGATAATACAGAACGATCTAGTACACTTAACATTAGTTTTGCTTCACGGCCTGTTATGATTCCCTCTTCTAATAAACGTATAATCATACTCTCTGCATTCCCTTGTGCAACGCTATGATCAATCATATGAAGCATTTGATCAATAATGTCTATATCATCATGCAGTTTGACTTTTATAATGCGAATGTAACCTCCTCCACCACGTTTACTTTCTACTACAAATCCTCTTTCTAATGTAAAACGGGTATTGATTACATAATTGATTTGAGATGGTACGCACTCGAATCGATCCGCAATCTCATTTCTTTTGATTTCAATCACATTATTATTACTTAAGTCAATAACTTGCTTTAGATATTGCTCAATGATATCAGATATATTTCTCATTTATCCGCCACCTTTATTGACTTTGACTATCTTTGACTTTAATTATATACGTATTAATAAAATTTGCAACTCTTTTGCTTATTCACTATCCTAGCCACATTCCCCTGCATTTAATCAAAATAGTAATTATTTAAGCACATTTTTTTAATTACTATGGATTATAAAAGAAAACACGAAAAAACACGAGTCATTTGACTCGTGTTTAGTTGCTTGGCGACGTCCTACTCTCACAGGGACAAGGTCCCAACTACCATCGGCGCTAGAGAGCTTAACTTCCGTGTTCGGTATGGGAACGGGTGTGACCTCTCTGCCATCAT
>NZ_JBQAHG010000014.1:0-48414 GCF_051916765.1 Bacillus cereus group sp. MYBK15-3
GTTCATCCTGAGCCAGGATCAAACTCTCCAATAAAGTTAGTTTGTCTAGCATCTAAAATAAAAATTGACGTTTCACGTTGTTTGTTTCGTTCAGTTTTCAAAGAACTACTTTGTCGCTCAGAAGCGACTTTATCAATATAACATTTCGTTATATTTTCGTCAACAACTTTTTTAAATAAGTTGTTTTTCGTTTGTTTTGTTTGTTACCTTTCGTGGCAACGAATATAAATATACCAGTTTGATTATTAAAATGCAATAGTTTTTCTAATAAAATTTTTAACTTAGTAAAAAAGTATAAAAACAGCACATTTCTTCTATATAAATATAATTTCTCGCACTATCAAGATTTACTATACCCACGCAACTCATGCTCAAATAAAAAAAGCTTTGGAGAAATCTCCAAAGCTTAGTCTTGTTTATGGCGCATAGCAGGGAATAATAATACATCACGAATAGATGGTGCATTTGTTAATAACATAACTAGACGATCAATACCGATTCCTAATCCACCCGTAGGAGGCATACCGTACTCAAGAGCTTCAATATAATCGTCATCCATCATGTGAGCTTCGTCATTACCTTGTTCGCGCTCTTTTAATTGCGCTTCAAAACGTTCTTTTTGATCGATTGGATCATTTAACTCAGTGAATGCATTTGCATGTTCACGCGCAACGATAAATAATTCGAAACGATCTGTAAATCTTGGATCTTCATCATTCTTTTTCGCAAGCGGCGAGATTTCTACCGGATGACCGTAAATAAATGTTGGTTGGATTAATTTATCTTCTACCTTTTGTTCGAAGAATTCATTTATAATATGACCAACTTCCATTGTATCTTTAATTTCTACATTATGTTCTTTTGCAAGTTCACGCGCTTCTTCTATACTCATCGGATTCCAGAAATCAGCTCCAGAGTATTGCTTAATCGCATCTACCATATGAAGACGTGTCCATTCTGGTTCTAGATTAATTTCATAATCACCATACTGGATTGTTGTTGTACCCAGTACTTTTTTCGCGATATGAGCAACCATATCTTCTGTTAACTTCATAATATCTTTATAATCAGCGTATGCTTCATATAATTCAATCATCGTAAACTCAGGGTTATGACGAGTTGATACACCCTCATTACGGAATACACGGCCGATCTCATATACTTTTTCTAAACCACCCACAATAAGACGCTTTAAATGTAGCTCAATTGCGATACGCATATATAATTCCATATCTAACGCATTATGGTGTGTAGTGAAAGGACGCGCAGAAGCTCCACCTGCAATTGCATGCATCATAGGTGTTTCCACTTCAAGATAACCGTTGTCATCTAGGTATCTTCTCATCTCACGAATAATTTTACTACGAGTAACGAACGTTTCACGACTTTCCATACTTGTAATTAAGTCTAAGTAACGTTGACGGTAGCGTTGTTCAACATCTTTTAATCCATGGTATTTATCTGGTAATGGACGAAGAGATTTCGTTAATAGCGTAAAGCCTGTTGCTTTTACTGAAAGTTCTCCAACGTTTGTTTTGAACACTTTACCTTCAATACCTACTAAATCACCTAAATCTGCTGTTTTAAATAATTCGTACTCGTCATCTCCAACAGCATCTTTACGAACATAAATTTGAACTTGTCCATGTAAATCTTGAACATGTGCAAATCCAGCTTTCCCTTTTCCGCGTTTTGTCATAATACGACCAGCGATAGAAACAGCGATTTCCTTCTCCTCTAATTCCTCTTTAGAGAACTCTCCATATAGACTCACTAAGTCAGTTGTTGAATTTGTACGTTCAAATCTTTTACCGAACGGGTCAATTCCTTGTTCACGTAAATTATGTAGCTTTTCACGACGAACAATCAATTGGTCGTTTAATTCTTCGTGGTTCATGTTATCCATGATATTGATATCACTCCAGCTCTATTTAATTTTACAATATATACAGTATAGCATTTTCTACTCAACTAGAAAAACTGCCAGCAACTAACTGGCAGCTCTTCTTTCTTTCACGTAATTATAGGAAGTGTATAGAAGAATGTCAATCTCCTATGTCCATTATTAACCAACGTAAATTGTTTGTTGTTTCGCTTCCACTTCTTCTACAAATGTACCTAACACATTCGCAAGGTCTTCCCGTGTGTTACAAGCATTAATACCATTACGTACACTCGCATTACCACGAACACCTTTTAAATACCAAGCTGCATGTTTTCTCATCTCTCTTACAGCGACACTTTCATTCTTTAAGTCGATAAGACGATCTAGATGCAACATACATACATCAATTTTCTCGCGCACTGTTGGTTCCGGCATTAATTCACCTGTCTCCAAATACTTTACCGTACGATAAATCATCCACGGATCTCCAAGAGCAGCACGCCCAATCATAACACCATCTACACCGATTTCATCAAGCATACGCTTTGCATCTTGCGGCGTTGCGACATCACCATTTCCGATAACCGGGATATTTACAGATTGTTTTACTTGTTTAATAATATCCCAATCCGCTTTTCCTTCATACATTTGCACTCGTGTACGTCCGTGAACCGCCACAGCTTGGCCACCAGCACGCTCAACAGCCCTAGCATTTTCTATTGCGAAAATATGTTCTTCATCCCAACCGATACGCATTTTAACTGTAACCGGCTTTTCAACAGCATCTACAACCGCTGCTACTATTTCATATATTTTATTCGGGTCTAAAAGCCACCTTGCTCCAGCATCACATTTAACGATTTTCGGCACTGGACAACCCATATTAATATCAATTATGTCTGCTGTCGTATATTTATCTACATATTTCGCAGCATCTACAAGAGTTTCTTTCTCTCCACCAAAAATTTGTAAACTTAATGGCTTTTCTCTCTCGTCGATATATAACATATCTAATGTTCTTTTATTATTAAGTAATATTGCCTTATCACTTACCATTTCAGCACAAACCAATCCGGCACCAAATTCTTTTACTGTTAAACGGAATGCAGAGTTACACACTCCCGCCATCGGTGCTAGTACAACCGGATTTTTCATCTCGATATTTGCAATCTTTAACAATCAATCTACTCCTTCCTGTACAATCACTTTGGCATTAATTCCTCTATCGAAACATTTAATGCCTTAGCAACTTCTACTACAAAATCTTGAGAAGGCGATCTATTCCCTCTCTCAACCTCACCTAAAACAGATACAGATACCCCTAGTGCTTTAGCAAAACCTTCTTGTGTGTAACCTTTTAGCTTTCGAAAAGCACGAATGCGTCTTCCCCATTTTTCTGCTTCCATACCGTTACTCCCTCTCGCCTTTTCATTTCTTCTACTTGTGAACATGAAATGTTTTGTTTTATGTCTTGATTAATTTCTAACAACGGAACGATAACAAAAGCTCTTTCAAACATCCGCGGATGCGGAACAATAAGATTCTCTGCTTCAATATTCTCTTGATTATAAAGTAAAATGTCAAGGTCGATAGTCCTCGGCCCCCACCTAATTTCCCTTTTTCTTCCTAGGTCATTTTCTACTTTTTGTGTTACTTTCAATAATTCTTGTGGTGATAAATTGGTAGAAATTTTTATAACTAAATTTAAAAAGCAACTTTGGTCAGTATAGCCAACTGGCTCAGTTTCATATACAGATGAAATATCATCAACCTGAATATAAGGATTTTTATTTAAAAACTGAATCGCTTCGGTTAGATACGTATAACGCTCTCCAATATTTGACCCTAATGCAATGTAAGCTATATTGTTCATGGACGTTCTCTCGTAATTTCTACTGCTACAGCACGATAATGACCCGGTATCGGTGGATCCGGCTTAATTACCTTAATTGTACAGCGCGAAATACTTTCATATTGTTTTAATATATCTGCAGCAATATTTTCAGCGATACTCTCCACAAGCTTATACTTTCTATCCTCAACAACTTTTCTACATAATTCGAAAAGCTCGCCATAATTGACCGAATGCTCTAAGTCATCACTTTCCCCTGCACGCTTTAAATCCAACTCCACCGTTAAGTCAACTTTAAATCTCTGACCTAATTTATTCTCCTCTGGGAACACGCCATGATAACCATAAAACTCCATATCATGGATATAAATTTTATCCAATTACCTTACCCCCTTACCAATCATCGCATCCATCATTTTAGCCATACGCGCCATTTCTTTCACATCATGGACACGAACAAACTCACAGCCCTTTTCAATACCAAGACAAACAGTAGCTCCCGTTCCCTCAAGGCGTTCCTCTACTGGCAAATCTAATACGTGCCCAATAAAGGACTTTCTCGAAGTACCTAAGAGAACCGGATAACCTAGCACATTTAACTGTTCTAAATTACGCATCGCCTCTAAGTTCTGCTCAGGTGTTTTAGCAAAACCGATACCTGGATCTAAAATAATATTCTCATCTCGCACACCAGCATTTTTAGCAATTTTAATACTGTCATACAAATCAGCAATCATATCCGCCATTAAATTACGATAATTCATGTTATCGCGGTTATGCATTAAAATGATGGGTACATCGTAATGAGCTCCGACTTCAGCAATTTTCGGCTCCGCCTTCGCTCCCCAAATATCATTAATAATATGAGCACCAGCCTCAATTGCTTGCTTTGCAACTTCAGCTTTATATGTATCGATAGATATAGGCAATTTTACTTCTTTTGAAACTGCTTGAATCATCGGGACAACTCGCTTTATTTCTTCTTCTACTGATACTTTAGCAAAACCCGGGCGAGTAGATTCGCCACCAATATCAATAATATGAGCACCTTCACCTTGCATTTCTTTTGCGTGACGTACCGCAGCATCTACCTCGTTGTAACTCCCACCATCAGAAAACGAATCTGGTGTTACATTTAAAATCCCCATAATTAATGTCTTTTCATTTAAATTCAATGTATATTCGCCGCAGCGTAAATCATAATCCCACTTCAAACTACACATCTCCTCTTCGTAATTCATTTCTGCTCCATAATTTCTCTCTTTGCATTCCATAAAGGTACATTAAACTTTTTGTAACCACTCCTACTTTACCCGGGAAATCCTGCGCTTCTATACGATAAAGCGGAACAATTTCTTGAATGGAGTTTGTTACGAAGACTTCATCCGCTGAAAGTAGCTCATCTTTTGTAAAGAAACCTTCCTTTACTTCTATATTTAATTCTTCAGCACTCTTTATAATAAACGCACGAGTGATACCATTTAAAATCCCTGTCTCTAACGAAGGTGTATATAAAACATCACCTTTCACAAAAAATAGATTGGAAACAATACCCTCTGCAACATAACCTGCTTCAGTAAGAAAAATACCTTCCTTACTCACAACATTTCCAATTTCACGCTTCCCTAAAATATTATTTAAATAATGATGAGACTTCAGACGAAATGTTCCTTCCGGTGTATTTCGCACTTGTTTTAGAATAACACCTTCTTTTTCCACTACATCTCCTGGAGCTGTTAAAGGTTTTATAAAAACAATAACCGAAGGCTCTTCATACATTTCCGTTTGTAATCCTATTTCATCTATACCCGCTGATACATTAAAACGTACATATGCATGCTTCAATTCATTCTTAACGAGTAAATCTTTCAAAATAAGCATCACGTCATTTTTTGTCATTGTCCATTTAATTTGCAATGTATCCAGCGCTTCTATTAAACGGTCATAATGATCATCCAATAAGAAAGGATGACCATTATAAATACGAAACGTTTCAAAAACTCCAAGACCATATAAATAACCATGATCATAAGGAGAAATTTTCGCTTCACTTGCTTCTACATACTGACCATTTACGTAAATTAACATAACGTTGCACTTGGACTGTATTTACAAATGAAATTCTGTAACAACTCTTTCCCATGAGAAGTCATAATAGATTCCGGATGGAATTGCACACCCTCTATCGGCAATGTCTTATGACGAAGTGCCATAATTTCTCCTTCCTCTGTCCAAGATGTTACCTCTAAGCAATCGGGTAACGTCTCTTTCTTAACAATAAGGGAATGATAGCGCGTCGCAGTAAACGGATTAGGAATATCCGAAAAAATCGTCTTTCCATCATGATGCATAAGCGACGTTTTCCCATGCATTAATCGTTCTGCACGGACAACCTCTCCACCAAACACTTGTGCAATGGATTGATGCCCTAGACAAACTCCAAAAATCGGAATCTTTCCAGCAAAGTATTTAATAACTTCCATACTAATCCCCGCTTCATTAGGACTACATGGACCTGGAGAAATCATTAGAAAATCTGGTTTCATATTCTCAATATCTGAAATGGTCACTTCATCGTTACGTTTAACAACGAGCTCTTGTCCAAGTTCTCCAAGAAACTGCACTAAATTAAATGTAAAAGAATCATAATTATCAATCATTAATATCATTTCTCTCACCTAACCGTTTCTTCGCTACGTTCTTTTGCACGCCATAAAGCAATCGCCTTTTTTAACGACTCTTTATATTCATTTTCTGGATTTGAATCAATTACAATTCCCGCCCCTGCTTGTACATGAGCTTTTCCATCTTTAGCAAGAAGCGTTCTAATTACAATATTCAATTCTGTATCTCCAGAATAACCAATCCAACCGATTGAACCTGTATAAATCCCTCTTCGAACAGGTTCTAATTCCTCAATAATTTCCATCGTACGTATTTTCGGGGCACCAGTAATTGTTCCCCCAGGGAATACAGCCTTCACTAAATCAAAAGCATCTTTATCTTCTTCCACCTCACCACGCACATTAGAAACAATATGCATAACATGTGAGTATTTCTCAATTACCATAAATTCATCTACTTCTACAGTGCCATATTTACAAACACGTCCTAAATCATTTCTTTCTAAATCCACAAGCATTACATGCTCTGCTCTTTCTTTTTCGTTCTCAATTAATTCTCTTGCTAATTCTTCATCCTCTTGCTCATCCGCGCCTCTAGATCTCGTTCCAGCAATTGGTCTTGTACTTACTTCAGTTCCTTGTTTCTTAATTAACAACTCTGGCGATCCACTAACAATTTGAAAATCCCCAAGCTCCAGGTAACCCATATATGGAGATGGATTAATTTCACGAAGACTTGTATAAATTTCTAGTGGGTGTGTCTGTAACGTTCTTTCTTGTCTCGTCGACAAGTTTACTTGGAACACATCACCCGCCCCAATATATTCTTGAATACATTCAACTGCCTTCATAAAGCCGGCTTCAGTAAAAGCAACTGCTTCACTTTTCTTTTCAGGACTTTCAAAGGGCACAGTCACTTCAGGCGCTTCTGTCATCCAAAGACTCTTCCACTCATTTAGCCGTTCTTTTGCCTCTTCATATTTATCTACATAATGCGTAATAACCCATAACACTTGTTCTTTTTGATCATAGACAAATACGTCATCAAATAATAAAAAGAAGATGTCAGGTATATTAATATCATCTTCCGCAAGAGAAGGCAGCTTTTCAATATAACGGATACAGTCATAACTGAAATAGCCAATTGCACCACCTTGAAAAGGCGGATACTCTGGGTTATAGTCCGTCTTCCATTGTTCCATATATTCTTGCATTAAATCTAACGGATTCCCTCGTTTTATTGTTTCCTTACCACTTTCACTTATATGTAACGTTTCATCCTTCCCTCGGATTACCGCTACTGGGTTCAGCCCTACAATGTTATAACGACCGCCACGGCCGCTTTCTAACAAAATATGTTGCGATTTACCCTGAGAAAGAAATTTATATTGCTTAAAGAAATCTAACTGATATGGAATAGAAAGCGCTAAAGATTTTCTTCGTTGCATATCAACACCCCGTCTTCTTTTATCCCACCCTCTTAGATTAACCAGCTCAAACTACATAAGTTATTTATATAGAGATTGATTATACTCGAAGGCTAGTGAAAATAATTTAATTATACTACCTCTTATTTTACATGAAGTTTTCTAGTCATTCACTCTTTTCCTATTTCCAATCCCAAAAGAAAAAGCACCCTTTTTCAAGGATGCTTTTTCAATCGCGTTTAATTATGATTCAAATTGATAAAGTGGTGTACTTAAATAACGTTCACCGTTACTCGGGATAATAACAAGTACCTTTTTCCCTTTACCTAACTTTTTCGCAACTTCTGTTGCTGCATAAATAACTGCGCCTGAAGAGATACCAACTAAAATACCTTCCTCTTTAGCCACTCTTCTCGCATATTCAAATGCTTGCTCTGTTTTCACTTGAATAATTTCATCATATACTTCTACATCCAACGTCTCCGGAACAAATCCCGCCCCAATTCCTTGGATTTTATGTGGACCTGGTTTCCCACCAGATAATACTGGTGAATCTGCAGGTTCTACTGCATAAATTTTAATATCTTTATACGCTTCCTTCAGTACTTCACCAGCACCAGTAATCGTTCCACCTGTACCAATACCTGCAATAAACGCATCTAATTGGTCACCCATTTGTTCAATAATTTCTGGACCTGTTGTTAAACGGTGAATTTCTGGATTCGATTGGTTTTTGAACTGTTGTGGTATAAAGTAGCCATGCTCTTTTGCTAATTCAGTCGCTTTACGAATTGCTCCACCCATTCCTTCAGGCCCTGGAGTCAATACTAATTCCGCACCGTAAGCACGTAATAAATTACGACGCTCAATACTCATTGTTTCTGGCATTACTAAGATTGCATTATATCCTTTAGCAGCCGCTACCATCGCTAAACCAATTCCTGTGTTACCACTTGTCGGCTCAATGATTGTATCGCCCTCTTTTAATAATCCATTTTTTTCAGCATCTTCAATCATAGCTAATGCGATACGATCTTTAACGCTACTCCCCGGATTCATAAATTCTAATTTTAAGTATATATCTGCGCTGTCTGATTCTACGATGCGGTTCAACTTAACGATCGGCGTTTTCCCGATTAATTCTGAAACTGATTGTGCCACTCGCATTCCTGTCACTCCTAACACCGAGTATTTTTATTGGTTTTATCTATATTTAGATTTTGTCAGAAAATTCCCTGTTTGTCAATTCATTTGGAGGATTGCTCCTCTTAATTCCCTTATTACAAATTCTCGATTAAATTTGTAATATCTTCTTTAGAGAACTTGTATCGTTCATTACAGAAATGACAGTGAACTTCTGTCTCTTCCTCTTCTTCACGAACTTGCTCTAACTCTGTTTTACCTAAACTAATTAATACACTCTCAATACGCTCGCGTGAGCATGTGCAATTAAATTGAACATCCATTGTTTCTAATACTTTTACTTTATCTTCTCCAAGAACTGCATATAGTAGCTCTTCCGGAGAAAGTCCTTGTTCAATCAACGTTGATACAGGTGGAATCTTTTGTAAACGGTCTTCAATAAATGAAATCGTTTCATCTTGCGCACCCGGCATAATTTGAAGGATGAATCCACCTGCCGCTAATATGCTATCATCTCCATTTACAAGAACACCAACACCTACAGAAGAAGGCGTTTGTTCAGAAACTGCAAAATAATACGTAAAGTCTTCTCCTAATTCTCCTGAAACGATTGGAGATTGACCAATAAACGGCTCACGCATTCCAATATCTTTAATTACAGTTACAAACCCCTCTGTACCTACCGCTTGATATACACGTAACTTCCCTTGTTCTGTTCCTTCAAAATCAACATGCGGATTCGTTACATAACCACGTACATCTCCATTTGCATGAGCATCTACTAAGATAGGACCAATCGGACCGTTACCTTCTACCTTAATCGTTAACTTTTGCTCACCTTTTAACATTGCGCCCATCATTGTACCCGCAGTTAAAGAACGCCCTAGTGCCGCTGAAGCTGTTCTCCATGTATCATGACGTCTTTGCGCCTCACTTACTGTATTTGTTGTACGTACACTATACGCACGCACTTCTCCATCAAACGCTAACGCTTTTACTAAATAATCTTTCATACGTATTTATTCACCTTTCTCATGCTGTAAATTTGCATTACGTTCATATAACATGTATAAACCTTTTAACGTTAAAAATGGATCTACAATATCAATTACATTCGATTCTTCGGAAATTAATTTTGCTAATCCACCTGTTGCAATAACTTTAGGTTCTTGTCTAGCTTCTTCTTTCATACGCTTAACAATACCTTCCACTTGTCCAACATAACCATAAAGAATACCCGATTGCATCGCACTTACTGTATTTTTCCCAACTACACTGCTTGGTTTTGTAATTTCGATACGAGGAAGTTTTGCTGCTCTGCTATATAAAGCCTCTGCTGAAATCATAATTCCTGGCGTAATAACTCCACCCATATAATGCTTTTCTTCGTTAATATAACAATATGTAGTAGCCGTACCAAAATCAACAATAATAAGCGGACTTCCATATAAGTGGATTCCTGCTACTGCATTTACAATTCGGTCTGCGCCTACTTCACGCGGATTTTCATATTTAATATTTAGCCCTGTTTTTATCCCAGGCCCTACTACAAGCGGTTTAATTTTAAAATATTTTTCACACATGCGCTCTAAAGCAAACATAATTGGTGGTACGACTGAAGACACAATAATACCTTTCACATCTTCAAACGAAAGACCTTCATGCTCAAGCAATTGCTTTACAAGCATTCCATATTCATCTTCTGTCTTATGACGATCTGTTTCCATGCGCCAATGCTGACGAAGTTCCCCCTCTTCAAACACACCTAGTACAGCATTTGTGTTCCCTACATCCAATACAAAAATCATATTCTCACCACTTATCTTATTTAATCTATATTTGTGCAGTATGTATAAAACTTATAAAAACATCATATCACACATACTTATATAATCAGCTTTCCTATCCTCATCATTTTACAAAAAGATTGCTCTCTATTTCAATTTTTAATACTAGTTTTACTTAAATTACTTTATCCACTAAGTTCTCAATAGTAATTAACAAAGGTTTTAACAAACAAAAAAGGAGTGACGATAGTCACTCCTTCGTTTCTTACTTATCTTCTTTATCTTCATCGTCTTTCTTCATGTTGATGTTTACTTTCACATCATCTGAAGATGTTGGACGTTCTGGCAATCTGCCGTAATCACATAAATGATTGATTTGCTCAGCATCTAACGTTTCTACTTCAAGTAACGTTTTTGCAATAAGATCTAGCTTATCACGATTTTCAGTAAGAATGTCTTTTGCACGAGCATAACATTCTTTCATAATCGTTTGCATTTCTACATCGATATCGTGTGCAATTGCATCACTGTAGTTTTGCTCTGAATGGAAGTCTCTTCCTAAGAACACTTGACCACCTTGCGAACTACCAAATTGCATTGGTCCAAGCTTATCACTCATACCGAATTCTGTAACCATACGTCTTGCAATGCCCGTCGCACGTTGGAAGTCGTTGTGAGCACCTGTACTCACTTCACCAAATACAATCTCCTCAGCTACTCGACCACCAAGTAAACCAGTGATTTTATCAAGTAACTCTGGCTTTGTCATGAAGTAACGATCTTCTTTCGGAAGCATTACTGCATATCCACCAGCTTGACCACGAGGGACAATTGTTACTTTATGAACGACATCAGCTTCATCAAGAACAACACCAATTACAGTATGACCCGCTTCATGGAAAGCAACGATATTACGTTCTTTTTCAGAGATAACACGACTTTTCTTAGCCGGACCTGCAATAACGCGATCCGTTGCTTCATCAATGTCACTCATATCAATTTTCTTCTTATCTTGACGCGCAGCTACTAAAGCAGCTTCGTTTAATAAGTTTTCAAGATCAGCACCAGAGAATCCTGGCGTACGAGTTGCAATTGCTCTTAAGTTGATATTTTCATCAAGCGGTTTATTACGAGCATGCACCTTCAGTACAGCTTCACGGCCATTTACATCTGGACGATCTACTGTAATTTGACGGTCAAAACGACCTGGACGTAATAATGCTGGATCAAGAATATCAGGACGGTTTGTCGCAGCGATGATAATAATACCTTCGTTTGCACCGAATCCATCCATTTCAACAAGTAATTGGTTCAACGTTTGCTCACGCTCATCATGGCCACCACCAAGACCTGCGCCACGTTGACGCCCTACTGCATCAATTTCATCAATGAAAATGATACAAGGAGCATTTTTCTTTGCATTTTCAAATAAATCACGTACACGTGATGCACCGACACCCACAAACATCTCTACGAAGTCAGAACCACTGATAGAGAAGAATGGAACGCCAGCCTCACCTGCAACAGCACGTGCTAATAAAGTTTTACCTGTACCTGGAGGTCCAACTAATAGGACACCCTTTGGAATACGAGCACCAACTTCAGAGAACTTACGAGGGTCTTTCAAGAATTCAACTACCTCAACAAGTTCTTGTTTCTCTTCATCCGCACCAGCAACATCTCTGAAACGAACTTTTTTCTTTTCATCATTATATAACTTCGCCTTACTTTTCCCGAAGTTCATAACACGGCTACCGCCGCCTTGAGCTTGGTTTAATAAGAAGAAGAATAAAATGAAGATGATGACAAATGGAATGATTGAAGTAAAGAATGTTACCCAGGCACTTGTTTCTTCTGCTGGTTGATACTTAACTTCGGCACCTTTCGCTTTATCATTAATTTTCTTTTGTAATTCCTCAGTATTTGGTGCATAAGTAACAAATTGTTCTCCTTGGCTAGAGTTATTAAATTGTCCTTTTACCTCAAATACACCATTTTTCGGTTGAAGTTGCACATTACGCACTTCACCGCTTTCTAGTTTAGTAATGAATTTGTCGTAGCTAACTGATGTCGTTTTTTGTGTCGAACCATTAAAATAGCTCACGATTCCAATTACTACTAAGAATATCAGTAAATAAAAGATGGTATTACGGAAGATACGATTCATTCCTAACCTCCTCTCACGGCATAAACACTATAGTAAATCGTAACATAGAAAAACTTTCCTATACAATTGTGAAGCCTATATTTAATTAATTTGAGTAAACGCTTGGTTTTAATACGCCTACATAAGGAAGATTACGGTACTGCTCTTTATAATCTAATCCATATCCTACTACAAATTCATGTGGAACAGTAAATCCAACATAATCCGCTTTCAGATCAACCTTACGGCCTGTTGGCTTATCTAATAATGTAACAATTTTTACAGACTTCGCTTTACGATATTTGAATAAGTCTACTAAGTAGCTTAGTGTAAGACCACTATCAATAATATCTTCGACGATTAAAATATCGCGACCTTCTACAGAAGTATCAAGATCTTTTAAAATTTTCACTTCGCCTGTTGAAACTGTAGAGTGACCGTAACTAGATACAGCCATAAAATCCATTTCAAGATATGTATCTGTTCTCTTTAATAAATCTGCCATGAATGGCATTGCGCCTTTTAATACACCAATTGCAAGAGGTACTGTGTTTTTATAATCCTCTGCAACAATTGCACCTAGTTCGCGCACCTTTTCTTGTATTTGCTCTTCAGAAATTAATACTTTTTCGATATCTTGATTCATCATTTCATTATCCTCCCGGAAGACTCCTTGCTTTTGTAGTGAATAATCATATATTTATCCTTCTTTGCCATCTCTTTCGAAATTGCAAATGCAGATCGCTTCAACAAGGGTACCCAAATAATGGTCCCACTTGCATCACAAACGACCGGCCATTCTTCTCTTTTTTCTTTCGGTACTTTTGCTTCGATAAAAATAGCTTTTATCTTTTTCGTGCCATTCATACCTTGTATTGACATGCGATCTCCATTTTCCCTAGAACGAATACGAAGTGGATATGATATATCATTATACTTAGCAACAAATACTGTTTCATTCATGTTACTTGGTATATCTTCGCTCACCTCTGTTACAAATTCATCCCCGTTCAATAGCGTAATGGTCCCGGGTACTGATAAATCTTGTAAAAAAGGAGAAACAATTTCTTGTTTAAATCTAAAGCTACACTCCTCGTATGTACGAACAATTTTCAAATCACCTGGAAAATCAAGTGAACCTGAAGGTTGTGTCCGCTTAAAAAACTCAATCACCTTGTCAATATGTATGGAAGAAAGAGAAGATGGAATCTTATATTCATAAAGATAGTTTAATATTAGTTGAATCCCTCTTCTTTGTAAAGGCATAGACATGGATTCAAAGGCAGGAATTGATAAGCTAATTTGTTTATCACTTTTTTTTGTAATTACTTTATTCATTTTCTCAAAAGCTAATTCCTGCAAATAAGCCTCATCCTCTTGCATCTGCACGCTAAATTTTTGGAATTTCTCATGCACTTGTGGATTTTCTTCTTTCAAATGAGGAAGGACATATTTACGTAATCGATTCCTTGTATATACTTCCTTTTTATTACTCGGATCTATACGTGGCATTAAATTTAGCTTATTACAGTAATCAACAATTTCTTCCTTCGTTACCCCAAGTAACGGCCTAATTAAATACCCATTATGAAAAGGACGCTTCACTGCAATTCCTGCATATCCTTTCGGAGTACTCCCTCTTACAAGACGCATTAAAATTGTCTCGACTTGATCATCTCCATGATGTCCAAGAGCAACATATCTTGCATCATATTTCTTCATTATTCTTTCCAAAAATGCATATCTGCATTCTCTAGCAGCAACCTGTGCATTCATTCCGTATTGCTGTTGATATTGTGATACATTAATCCTTATCGTTTCACAAATAATTCCCAGTTCTTCACAGAGGCCCTGCACAAACCGTAAATCCTCATGAGATTCATCACCTCTAAACATATGATCCACATGAGCTACTACAATTTCCAACTGTTTTTCCGCTCTTTTTTCTAATAAATAATATAAAAGCGCTAACGAGTCAGGACCACCAGAAACTCCCACAACAATTGTTGAATCATTTTTTAATACATCATGCTGCTTTACAAAGTCATCTACTTTTTCAACAAATGTATCTTTCAACTTCGTAATCACCTTTCATTAAACAAGAACAGCAACGTTAGTTGCCTTGTCTACAATGGTACAACTTTTACAAACATTGTGCAAAAAAAAGATATACAAAAATTACATTTTTATCTTACATCCTCCGTGTATATTCACAAAATTAATAACATTACCTTTTTCCACAAAAAAACCTAGGTATTCACCTAGGTTTTTAAAATCAAATTATAGATAAACATTCCACTTACATTTTACTGCGCCTGCATTCCTACAATCGGAATCGTAGCCCACTTCGGCATATTTTTCTTCACTTTTGCCACTACAATAGTCATATCATCATTTATATAACCATCACAAGAGCGAATCACTTCTTCCATAATGATATCAGCAATTTCTTGCGGGTCTTCGGTTTGCAATTCTTTAATTTTTCGTTTCATCCACAATTCATGATTCTCCACATGCTGTGCTCCCTCAAAAATCCCATCGCTCATCATAATAAGAATATCGCCCGTTTTTAATTGTTCACCCACCACATCAACTTCAACATCTTCAATGATTCCCATCGGCAAATTACTTGCTTCAATTTTCAAAATATTATTTGCGCGTTTAACAAAACTCGGCGTCGATCCAATCTTTAAAAACCTTGCACTCGCATCCCGCAAATCTACCATAGCTAAATCTAACGTCGTAAACATCTCTTCTGTCGTTCTCAAAGAAAGAATTGAATTGATAGACTTAATTGCTATTTCTTCATCAATGCCCGATTGGAGTATTTTTTGTAATAATTTCACCGTTTCCTTACTTTCCATATGAGCCCTTTGCCCATTCCCCATACCATCACTAATTGCAAGTGCATATTTACCAACACTTAAATCCATCATCGCATAAGAGTCACCCGAAACAAATCCACCGCCTTTTGCAGCTGTAGCCAATCCTGTATCAAGAGAATACGTCTTCGCCGAACCAAATGATATTAAACTATGGCCATTTGGATAAGAAGACTTTTCTTCATGTTTAACGACAATATTTTCTTTAAGGATATCCGAAAGCATCGGTGCAACTAACTTTTCACATTCACCATGTTCATTAGATGCAACTGGAATTAACATTTCAATATCAATACTTCCTCTATCTAAACAATAAATATCAACATGCTCTACTTCGACACCAAAATCACGGAATGCTTGCATAATCTGTTCTTCCTGCACTTGATGATTTTCACGCTCTCGTTGTATCTCCTTAGCAAAATCCTCCATAACCTTTGATACACCTAATAGTTGCTCCGCTACTATTCTACGATTTTCCTTCATTTGTTTTCGTAATTTTTGTCCCTCATAGAAGTGATCTAATTCACCCGCTACTAAATCCGTCACTTTTTTCCCTCTCACACAATGCTTGTCCCACTCACGAACTAATTTACGATTATGTTGCAGGGTTCCTTCTTCCGTTTCATTCATTATTTGTTTCATATAATCGTACGTTTTATCAAAATTCACTACCCAGCATTGATCCTTTTTAAAGCATGTTTGACATGTTTTCGCAGTAATTGTACTCAAAAACAAATCTGCTTCTGTCTCTTTATCTTCTTCCTCTACATACCCATATACAGAAAAGCTATTAGATAAAGCAGCAAATACATTTGCAAATTGGTTGATTTTATTTGCTGTAACATCACGCATCCTTCTTAAATATTGTTGTTGATCTTGCGAATGCTCTTGTGTACCTGGCATAAATTTAGCAATACGATCCAAAACAAGCTTCGGTGTTAATAAGAAGATAACAATCGCTACACCTGACTCAATTAAAGTTGTTACAATATTTGTCTGTTTGTCCACATATAATGTAATTAAGCTTGTCCCAATTAACAAACCTAAACTAACACCTAAACGCTTCCCTTCTTTTAACAATCCACCAAGCAATCCAGAGAAAGCAAGAAGGCTAAGCTGAGACAAGCTAGACACATTTGCTAAACTTAATATTAGTCCTGTTACAACCCCTACTGTGGATCCTGTGGCAGCACCTGCAATAAATGCAAATACTAGCACTAAATACCTTGTAAAAATATGTTGAATAGAAGCATCATATACAAACCAATCTGTTGTACCCGTTAAAACAGATGCTAGTAATATAATCAAACAAACAATTTCTTCCGTCTCTAATGCCTGTTGTTTTCCTTTCCTTTCCACTAAAAGCGGGACGCTTTGTAAAAATATCATAGTTAATACGAAACTAAGCCCAGCCTCAATGGTACTAACGAGTAAATCGTACATGGTGACAGTTTGTTGCGCAAAATATACAACAACTAAGTGTGCGGTTAATGCGGAGATAAATACTTGAAATGGAACAAGTCCAACAGTTTTACGTGTAAATCGACTAAAGAAGATATTATAAATGAAGAAGGTAAAGATAGATGCAAAGGTAAAAAACAAATTATCTATCGATACCGAAAGAGCTCCTCCCATTAGAGCTAAAAATGCTAGCGGCATCTTATCCCGCTTCATAACATAAACAGCAGCAAAAAATGGCAGTGCAAACGGTAAAATATTTGTTAATATATATGCTCGTCCCAAAAGAAAACCAATAACAACAATAATAAATCCCCATCTAAAGAAAACTTGCTCAAATTTCATTCGCAACTTACTCGTCCACTTTATTCCTCCAAGCTGACTCTCATTCATTGCCAATGCACTTGTATTCATAGTATTCCTTCCTGCTTTAGGCATATTTTTAACACCACCTGCATAGTTTAATTACTGTCATTATAAAAGATGATTGTTGGTTTTTTTGTCAAAACAACAGTTTTCACTTTTATAATCGTTCGACTTTTTATTCGAAATAACTCTACAGATATACACGGTATGTAAGTTATTTTTGAGATTTTAATTAAATATTCAGAAAATATAGGGTGATTTTGTAGAAGTGTTGTATATCTTAATTTATTTAACAAAAAAAGATCATGCAAATTTGCATGATCTTTTTAGATGACCCGTACGGGATTCGAACCCGTGTTACCGCCGTGAAAGGGCGGTGTCTTAACCACTTGACCAACGGGCCGTTAAATTAAATATAGCGGCGGAGGGGATCGAACCCCCGACCTCACGGGTATGAACCGTACGCTCTAGCCAGCTGAGCTACACCGCCATGTCGTCTTATTTAACGGACAATTAGTATCTTACATCAGATACTAATTAAAGTCAACACATCTCAAAAACTTTTTTAAAAATATTTTTAACATATAAAAAAGCACCCTGAGCCATCACTCTGGGTACCTCTCTATATGTTAAAAACTAAACGTCCTTATTATCCGCGACGCGCGCCACGGCCACCACGTTTAGACTCTGTGTTACGCTTTAAAGAAGTTAAACGATCTTCGCTATCTTTTAAGAAGCGTGCCATCTTTTGCTCAAATGTTTCTTTCGGAGCTCGGTCGTTACCGCCACCGCGATTATCTCTGTTGAAAGAGCGATTATTACGTTGTGGACGTCCAGAACGTTGTTGATCACCACCGCGTTGGTATTCACCGCGTGGACGATCTCCTTCTGTTTTTTCACGTTCTTTCGCTTTTTTGATAGATAAACCAATCTTTCCATCTTTTTCAACATTAATAACTTTTACTTCTACTTGGTCGCCCACTTTTAAGTGATCGTTAATATCTTTTACATAGTTATCAGCAACTTCACTAATATGAACAAGACCCGTTAAGCCCTCTGGCAGCTCCACAAAAGCCCCAAAATTTGTAATACCTGTTACTTTACCCTGTAACTTGCTGCCTACCTCGATTGACATAAAAAAAATGCTCCTCCTTAGTGGTTAAAAAGTCAAATTTTACTTTATTATATATAATCCTAAAATATAGTGTCAATAAGACATACTCTACTTAGAAACAGGAAAAATTATCTCCCCTTTACCAGAGAAGAAATAATCCCTTCTAGCAATCTTTAATACGTACTCTTCATCATTTAACTTTTGAACTTCGTCTTTTAGACTTTTTTCTTTATTCGTTAATGAATCCAGTTCTTTTTTCATGTCCTTAACTTTTGCTTCTTTTGCTTTAATGGAACTGTTTTGTTGATAAAACGTTACACCAATACTCGCAATAATTGTAAAAGTAAAGACAAGAAAAACCGCTAAACGGCGATAAAGTCGCTTCCTGTTCTCATCCGTTTGTATTATATGCTCTTTAACAGGATTTGGACTCTGTTTTTCGATTGTTCTTTGTCTCAGTTCCCTCATTTCCGAGGTCCCCCTAACTTCTTTTTTATATGCTCCCATAGT
Organism: Bacillus cereus group sp. MYBK15-3; assembly: GCF_051916765.1. Taxonomy (NCBI): domain Bacteria; kingdom Bacillati; phylum Bacillota; class Bacilli; order Caryophanales; family Bacillaceae; genus Bacillus; species Bacillus cereus group sp. MYBK15-3. The sequence continues at coordinate 19,195 of NZ_JBQAHG010000014.1, forward strand.
TGGAAGATATGTCCCTTCAATTTTGCTATATATTGCAGGAACCCTATATGTTTCACTATAAAAAGTTTAACACGATTAGGGAGAAGTTTCCATATGAGCGAAGCAATAAATCGAACAGGCCAGAAAAAAACTTTCCATATGAAAAGTAATATCCAAATCACCATTTTCCATAACACATGTCCAATTGAAAGCAGTATACGAAATAAGAATAATATAAATGCAATAAATAGCTGCGCTATAATAATAACAGGTTTTATCATGAGTAGCTGTATAATTCGAACAAAAAAATATGTTGTTTGCATAAAAATATAGATGAGAAAATTTAACAGCTTCATGTATAGTGCCTTCAGTAAGCTTTGATATGCCGCAAAACCACATAATAATGCCAAAAACACATATATACGTAGCTCAGCTTCATTTACGAGAAGCAATACATAAAAGACGGATAATGCTTGGACAATCCAAAATAATATATCATGTATAAATACAAGCCAACGTTTACGTTCTTGGCGCTTTAAAAAACGTTGATATGTATCTAAAGACGCTCCAATCCAAGCACCCATTCCAATCATTGAAAGCATTGTATACAACTGAATTGTTAAGCTCATTTAAACAACTTACTAAAGAAACCTTTAGTTTTTTCCCCTTGATTTTCATCAATATACAGCATCTCATTAACTTTCCCTTTAATCGACACAATACCTTTTTCCACATCTAAATTTTTCATTTGTAAATTTTGACCACGAATTGTTAAAAAACCCATTACGGTCTCTAGTAAAAACTCTTCGCTATCAAAACTCTCTACCTGCTTCACACCGGTAATATCAATTATACGCCTGCCACGCATAATAATGTCATGCTCTACAGAAACATTTTGTTGATTAGAAGACGTAGGTGAGTAACCATTATTCACGTAAATCCCCCCATAGGTTTTTACTAGCTAATAGTAATGTATGAGGGGATAAATGATTTTAGAACAAGCCTTCTTCCGCTTTTACTTTTTCTTCACGAACTAAGCTATACATATTTGCTGCATCTTCTTTTTTAGTTGTTTCTTTTAATTCATTTATTTTCACAGTCACTATTTTTTGACCAAAACGAATTGTTAATTCGTCAGCTACTTTCACATCAGAACTTGCTTTTGCCACTTGACCATTAATAGATATTCTTCCTTGATCAGCTACTTCTTTCGCTAATGTTCTTCTTTTAATTAAACGTGATACTTTTAAAAACTTATCTAGACGCATATCAAATCCCCCTATTAACGCTCTGTCTGTTTCGCTTCTTCCCATAAAACATCTAACTGTTCTAATGATAAATCTTTCATCTCTTTATTCATTTCAGCTACTTTTGCCTCCATGTATAAAAAACGACCAGTAAATTTCTCATTAGTTGAACGTAACGCCTCTTCTGGATCTATTTTGTAATGACGAGCTATATTAACAAATGCAAATAGTAAATCACCAAACTCACCCAGCATCTTTTTCTCATCCATATTTGTAACCTCTTGTTGGAACTCTTGCCATTCTTCCAAAGCTTTCTCTATCATCGGTTGCACATCAACCCAATCAAATCCAACCTTACCAGCTTTCTTCTGAATTTCATAGGCGCGTAGTAACTGCGGCAAACTTTTGGGAACACCATTTAAAACAGATTCTTTCACGAATCCTTTTTCTTGTTTTTTAATTTCTTCCCAATTTGCAATCACTTCATCAGCGCTGTTTACATCCGTATTTCCAAACACATGCGGATGGCGACGAACCATTTTCTCAGATAGAGTTCGAATGATATCATCTATAGAGAACCAACCTTCATCTTCTCCGATTTGAGCATGAAGCATAACTTGTAATAATATATCACCTAATTCTTCTACTAAGTGATCATCATCCTCTTCATCGATTGCTTCCAACACTTCATAAGCTTCCTCAATTAAATATTTCTTTAATGATTGATGTGTTTGCTTTTTATCCCACGGACAACCATTTGGACCACGAAGTTCCGCAATAATTTCTCTAAGAACATCAAACTGTTGATACAAGGACGCACGCTCCTGAACTGGCGGCACGTACACACTCGTTAAATTATTCAATTCCGTTTCATGATCTAACATGTACAACGGTACCTTCTTTACTTGTTCAAATGAAGTTCCTGCAGCTGTTACGATATACACTTCATAATCATCTGGTAACATCTCCATTAATGTTAATTTCACATCAGATGCAACGAATGCATCATATACTTGGCAAAAGATTAAATGTTGACGCAGTTCTAATTGCCCTCTTTCAAATGATGTAGCATCAAGTAATTGGAATCCTTCAATCGGATCAATCTTTAGACTTGCAAACATAGGATCAAGGAAACTTTGTCCACCCTCAATTCGCACTTCAACATTTGAAACTTCTCCTTTTTCCAACAGTAGCTGAACTGTTCTTTCTGCTACAAGTGGATGCCCGGGAACAGCATAGATAATTTCTGTACCTTCAGCTTGTTCTAGCAATTTATTCGCAATTGTTTCATATACAATTTCAAACGTATCATGTGCTTCATATACAGCATCAAAAGACGTATATTGTACGCCTTCTTTCTCCAATTCTTCTATAACTGGATGTTCTTTCGTTCTAACAAACAGATGGTCTGCTTCTTTTATTTTTCGATATACACCCATCGTTAGCTGATCTAATTCACCAGCTCCTAAACCTAAAATAGTAATGATTCCACTCACAACCAGTCACCTCTATCCACTCTTCTTCAATGAACCTTCTTTTTTCTCTTGTTTCATAACGGTTCCTAATTCTTTTTTTGTAAATACACGTAATTTCAAAATAAAAAACATATATGTCAATCCGCCAATGGCTACACCTAACAACGCTTCAAGTGTCGCGCTTCCTCTATGTTCCGTATCAATTACTAATCCAGACATCTGTAACACACGTGTGAATATCATTAATACAAATCCCATACAGATACCACTAATTACTATCCCTAACATATTTCGCTTATTGATAAGTGACCCTGATACAGCTCTCGTAAGCAACAAAGTATTTAGTCCAGAGATTATAATTAACGCACATAAAGTCGCAAAGGCTGCACCTTTCACACCCAAATAAGGCATGAATATATAATTTAACGCTAACTTTAAGCAACCTCCAAATACAACAAATAATGCTGGCTTAAACGTTTGCCCCAATCCTTGTAAAATAGAAGCTGTCGTAATTGACAATGAACTAAATAAAATAGATAACGATAAAATAGATAAAACATCTGATCCATCACTGTTTTCAAACAACATAATATTCGTAGGTTGAATAATACAAGTTAGTCCAATAGCTGCTGCAAGTCCAATAACACATGTTATTTTCACTGCTAACTTTACCTTTTCTTGAATAAAGGAAAGATCTCCTCTTTCCTTCGCCGCTGTAATAATCGGAATAAGTGACAACGAGAAAGAAGTCGTCACAACAGTACCTAATTGCATTAGCGGAATACTTCTATCATAAACACCCTTTAATACCTTTGCATTTTCAGCCTGTTCTCCCACACCAATAAGTAAGCTGTAAAAGGACACTGAATCAGCCATCTGTATAAAAATAAGCACTAAATTACTAACACAAATCGCTAACCCCTGCCAAAAAAGGATTTTAACTATCTTCCTTTTACCCTTAATTCTCGCTGCACTTTTGAAGAATATAGAACGAAAATCTTGACGCATATACAATATAAGTACAATAATCCCAATAAGACCACCCGCAATTGAGCCTAACATAGCCCCTGCACCAACTGTATATAAATCAAATCCGTGAGCAATTAGGAATAGCGATAAAAATACAATAATAGAAACTCGAATTGTTTGTTCTATTACTTGCGAAACAGCCGTTGGCATCATATTATTAAATCCTTGAAAATACCCTCTTGCTACAGACAAAAATGGCATCAATAAGAATGAAAATGAAATAACACGTAGTAACTTATCTAAGTGTATATCGCCCATAGCTACCGCAATTGTTTCGGCCCCAAAAAACAATGTAAAGAAACCTATAAAACCAATTCCTAATAAGAACCAAAAAGATACACAAATAATTTCTTCTGCTTCTTTTTGTTTTCCCCGCTCTAATCGTTCTGCAACCATTTTCGAAATGATAACAGGAAATCCATAAGTAGCTAAAATTAAACAAAATCCATAAAACGGGTAAATTTGTTGGTAAATATAAAACCCAATATCCCCCGCTATATTTTGATATGGAATACGGTAAAAAGCGCTTAATACTTTTGTAACGAAACTTGCAATCGTTAATATAATAGCCCCACGCCAAAAGGCTTGATACTTCTTCGCTTCCATACAAGAAAACTCCTTTTTCTATTCTCACCTCTCGTATTATATCATAAAGAAAAGAACAAACTCCCTTCCCAACACGGGTAATAATGAGTTCCTACACGTTAAAAATATTCAACGAAAAAAGGTAGCAAAGTGCTACCTTCATTCAATATACATATATCTCCAAATAATTGATTTCTCAAAAAGAAAGATCATAATTAGGAAAGATTGCTACTTCTAAAATCAATATACCCTTACTGTTCCATTTGTTTCGCTAAGAAACTGGCAGCAGTATTAACCGCTTTATGCTCGATCTCGCTTATAATAGCTTCTTTTGAAAAAATAATGACGGCTCCAATCGGATCTCCGTTTGCAACAATTGGTCCAACTGTATAAGAATGAACCTTTTCTGTTACACCATCAATAATGGAAATATCACTTTCATCCGTCATAATAACAGACTTTCGTTCTTCCATCGTTTTTTCAATTAAATCGCCAACACTTTTATTTAAGTATTCTTTTTTCGATACACCTGATACTGCGATGATAGAATCTCGATCACACACAAGCACATTATGTCCTAAGCTGTCATATAAAGCATCAGCATATTCTTTTGCAAAATCACCTAGCTCACTAATTGGAGAATACTTCTTTAAAATTACCTCTCCATCGCGATCAACAAATATTTCTAGTGGGTCTCCTTCTCGAATACGTAAAGTTCTACGAATTTCCTTCGGGATTACGACCCTGCCTAAATCATCAATTCGACGTACGATTCCAGTTGCTTTCATTCTAATGCTGCCTCACTTTCTACTGATGATCAAAGTGGTGAATTTACCTGTTCATGTAAAAATCACCAACTGTTAGATATAGTATTTTACACATTAGTTCTTCTATGCACGTCGAATTGTATTTTTTTATCTTATTTTAGGCATTTATTACTTCTTTTTTTACATCTGGTAAGCCTTTTAATAAATTTTCAGCAATCGTTAACCACTTCGATGTCTCTAAGCCATTTGTTTTCATAACAATTTTCAATTGTGATCCTTCCATTCCTAAACCGATCATACGTCCAAAACTATTTCCGAGCATGAATAATTTTCCACCATCAATATTTTGACTTGCTTGTTCAGAAAACAGGAATGTTACTTCAAATTTATTCTGCTTAATTAATTCAATTTGTTCTTTCATTGCCAACACTTTAATATTTGCAATTTGTAATAAATAACCAACTTCTTGTGGATAATCGCCAAATCTATCGATCATTTCTTCCTGCAATTCTTCAATATCCTCAATTGCAGAAACACCTCTAAATTGTTTATACATCATAATTTTTTGCTTACTATCTGAAATATAAGCATCTGGTAAGTATGCATCTACCTCTAAGTCAATTTCAACATTAACTATATTTTCAGCACCATCTGTTCCTCTACGCTGTTCAATTGCATCTTTTAACATTTGAGAATATAGATCAAATCCGACAGAATCAATAAATCCATGCTGTTCTGCCCCTAACAAATTACCTGCTCCACGAATAGATAAATCTCTCATCGCAATTTTGAAACCAGATCCAAGTTCCGTGAACTCTTTAATTGCTTGTAGACGCTTCTCTGCAACCTCTGACAGCACTTTGTCACGTTTATATGCAAAGTATGCATATGCAACACGATTAGAACGTCCAACACGCCCACGAAGCTGATACAACTGTGATAATCCCATACGATCTGCATCAAATACAATTAACGTATTTACATTCGGAATATCTACACCCGTCTCAATAATTGTTGTACTTACAAGAACATCATGCTGTCCTTCTAAAAATGATAGCATAACAGACTCTAATTCGCTTTCGTTCATTTTCCCATGTGCGTACGTTACGCGGGCATCTGGAACTAACATCGAAATTTCATCTGCTTTTCTTTCAATATCCTCTACACGGTTATATAGGAAGTAAACTTGACCACCTCTTGCAAGCTCTCGCTCTATCGCCTCTCGCATTAACGCTGGATTATACTCGACTACATACGTTTGGACTGGGAAACGATTTTCTGGTGGTGTCTCAATAACAGATAAGTCGCGCACACCAAGCATAGACATATGAAGCGTCCGCGGAATCGGAGTTGCCGTTAATGTTAATACGTCAACATTCGCCTTCAATTGTTTAATTTTTTCTTTATGTGTCACACCAAATCTTTGTTCTTCATCAATAATAAGAAGCCCTAAATCTTTATAAGTAACATCTTTAGATAAAATACGATGTGTTCCGATTACAATATCTACTGTTCCATCCTTTAAGCCCTTAATTGTTTCATTTTGTTGTTTCCTCGTACGGAATCTACTTAATAAGCCTATATTGATTGGATAATCTTGAAAACGCTCTCGAATTGTTTCATAGTGTTGCTGCGCAAGAATCGTTGTCGGTACTAAAATTGCAACTTGTTTTTCATCCATAATCGCTTTAAATGCCGCACGAATAGCCACTTCAGTCTTTCCATACCCTACATCACCACAAAGGAGCCTATCCATCGGGCGTCCGCGTTCCATATCTTTTTTAATCTCGTCAATAGAACGTAACTGATCCTCTGTCTCTTGGTATGGGAAAGATGATTCGAACTCTTGTTGTTCTGCCGTATCTGGCGTATATGCATAGCCTTTTGAAGCTTCGCGCTCAGCATATAGTTTAATTAGGTCATCCGCAATGTCTTGTACAGATTTTTCAACTTTCGTTTTAACCTTTTTCCAATCATTCCCACCTAATTTGTAAACTTTCGGATCCTTACCTTCAGATCCTACATATTTTTGAACTTGATCAATTTGTTCAATTGGAACGTATAGCTTATCATTACCTTGATATTTAATATTTAAATAATCTTTATGAACACCATTAATCTCTAATGTCTCAATACCTAAAAATTTACCTATACCATGATTTACATGAACTACATAATCTCCAACTTTTAATTCCGAATAACTTTTAATACGTTCAGCATTCGATAGCTTTTGTTTACGTTGTGATTTTTTAACTTTCTTATGAAAAAGCTCCTTTTCAGTAATGACAACAAGCTTTTGCATCGGCATTTCAAATCCTGCATGTAAATCACCTACAGCAATTTGTAACCTTCCAGGCAATAAAATATCTGTACCTTCTACAATATCTGCCTCAATATCATAATCACTTAAAATATGTTGTAATTTTTTCACACGTTCATCATCTGTTCCGAGTACAACAGTCGTAAAATGCCCTTCATTCCATCTATCAATTTCTGTTTTTAACAAATTCATCTGTCCATGGAAATCTTGCATTGTTTTACATGTTACATTAACAATATTTTGCGGATGTGTGTGTGCGATATGACGCAAGAATAACGTTAAATATACAAAACTTCTTTTTTTATGATGAAGAAACCCCTCGAATGGGTGAGAGAAAGATAAATCTTGAATAATTGTTCCTTCACCAAGAAGTGATATATACCATTCCGCCTCTTCTGTTTCAAGATGTGATGCTGTTTCTTGAATACGGGAAATCTCATCTAAAATTACAACACCATCTTCTGGTAAATAATCTATCAGACTAGCAGGTTCTTTATAGAAAATAGATAAGTATTTAAACATCTGTTCTATACTTTGCCCGTTTTTCAACATCTCAATTTCATGACTTACCGTCTCAAGCACTTTAGTCTTTAGTTTATCATCAGAAAGTTTTTGCATCGTCTTAGTCAAGCCTTCTTCAAGATGCTGAATTCCTGATTTTAATTCTTCCTGTGAAAATAAAAACTCTGTTGCCGGACCAAACCTAACGTTTTCTTTTTTACCTTGAGAACGCTGTTCATCCACATCAAATAATCGAATAGAATCGACTTCTGTATCAAAGAATTCAATACGAAATGGTAGTTCTTCAGTTAAAGGATAAATATCTAATATTCCCCCACGCAAACTGAACTCCCCTGGAGCTTCTACCATCGACTTACGTTCATAGCCAATATGATGTAAAGTATGCAAGAGCGCATCTAAATCAATCTCTTGCCCTAGATTGATTTCAACTTGCTTTTGCTTCCACAATTCTTTTATTGGTAAAAATCTACGCAATCCTGCCACTGGCGCTACAATGATTCCATTCTCTCCCGCAGCCAAGCGATTTAACACTTCTATACGTTGCGCCTTCAATTCTGGACTTGCAACTCCAATTTCCGATGCTATCAGTTCATTCACTGGATATAACCACACATCTTTTTCACCAAGTAACGCCACTAAATCTTCATGTACTTTTTGTGCTTGGTATAAGTTATGTGTCACGATTAATTGTGATTTTTTTGTTTTTTTATATAAAGCCGCCATTAATAATGAACGAGAAGACGTTGCCATCCCTGATATAAGTTGTTCTTTTAACCCATCTTCTAACCCATTAATAACCGATTGTATCTCTTCATTTTTATAAAATTGCTCTAATAAACCTATCATTTTTAAAACTCCTCTCAACATAAAGAGCAAGTCATTCTATTTTATGCAAATATTTTGGAAAAGGAAAACAGAAAAATGCTTTGGACATGCCAAAGCGACAACATTTTATTGCAGAAATTTTTCATACTCATAATACTCAGGATAAGATGCGAGCGTTTCTTGACACGATTCACAAATCGTTTTTATATATATATTTCCATTCTCATGAAAATGAATCATTTCTACTACTTCTTGCTCCGTTAGTTGAAATAAAACGTCGCTATATACTTTTTCTGCGTTAATGGAGCCTACATTACCTCCGCAGTGTCTGCAATAATAATACCCTTCCATACTAGCCTCCTAAAAATTCAATTACTACTAGTATGGGTAAAACAAAAGAGAAATATTCCCAATCTCATTTTTAACTATTGAAAGTATTCATGATTTGAAGAAAAGGCTTATTTAGCCACTCTTCACATGCATCCGCTGCTTTTTCAATAGAATGGTTAACATCCGGAATCTCTTCAGATGTAAAGCGTCCTAATACATAATCGACTACCTTCATTCCATTTTTCGGGCGATCAATTCCCATACGGATACGTTGAAATTCTTGTGTTCCTAAGTGCGAAATCGTTGACTTTACACCATTATGTCCACCAGCACTACCTTTCATGCGAAGACGCAATTTACCTACAGGAATGTCTAAATCGTCGTACATAACAACGAAGTCCTCAACATCAATTTTATAATAATCCATAAGTGGACGAATACTTTCCCCAGATAAATTCATGTATGTTAGCGGCTTTAATAAGATTACCTTTTCTCCATTAACAAACCCTGCACCAAATACACCTTTAAATTTTTGTTCATTCAAAGAAATGTTCCAACGCTTCGCAAGTTCATCAATGGCCATAAATCCAATATTATGCCTTGTTAATTCATATTCTCTACCTGGGTTCCCAAGTCCTACTATCAATTTCATTCTTGTACCACTACTTTCTTTTTTCGATACGAAAAGACGTAACCAATTTTGGTTACGTCTCATTCTATCCAATTAATTGAATAATACACTCACAGATTCTTCTTCGTATACACGAATGATTGCTTCTCCGATTAATGGAGCAACTGAAAGTTCATGTACTTTGTCGATTTTCTTCTCTTCTGGTAATACGATAGAGTTCGTTACAACTAACTCTTTAATGTTTGAATTTTGAATACGCTCAATTGCTGGACCAGATAATACTGGGTGTGTACAGCAAGCATATACTTCAGAAGCACCGTTCTCAACAAGAGCGTTTGCTGCTAATGTAATTGTACCAGCTGTATCAATGATGTCATCAATTAAAATCGCTGTTTTGCCTTCAATATTACCGATAATGTTCATTACCTCTGAAACGTTCGGGCGAGGACGACGCTTATCAATAATAGCGATTGGCGCTTTTAGACGATCTGCCATTTTTCTCGCACGAGTTACACCACCATGATCAGGAGACACGATTACGATATCTTTAAGACCTTTTGTTTCAAAGTAATCAGAAAGAATCGGTACACCCATTAAGTGGTCGATTGGGATATCAAAGAACCCTTGAATTTGTGGAGCATGTAAATCTAGAGTGATTACACGAGTTGCACCTGCTGTTTCAAGCAAGTTTGCTACAAGTTTCGATGTAATTGGTTCACGAGAACGCGCTTTACGGTCTTGACGCGCATAACCATAGTAAGGAATAACAATATTAATTGTTTTCGCAGATGCACGTTTTAATGCATCGATCATAATAAGTAATTCCATGATATGTTCGTTTACTGGGAAGCTTGTAGATTGAATAATGAATACATCGCAACCACGGATACTTTCTTCAATGTTAATTTGAACTTCTCCATCACTAAAACGATCAACAGAACATTTTCCTAGTCCTACTCCAATATGCTTTGCAATCTGCTCAGCAAGTTCCTTATTAGAGTTTAAAGAGAATACTTTCAAATTAGAATTTAGATATTGAGTCGACATCTAGATTAACCCTCCACATTATTATGATTTTTTCTTATTCAGCAATTGATCAACATAGTCTTCTTTGTTAACTTGACGTGCACGTGCTACCGATAATGCTTTTGATGGAACATTCTCTGTAATTGTAGAGCCTGCCGCCACATAAGCACCATCTTCAACTGTTACTGGAGCAACAAGGTTTGAATTACATCCAATAAATACCCCATTACCAATCACAGTTTTGAATTTATTCTTACCGTCATAGTTCACCGTAATTGAACCACAACCAAGATTCACGTCTTCTCCAACTTGTGCATCCCCGATATAACTCAAGTGTGAAGCTTTACTTCTATTACCAAAGACAGTTTTTTTGATTTCCACGAAGTTTCCAACGCGTACTTCGTCTCCAATAACTGAATCTGGGCGAATATGTGCAAATGGACCAACCGATACTTCTGTACCAAGCTTACTATCATGTACAGTAGATTGTCGAATTGTCGTACGATCTCCAATTTCACTATCGCGAATTACTGTATGCGGTCCAATTTCACAATCAGAACCAATTACAGTGTTCCCCTCAATAATTGTTCCTGGATGAAGAACTGTATCGCTACCGATAATTGCATCAGCAGAAATATAAGTGTTACTTGGATCAATAATTGTAACACCATTTACCATGTTCTTTCGGTTGATACGGTTTTTCATAATAATTTCCGCTTGCGATAGAGCGACTCTGTCGTTAACACCTAACGTTTCATCGAACTGCTCTGTTTGATAAGCTGATACGATATGACCTTCATTTTTTAAAATCTCAATAACATCTGGAAGGTAATATTCACCTTGCACGTTATCATTTGAAACTTTAGAAAGTGAAGCAAATAAAGCCTTATTATCAAAACAATACGTACCTGTATTGATTTCTTTAATAGCTAATTCTTTCTCATTTGCATCTTTATGCTCAACAATCTTTTCAACATGACCATTCTCATTACGAACAATACGGCCATATCCAGCAGGCTCTTCTATGTATGCTGTTAGCACCGTCGCCATTGCTCCTGCTTCTTTATGTTGCTGAAGTAATGCTTCCATTGTTTCAGCAGTTATTAGAGGCGTATCACCACAAATAACTAAAGTTGTTCCTTCTTCATTTGCAAGTACACTTGCAGCTTGATCTACAGCATGTGCTGTACCAAGTTGTTCTGCTTGTAATGCAAATTCACTTACGTTCCCTAGCTGTTCTTGTACCATTTCAGCACCATGTCCAACAACCGTTACAAGTTTCTGCAATCCTAATTGAGATACTTGATCGACTACGTGTTGTACCATAGGTTTTCCACATACAGGATGCAGCACTTTGTATAGCTTAGACTTCATACGTGTGCCTTTACCTGCAGCTAGAATCACTGCAAATCTGTTTGACATATAGACCCTCCATCGCAACCTATTTATCCATTAAAGATATTATCCTAAATCATCATATATTTCAAGAAACACATTTTAACTATTAAATTTTACCATAATTCTTATAAGATGTTTTACTCTTTAGTATCTTTTTTAAGAAATAAGCTATACTATTTAAAATGATTTTGAAAAAATTAGTAGTTTCTTCTTTTTATGTTAATAAATTATACAGTTTCCAAATATAAAGCAAAAAAAACAAACCCCTGTAAATGCTTACAGGAGTTTGCTACAAAATTATAAGGCTTTTTGTCAAAAGCCCTTTTCATTCGAATTTTACGAAGCACCTGCTTCTTCAAACTCAACCTCTTCTAACTCGCCTAAACGATGATACTCTGTTAAAACCGCATCTTGAATTTTAGAGCGTGTACCAGAATTAATTGGATGTGCAATGTCACGGAACTCTCCATCTGGAGTACGTTTACTTGGCATTGCTACAAATAATCCATTATTACCATCAATTACACGAATATCATGAACAACAAATTCATGGTCTAGAGTAATAGAGGCAATTGCTCTCATGCGGCCTTCTGTGTTTACGCGGCGTAATCTTACGTCAGTCACTTCCATCTTGTGTTCACCACCCTTTTCTAAATAAGCGATATATTTGTATAAATTCCACAAATTTTCTATTTTCCCTTTAATTTTTTAAAAATTTTTAAGATAAAAATTTTTAAAGTAGTTGAATATAGAGATTAGTGGAGGTTATCGCTTACAAAAGGTTACTTAACTAGGGCGATTACTTCAATTTCAACGGAAACATCTTTCGGTAATTTTGCTACTTGCACACAAGATCGAGCTGGTTTATGAGTAGAGAAATAAGAGCTATACACTTCATTCACAGCATTAAAATCATCCATGTCCTTTAAAAATACTGTTGTTTTTACGACTGTATCAAATGAAGCACCTGCTTCCTCTAATACCGCTTGTAAATTTTGAAATACTTGTTCTGTTTGTACTGTTACATCTCCTGTTACAAGCTCCCCATTTGCCATCAATGGAATTTGTCCTGAGCTATAGAACATGTTATTTACAATAATCCCCTGTGAATAAGGTCCAATTGCTTGTGGTGCCTTGCTTGTTTGAACAACTTTCATACTTTTCACCCTTTTATTATTTATTTTACTCTTTAAAAATAGTGTACGAAAGGCAGTTTGTCCATCTATTTTATAATCTATAAATAAAATAAAAAAGATAGAGCTATCTGCTCTATCTTTTATTCCGCCTCTACAAGCCCTTCATCAAATGGTGCAAGAGAATAATTCCCTTTTTCCACTTGAATCGTTTTTTCTTTCACATCAACTTCCGATAGACGAATTAATGATACAAAATTATTAATTAGTCGTTCTTCAATATCTGTGGATTCTACTAATACACCAATACCAACAACATTAGCCTTGAATTCTTCTAGCATACTCATCATACCTTGAATTGTTCCGCCAGCTTTCATGAAGTCATCAATAATTAAAACATTCGACCCTTCTGGAAGACTGCGTTTTGCTAACGTCATTGTTTGAATTCGTTTAGAAGAACCCGACACATAGTTAATACTAACAGTCGGACCTTCTGTTACCTTATTATCTTTCCTTGCAATTACAACTGGTACATCTAAGTAATTTGCCACTGCATAAGCAAGTGGAATCCCCTTCGTTGCCACCGTCATAACTGCATCAATTGGTTGCCTAGCAAAAACAGAAGCAAACAAACGACCTGCGCCATTAATATGGCGAGGATTACTCAATAAATCTGTCATGTATAAGTAACCGCCAGGCAAAATACGATCTGGGTTTTCAAATAAGCCACAAAGCTCATCAATAATTAGATCTGCCTCTTCTTCACTTATATACGGTATATATTTCACTCCTCCTGCTGCTCCTGGTATCGTTTGCAATGTGCCGACCCCTTGTTGTTCAAACGTTTGCTTAATAATAACTAAATCTTCACTAATGGAAGACTTAGCCGATTGATACCTTTCAGCAAAAAAAGTGAGAGATACTAGCTGACGAGGGTTTTGTAGCAAGTAATAAGTCATATCGACTAATCTTGTACTTCTTCTAATTTTCATACTCTCACCTCAAATCACGAATATTCTAAACAAATCATAACGTATTATACGTCTTTATTCAAGCGTTTCTCGCTCTCCTAATAAACGTACCGCATAGACTTGTTCACAAAATCCTTTTAATCCGTTATAAATGCGATGCATTCGTGAATCATGGTGTACAAGTCCAAATACAGTTGGACCACTTCCACTCATTAATACAGCATCCGCTCCAAATCGCTTCATCTGTGATTTAATACGGGCAACTTCAGGATGCATTCCAAATGTTACATCTTCTAAAACGTTACCAACAGTATCACAAATTCCTTTATAATCACCAGAATTTATGACATCAACCATTTTATCTACATTTGGATGTGTAACTCGATTTAACTTTAAATTTCCATACACATCAGCAGTAGATACACCTATATGTGGTTTCGCTAAAATAACCCAACAAGAAGGCGGAGTCTTTATATGCTCAATTTTCTCTCCTCTTCCAGTGGCAATTGCTGTGCCTCCGTATACACAGAACGATACATCTGATCCAATTTCTGCACCAAGCTCTGCTAACTCATCAATTGTAAGCCCTAAATTCCATAATTTATTAAGACCACGTAATGTCGCTGCTGCATCACTACTTCCACCTGCTAATCCAGCTGCTACTGGAATCGTTTTTTCAATAGTAATAGATACACCTTTTTTTACATTAAACTTCTCTTTTAATAATTTCGCTGCCTGATAAGCTAAATTTCGTTGGTCGTCTGGGACATACCGATTATGGGATAAAATTTCAATACGGTCTTCTGCTAATTCCGTTAGTTCTAGACGATCTGCTAAATCAATGGTTGTCATAATCATTTTCACTTCATGATATCCGTCTTGTCTTTTTCCCAGTACATCTAACGACAGATTAATCTTTGCTGGTGCTTTCACTAGTAGCTTCAATCTATTCACCCACTCTATGTACTCAATCTTTTATCGTTTATTTTACCATAAATTTATAGTAAGACGATGACACTTCCCTAATTATAACGAAAAGCATTCAGAATGAAACTACTTATGTAAAATGATGGCACCTTTTAGAGTACAAAAAGCCGAGGAATGTCTCCTCGGCTACCGTAGCACAGAAAGTATCTTACAACTACTGGTTTCGTTTCATTAATTGCTGTTCTGCAATTTCTATAGCACGTTTCACCATGTTACCAGCATCTTTCGCACGAATTCCGCCCCATCCTTCTTTCTGAACAACATCATAAAAGCCAAGCTCTTTTGCTAGCTCTTCTTTAAATTGGTTTGACATGACACCTCTTCGTCTACTCAATGCAGAGTCCCTCCTTATTTTGCTACGGTATAGTTAGTATGCAAAATAATATAGCTTTTCATTTATGGGAATATATGTAATGATATATGGATTATAAAATGACCTCATTATGAGGGTCTCCATAAAATGTTAACTCTACTGTCTCTGTTAAAACATCTGCATAACTATAAGATACACGTTGCAACGCATCTTCTTGTTGATCCAATTGTACAACAAAAACGGAACGGTATGTTTCTGCTAGTACACCTGATTGCTCCACAGTTTTTCTTCTTCCACTATTTGCTTTTAACATAAGTCGCTGTCCAAGATGGTGATCTAATTCGCTTTTAATTTCATCTAAACGTTTTGACATATACTTCGCTACACCTCGCTGTAATTTAGATTGAACACTTAAAGCACGATATATCTATCCTAATTATTAACCGCGATTCACAGCTAATATCATCCTGCGTTTGAATAGATAGAAGAAATACTATATTGTAAAAGTATCATTACGTAGTCTTTACGTTCTTACCTCTTTTTATCCAAATTCATTTAAATCCTTCCATACAAAAAAGCAAGATACATATGTACCCTGCTTACTCTTCGTAATGTTGAAAAGGTAATCCCGTTCGTAAAATCCCTCTCGTTTCAATTCCACCTAGTCCCTTTTCACCAGTAATTGTATTACGTACGACATCCCATACATTGACTCTCTCCATAAATGAAGTAAAACTAATTTTACCAACTACATATACAGGATCTAGTGCATGAATATTAATTCTAGATGGTGAACTAGCGAAATTGGCCCCTGCACGAATTAGTGCCTCAAAATGTGATTGACATGCCCCAGCAAAAATAACAAGTTGATCCAATGATGGATATTTTTTTCGCACTTCACGAACAGCCTGTACAAAATGCCTTGAATGCCTATATGCCGCTAAATCTCCCTTCACTCCTTTTGATTTTGTATATGCATCATGTCCTGTAATAACGAGAATGTCTGGGCGAAAGTGATCTATTAAGTCTACTACTTTTTCATGCATCTCCGTTTCTTTACAATGAATACCTTGAACAGGAACGCCAATTTTATTATATAAATCTAAGCACTTGCGCAAATATAAAGGGTCTCCATCTATATGCAATACACGTCCCGGCATTTGAAAATAATTTACCTCACTTGTGTATCCACCAGTTGAAGTATGTTCATGCCTTTGTTTCATCAGTACATAATCTTGTTGAAACAAACGATACGTGCGCTCCATTGTTTCTTTCTCACGCTTCACCCTTTTTTTATGTTCTCTTTGATCTATACTAATTAAATCTTCAAGTGGCGCATCCGCCACCAGTCTAATTTCTTCTCCAAACAATATAGCTATCTCGCCTTTTATTTCTATAATACGAAAAAGAATATCCCTCTTATGAGAATATCGTTCCACTAATTCTCCAACATGTAAAACCATTCTCCTACCTCCAAACTCATTAGGCCATCTTACCTGTTTTTAAAGTATGAATTTAGAGAGAGAAAGGTGACAAAAGGGACAGTTCAACTTGAACTGTCCCTTTCATATTCTTATGATAATTTATGAAGAACTAATGCATTACTTAATGTTGCAAACTCTTCAATAGATAGCGTTTCGCCTCTTCGCTTTGGATCAATTCCTACTTCTGTTAAAATTCGATTCAATAACTCCTTATCTTTCGGGAAACCATTTAAATTATTTGATAAATTATTCATTAAAGTTTTACGGCGCTGTGCGAAACTTGCTCGTACTACTTCAAAGAAGAACGTTTCATCTGTCACCTCTACAACCGGTTTAGGACGCTTTAGAAGGCGGATAATTGCAGAATCAACGTTTGGCTGTGGTACAAACACTGTACGCGGTACAGTCATAACTGTTTCAACCTCTGTATAGTACTGAATGGCAATCGATAAAGAACCATACTCTTTCGTTCCAGGTTTAGCAGCTAAACGATCTCCAACTTCTTTTTGCATCATAACAACAAATCCACGAACTGGTAACTTTTCTTCAAGCAATTTAAATAAAATTGGCGTTGTAATATAGTACGGTAAGTTAGCTACTACCATTACATCTTGCCCTTCTTCAAATTGCTCATTAAATACTTCATGTACATCTGCTTTTAGTACGTCTTTATTAATAACTGTAACATTACCATATGGCGCTAACGTCTCATCTAAAATTGGTAATAGTCTTTGATCAATTTCAAAAGCCACTACTTTTTTAGCACGCTTCGCTAATTGCTCTGTTAATGCACCAATACCTGGTCCAATTTCAATTGCACCACTTTCTGAACCAATTTCTGCATGATCGACAATACGATTTAATACATTTGTATCAATTAAAAAGTTTTGTCCTAAACTTTTTTTGAATGAAAATCCATACTTTTCAACAATGTCTTTTGTACGATTTGGCGTTGCGATATCCTTCATTTTTTTTCCTCCTGTATTACTTGCTTATAAGCTTCTGCAAATGATTCCTTTGAAACTTGAAACATCTGTAATCGTTTATGTAACTGTTTTGCATTTGTATAACCAATCTTTAATAGCTTACCCATTCTTTCTCTGCGGCTCTTTGCCATTTCTCCGCCCACTAAGCCTGCATCGACTAAATCACTCCAACTAATTTCACTTGTGTAAGCTTCCATTTCTTCATGTATATTCTCTAGAGCACGGCGAATCGACTCATTAGAAGCATGTTCAATCCCAACACCCTTTTTCCTTTTAGCAAGCGCTTCTTCCTTCGGTAAAAAAGCATGCTTACAGCCAGGAACCTTGTCAGAAATAATTTTTCGAATACGCTCTCCAGGATAATCCGGATCTGTGAAAATAATAACGCCCCTTTTTTGCTGCGCTAATTTAACTTGCTCAATAACATGATCACCGATTGCTGAACCGTTCGTTTCAATTGTATCCGCATCAACAGCACGCTTAATCGCAACTGTATCATCTTTACCTTCTACAACGATAATCTCTTTTATTTTCATGCTTGCCTCCACACTCATTTCGTCTCTACTTAGTAAAACAAAAAAATGACGACTTTTCCATTATTATTTTCCCCATTCTTATATTTTAAAAAATAGAATAGAAAAATCTTTGTTCCCTGTCCTTATTGTAACACTTCATCATTCACATTTATTTTCTTCATTACTTCTACTAGTTTTTCTCAAAATAAAAAAGAACAGGTTTCCCCCGTTCTTTTTATTCAACACCAAATAAAACTTTTGCATTTTTAGTTGTCATTTCTGCTACTTCCTCATAAGAAATTCCTTTTAAATTCGCAATTTCTTCTGCTACGAGTTTTACATAACTCGGTTCATTTCGTTTCCCGCGAAATGGATGCGGCGTTAAATAGGGACAATCCGTCTCTATTAACAATTTCTCTAATGGAATCTCCGTAGCAACTTCTTTCGGTTTCTTAGCGTTTTTAAATGTAACTGGTCCACCTAACGAAATTAAAAAGTTCATATCAACACATCGCTCTGCTACTTCTACGCTACCGCTAAAGCAATGCATAATGCCTCCTACTTCAGCTGCATTCTCTTCTTCTAGAATATCGACAATATCTTGAGTTGCATCGCGGTTATGTATAATAATCGGCAAATTTACTTTTTTCGCTAATGCAATTTGTTTACGAAATACTTCTTTCTGTATTTCTTTTGGAGACTTATCCCAGTGATAATCTAAGCCCATTTCTCCAAGTGCAACGACTTTAGGATGAGAAGCAAGTTCTTCTAACCAAGCTAAATGTTCTTCTGTCATGTCGATTGCATCAACTGGATGCCAGCCAACCGCAGCGTAAATAAAATCATAGGCTTCAGCTAATTCCATCGCCTTTTTTATCGTTACTTCATCAAAACCAACAACAACTGTATAAGTAACTCCCGCTTCTTTCATTCGGGCAATAACCTCTTGCAAATCTTCTTCGAATTGCTCTGCATTCAAATGTGAATGTGTATCAAACAACATAATACATAACTCCTTTTATATTGAAATCAAGTTTATTCTACAAAAATAAGTTCTTTAATAACTTAACGATAACAATACTACAATCTTAATGCAAAAATAGAGAGTGTAAAAAGAAAAAAGACGCTTCACACATGTTACACGTGAAACATCTCTTTTCTTGTCTTAATTACTTGATTTTTGTACCATTTGGTAGATTTTGGTCAATTGATGCTAATGACAATACGCCATTCTCTTCACCCGCTAAAATCATACCTTGCGATAATTCACCGCGTAATTTTACAGGTTTTAAGTTTGTTACACAAATAACCTTTTTACCTTTTAAGTCTTCCGGCGAATAGAATTTTGCAATTCCAGAAACAACTTGACGCTTTTCTGTGCCTAAGTCTAGTTGAATTTTTAACAACTTGTCTGCTTTTTTCACAGGTTCAGCAGATAGTACTTCAGCTACGCGTAATTCTACTTTAAAGAAATCATCAATTGTAATTTCTTCTGCCTTCGGTTCTTCTTCTTTTTTCTCTTCTACTTTAGGAGCAGAGCTTTTCATTTGTTCTTTAATGTACTCTACTTCCACTTCCATTTCTAAACGAGGGAAAATTGGGTTTCCTTTTTCTACTTTTGTTCCAGCTGGAATGCAGCCAATTGTAGATAGACTTTCCCAAGATTTATGAGCTTCATCAATAAGGCCAAGCTGAGCAAACATCTTGCTTGGTGCTACTGTTAAGAATGGCATAAGCATAATACCTGTTTGACGAAGTACTTCTGCTAAATGAGCCATTACAGAAGCTAACTTTTCACGATCATTCTCATCTTTTGCTAATACCCATGGTTGTGTTTCATCAATATATTTATTCGTACGACTAACTAGTTGCCAAATAGATCCTAACGCTACAGAGAACTCCATATTCTCCATTGCTTCTTCTACTTTTTTCAAAGTATCTTGTGCAAACGCTACTAACGTTTCATCAAATTCCGTCACATTTTCTTTAAATGCAGGGATTTCTCCGTTAAAATACTTATCAATCATAGCTACTGTACGATTTAATAAATTACCTAAGTCATTTGCTAAGTCGAAATTAATACGCTCCACAAATCCTTCTGGTGTGAATACACCATCAGATCCAAATGGAACTTCACGAAGTAGGTAATAACGTAATGCATCTAATCCGTAACGATCGATTAATGTAACTGGATCTACTACGTTTCCTTTTGACTTACTCATCTTTCCATCCTTCATTAAAATCCAGCCATGAGCAAAGACTTTCTTCGGAAGAGGTAAATCTAATGCCATTAAAATTATCGGCCAATAAATTGTATGGAAACGAACAATTTCTTTCCCAACTAAATGCACATCTGCAGGCCAGAATTTTTTATATTTCTCTTCATTTGCTGTTCCATAACCTAACGCCGTAATATAATTAGATAATGCGTCAACCCATACGTAAATAACATGTTTTGGGTTACCAGGAACACGAACTCCCCAGTCAAATGAAGTACGAGAAACCGCTAAATCTTCTAATCCTGGTTTAATAAAATTATTAATCATTTCATTTTTACGAGACTCCGGCTGAATGAAATGTGGATTATCTTCATAGAACTTTAATAGTCTGTCGACATATTTACCCATTCTAAAGAAATAAGATTCTTCACGAACAAGTTCTACATCATGACCACTATCTGGGCTTTTTCCTCCAACTACTTTGTCGCCTTCCATAATTGGATCTACTAATTGATGCTCTGTATAGAACGTCTCATCTTGTACAGAATACCAACCTTCATATTCATCAAGATAAATGTCACCTTGATCTACTAATTGCTTAAAGATTTTTTCGACAACATCTTTATGACGATCTTCAGTTGTACGAATAAAATCATCATAAGAAATATCCATCTTCTCCCAAAGCTCTTTAATTCCCGCAACAATGTTATCAACATATGCCTGTGGCGTAATATTTAACTCTTCTGCTTTCTTTTGGATCTTCTGTCCATGCTCATCAGTTCCTGTTAAATAATGCACATTATAACCTTGCATACGCTTATATCGTGCCATCGCATCTCCTGCTACTGTCGTATAAGCATGTCCAATGTGTAATTTTCCACTTGGATAATAAATTGGGGTAGTAATATAAAAGGACTTATTTTCCTCTGTCATTGTTTTGGACCTCCCGAATAACCTCATATGTATTTATAAACAGTATATCAAAAACTCATATATAAAGTGAAACTTTAATCAGTAGGGTTTTTGTTCCTCCCCACTAATTATTAGCCCACATTAATTGGGCTTTTACGAGCAACCCAAATCTAACTTATCTTCTTTACGCCAACCTAATTTTAAATTTAGGTCTTAATACTCGATATCTTTATCATCTATTGCTCATATTTCACAAAAATATACAATCTCCACTTTAAATTTATTATTTTTTCAGAAAATAATGTAAATAATTGTGGAATTTCCTCTCAATCTATTATATATAAGAAATAAGAAATCTATAAATCTTTTTAAAAAATATAGAATTTAAGAATTGACGGAAATGTAAATGATTGGTATCATATGTCCATAGGGTATTTTGTCGAAAAATGACGAATCTAAAAATAGACTCGAAACTTATAAACTATTTATTTAGGAGGAAAAAAATTATGAAATCTACTGGTATTGTTCGTAAAGTTGATGAATTAGGTCGTGTAGTAATTCCAATCGAATTACGCCGTACTTTAGGTATTGCAGAAAAGGACGCTCTTGAAATCTATGTTGATGACGAAAAAATCATCTTAAAGAAATATAAACCAAACATGACTTGCCAAGTAACTGGTGAAGTATCTGACGGTAACCTTTCTTTAGCTGAAGGTAAAATCATCTTAAGCAAAGAAGGCGCTGAGCAAATCTTAAACGAACTTCAAGATTATATCGAAACAGCAAAATAAGCTTCTCAATTATGAGAAGCTTATTTTTTATCGACATGATAGATTTGATATACATCTCTTTTCGACAAATCTCGATCTTTAGCGACTGTTTTAATCGCTTCTTTTGAATTCATACTTTTTTCATTTATATAATATTCAATATGATCATATACCGAAAGAGATTCCCACCATTGTTCTTCTGGAGCAGGTTCTTCTGTTGAACCAGCTACTAAAATACAAAACTCACCACGTACTTCATTTTGCTTCGTCCACTCAATTGCTTCTTCGATTGTCCCTCGAATAAATTCCTCAAATTTTTTAGTTAACTCTCGACATAATACAATCTCTCTATTTCCCAACACTTCCTGCATCGAAATTAAAGTATCGTCTAAACGATGAGGCGCTTCATAAAACATCATTGTAGTTTGTACATAACGAAGCTTTTCTAACTCCATCTTTCGTTCCTTTTTGTTTCTCTGCAAGAAACCATAGAAATAAAACTGCTTTGTTTCAAGACCGGATGCAATTAATGCTGTAAGGGCTGCATTTGCTCCAGGAAGCGGAATTACATGATATTGCTCAGCTACTGCCTCAACGACAATATCGTAACCTGGATCAGAAATACACGGCATACCAGCGTCGCTAACAAGTGCTACATTCTTTCCATCCTCTAATTTCTCTAATAGTTTCTTCCCACTTACTTCTTTATTGTGCTCATGATAACTCGTAACAGGTGTTTCAATTTCAAAATAATTACAAAGTTTTTTCGTTTGTCTCGTATCTTCAGCAGCAATTAAATCAACTTCTTTTAAAATTCGGATTGCACGAAATGTCATATCTTCTAGATTTCCAATAGGAGTTGGTACTAAATATAAAACTCCCTTTTCATTTTGTTGAAAGCTTTTTTGTTGCCACATAGCGTTCTCCTTTTTGCATATATGCCTCTTTTTGTTTTCTCGTTAATTGCTTAAAGTAATACTCCGCTTGCATAGCTGTACGCTTATCATCGTGGGTCTCTACATATTTTAAAACAACAGGAAGCCTGACGCGTGTATACTTAGCCCCTTTGCCGCTATTATGAGTCTGAATTCTCTTTTCTATATGGTTTGTATATCCAGCATAATAACTTCCATCAGAGCACTCTACCACATAAAAAAAGTGCTTATTCTTCTCCATATAAAATTGAACGTAGCTCCTTTGTATATTCGTTATTGTTCTCATATACAACGAGAGGCGGTAAAATTTTCAAATCTGCATTTCCATCCTTAATTCCTTCAATTAACAATGTATTTGCTTCTTTTCCAACCTTAGGATAAACAAATTGCACACGCTTTGGTTCAATTTTATATTTACGCATTAATGTGACAATGTCTAGTAATCGCCCTGGACGATGTACAAACGCTACTTTCCCACCTTGTTTTACTAACTGACTACTTACAGATACAACATCTTCTAATGTACACATAATTTCATGACGAGCTATCGCTAAATGTTCATTCATATTTTTCTCTGAAGTTTGAGGTGTTTGAAAATATGGTGGATTACATGTAACAACATCATATTGATGACGCCCAAGTTTCTCTGGCATACCTTTCAAATCTCCATGTATGAGGTGAATTCTTTCCTCCAACCCATTGTATTGAACACTTCTTACTCCCATATCATATAAGCGTTCTTGAATTTCCACCCCAGTAATATTTCCTTTTGTTCTTGTACTTAATAGAAGGGGAACAACCGCGTTACCTGTACACAAATCAAGTAAATTCCCCTTTTGAATTGGTACCCATGCAAAATCTGCAAGTAAAACGGCATCTAAAGAAAAATTAAATACTGATGGGCTTTGTATAATCTTCATGTCTTGTGCTAATAAGTAATCTAAACGTTCATCTTCATATAAATTCATATACTGCTCCTTTTCTTACCCTTAACCTACCCTATTTCATGTATAAAAAATTACCTTTCCAATTATAATTGGAAAGGTAATTTCACTTTTTATTTAAGAATGACAGACAGAATAAACAATCTCCCTCTTTACGTACACTTCCATAATGTAGATTGCAAATATGAAAACCTTCTTGATACAGTCTCGCTAAATTGTCATAGCCTTCACCAATATCTGTTTTCGGCTTCACTTCTTTACGTTTTTGAGTTTTTTGTTTTTCTTTATTCTGCACTTCTTCAAAACGGTGTCGCAAATTGTTATTTTCCATTTTTATATGCTGGTTTTCTTCCAACAACTCTGCAAGATGCTGTTTTAACTCTCCCAACTGTTTATATAAATGTCCAATTTGCTCTTCCATACTAGAAACCGATTCAAAAATATCTTTTTTCTCCACAAGCACCCACCTCATTAATCTGTGGTTTGACTCGAAACGACCCCTTTATTCACTAACTCATCTAACGTATATTCTACTATCCGTTCCTTGTCTACTAGTTCCACTTGAATTAATCTTTCTAAAATATTTAATCCGATAACACGGCCAGTACCATGCGGGGTTTGTATACGTTGATCTAAATCAGGAAGTTGTTCCTTTGCTGCCTCATATTCATCATTCTCATATTTTAAGCAACACATTAAGCGACCACATAAACCAGAGATTTTTGCAGGATTTAATGATAAATTTTGATCCTTTGCCATTTTAATGGATACAGGTTCAAAATCCCCTAAAAAAGTAGAACAACAAAGCATACGACCACATGGACCAATACCACCTAGCATCTTCGCTTCATCACGAACACCAATTTGTCTTAGTTCAATTCTTGTTCTAAAAATTGCGGCTAAGTCCTTCACTAGTTCGCGGAAATCGATCCGACCATCCGCAGTAAAATAGAAAATAATCTTATTACGATCGAATGTATACTCTACATCTACAAGTTTCATATCAAGATTATGCTCTACTACCTTTTGTTGACAGACTTGATATGCTTCTTTGGCAGCATGTTTGTTCTCTTCAACAATGGTACGATCATTTTCATTTGCAATACGAATAACCTTTTTTAGCGGTAATACAACGTCGTTTTCATCAACTTGTTTTTTGGTAATAACTACTTTTCCGTATTCAATACCTCTTACCGTTTCTACAATGACAAACTCATTTTCAGAGATATCGAACTGGTTTGGATCAAAGTAATATACCTTTCCGGCCTTCTTAAAGCGAACACCTACTACATCATACAAAACGGTCATCCCTCCTGCAACCGCAACACTAACTGTTCGAACACAAGCTGCGCATTTACATTAGCGTTGATTCTATTTTTTGCCTCTAATATATTAAAGAGAGCTGATACAATGCGCTTCTGAGCATAGGAAAACGATTCAAACATCTCTTTCTGATCATGAAAAACAAGACGATCTTCTTCTCCAAGTTGAACATATAATAAATCCTTATAAATAAGGAGTAACATATCTAAACCTTGCTGTAATTGTTCTTTCTCTCCAAAGTGTTTTCCCCATTTTTCTTGTACAAAAAAAATAGAGGTTTTATCTTTTTCGAGCGCTTCACATAATTTTATCACTAAAGCTCGTGCTTGTGCAAACCATTCATCACTACATAAAGCTAAAGCTTCATCAAAACTATTTGTAAGTTGAGCAGCAAGTGTCGATAAAGATGCTGTAATCCCTTCATCCTGTAATCTTCTAATTAAAGATTCCGTAGGTAACGGTCTAAACGTAACAACTTGGCAACGAGATAAAATCGTATTTAAAATTTGATGACTTTGTTCAGTAAGTAAAATAGCAGTTGTATCACTACTTGGTTCTTCTAAAAATTTCAAAAGTGTATTTGCCGCATTTGCTGTCATACGATCTGCGTGCTCAATAATATATAATTTTTTATTTGCCTCTAATCCTGTTTTTGAAAACTCTTCTTGTAAATCATGAATTTGCTGCTTTTTAATAGATAATCCGTCTGGTTTTACAATATGTAAGTTAGGGTGGTTACCTGAATCAATTCGCTTACAGTTTGTACATACATGGCAGGGCTCTACCCCATTCCGCTCAGAACAGAGGAAACTCTTTGCCATTTGAATTGCTGTCGCAAACTTTCCTGTCCCTTTCCCTCCCTCTAACAAGTAAGCGTGGGATATACGCTCTTTTGCAATGCTATTCATCAACATTTTTACACCGATGGGTTGTATAGCAGAAAGCTGCTCCCACGTCTTCGTCATAATGCATACCTCACTTATTTCATTCTTTCCTTCTATTATAACAATTTATCTTCTATAATCTGAACAACTTCTTCTATAAGTTTTTCCATCGGCTGATCAGCATTTACCAATACAATACGATCCGAGAAACGTTCTACAACTTGTAAATACCCTTCGCGCACACGTTTATGGAAAGAGATATCTTCCATATCTAGTCGATTTACTTCACGTCCTGCATCTTTTTCAATCCGAGCCAAACCAACCTCAGGCTCAATGTCTAGATAAATTGTTAAACTAGGCATACAGTCCTCTGTTGCGAAACGATTTATTTCAAATACCTTATCCATACCCAATCCTCTTGCATAGCCTTGGTATGCTAAAGAGCTATCTATAAAACGATCACATAACACGAGGTAGTTCTCATTAAGTGCTGGCATAACTTTTTCTACTAAATGTTGTCTGCGCGCAGCAGCATAAAGAAGCGCTTCTGTACGTGCTTCCATCATCGTATATTCTTGTTTATGTAAAATCGTCCTAATGTCCTCAGAAATTGCAATACCGCCTGGTTCCCTTGTCGCCATTACCTTTTGTGCTTTTTTTTCAAAATATGGCAATAAGCTTTTAATTAACGTTGTTTTACCTGAACCTTCTGGGCCCTCAATTGTTACAAATAATCCCTTCATCCTAAAACCTACTTTCTATATCATACACTTTCATATATTTCGTATTACATTGAAAACGAGCCCCTGCTCTCTCTAAATACATAATTTGCTCTTTATGCTCTGAAGTAATTCTCTCTCCATACATAATCAATGGAATTCCAGGTGGATACGGAATTACCATTTCCGCCGCTATCATTCCAACAGCATCTTCTATAGATACTATCTTTGTTTCATATCCATCTAGTTGTTTATACGTATACGGTAAAAGAGAGAATTCACCTTTATAAGTATAACGAATAGATTCCCTCTTGTCTTTCACCTCATAATGTTGCAATGCTACTCGGATCATCTCTATAACCTTCATATATCCCCCATTTACTTGTAAGGGTAAAATAAATAGGACATTGTACGGATCAGCCATCTCTGTATATATACCGACCTTTTCAAATACAGACTGTAATTCGTACCCTGATAACTGACAACGAGTTTGTACGGTGACCTTTAACTCATCTTGCAACGGATATTCTAAAATGGCGATTTGAGGAATAGAACGTAATTGTTCCTTAAATTTTCGTAAGAACTCAACAATTTCACTGTGACCTTCTTCTTTTATACGCGCCATTGTAAAGCGTGCTATATCCAAGGAAGCCATAATTGGATACGATGGACTACTAGATTGTAGCATACTTAAATAAGTAGTAACCTTCTCTTCGTCTACTAAGTGACTATTTATATGTAAATAGGAACCCATTGTCATTGCGGGTAATGTTTTATGTGCAGAATGAACTACAATATCTGCACCATATGTTAATGCTGACTTCGGGAATGGTTCTCCCAAGCACAGATGTGCCCCATGTGCCTCATCTACCAAAACAGGTATTTTATGTGCATGTGCAAAAGCGATGCTTGCCTCTAGATCCATCCCCATACCATAATAATTAGGATGCGTTAAAATGAGCGCTTTCGCATTTGGATACTTTTCAATTGCTTTCTTAATAATTTCGTTACGAACTCCCACCGGTACGTTATAAGCTTCATCAATCCATGGATCTAAAAAAATGGGATTTGCTCCCGCAAGTTTTAAAGCATTAATAATTGATTTATGGCAATTTCTTTGTACAAGAACAATATCATGTTCCCCGCAACAAGACAAAATCATTGCTAAGTTCCCGACTGTTGAACCATTAATTAAAAAATAGCTCCTCTTTGTATTATAAACTTCAGCCAATAATTGTTGTGCCTCATCTATACATTCAAACGGACTATGCAAATCATCTAGTCCTGCTAACTCAGTTACATCAATAGATAGAATATCTTTAAACTCTCTTATTGCCTCCTGAGGGAAGTTTAAACCATTCTTATGACCTGGAACATGAAAAGATAACGGCCCTCTTTCTTTAAACTCTATTAACGCCTCATATAAAGGCATACGATTTTGATTCATCTACATCTCTTCCTTATTATTCATTCTCTATCTATTATACAGAACAAAAAAAATAATAGGCATATGCCTATTTAAAAATATGATACTTCTAATTTTCGAAGCTGCTTTAAATAATGTATATATTTCGGATCATCTGTCTCTGTATTCACCATATCCTTTTCACATTCATAGCATATTAAATTATTATAAACATATATACCTTCTTTTCTTTTCGTCTCACAAACAATACAAACTTCACTTTGTAATTTCATAACCTTCCCTCCCTATTTAAGTGAACCTATTTTATACTTCTAATCCTTAACAATTTACAGAAAAATATACACCCATCTTTTATATAATATGATTAACTCTTGGGCAACGTGTTTGTATTACCATTACTTCTTTCCCATTCTTTTTAACAATACAAAAAAACACAAGTCAAATGACTTGTGTTTTTAGTTGCTTGGCGACGTCCTACTCTCACAGGGACAAGGTCCCAACTACCATCGGCGCTAGAGAGCTTAACTTCCGTGTTCGGTATGGGAACGGGTGTGACCTCTCTGCC
>NZ_JBQAHG010000015.1:0-21548 GCF_051916765.1 Bacillus cereus group sp. MYBK15-3
AGCGTTCATCCTGAGCCAGGATCAAACTCTCCAATAAAGTTAGTTTGTCTAGCATCTAAAATAAAAATTGACGTTTCACGTTGTTTGTTTCGTTCAGTTTTCAAAGAACTAAAAGCGGGTGAAGAGAATCGAACTCTCGACCAGAGCTTGGAAGGCTCTTGTTTTACCACTAAACTACACCCGCGTGGTCGGGAAGACAGGATTTGAACCTGCGACCCCCTGGTCCCAAACCAGGTGCTCTACCAAGCTGAGCCACTTCCCGTAATTGGCGCGCCCGAGAGGAGTCGAACCCCTAACCTCTTGATCCGTAGTCAAACGCTCTATCCAATTGAGCTACGGGCGCTTATTCATGATGTTTTTTCGTCGTTGTAATTTGGCGACTCAATTATCTTATCATACTACATTTTCAAATGCAAGTACTTT
This sequence comes from Bacillus cereus group sp. MYBK15-3, assembly GCF_051916765.1. Classification (NCBI taxonomy): domain Bacteria; kingdom Bacillati; phylum Bacillota; class Bacilli; order Caryophanales; family Bacillaceae; genus Bacillus; species Bacillus cereus group sp. MYBK15-3. The sequence goes on from NZ_JBQAHG010000015.1 coordinate 424, forward strand.
TTTAAGATTTTTTTGATGCGGCCGAGAGGACTTGAACCTCCACGGGGTTTCCCCCACTAGGCCCTCAACCTAGCGCGTCTGCCGTTCCGCCACGACCGCGCGGAAAAAACAAAAGTGAGCCATGAAGGACTCGAACCTTCGACCCTCTGATTAAAAGTCAGATGCTCTACCAACTGAGCTAATGGCTCGTAAATGGCTGGGCTAGCTGGATTCGAACCAGCGCATGACGGAGTCAAAGTCCGTTGCCTTACCGCTTGGCTATAGCCCATCGAAATAATTATCTTCTTTTCAAAGACAAATGTTATTGTACCATAATGTCCAACAAAAAACAACTGCTATATAGCAGAAGTTAAAATGGCGGTCCCGACCGGGGTCGAACCGGCGATCTCCTGCGTGACAGGCAGGCATGTTAACCACTACACCACGGGACCATTTGGTTGCGGGGACAGGATTTGAACCTGCGACCTTCGGGTTATGAGCCCGACGAGCTACCGTGCTGCTCCACCCCGCGATAATACTATTCATATAAAATTATATGGTGGAGGATGACGGGATCGAACCGCCGACCCCCTGCTTGTAAGGCAGGTGCTCTCCCAGCTGAGCTAATCCTCCAAAAGTGGTGACCCGTACGGGATTCGAACCCGTGTTACCGCCGTGAAAGGGCGGTGTCTTAACCACTTGACCAACGGGCCAATATGTATGGCAGAGAAGAAGGGATTCGAACCCTCGCACCGCGTTAGCGATCTACTCCCTTAGCAGGGGAGCCCCTTGAGCCACTTGGGTACTTCTCTGTATGGCTCCGCAGGTAGGACTCGAACCTACGACCGATCGGTTAACAGCCGATAGCTCTACCACTGAGCTACTGCGGAATAATGAAGACAATTTGTATCTTATAAAAATTCTCTCTGTAAGTCAAGAAGTTTTTAACAACATCTTGTTCAAACGTGACATGTTTATAATATACTGGATTGCGTTTTTACTGTCAAGATGTTTTCGATATCGGTTTGAGTTTCCCTTTACACTTTCCACAGACATATCTTTTTGTATTTATTTGACGCCTTCTTACATATTGAAGTGAACACTCCATACATTCATACTTATAAATCTTTTTTTCCTTCTCTTCATTAATCATTTGTTTACAAAAACGTGGTGCATCAACTTTCTTTAACAACTCACGAAAATCCCTGTCCCTGTGCTTATACCCTCTTCCTGCAATATGTAAGTGATAATGACAAAGCTCATGTTTAATAATCCCGACTAACTCTTCTTCACCATACACTTCGTAATATCGATAATTCAGTTCGATATTATGACTCTTCAATAAATAACGCCCACCAGTTGTACGTAATCTATTATTAAACACTGCTTTATGTAAGAACGGTACCTCAAAGTATTGTAGTGACACTTCTTCCACTAGTCGCTGAATTTCTTGCTCATCCACTCTCATTCCTCCTAAACAAAAAATATTTTTACACTTTTCTCCCTTCTTATACATATATTAAATAGTACATATACCCATCCTCATGTAAGAAACGTGGTTTCTAAAAACAAAACATGAATAGAAATCCACTCACCAACCTCTCATCAATAGCATTTTAGATTTTTGAGAGCAGGATTAAACAAGGAGGGATTCCTATGCCTACGTGGCTAAAAAAACAAATGCAACGTGCATATTTCGAAAAAAACCGGTATCAAATTAAATTATTAAATGAATGCTGGTTTTATTATAGCAAAATACATCAAAGCTCATAATCCATTACACTTTTTATTCCATAAAAAAAGAGCAGTTTCATCTGCTCTCTTCTCTTACTATTCAATCGGCAACATAGATAGTGCAACGCGTCCTTTTTTTGTATCAATATCATCTACCCATACTTTTACAATTTGCCCTACTGATACAACATCTAACGGATGCTTTACAAACTGTTTGCTAAGTTTAGAAATATGTACTAAACCATCTTGCTTTACGCCAACATCAACAAAAGCACCAAAATCAACAACGTTACGAACTGTTCCTTCTAATTCCATACCACGTTTTAAATCTTCTAATTTCAAAATCCCTTTTTTCAGAAGTGGTTTAGGCAACTCATCCCTCATATCTCTTTCTGGACTAATAAGTGCATCTATAATATCAACTAACGTCGGCTCCCCAACTCCTGTTTCTTGAGATAACTTAGAAATCTCTACTTCTTCCAATCTCTTTTGTAATTGCGGTTGTCCTACGTCATCTATCGATAACCCTAGACTCTTCAATAACAATTCAACATTCTTATATTGCTCTGGATGAATACCTGTTCGATCTAATGGATTCGCTCCTTCTAGTATACGTAAGAAACCTATACATTGTTCATACGTCTTTGCACCTAAACGCGGGATTTTCTTTAATTCCGTGCGCTTTGTGAATTTCCCATCTTCTTCTCTCTTTGCCACAATATTTTTCGCAACAGTTTTCGATAAACCTGAAACATATTGTAACAATGCAACCGAAGCCGTATTTACATTAACCCCAACTTGGTTAACAGCTGTTTCTACTACAAATGTTAATGACTCATTCAGTCTCTTTTGAGATACATCATGTTGGTATTGTCCAACCCCAACTGATTTAGGATCAATTTTCACAAGTTCAGCAAGTGGATCTTGCAGACGTCTTCCAATAGAAACGGCACTTCTCTCTTCAACTTGTAAATTTGGGAATTCCTCACGAGCTAAATCAGAAGCTGAATATACACTAGCACCCGCTTCATTTACAATAATATAAAAGACATCTCGGTTCACACTTTGTAATACATCTACTATAAACTCTTCTGTTTCTCTAGATGCTGTCCCGTTACCAATTGCAATCATTTCAACTTGATATTTATCTATAATAGAAAGAACTTTCGTTTTTGCATCATCATATTTACGAACAGGTGGATGCGGATAAATAACATCGATATGTAGTACTTTCCCCGTATCATCTACTACAGACAATTTACAACCAGTTCTATATGCCGGATCTACCGCTAGCACGACTTTCCCTTTCATCGGAGGTTGTAATAATAAGTTACGTAAGTTCTCAGAGAAAATATGTATCGCTTGTTCTTCAGCTGTTTCTGTTAATTCTTTACGAATTTCTCTTTCGATTGAAGATTGAATTAATCGTTTATAACCATCTTCAATCGCTAATTGTACATAATGTGCACTTTTCGAATCGTTATCACGAATTACTTTCTTATTTAAGAAAGTTACTATCTCATCTACTGGCGGAACAACAGCAACTCTCAATATATCTTCTTTCTCGCCACGATTCATTGCTAATACACGATGTGGTACTACTTTTTGCAATGGTTCTTCATAACTGTAATACATTTCATATATATTCTTTTCATCTTTTTCTTCATCTTTCACGGACGAAGACATAACACCTTTTCTAAAAGTAACATTTCGAATCCAACTACGATACGCAGCTTCATCTGAAACCATTTCTGCAATAATGTCTTGTGCACCTTGTAAAGCTTCTTCTGCAGATTGCACTTCTTTCTCTACATTAATAAATTCCACTGCCTTTTTAGCCGGATCTTCTTTCTTATATAACAATAACCATTCAGCTAATGGTTCTAATCCTCTTTCTTTAGCGATTGTCGCTTTCGTTCTTCTTTTCTCTTTATATGGACGATATAGATCTTCTACTTCTTGCAACTTTGTAGCTTTAACAATTTGCTGTCGTAGCTCTTCTGTCAGTTTCCCCTTCTCATCAATAAGACGAAGAACTTCTTCCTTCCTATCTTCAAGTTGCATCATATATTGCCATCTCTCTAAAATCGTACGAATTTGCACCTCATCTAAAGAGCCTGTCCATTCTTTTCGGTAACGAGCAATAAATGGAACTGTGTTACCTTCTTCTGTTAATTGAATAACATGACGAACTTGCTTTTCGGTAAAGCCTAATTCTTTCACTAACATTTTCATTAACGCTTGTCGATTATCTACCATTTCCATATACAACCGTAACCTCCTCTATAATAAAAAAAGTTGCCCTTCAAAGAGAGCAACTTAAACTGCCGATTTAAAAATCTATTAGTCCTAAACTAATTTGTAACGCTTCATCTACACGACTCATCATCACTTCATCCAAATGAGTGATTTTGTCCGTTAAGCGTTGCTTATCGATTGTTCGAATCTGCTCAAGTAAAATAACAGAATCTCTCTCAAAACCATACTTTTTCGCATCAATTTCCACATGAGTGGGTAATTTCGCTTTTTGAATCTGTGCAGTAATAGCCGCTACAATCACCGTTGGACTAAAACGATTTCCGATGTCATTTTGAATGACAAGAACCGGACGAACGCCTCCTTGCTCAGAACCAACAACTGGGGAAAGGTCTGCAAAATACACGTCGCCGCGTTTTACAATCAAAATATTACCCCCCGCTAACTAAGCGTTCTACTGTATGAGCTGCTTCATACTCTGCTAAGAAAGCTTCAGATGCAATACCAAGATTAATTTTTCCCATTTCAATGTACCCACGTCGCATTGATTCATGTTGGTAGCGTTTCTTCGTCTTATGTTGACGCAATAACAATTGTGTTGCCTGGCAAATTAGTTCATGGCGATTCTTATTCTCTTGTTTTCCAATTCCGTCCAATTCCGTTACCATTTGCTTTGGCAACCGAACCACGATTTCAGTAGTTACACTTGATTCGGACACAAAAATACACCTCCACCGTCAACTACACACCCAAATATATATATGACACCTATTGTAATAATACCATTGTATGGAGCCTGTTGCAAAGACTTCCTTATTCCTTGCTTATGTTTTCCAATTCACAAACAAAACATTCATCTTCTTAAATTTTTTATCTCATAACTAACTCAAAACAATAGAACCCCTCTTCAAAACTTACGTGCAACTTATATAAAAAATGATTATAAGTAAAAAGCTTCTCATCAAAAAGAGCTTATTATCCAGCAATGAACAGTCACTCCAATGACAAGAAGCAATCATACTACCTTCTATATATTGTTCAAGTAATTAATTATCTCTACAACCTTACCATTCCGTATAAATATTCTTGGCACACGGAAACTGATTGTTGCAATAATTTCATAATTAATAGTCCCTGAGTATTCCGCAACCTCTGTAGCGCTAATATACTCATCTCCTTGCCTTCCAATAAGCGTAACTTTCGTACCAAGTGGCACTTCACAAGGAAGATGAATCATGAACTGATCCATTGTTACTCGCCCTACAATCGGTACCCTTTTACCATTTATAAGCACTTCAAATCCTTGTAACCTTCTAAGCCACCCATCTGCATAGCCAATCGCTACAGTCGCAATCCATTCTTCAGTTTTCGTTCGATAGGTGACGTTATAACTAATTCCATCACCTTTAATTACCTGTTTAATATGAGCGACTTTCGTATGAAGTGATAGCGCCGGTTCTAATTCAAATGGTAAAAAAGGACGTATTTCTACAGAAGGAGATAATCCATACATTGCAATCCCAATTCGCACTGCATTAAATGTAATCCCTTGAAAACGTAACGTCGCAGCACTATTAGCTGTATGAACAAACTTAGGATCCACTCCGAATTCTTTCAACCAACTTAACTGCTCCAAGAACGTGTTATATTGCTTATCAAAATACGAAGTCTCAACCTCATCTGCCGTTGCAAAATGCGTGTATACTCCTTCTAACTCTAAAAACGGTGCACCCTCTAAACTCTTTAAAAATTCTTTTAGCTCTTTTCTTTCACGTATTCCAATTCTCCCCATACCACTATCAAAGTTAATATGGAATTTCATTACAGATGAACCATCCCAAAGTTTAATTGCTTCTTCCACCCATTCTTTTTGAAAAACAGTTAGCGCTACATCATTTTCAGCAGCTACATTTACATCACGCGGCGGCGAGGGACCTAACACTAAAATCGGTTCAGTAATACCAGCCCTCCGAAGCACTAAAGCTTCATCTAAAAAAGCAACAGCTAACCTTGTTGCACCTGCTTCTAATGCCGTTTTAGCCACCGGTACATAATCGTGCCCATATGCGTTTGCTTTAACTACAGCAAAAATCTCTACATTACTTGGGATGAACTCTTTAATATGTGTAACGTTGTTATAAATGGCATCTAAATCCACTTCCACCCAAGTGTCACGGTAAAATGGTGCTTCTTCCATAAATACACTTCCTTATACACGATATGCGAAGCTTATTCTTTTATATGCTTCTTTTATGAAATCCACCTTCAAACTAAGAAAAGACGTGGTGCACATATATCACCACGTCTAAGAAGTTTACTTCACCTGCTTCGCTGTAACTGAACGAGCAACCATTAACAGCTCCTTCGGCTCTAAACCTTTAGACACGAGCATATATTCTACTCCGTTATGCGACCACGTTACAGAGTCTTTCGTTAATGCACCAATCGTAAACCCAAGATCAACTGGTTCTCCACTTACACTTACCGCTGATGATGCCTCTGCAACTTTTGCCTTTTCTTGTATTAAAGTAAAGGATTTCTTATTTCCAGTGTATGTGAGTATCGCACGCTTGCCACTGTCTGTCTTCAACTCTTTTTCATCTTGCAGAGTCATACCTTGTGGTGTATCAAGTGGATACAAAATAGCAAACGGTTTGTCTTCTTTCGCTGTTGTTTGAACATCTACCTGTGCTCTAGACATATTTTGTTTCGTATCAAATGCACCTTTATCAAATTTCGCATCGAATTTCACTTTAGAGAAATCTACTTTCACAAGAACATTTTGATCATTATCCATTAACTTCACTGAAACTGGAGTCAAGTCGCTCTTATTCAATGTAATCTCTTGTCTCGGCAACATATTTTGATGTTGATAGTTTGTTTTTGTTTTAAAAATATAATACTTATCTGTTTTCTCAAAAGTAAGGTTTTTCTTGTCCTGCAAAATATCTCTTACAAGTGATTCATATAAATAAGCCTGGCTACTATTTTGCGGCCAATCACTTTGAAAACGGAAGCTCTTATTAAGTGCTGGCGTTAATACAAATACACCTTCTTCATTTCTCAAAATAATTTGGCTCTGATCTTTTTTTGCATTTTTTAAATTCACACGATAAAAAGACGGTTCCTTATGCCAAATCTCTACGTTATACTCTTGAGGCTCATTGCCTGTTTTAATAGATAATTTTGCCTCAGCTTGATAACTTTTCATCCCTTTTACTTTTGATTCTAAATCTCTCACGACATCATCTTGCTTCTTTTCCATACAACCCGCCAACACAAAAACGGTCAACAAACCGACAAGAACTAAAAACAGACGCCTTTTCATCAATTCAGCCCCTTTGCCCCTATAAATGAATGGAAGATGTACCTTCCTTATCGCTACCTCAAATATATGAGACAAAGATATAAAATATGCAGACTAGCGTGACGAGCTTTCTAAAACAACTTGAGCAACAGCAAATTCCTTACTATGACTAATTGATAAATGAACAATATACTCTGTACTTGTAATCAGAATTGGCTTACCTCTTTCATCATTTTTCACTTCAATATCTAAAAAACTCACTTCTTTTCCGATACCAGTACCTACAGCTTTTGAATACGCCTCTTTCGCTGCAAACCTTCCAGCTACAAACTCTGTAAGGCGACTTCCTTTCAGCTCCATAGCAACATTACGTTCATTTTCCGTTAAAATACGTTCCATAAATTTAAGCTTTCCATCTAGCATTTTTTCAATACGATTTAATTCAATAATATCGATACCAATCCCTATAATCATTTCGAAATCCCCTTCTTCTATTTAACTTTCTTCTTTCATATTGATAAGAATAACAGAGAATCTTTCTGATGCAAAAGGGGTGAAAGTAACCGTATGCTAATAAGATCCACTCATATTTCTTTACAACCGACTATTCTTACCTTACTTCTTATTCATTTAGTCATGATGATATTAGGCGACTTTTTTCTCTTGCCACTGGCAGCCTCTAATGAATATATCGCTAAAGGAGAATGGTGGCGTGTCATAACTTCTCTTCTCGTACACGTAGACTTACAACATTTTCTTTCTAATAGTATTTTTTTGTTTGCTCTTGGTTCTTCTATCGAAAAACAACTCGGACACTTTTCTTTTTTTATTCTATTTTTTCTCTCTGGAATTTCTGGAAATATTTCTTCTTATATTATTATGCCGCTTGAATATATTCACGCAGGTGCATCAGGTGGTATTTTCGGACTATTAGGTGCACAGTTATTTTTATTGTACAATCGATACCGCTCTTCAAAACCAAAAGAAATTGCCATTTTCTCAATTATGATTCTTCTATTACTGCTATTTACTTTCTTTAACCCTTCTGCCAATCCGATCAGTCATTTAACAGGTTTAATAACCGGTGGCATTTTAACCCCTTTTTTAACCAAAAAAAACGATGGTGCAAAGCTTATTTAATATAAAAGCTTGCACCATCGATAATTTCTACATCTACTTGTTCACTTAAATCTCTCATTAATTGAAATAAAGACTCATCCTTCATCTTCGCCTCAATCATACAATCAATTTGCGGAACACTTCCCTTTATCCTTCTTAAAAAAGATAAAAATGCCTCTACATTAATATAATCTGCATGAGCTCTTGGATCTTTTCCCTCTCTAGGGCTAGAGATATGCATTTTAACCGGCAACAAAGACGTTTCCCACGTATGAACGACACGTGCCCAGTCTTCATACCAATCTTCTTGCTCATTATTCATCATATGGTGATGCAAGTCAAATACGACGGGAATATCTAATTTTTCTCCTAAATATAATGTTTCCTCTAACGTAAAGGTTGTATCATCATTTTCTAATATAATCATTTCTTGAATACCCCTTGGGACATTCGACCAATTCTCTATAAAGCGCTCTAATGCAAGTTCTTTATCTTTATATCCTCCTCCAACATGCAGTACACATCGTTGCTTATGTTCAATCCCCATACCTTTTAATAATTTTTTGTGCATCTGCAATGTTTTTACAGATTGTTTAAAAACACTCTCCTCAGGTGAATTTAGTACAACAAAATGATCTGGATGGAAATCAATTCTCATATTCATATGAACTGCATATTCACCTAGTTTTTTAAAATTTTCTTTTAAAGGACGAATATAGTTCCACTCTAGCAATTCCTCATGATTCGCTAAAGGAATGAGCTTTGAACTGAGCCGAAAGAAAGATATGTCATGCCCTTTATTATGCTTTAATAAACGTAAACAATTTTCTAAATTGGAATTAGCAATTCTTTCAAGTTTACGAATTGCAGCAGCACGATCATCTAATTTCTGAAACTGTGCATACGTCATCGTTTGAGATGGAGATGCATTCTTCAAATGTACACTCATCGCAACGTAACCAAGCCTTACAAGCATATAACAGCCCCTTTTCTATCATAACTATTATGTAGTATGCACAATTATAGAAATAAAAAAAAGAGAATGCCCGCAAAGGGCATTCTCTTTTTTTATTAAGCTTGTGGACGGCTATGATGTTTTCTTTCGCCGCGTCCATTTGAAGAACCAGGGCGCCCTTGGCCTTCACCTCTACGACCACGACTACCACCATCACGATTACGATCGCGGTTACCATCACGATTGCGATCACGGTTTCCGTCACGATTACGTCCATCACGGTTACGGTCACGATTACGTCCATCGCCACCGCCGCGTGCATCACGACTACGATTACGGTTACCATCACGGTATCCGCCTCCGTTACCGCCGCGTTTTTTAGAACCGCCGCCTCTTGAAACAACAGGTGGTTCTGATGTTAAAGCGATCGGAGTTGTATCCGGCTCTTTAGTCATCATTTTTAAAGCAGCAGCTACTACTGTTACAGAGTCATTTTCTTCTAACATTTCTTCTGCAATACGCTTGTAGTATGCTAAGTTTTCATTTTCAATTGTGCTTTGAAGCTTTTCAGCGATTAAACGTTGTTGACCTTCTAATGCCTCGTCAAGTGTCGGTGCATCCATGCGGTCCATTTTACGTTTTGTTGTACGCTCGATATTTTTTAATTGTCCTGATTCACGTGGTGTTACAAATAGCATTGCAATACCTTTTTTACCTGCACGACCAGTACGACCGATACGGTGAACGTATGATTCTGGATCTTGTGGAATATCGAAGTTATATACGTGCGTTACGCCTGAAATATCAAGACCACGTGCAGCAACGTCTGTTGCAACAAGAACTTCAATAGAACCTTCTTTAAATTTACGTAATACAGACATACGTTTCGCCTGAGTTAAATCACCGTGAATACCTTCTGCAGCATAACCACGTAAGTTTAATGCTTCTGATAATTCATCAACACGACGCTTTGTACGACCGAATACGATTGCAAGCTCTGGAGATTGAATATCTAATAAGCGTGTTAACACGTCAAACTTTTTCTTTTCTTGCACTTCTAAATAGAACTGCTGAATGTTTGGCATTGTTACTTCTTTTGCTTTTACTTTAATGTGTTGAGGCTCAGTCATGAAACGCTCAGCAATACGGCGGATTGGATCCGGCATTGTCGCTGAGAATAGTAATGTTTGATGTGTTTCTGGCACATCTGTTAAAATTGCTTCAATGTCTTCAATGAAGCCCATGTTTAACATTTCATCCGCTTCGTCAAGAACAACTGTCTCTACGTTTTGCAGACGAAGTGTTTTACGGTTAATATGATCTAAAATACGACCCGGCGTACCAACAATAATGTGTGGGTGTTTTTTTAGAGCACGAATTTGGCGGTTAATATCTTGACCACCATAAATTGGTAAAATACGAACACGTTTATGCTTACCAATTTTGTATAATTCTTCTCCAACTTGAATTGCTAATTCACGCGTTGGCGCGATAACAATACCTTGAACCGATTCTTTATGTGTATCCACTTTATCTAGTAGTGGTAATCCGAATGCTGCTGTTTTCCCTGTACCTGTTTGCGCTTGCCCAATAATATCTTTACCTTGCAATGCATGTGGAATTGTTTCAGCTTGAATTGGTGTAGCCTCTTCAAAGCCCATACTTTCAACAGATTGCAGTAAAGAATCACTTAATCCTAATTCTCGAAATGTTGTCAATGTTACTTCTCCTTTTCTATCCTATACTTATCATTTAAAAAAAGGCGTTTTCCGAATTTGCGGAAAAGCCCTTTTCCTGAATGCTCACGTATATAAACGGGCGTATATTCTTCACGAAAATACTTCTAAACGTTATTACACTTTATCAATTATAAGTTTTGTATGTGTAAAAAGCAAACCCAACTGTTACCTTATTTTCATATTCAGAGTTTTTTTCTTCACTTTTATTTTTTTATATTTACTGTAAGCGCTTATTATAAGTTTCTTCTATTTTCGTAACTATCATCCCTATTTATATACACCAATTATTTCAACATCGTAATTACTTCTTCTAATTTCATACCGCGAGATGCTTTTATTAATACAACATCTTTCACATCGACTACTGCTTGTAAATCTTTTACTAACTCTTCTTTATTATCATACGCCTTTACACGTTCATTAGGGAAATTAATTTTCGCTCCTTCAGCAATTTGAGCCCCTAATCTACCGTATGTGAATACATGCGAGATTTTTGCTGGATCGATTAATTTTCCTACCTCATAATGGAACTGTACTTCTTGATCTCCAAGTTCTAACATATCACCAAGCACAACGATTTTTTTAGCAAAACCATCTAAACCATTCATTAAATGGAATGCTGCTTCCATAGCCGTCGGACTTGCATTATAAGCATCGTTGATAATTGTTAAACCACTATTTGTTTTCACAATTTCCATACGCATGCCCGTCATTTGAAGTGTTACTAAACCTTCTTTCATCTCTTCCCACGTTACACCAAAATGTTTCGCAATTGCCATTGAAGCAAGTGTATTATACACATTATGTTTTCCTAACACCGGTAAGTAGAATGAAATATTTTCATCTCTATTCATTTTGAAATGTGTCCCAGTTGCTTGTAATGTTACAGTCGTTGGATAATAATCGTTTGCTCTTGCATCACCAAACGTAACCGTTTCTGTTGCTAAATTCATTTCAGGAACACGATTCGTTAATAAAGGCTCATCCCCGTTATATACGAACACGCCACCTTCTTGTAACCCTGTAACAATTTCTAATTTCGCTTCAGCAATCGCCTCACGAGATCCTAAATCCATTAAATGTGCCTCACCAATATTCGTAATGATAGCTGCATTAGGACGAGCTAACTTAGATAAGAATTCAATTTCGCCTCGGCTTGACATACCCATCTCTAATACTGCTACTTCTGTATTTTCTTCTAAGTTTAAAATGGTAAGAGGTAATCCGATATGGTTATTGAAGTTCCCTTCTGTTTTTTGCACTTTGAATTTAGTCGCAAGAAGACTTGTTACAATATCTTTCGTAGATGTTTTACCGTTACTACCCGTTACACCTACAACTTTAACATCCAATTGATCGCGATAGTTTTTCGCTAACATTTGCAATGCGGATAGCGTGTCTTCCACAAAAATAACCGGAAGATTCTCAGGTGGATTCGCTACATCTTTCATCCATAATGTAGCCACAGCTCCATTTTCAACAGCTTTATCTACAAAAGCATGTCCATCAAAGCGCTCCCCTTGAATCGGAACATACAAGTTTCCCTTTTCAATTTTTCTTGTATCAATAGACACGCCTTGAATAGTAATTCCCTCATATTGCTCTGCTAATCCAGTACCATTTACCATCTGTTCCACTTGCTTTAACATTCGCTTTATCATATAGAAACGCTCCTTACATAGAGGAAGCACTATTCCTACGAATAGTGCTTCCTCCTTTTTTGTTAGATTGTATATTTAATTTTTTGTTTTTCTTCGTGACGTTCAATCGCTAAACGAATTAGCTCTTCGATTAATTCTGGATACGGTAACCCAGTATGTTGCCATAATAGAGGGAACATACTGAACGGTGTAAATCCTGGCATTGTGTTTACTTCGTTAATATACACTTCTCCATCTTTCGTTAAGAAGAAATCAGCTCGCGTTAAACCTGCACCGTCTAATGATTGGAATGCAATAATTGCATCACGCTTAATTACATTAGATTCTTCTTCTGTCATTTCAGCTGGAATAATTAGCGCCGTATCACCATCGATATATTTCGACTTATAATCATAGAAGTCCTTTTTCGGAACGATTTCACCTACAACTGAACATTTCGGCTCATCATTACCTAGTACCCCAACTTCTACTTCACGACCTACAATATTTTCTTCTACAATAATTTTGCGATCAAATTGGAATGCCTCTACAAATGCATCCTCAAGTTCTTCACGATTTTTACACTTATTAATACCAACACTTGAACCAAGGTTCGCTGGTTTTACGAAGCAAGGATATCCTAACTTATCTTCTACTTTAGAATAAGCTTCCTCACGATTTTTTTCCCATGCACTACGAATGAAGGATGCATATTTTGCTTGTTTTAAACCAGCCTCTGCAAAGATGTTTTTCATAACAACTTTATCCATACCAGCAGATGATGCTAGAACACCATTTCCTACATAAGGGATATTCATTAATTCTAATAGTCCTTGAACCGTTCCATCTTCACCGTTTGGTCCATGTAGTAATGGGAAAATAACGTCAATAGCATTCTCCTCAGAAGCTGCAGATGGGATAATTTCTGTACTTAATGATAACGGAGAAATCGCATTTTCTGCACCGCTCATTTTTAAAGCTTCAACATCTGTTACTTCGCCTTCAATACGCTCACCGCGTACCCATTGACCTTGTTCTGTAATATAAATTGGATGAATCTCGAATTTATCTTGATTTAACGCTTTAATAGCAGCAAGAGCCGTCTGTAGCGAAACTTGATGCTCAGCTGATTTTCCACCATATAATAAACCTAATTTAATTTTCGTCAATGAAATCACCCTAACCAATTGTTTTCATTTTTCTATTTTAGCACTTTTTATAAAAATAGGTAGTTCCTATTTGAAATAAAATGTAACTTCCATAAATAATTAAATAACATCACTTATTGGTTTTTCATTTCATTTTCTATATAGCTACACAAAATAAAATGGCAATCTAATCTAGTTATGTACCTAAAATATGTAGAAATCCCCTTTTTTGTGTATGTCACCTATTCACTAAGAAGATTGTTTGGTTAGTGTGTCTTTTTGCCTTTGCTCCACAAGGCGATCTAAAGAAACATATACAATACCTGCAACTACACATCCTACAGCTAAAATTGTAAATAGAAAGTGACCAAGTAATCGATCTAATAAAAAACCTCCCAAAAGTGGACCAAATGCGCTTCCTGTAATCCACTGCAAACTTGCAGCTCCCATATAAGTCCCTCTCAAATGCTCAGGGGCCAAATTTGCTACAAATGTCATCTGTACAGGCGACATAATCATCTCACCTAACGTATATATAGCATAAACGAACAGTAGTGTTATTAAAATAATTGTAGCATTTGTATTAAATTCTCCAAACCACTTCGGTAACCACCCTATAAAAAATAATCCAATCCCGAATAAACATGCACCATATAACATCGTCTTCCCGACTGGTTTATCCGTAGCCCATTTTGAAATTTGAAACTGGAATAAAACAACTAATAATCCGTTTAACGCCATTAAATATGGATATGGATTATTCGTTCCAAAAATACGCTTCATTTCATTATCAAAATGTAGTGGCAACATGCCTTCCGTTTGAGAAAACCCCATCGAAATAATAATACCTGCTAATAAGTAAATCATTAATGCCTTATCTCGCATTACAATTTTCCAAACTGCCCCAGATTCCTTTTCTTTATGTTCTTCCCTATCTGTCCTTTTTGGCATCGTCTCTTGAATAAGAAGTAATACAAGTAACGCATAAAATAGCATTGTAGAAGAGGCAATAATAAACACAAGGTTCTTTGACAACACAACTACTGATGCTCCCATTATCGGACCAATCGCAGCACCTATATTGTGTCCCATTCGTAATAAACCATATGCCTCTGTTCTTTTTTCTGGTGCCGTTACATCTGCGACCATAGCTGATGCAGCTGGATGAAATAAAGAATTACTCAACCCTAAAAAAATAGATAAAATTGCATATGGAATAAATCCTTCTATAAATAGAAAACCGAGCATTAATAATGCATTACTTGCCATAGAAAATATCATAATAGGCTTTCTTCCATATATGTCAGCAATTCTCCCTCCTATAAGTGATCCAAAGCTTGCAGCAATTGGAGAAAGCGCCATAATAACCCCAACTTCCAACAACGAATCTACCTTATCTTTTAAATATAATGCAAAAAAAGGCATTAACATCATCATTGCAATTCCATTTAACGTCTCTCCAATAAATCGAATCCATACGTTACGGTCCATCTCCCTTAACTCACGCCACGTATTTTTCATCATTCCACCCCTTTAGTTAGCCAACAATTATCTTATAACAAGTTCAGAAAAATGTAAATTTTCAAATAAAAAAATCCATTCTAACAGAATTAGAATGGATTTTTTCGCTTATAAATTTGCAACATCTTCATCTTTTTTACTATTATTTAAAGCACTATGTTTTCGGCTATATAAGAAGTAAACCGCTATACCAATAACCATCCATATCCCAAAACTAATCCACGCTGTCCCCGATAATTGAAGCATTAAGTATAAACAGAAAATCACTGTTAATGCTGGTAAAAATGGTACAAGCGGAGCCTTAAATGCCCTTGGTAAGTCTGGATGAGTTCTTCTCATTACGATTACCGCAACAGCTACGAGTGCAAATGCTGACAATGTCCCCATATTTACAAGATGTGCTAAAACATTTAAATCTATTAATCCTGAAATCAGTGCCGCAATAATCCCCGTTGTCCATGTATTTAAAAATGGCGTTTTAAATTTCGGATGAACTTTAGCAAGACGCTTCGGCAGTAAACCATCTCGGCTCATCGCATAAGAAACACGAACTTGCCCATACATCATAACTAGCATTACTGTTGTAATTCCTGTAATTGCTCCTACTGAAATTACCCCCGCTAAACCATCTTGTCCAATAAATTGAAGTGCAAAAGCAACTGGATCTGATATATTTAGCTGGCCGTATGGAACAATCCCTGTCAAAATAAGCGAAACAACGATATAAAGAACTGTACAAATTAATAACGATGCAATAATACCAATTGGTAAATCACGTTGCGGACGTTTCACTTCTTCTGCCGCTGTTGAAACTGCATCAAATCCTATAAATGCGAAGAATACTGTAGCCGCTCCAGCCATTACACCATCTAAACCAAATGGCATAAAGGGCGTCCAGTTTTCAGGTTTCACATAATTAAAACCAGCAAAGATAAAAATAAGAACAACTGCTATTTTAATAAATACCATAATGTTATTTACTCGTGCACTTTCACGAACACCCCTAGATAAAAGAACTGTCATCACTAAAATAATTAGAACTGCAGGTAAATCAATTATTCCACCCTTTCCTGTACCAGGAGCCGAGGAGAGAATAGTCGGAATGTGAATTCCAAACCCCTTTAATAAAGATTGAAAATATGCAGACCAACCGTTTGCTACAGCAGATGTAGCAAGTAAATATTCAAGCATTAAGTCCCAGCCAATTAAAAATGCGAACACTTCCCCCATCGTCGCGTATGTATACGTATACACACTGCCCGAGACAGGAACTGAAGAAGCAAATTCAGCATAACAAAATGCAGCAAAGGCACAAGCTAACGCGGCAATCGCAAATGATAATATAATAGCTGGCCCAGAATGTTTCGCTGCCACAACACCCGTTAGAACAAAAATACCAGTTCCAACAATTGCTCCGATTCCAAGCATAGTTAAATCTAGCGCACCCAATGTTCTTGCTAACGTTTTTTGCTTACTTTCATGCATTAACTTTGCAATTGGCTTCTTTTGAAAAATTTGCTTCATCTTTCACTCCTCCAAGTTTTAAATTTTCTGAAAATTTTTAATTCGCTTTTTTATTTTACTCATTACGCTTTTCCTAGTCAATACTTTTGTCGAAACAAGTAGAAATTCTTCTGAATATGCACGATCCTTATTATTCTTTCTATATATCTTTCCATTATTTTTTTGGTATTATTATACATGTCGATTCCGTGAAAAAGGCATGTCCCTTTATTGAGAGCATGCCTTTTTTACTTATTTCACAGTATATGAACCTTGTTCAATCCAGCTATACATATACTTTTCATCTTCTGTTTCATGTGCTTGTTTTACAATACGAAGCGGACGGAATGTGTCTATCATAACAGCTAATTCAAGTGTCTCTTTCTTCCCTATACTTGCCTCTGTTTTCCCCGGATGCGGTCCATGGGGAATCCCGCTCGGATGAAGTGTAATAGAACCTTCTTCCACACCTTTGCGGCTCATAAAGTTTCCTTCTACATAGTAAAGAACTTCATCACTATTAACATTACTATGATAATATGGTGCTGGAATTGACTCTGGATGATAATCGTATAAACGTGGTACGAAAGAGCAAATAACAAAATTATGTCCTTCAAATGTTTGATGTACTGGCGGTGGCTGATGAATGCGCCCTGTAATTGGTTCAAAATCCTCTACATTAAATACCCACGGATATAAATAGCCATCCCATCCAACAACATCTAACGGGTGGTGTCCTAAAACATGTTTATGCATATAGCCTCTTGATTTTGTCATTACGACAAACTCGCCTTTTTCATCATATGTCTCTAATTTTTCTGGACCACGAAGATCTCTTTCACAAAACGGACTATGCTCTAACAATTGTCCGTATTCATTTCGATAACGACGCGGCGTTGTAATTTGGCTATTTGCCTCTACAACAAGAAACTTAGTCTCTCCTTCATCTGGAATAACACGATAAATCGTTCCAATTGGAATCGTTACATAGTCGCCTTTTCTATAGTGAATCGTTCCAAACATCGTTTCAATTTTCCCTGTTCCATAATGAACAAATAACATTTCATCGCCATCACCATTACGATAGAAATAATCCATTTTTTCTGTTGGACTCACTACTCCAATTAACAAATCTTCATTTCCAAGTATGAAATTCCGTCCACTTATTGCATCACCACTTTTTTTACTTTCTTTCGTTCGAAAGTGGCGATGAGAAAGAGCAACATCCTCTTCATACTGCAACTGACAAGAATGCGATAATGCAGAATGACCTACTTCTGTTGGCATATAATGATGATACAAAATAGACTGCGTACCAGAAAAACCTTTTGTTCCCATTACCTGTTCACGATAAAGCGACCCATCTTTTTTACGAAATTGTACATGTCGTTTATGAGGTAGTTCTCCCATGTGACGATAAAACATGCCCATCACCCGCTTCCTTTTCTTTTTTGATCGTATTACGTAGTGTACCTAAACCAGTAATCGACAGTTCTACAACATCTCCATCTTGTAGCCACTCTTCTGTACCCAGTTCTAAAATACATCCTGTTCCTACTGTCCCAGAACCAATCACATCTCCTGGATATAACGTAACGTCCTCTGAAGCACGTTCAATCATTTCAGCAAATGTATAGTAAATATCTTGGAAGTTTCCTTTTGATAATAGTTTTCCATTTACATGAGCAGTCATTTCTAAATTATATCGATCACCATTACGATAAACGTCTAATTCCTCTTTCGTAACGAGATGTGCTCCTAATGAAGTTGCAAAGTCTTTTCCTTTCGCTGGACCGAGACCTACTTTCATTTCTGTTGCTTGTAAGTCTCTCGCACTCCAGTCGTTCATAATACAATAACCAAAAATATATTCCTCTGCTTGCTCTCGAGAAATATTTCGCCCTTCTCTTCCTATTACGCAAGCAATCTCCAACTCATAATCAAGCTTTTTAGACTTTTTCGGACCAATTACAAAATCACCGGAACCAATTACAGCACGATGATTAGTAAAATAAAAAACCGGAATATCATACCATTCAGGCACAACATCTAATCCTCTTCGTCCACGAGCTGTTTTTACATGTTGTTCAAATGCGTAAAAATCTCGAATACTACTCGGATTAGGAAGAGCAGCTGTCAATTGTACTTCTTCTAAAGCATATATACCCTTATTTGGATTCTTAATATTCCGCACTACTTCTACATACTCATCCGCTTTCTCTAAAAAATCCATCATAGAAGAAGGGATTTTCCCTTCACTAGCAAGATTCATATCTATTACTTTGTCACCTTCAAGCCATCCAGCCCGTAGTTCTTTTGAAGGAAGACGAAATGTAACAAATTTCATCCTGATTCCTCCTTATAAAAATGAAATTTCCACCAGCAAAGGGACTTTTGCTGGTGGATACAAATCTTATAAGTTTCCGCGACGCTCTTGTTCTCTTTCAATTGATTCGAATAACGCTTTAAAGTTTCCTTCACCAAATCCTCGAGAACCTTTACGTTGAATGATTTCAATAAATAAAGTCGGACGATCTACAATTGGTTTCGTAAAGATTTGTAGTAAGTAACCTTCATCATCACGATCTACTAAGATCTTTAATTCTTTTAACTTATCAATTTCTTCATCGATTTTTCCAACTCGTGCAGTTAGCTCATCGTAATAAGTATCAGGTGTATCTAAAAACTCCACCCCATTTGCACGAAGCGCTTCAACTGTTTTAACAATATCACTTGTTAATAAAGCAAGATGTTGTACACCAGCTCCATTATAGAATTCTAGATACTCTTGAATTTGTGACTTTCTCTTTCCGTCTGCTGGTTCGTTAATAGGAAACTTAATACGACTTCCATTCGTCATAACTTTTGACATTAACGCCGAATACTCTGTACTAATATCGTCATCATCAAAATGAATCATTTGTTTAAAGCCCATAACATTCTCGTAATAACTAACCCACTCTTCCATTTTTTCAACATTACCAACTACATGATCAACAGCAATTAAACCAGACTCCTCAAATGGAATATTAAATTCTACCTTTTGGAATCCTGGCATAAATGCCCCTTTATAATTTTTACGCTCTACAAGCGTATGAATTGTATCACCATACGTACCAATAACTGCTTTTTTCAATGTACCGTCCTCATCTGTTAATTCCTGTGGTGGAGCAATTGCGACGGCACCACGTTTCACTGCTTCTGAGTATGCTTTATCAACATCATCAACAAGTAGTGCCACATCCTTCACGCCATCACCATGAGTCTTTACAAACTCTGCAATACGATTTTCACTACTTAAAGCTCCAGACACAACGAAACGCATATTTTTTTGCACAAGAACATAAGATACCTTTTCACGGTTTCCAGTTTCTAATCCAGAGTAAGCCACAATTTTGAATCCGAACGCTCTCGCAAGATAATAACTCGATTGCTTTGCATTCCCTACGTAAAATTCCAAATGATCTACATCACGTACTGGAAAAAAGTCCTCCATTTGTGCAGCTAGCGTATCCATAGATTTTTGTTTCATAATATCTTCATCCCCCTGTAAATAGATTAAATGGTCCATACTTAAAACCAACCGAAAACGCTTCCAACATTAATTAATAGAAATTAGTTAGCAAGCTAACAAATTCTGACCTTTAAAATTTTCTATCTTTTCTGTCAAATTCCTCTTTTTTTCTTACATATAAAATTCGACTTTTTTCTCTTTGAAATAAAGCGGGATTTTATTCAGTAGATTTTTGATTATTCGTTGAATCAAGTTTCAACCGCAGCGTTTAATTAGCCATGAATGCTGGATAATGAGGTAACTTTAATACTTGAGGGTATATAAGAAGAATATAAAAAAGACTCCAACATATTAACTACTTACTAATACGTTAGAGTCTTTATTTTTTTTGAATGATTGTATTTATATATCTCATACTAATACATTTGCAAGGAATAGAATAAATGATGTTAATATTACCGCTCCACCTAAGGATCCTAATAAATCTGTTTTTGTTACTTGAAACACTTGTTCACTGTTCATATCCCTCATTCTCCTTCCTTTTTTGTTTAATTTAAAACTTCTATTATACTAATACGCTTGATAAAAATACGATTAATGCTGTTAATACTACCGCTCCACTTGCTGATCCTACGAAGTCACCTTTTGTTACTTGTAATACTTGCTCTTTCATATCATTTATCCTCCTTTTTTCTTTTGTTACAAAGCTT
>NZ_JBQAHG010000016.1:0-15731 GCF_051916765.1 Bacillus cereus group sp. MYBK15-3
AAGTTAGTTTGTCTAGCATCTAAAATAAAAATTGACGTTTCACGTTGTTTGTTTCGTTCAGTTTTCAAAGAACTACTTGGTCGCTCATTTGCGACTTCCTTATGTTAACATCTTCGTTAGTTAATGTCAACTAAGTTTTTTATTTCGTTTGTCGCTTGCGACGCTATTGTCATCGGCGACTTGTTCTATATTACACCTCTAAGCTCTAATCGTCAATATGTTTTTATAAAAAATATAAAAAGGCTTATTTCTTTTAAAATAAGCCTTTTTTATCACATATCATTCTATTCATTTATTATTTTTCTATAGTTGGTAACGAAACGATAAATTGAATAGTACCTTCCCTATATTCCGCTCGAATACTACCACCTTGTAACTCAACAATACTTTTCGCAATCGCTAAACCGAGTCCCGAGCCTTCCGTTACTCTACTTCTAGATTGATCCTTCTTATAGAAACGTTCAAACAAATTCGCTAACTCTTCTCTCGTAAACTCTTCACTATGATTCGCAATTACAATTTGTATATCCCTACGCTGCCTTTGAAGAGAAACTTTTATCTCTCCATCATCTTTACTATACTTAATCGCATTCATTAGTAAATTATCAAATACACGAACCATCTTTTCCGAATCAATCGATGCATAAGCACGTTCCTCAGGAAACTTCTTAACAAACGTAAGTCCATGTTCTTCCGCCTGCGGTACTAACTCTTCTATTAATTGCTCGAGTAGCTCATTCATACAAACTTCCTGTTTTTCTAATACAACTTGTTCATTTGTTAACTTCGTATACTCAAATAAATCTTCTATTAAATTTTTTAACTGCTCCGACTTTGCAAAAGCAATTCTCGTATACTCATCGTGTTGTTCTTTATTTTCATATTTAGAATCTCGAAGTAATCGTAAGTAGCCCATAATAGAAGTCAGCGGTGTGCGTAAATCGTGAGATACATTCGTAATAAGCTCATTCTTTTGCTTCTCTAATTTACGTTCCTTTTCTATATTATTCATAAGCTCTTCTGCCATATTATTAATATTCTCAGTTAAAGCTGCAATCTCATCTTCACCTTTTTTCTCAATGCGGTACGCTAAGTTGCCTCTTTCTATTTCCTTTACACCTTGCGCCATTGCTTCAATCTGCTTCATCTTTCTCTTTGTTATATAGAAGAAAGAGAAAATGAATACAAGAACACCAATTAAAAACGGGAATGGCCCTTCTTTCGTATCATACATTACCTCTCCCTCTGGAATTCCGCTAACAAACATGTACAAATTCTTTCCTTCAATAGTAATAGGTGAAAAAGATATAAACTCTTTTCTTGTACTTTCAAATACATTTCTACCATCTGTATAATTAATCGCAAATGATGCTGCATTACGAATCGTATTATGCAAATCGATTTGCTCTTCTTGCGCTTGCTTTGTTTTATATAAAACTTTACCACTTTCATCAGTAACCAATATCTTTAAAGCTCTAGACCCTTGCTCTAAATTTTGGTTCTCCATTTCGATCATATTTGATATAGCTTCTAATTTATTTTCATGAACCGAACTATTTGCCGCTCCTTGAGCTTGGTGATTAATTTGTTCCATACCAGCCCGATAATCGATAGTTGCTTGACGATTCGCATTCTCAAAAAATGGCGCAGCTCCCTTCGCTGACAAAACTCCTAATAACGCACAAGCAGCAAAAGTAGTAATCAATTGAATCCTTATACTCTTTCGTACGCTCTTTACTAATTTCTCAATTAATTCTCTTATTTTCCTTATATAAGTAAACGGATTAAATATCTTTTTCAATCTTATACCCCACTCCCCATACTGTTTTTATATATCTAGGTTTCCTTGGATTCTCCTCAATCTTTTCACGTACTTTTCGAATATGCACCATTACCGTATTATCAGACTGGAAAGATCTTTCGTTCCAAACCTTTTCATAAATTTGTTCCGCGCTAAAGACCATACCCGGATTACGAGCTAGTAATTCTAGAATTGAAAATTCCCTTGGGGTCAGTTTCACTTCTTCTCCGTCCACAATAACTTTATGGGTCGAGATGTTTATTTTCATCTCTCCAATTTCTAGCTCGTCCTCATTTTGTATAGCGAAACCATTCATTTTCATATAACGGCGTAACTGAGATTTAATTCTTGCGATTAACTCTAACGGATTAAATGGTTTCGTTACATAATCATCTGCACCCGTTGTTAACCCTAAAATCTTATCCATATCTTGCGTTTTCGCAGAAAGCATAATAATGGGCATTTCTTTCGCTTCCCTTACCTTCATACACATATGAATACCATCCACTTTCGGCATCATAATATCTAATACGACTAGATGTACTTCATTTTCTTCCAATAGACGTAATCCTTCTTCTCCGTCTCCTGCTTGTAATACTTTATATCCTTCATTCTTTAAATAGATTGTAATTAAATTCCGAATTTCTTTTTCATCATCTACGACAAGTATTGTTTCGTGTGCCACAATATCTCCCCCATCACTTTTTTAATCCCTAACTTCTATTATAGGAAAACTTCTGAAGAAAAACGCTCGGAAATCCTTAAGATTTTCTGAAGACGCAAAAAAGGTCTAGACTCCCCTTAAGTCTAGACCTTTAAAAAACCCCTTTTATTTACGAACATAAATGAAATATAGTACGAATAAAACTCCCATAACATACATAATCGGATGAACCTCTTTACGACGACCACTCACAACCATTGTAATTGGATAGAAGATAAATCCAATGGCAATCCCAGTTGCGATACTATACGTAAGTGGCATAGAGATAATTGTAAAGAATGCTGGTACTGCAATCTCGAATTTTTTCCAATCAATTTCCCCTAAGGAAGAAACCATCAAGATTCCTACAATAATTAAAGCCGGTGCCGTTACAGCTGGCGTTACAACACTTAATAATGGCGAGAAGAATAGTGCCAGTAAGAAGAATCCTGCTGTTACAACTGCTGTAAATCCAGAACGTCCTCCCGCTGCTACCCCTGCAGACGATTCAATGTAAGACGTTGTTGTTGATGTACCCAAGATCGCACCAATTACAGTTGCAATCGCATCTGCAAATAACGCTTTTCCTGCACGTGGTAATTTATTGTTCTTCATTAATCCTGCTTGATTCGCAACCGCTACAAGCGTACCTGCTGTATCAAAGAAATCGATAAAGAAGAACGTTATAATAACAATCCCCATTTGAACTGTGAAAATATCTCCGAAGTGCGTTAACGCCACGCCGAACGTTGGTTCTAGACTCGGTATTGCTCCCACCACAGCTTTCGGAGTATCAATTAATCCTGTTGCAACTCCTAAGATCGCTGTAAGAATCATACCGTAGAATACTGCACCATTAACTTTCTTAATCATGAAGATGATCGTAGTAACAACCCCGAAGATTGCTAGTAACGTTGTGCCCTTTGTTAAGTCCCCCAACCCAACAAGAACCGCATCGTTTTTCACGATAATTCCGGCATTTTGGAATCCAAGGAAAGCAATGAATAATCCAATACCTGCTGCTACTGCAAACTTTAACTCCGATGGAATTGCATTAATGATTTTTTCACGAATACCTGAAGCAGTAAGAATAATAAAGATAATACCTGACATTAATGTTCCGGCAATGGCCGTTTGCCACGGAATACCCATCGTTAACACTGCTGTATAAGCAAAGAACGCGTTAATTCCCATACCTGGCGCTAAAGCAATTGGATACTTCGCGAAAATACCCATAATTAACGAACCGATCGCTGCCGCTAATGCCGTAGCAACGAATACTGCACCTGGATCCATCCCTGTACCTGCTGGTAACCCTTTAACATTTCCAAGCGACAGCGTAGCAGGATTGACAAATAGTACGTAAGCCATAGATAGAAATGTCGTTAACCCTGCTATGAACTCAGTCTTATAATTCGTACCGAGCTCATCAAACTGAAAATAGCGTTTCATCCTATGTTTCCCCCGTTATATGATTACTCGCCGTATTTCACCCTAGCCCTCTTTTATCCCGAGAAATAAAAAAGGCTTCCATTGCATATATACATGGAAGCGTTCTATAAACAAAGACAAGTTTCCCCTCATCTTTATACAAACGCCTCGTAGTCAAGCCATTTACGGTAGCTAGGTAGAAACTTTCGGGCCATATCCCCGATATTATACGACGGCTATAATATTCACTTTTCGTTTGAATTACATAATCATATTAACTCGACGAAGTAGTTTTGTCAATTTAAAAACGAACATTTTCATAAACTTTTATAGTTTCGTTCGTATTAATACCAAAATAAAAAAGATCCATCTATGCATAAGCAATAGATGGACCTTTTTATAAATACTATTCCCACTCAATAGTTGCTGGTGGCTTACTCGTTACATCATACACGATACGGTTAACGTGTTTTACTTCGTTTACGATACGTACAGAGATTTTCTCTAATACGTCCCAAGGGATACGTGCCCAGTCAGCTGTCATACCGTCGATAGATGTTACTGCACGGATACCTACTGTGTAATCGTAAGTACGCTCGTCACCCATAACACCTACGCTACGCATACCAGGAAGTGCAGTGAAGTATTGCCAGATTTCGCGGTCTAAGCCCGCTTTAATAATTTCTTCACGTAAAATCGCATCAGATTCACGAACGATTTCTAATTTCTCTTCTGTGATTTCACCTAATACACGAATACCAAGACCAGGTCCTGGGAATGGTTGACGCCATACGATTTCATCAGGAATTCCTAATTCAGATCCTAATACACGTACTTCGTCTTTAAATAACGTGTTTAAAGGCTCAATTAATTTGAACTGCATGTCTTCTGGAAGTCCACCAACGTTATGGTGAGATTTAATTGTTTGCGCAGTTGCTGTACCACTCTCAACGATATCTGTGTAAAGTGTACCTTGCGCTAAGAAGTCCATACCTTGTAATTTTGACGCTTCATCATCAAATACGTAAATGAATTCGTTACCGATGATTTTACGTTTTTGTTCTGGATCTTCTACACCTTTTAACTTGTCCATGAAGCGATCTTTTGCATCTACTTTAATAACGTTCATATGGAAGCCTTCGCTAAATGTTTTCATAACGCCTTCTGCTTCGCCTTTACGAAGTAAACCGTGATCAACGAAAATACATGTTAATTGGTCGCCGATTGCTTTATGAATTAATACTGCTACAACAGAAGAGTCTACACCGCCACTAAGTGCGCATAGTACTTTTTTGTCTCCAACAGTTTCACGAATCTTTTCTAATTCTACTTCGATAAAGTTCTCCATGTTCCATCCTTCAGAACAACCACATACGCCGAATACGAAGTTTTTAATTAAATCGTTACCGTGCTCAGAGTGACGTACTTCTGGGTGGAATTGTACACCGTATAAGTTTTTGTCTTCATTGCTCATACCAGCAATTGGACAAGACTCACTTGTTGCGTCTACTACGAATCCTTCAGGTAAACCAGTTACTAAGTCACCATGGCTCATCCATACAACTTGCTCTTCTGGAAGGTTCGCATATAATTTTGATTCGTTCTCTACTTTAAGAACAGCTTTTCCGTACTCACGGTGATTTGCACGCTCTACTTTACCACCGAAGTGTTGCGTCATAAGCTGCATACCGTAACAAATACCGAAGATTGGTAAACCTAGTTCAAAGATTTTTTCATCACAATGTAATGCACCTTCACCGTATACGCTATTTGGTCCACCAGAGAAAATAATCCCTTTTGGATTCATTGCTTTAATTTCTTCCGCAGTAATTGTATGTGGATGAAGTTCACTGTATACACCGAACTCACGAATTCGACGTGCTATTAACTGATTGTATTGACTTCCAAAATCTAAAACGATAATTGTATCGTGTTGTTTCTTCAAAATAATCACCCCAACGTTAGTTCTCGTATATAAATATTTTCACCAATTTGGCGAAAAGCATTACCAATATAATAAAAAAAGCCAGTCCTCCGCCTCTAGTCTCATAACAAAGAAAAGGCAGGGGTCTGGCTTTATAAAGAAAGATAGTCTCCGCTCTTTATAAATATAAGACACACTGCCTTCATAGTCAGGTTGTTTACGGTAACCCGGTAGAGACTCTCAAACCATATCATTGAGGATATATGAAGGATCGTTTTATATTATCTTCCTAGATTCTAACAATGAAGTATCAATATGGTCAAGAGAGAAAGCGACAAAATTCTACAGAAATTCATTTCCTTTTCTAAAAAACATAAAAAAACATCCATTTCTATATAGAAATGGATGTTTTTTAGGACAAACGGAATTACATCATTCCGCCCATACCGCCCATGCCCATGCCGCCCATGTCAGGCATTGCTGGTGCATTTGGTTCTGGCTTGTCAGCTACTACAGCTTCAGTTGTTAAGAACATAGCTGCAACAGATGCTGCGTTTTGAAGTGCAGAACGAGTTACTTTAGCTGGATCTACGATACCAGACTCAAGCATGTTAACCCATTCGCCAGTAGCTGCGTTGAAACCAACGCCTACTTTTTCGCCTTTTAGACGCTCTACAACTACAGATCCTTCTAGACCAGCGTTGATTGCGATTTGACGAACTGGCTCTTCTAGTGCGCGAAGTACGATGTTGATACCTGTTGCTTCGTCGCCTTCAGCTACGATAGAAGCTACTTTCGTGTATACGTTCATAAGTGAAGTACCACCACCTGCAACGATACCTTCTTCTACTGCTGCACGAGTTGAGTTAAGTGCATCTTCAATGCGAAGTTTGCGTTCTTTCAACTCAGTTTCAGTTGCTGCACCTACTTTAATTACCGCTACGCCACCTGCAAGTTTTGCAAGACGCTCTTGTAATTTTTCACGATCGAATTCAGAAGTTGTTTCTTCTAATTGCGCACGGATTTGACCGATGCGAGCTTCGATTTGTTCTGTGCTTCCTACACCTTCAACTACAGTTGTGTTTTCTTTCGTTACAACAACTTTACCAGCGCGTCCTAAAGATTCAACTGTAGCAGATTTTAAGTCACGGCCTAATTCTTCAGTGATTACTTCGCCACCAGTTAAGATCGCGATATCTTCTAGCATTGCTTTACGACGGTCACCAAATCCAGGAGCTTTAACAGCTACTACATTGAATGTACCACGAAGTTTGTTCACTACTAATGTAGCTAACGCTTCGCCTTCTACATCTTCAGCAATGATAAGAAGTGGTTTACCTTGTTGTACCACTTGCTCTAATACTGGTAAGATTTCTTGAATGTTAGAAATCTTTTTATCAGTGATTAAGATGTATGGGTTATCAAGAACTGCTTCCATTTTGTCAGAATCAGTAATCATGTAAGGAGATGCATATCCACGATCAAATTGCATACCTTCTACTACGTCTAATTCTGTTGTGAAGCCTTTAGATTCTTCTAAAGTAATAACGCCGTCGTTACCAACGCGCTCCATTGCTTCAGCGATTAATTGACCTACTTCTTCGTCAGCAGCAGAAATAGCAGCTACTTGTGCGATAGAAGATTTACCTTCGATTGGTTTAGAAATCGTTTTTAATTCTTCAATTGCAGCAGTAACAGCTTTTTCGATACCTTTACGAAGACCCATTGGGTTCGCACCAGCTGTTACGTTTTTAAGACCTTCACGAATCATAGCTTGCGCTAATACAGTTGCAGTTGTTGTTCCGTCACCAGCTACGTCATTTGTTTTGCTAGCAACTTCTGCTACTAATTTCGCACCCATGTTTTCGAATGCATCTTCTAATTCGATTTCTTTTGCGATTGTTACACCATCATTTGTAATAAGTGGTGAACCAAATTTTTTCTCAAGTACAACGTTACGACCTTTTGGTCCAAGCGTTACTTTTACTGCATTTGCAAGAGTGTCGACACCGCGAAGCATCGAACGACGTGCTTCTTCACTAAATTTAATATCTTTTGCCATAATAATTGACCCCCTTGGATTTTTTAAGATTTATATAATTAACCGATAACTGCTAAAATGTCACTTTCACGTAAAATCAAGTAGTCTGTACCTTCATATTTCACTTCAGTACCTGCATATTTTGAGAAGATGATAAGATCACCTGCTGCTACCTCTAAAGCAACACGCTCACCATTCTCAAGCACTCGACCAGTACCTACTGCAACAACTTTACCCTCTTGTGGTTTTTCTTTTGCAGTATCTGGTAATACGATACCACTTGCTGTTTTTTCTTCTGCTTGAACAAGCTCAATTACAACGCGATCACCTAATGGCTTTAGCATGAACAATAACCTCCTCATTTTGTTATGTAAATTTCTTTTATTAGCACTCAAGTCACCCGAGTGCTAACACACTTATAATAATAAATAATCTCAATTTCTTTTGCAAGTAAAAAAATCATAATTTTTTCGCAAATCACTATATAAACTTTCTATATAGAATACTGCCTTTACTATATGAATCGTTGTTTCCACTGCTCGTATGTTACAATATGAAAGGACACCCTAAGTTGTTTTCGCTACACACACAACTTTCTCCTGTCTTCTATTATAATTTCAAATAAGGATTTACGAAAAAAACATAATTCAAGTGAGGTTTATATCGTAGGTAGCATATTTACATGTTATCCTAACTTATCTCATACACTATAGTTAGAAAGGATGGTTAAACCATTTGAAGAAACAATACTGGTGGATTATCGTTACATACATTTTAATGCAGTTATCCGGCGTTGTTGGATTACCACTTCTCCTAAAAACAGGACTCTACGATAATAGAGGATTTACCATTGAGGAAAAAGGACAAATCATAACGGGACACTGGGCAATTATTAGCTTCTTTGTTGCATTATGTATCGTACTTTGGTTACTTAGAACAGATATTCGTGACAGGCATTTAGATCCAATGCGCTCTTCTGTCCCAGCTACTATTGGATGGATTTTCATCGGGTTCTTCTTAGCAATCATCTCACAATCCATTGCAGGTATGATTGAAATGTATGTATTTGGGGTTCCACGTGGATCTGAGAATACAGACAGACTGATGGACATCGCAAGAACGATACCTTGGTTCCTTATTGTTGTATCTATAATTGGACCTATCTTAGAAGAAATCGTATTTAGAAAAATTCTATTCGGCACGCTTTATAAGAAGTTTAACTTCTTTATCGCAGCTATCATTAGTTCGCTTGTATTTGCAGCAATTCATTTTGATTTTACTCATTTATTGGTATACACTGCTATGGGGCTCGTATTCGCCTTCTTATATGTGAAGACGAAACGGATTATCGTTCCGATTGCAGCTCATGTTGCGATGAATACATTGGTCGCTATTGGGCAAATTTTTATGAGCAATGAACAAATTCAAGAAATGATTAAAGAAGCTGAAAAAATGCAAGGCTTTATCGGAGGATTTTTTGTATGAGAAACTCACCATTGTTCATGGCTGCACTATACTTCCTTCTTGGATGTATCTTTACACGCTTCGCCATTACGAACGTGACAGATACAATCTGGAATATGTGGACAATACTATTTGCAGTTATGGCAACAATTGATTTTAATTTGGCACTTCGCCTTATATTAATTAAATTCACAAAGAAGAAACAATAATAAAACGCAGAGGTCGCTTCCTCTGCGTTTTATTGTGGATAGTTTTTCAAAAAGTAAACTAATGTTTGTAACTCTACAGCTAAGTCAATATGATGAATTCTAATATTCTCTGATACGTTTAATCGCGCTGGTGTGAAATTCAAAATACCATGCACGCTCGTTTCAGCTAATCTATCTGCTACAGCTTGTGCTACTGTAGCCGGTACTGTTAATATTGCCACTTGTATATCATTTGATAATCTCTCTTCTAATTCATCTAAATGATATACAGGAATGCCCCCGATTTCTGTTCCAACTTTCTCTTCACTAACATCAAATGCCATTTCAATTTTTGTATTATTGTTTTTCGTGAAATTATAATGTAAGAAAGCGGTCCCTAAATTACCTACTCCAATAAGTGCTACACGTGTTATATCATCTTGATCAAGTGTTTCGCGGAAAAATGATAATAAATAATTTACGTTATATCCATATCCCTTTTTCCCTAACGCTCCAAAATACGAAAAATCTCTTCGTATTGTTGCGGAATCTACTTTTACTGCCTCACTCAATTCGGCCGATGAAACACGCTGCTTACCAGAAAGAGATAAGTTTTGGATAAATCGATAGTATAGAGGCAATCTTTTAGCAGTGGCTTGTGGAATCTTTTGCTGATCCATATGACCTCTCCTCTCTTCCTATCTTTATTCATATACTTTAATCAAATACAGAAGTTTAGCACTCATTAAATTCCTTGTATAATAAAGAGAAGAAGTATTCTCTCTTTATTTTAAACTATACACTATTTTTAGTATGATTGAGAAATATAAACATGGCAAAGTTAAGAAATTATTTGAGGTGAAAACATTGATTTTATTACAAGTAAACGCGCTTTCGAAATTATACGGTGCAGAAACGATTCTTGCAAACATAAAATTGGAAGTACAAACAAAAGATCGTATCGCATTAGTTGGAAGGAATGGAGCAGGCAAATCTACATTATTAAAAATTATCGCTGGTGAATTATCTCATGATGGTGGCGAAATTATAAAACCGAAAGATGTCTCAATCGGATATTTAGCTCAAAATACTGGACTAGAAACGTCTTTAACAATTTGGGATGAAATGCTAACCGTCTTTACCCACTTACAGCAAATGGAGACAAAACTTCGAAGGCTTGAGCAAGAAATGGGAAAAGAAGAAAACTTTTCAAACGAAGCTACATATGAAAGATTGTTAGCTGATTATGACCAATTGCAACTCAATTATAAAGATCAAGGTGGATATCAATATGAAGCGGATATTCGCTCCATTTTAAGCGGCCTTGGCTTCCCAGTTGAAACGCACCAGACGACGATCTCTACTTTAAGCGGCGGACAAAAAACAAGATTAGCTCTCGGGAAATTATTATTAACAAAACCAGACTTACTTATTTTGGATGAGCCTACAAACCATTTAGACATCGAAACATTAACGTGGCTTGAGCAATATTTACAAGGTTATCCTGGCGCAATATTAATCGTTTCACATGACCGTTATTTCTTAGACAAACTCGTTACACAAGTATATGAAATTTCGAATAAAGAAAGCAGACGATTTGTTGGTAACTACAGTAAATATTTAGACTTAAAATCAGCATTATATGAGCAAGAAATGAAACGTTACGAAAAACAACAAGATGAAATCGCAAAACTTGAGGACTTCGTTCAAAAGAATATAGCTCGCGCTTCTACAACGAAACGTGCTCAAAGTCGTCGTAAACAACTAGACAGAATGGAATTATTAACGAGACCATTAGGGGATTCTAAGTCAGCATCATTCCACTTCGATATTGAAAAGCAAAGTGGAAATGATGTTTTACAAGTAAATGATGCAACCATCGGCTATGATGAGAACCCTATAATTGAACATGTAACTATGCGCTTAACTCGCGGAGATAGTGTTGCTTTAGTTGGTCCAAACGGAATTGGGAAATCCACATTGTTAAAGTCTATTGTGAATAAGTTACCACTATTAAATGGTGATGTTTCTTTCGGATCAAATGTATCTGTTGGTTATTATGATCAAGAACAAGCAAACTTAACATCTTCTAAACGGGTTTTAAATGAATTATGGGATGAATATCCACTGCAACCTGAAAAAGAAATCCGTACTATACTCGGGAATTTTTTATTCACAGGAGATGATGTACTGAAACCAGTATCTTCTCTTAGTGGTGGACAAAAAGCTCGATTAGCTCTTGCAAAACTTATGATGCAAAAGTCGAATTTGTTAATTCTAGATGAGCCTACGAACCACCTTGATTTAAATAGTAAAGAGATTTTGGAGAATGCTTTAATTGATTACCCAGGGACTCTTCTATTCGTCTCACATGACCGCTACTTTATTAACCGTGTAACAACGACTGTGGTTGAGTTATCAACAGAAGGTGCACAGGAATATTTAGGGGATTACGATTACTACGTTGAAAAGAAAAATGAAATGATTGAACGTGCAGAACTTGAACAGCAAGAAAGTGACATTCCTGTTCAAAAAGTGGTTGCACAAGAGAAATTAAATTATTTAGAAGAAAAAGAGCGTAAAAAACTAGAGCGTCAACGCACTAGAAAAATTGAAGAGCTAGAACAAAGTATATTAGAATTAGAAGAAGAAATTGCTACGCTAGAAGATCAACTTTGCTTACCAGAAATATATGCAGATTATGAAAAAGCTAGTGAAATTACAACTAAAAAGCAAACGCTACAAGAACAACTTGAAACTTGTATGGCAGAATGGGAAGAGCTGCATGTATAAGCATATTTAAATAAGGAAGATGTCTCATAAGTCAGGATTTTTGACTATGCGACATCTTTTTTTCTTTTAATACAGAAACAATTTTTGAGTATATCAATCGTAACTTAGAATATACCAACGATTTTTCAAATATATCTATTGTAACCCTATATATATTAACAATTCGACACAAAATATCGATTTAACGACAAAAATTGACAATATTAGCATCTTCTATAATAGGGGGATGTTTCAAAATGTTTTTCGGAGATATCTTCTTACTTTTTATTTCCCGAAAAAGAACAAATTTAAAGGTCTGACATCATCCTATTTATCCACAAGTTTATACACATATCCACCTTTATAAAATAAACCTTAAAATAACTTTTCCACATTATCCACAATCAACAAAAAAGTTATCAACATTTTATATACACAATAAAACCCACATTATCAACAGACAATATGGGTTTTATCCACAACCTGTGGTTAATTATGTGCATAACTATGCTTCAATATCTAATCCTGGATTTGCATTTAAGGCTAATGTTGCACGCTTACCTTGTTCATAAGCAATTGTCCCTGCCGCTGCAATCATCGCTGCATTATCTGTGCATAAAGATAGCGGAGGAATAATTAATTCAATGTTTTCTTTTTGTGCAAATTCCTCTTCTAATCGCGCACGAAGTCCTTTATTAGCAGCTACTCCACCAGCAAGAAGTAATTGCTTTACATTATAAGCTTCTGCTGCACGAGCTGCTTTCGTTACAAGTACATCTATTACACTTTCTTGGAAACTTGCCGCTAAATCTTCTGGCGCAATTTCTATACCGCGCTGTTTTGCGTTATGCACAGTGTTGATAACTGCTGATTTCAATCCACTAAAGCTAAAATCATATGAATCCGGTTCTAGCCATGCACGAGGCAAATCAATTGTCGGTTCTCCTTCATGTGCAAGGCGATCAATATGAGGACCACCTGGATATGGCATAGATAACGTACGAGCTACTTTATCATATGCTTCTCCAGCTGCATCGTCTCGTGTTTCACCAATTACTTCGAATGAACCATGTTCTTTCATATAAACAAGTTCTGTATGCCCACCAGATACAACAAGTGATAATAACGGGAATTGAACTTCTTTTACTAAACGGTTCGCATAAATATGACCAGCAATATGATGAACACCGACTAACGGAATATCATGTGCAAACGCTACTGCCTTCGCTGCATTTACTCCAATTAGAAGTGCTCCTACTAAACCAGGACCTTCTGTTACAGCAATTGCATCAATATCATCAAATGTGATGTTTGCTTCCTTTAAAGCTTCTTCTAACACAACTGTAATTTCTTCTACATGATGACGGGATGCAATCTCTGGTACAACGCCGCCAAAACGTTTATGACTTTCAATTTGTGATGCAACGACATTCGCAATAATTTCCGTTCCATTTTTAACAACTGCTACTGCTGTTTCATCACAACTTGTTTCAATACCAAGTATAATCGTATTTTTTTCCATTATATATTCACCCACATTACGAGACCATCTTCCTGATTGTCTGCATAGTATCGTTTACGAATCCCACCATTTTGAAATCCGTATTTTCTGTATAACTGCTTTGCTACTTCATTTGATACACGTACTTCAAGTGTCATTGTTTTTACCCCTAGTTCTTTCGCTTCAGAAATAACTGCTTTCAATAGGGCATCTCCTAACTTTTGACCTCGGTATTCTGGCAAAATAGCTATATTTGTTATATGTGATTCATCAATAATTATCCACAATCCACAATACCCGACTACACGACCATCTTTTTCTAACACAATATAATGTGCATGTTCATTCATCGTTAATTCACGGTGAAAGGCATCTGCAGTCCAAGGAGTTGAAAAAGACGCTTCTTCAATATCTACAATTTGAGCAATATCATCAAGCTCCATCTTTCTAAATATCATATCCATCTTCTGCAAGCTCCTACTTGTTTTGACTTTCTAACCACTTTGTTTCAGCTTCAGCTAAACGAAGATAGCTTGGAACAAACGTATGCACATCTTGTTCTTCTTTTTGTAATCCTAAGAATGCTAGCTCACTTGGTCTTGGGTTATTTTTAGTAAATGGAGCGAATACAGCTTGATCACCTAAATGTTCTATAATTGTTTCTTTATGCAATTTAACATCGTTACCGATAAATAAAACAGGCTGTCCTTTATCTTTTAACATTTGCAACCAGTCCACAATAAGAATAATTCGGTCTTCTTCTATTGAAGTTAACTGCTCTCCTTCATATGTATATAACCCAGTATAAATTTGCCCACGTCTTCCATCAAATAAAGGACAAATTAACCCGTTAAAGTTAGCACCGTTTGCAGCTACTACCTCTAAACTTGATACACCTACAATTGGTATTTGAAGTGACCAAGCTAATGTTTTCGCCGCTGTCACGCCTATGCGAACACCTGTATAGGATCCAGGTCCAGCAGCTACAACGATTTTAGTTAATTCCTTCGGTTTTACGCCACACTCTTTTAACAGTTTCTCTACAGCTGGCATAAGACGTACAGAATGGTTTTTTGTTAAATTTGTAATGATTTCCCCAATTACGTTTCCTTCCTCAATAAGGGATACACCCATTACGTAATTTGAAGTATCAATTGCTAGTACTTTCATCTTGTAATAGCTCCTCACATAATCTAATATAGCGATCTCCAATTGGCTCGAGTATAATTTTTCTTGTGTCATCTCCAGCATGGAATAAACTAATTTGTAACTTTTCATTTGGTAAATATGCCTCTATTAAATGAGCCCATTCTACTACCGTAATTCCTTCACCGTAGAAATATTCATCAAAGCCTAAGTCCTCTTCACTTTCTGCTAAGCGATACACGTCCATATGATATAGCGGTAACCTACCTTTATATTCTTTAATGATATTAAAGGTAGGACTATTTACAACTCTTTTCACTCCAAGACCTTTTGCTAGTCCCTTTGTAAAAGTCGTCTTACCAGCTCCAAGATCTCCTTCTAAAATAATTACATCTTGTGCCTCTACGAGCTCACCTAGTTTTTCTGATAACCTTTGTGTTTCCTCAGAAGATTTTGTTGTTACTTCATATTTACTCACAGACTTCACCTACTTTACTCACAATGTTCTCTGCTCTTTATTATACAGGTTTTGAATATATAAAAAAGTCCTTAGGAGTTGTCCTAAGGATAGTTTGACTGTCTTTATTAGTTTTTTGTTAAAACAAATAAAAAAATACGAAACAACTTGTTTCGTTCTTTTCTTTATATGAAATGGCGGTCCCGACCGGGGTCGAACCGGCGATCTCCTGCGTGACAGGCAGGCATGTTAACCACTACACCACGGGACCATTTGGTTGCGGGGACAGGATTTGAACCTGCG
>NZ_JBQAHG010000017.1:0-14843 GCF_051916765.1 Bacillus cereus group sp. MYBK15-3
GAACACGGAAGTTAAGCTCTCTAGCGCCGATGGTAGTTGGGACCTTGTCCCTGTGAGAGTAGGACGTCGCCAAGCAACTAAAAACACAAGTCATTTGACTTGTGTTTTTTTATTTCCCATGAAATAGATTTGGTTCCATTAATAAAAAATTTGAAATATAGTAAGGGATTTTTTGAGCAGAAATACTTAGAAATTGATAAATAAATGGATAATCTTCAGAACTATAACTGCCAAGTAAGTCATACCACCAATCTGTTTCATACCTAGAAATCATGCTTAAATTATAGAGCAATAAATAATGAATGAGGAGTTCAGGTAATATTGGCTTAGGATTTCTAGGATCAGTCGTAAGTGGCAAATAATAAGTATTAGTAAGATGTTCATAGTATAAAGGAGTACTATACATAGGATTCCATGATTGAATGGGCGCTGTAAAAAGTAAATTCGATTGATTAGTCTTCTCAGGTACGTGCTGTATTGATAAATGCTTACAAGATGTTTCAATGTAACGAGAAAATCTCTCTTTAGTCATATGTAATCGATCTAGTAGGTTGACTGAAAAGGAGAGCTCATTTTTAATTGTTGAATCGATTTTATATAAAGTTGATCCTTTTTGACTATAACGAAATAAATTTTGTAATTCTGGAATATTTCCCATTAATTCTAACATGTTAAATTTTTCTGCTTCTAAGTGTTTCATGTGAAACAGTTGTTCTGCAACATGAGTAAATAATCCGTTTTTTTGTACCTTCACCTCATCTTCTAAAAATTGATACCCTTGTTTTTTTCGTTTGCGAGTTGTAACGCCATGAGCTAAAACAGTAGTGGATTCAGGATAGTTAGGGTCAATAGTTAGTAGGCATGCTTTAAAAAGTTGACTAATTCCATAAAATAACAACATTGGTTGAATGGAAAATGGAGCTGTCTTATATAATTCATAATAATTTTTTCCGTGTTCTAAGTAATAAATAAAGGGATAACAATTTTCAAAACTTTTTTTTTCGGCATCCTGAATAGAGGATTTTTCGTAACAACGGGCAAGATAACGTTGTACGTTTTGAGATGAAAAAAAGAAACTTAACTGCTGCCAAGTACAAGATGTTTGATGCATATATTACGCTCCTTTTATTGTCTAAAAATTCTAACATATATATACGTCCTTGACAGTATTTTAACCAATTGATAAGCTACTAATAATAATTTCTGGTATCATAGGGGGAACAATTATGTGGGAATCTAAATTTGTTAAAGAAGGTTTGACTTTTGATGATGTATTACTTGTACCAGCTAGGTCAGATATATTACCAAGAGAAGTAAGTGTTAAAACAGTTTTATCTGAAAGCTTACAGCTAAACATCCCGTTAATTAGTGCAGGAATGGATACAGTAACAGAAGCTGACATGGCTATTGCAATGGCTCGCCAGGGTGGTTTAGGAATTATTCATAAGAATATGTCTATTGAGCAACAAGCAGAGCAAGTTGATAAAGTAAAGCGCTCTGAAAGCGGCGTTATTTCAGATCCTTTCTTCTTAACTCCAGAACATCAAGTATATGATGCAGAACATCTTATGGGAAAATATCGTATCTCAGGTGTACCGGTTGTAAATAATTTAGATGAGCGAAAATTAGTTGGTATTATTACAAACCGTGATATGCGCTTCATCCAAGACTACTCAATCAAAATTTCTGACGTAATGACAAAAGAACAATTAATTACAGCTCCAGTTGGTACTACACTGGAAGAAGCTGAAAAGATCCTACAAAAGTATAAAATTGAAAAACTCCCTCTTGTTGATAATAACGGTGTATTACAAGGGCTTATTACAATAAAAGATATTGAAAAAGTAATTGAATTCCCAAACTCTGCTAAAGATAAGCAAGGACGCTTATTAGTTGGAGCAGCAGTTGGTGTAACAGCGGATGCTATGCTTCGCATCGATGCATTGGTAAAAGCTAGTGTAGATGCAATTGTACTTGATACAGCACATGGGCATTCTAAAGGTGTTATTGATAAGGTAAAAGAAGTTCGTGCTAAATATCCATCACTAAATATTATCGCTGGAAATGTTGCTACTGCTGAAGCAACGAAAGCACTAATTGAAGCTGGTGCAAACGTAGTTAAAGTTGGTATTGGACCTGGTTCTATTTGTACAACACGCGTTGTAGCCGGTGTTGGTGTACCACAATTAACTGCGGTTTATGATTGTGCAACAGAAGCTCGTAAACACGGCATTCCAGTTATTGCTGATGGCGGTATTAAGTACTCTGGTGATATGGTGAAAGCCTTAGCGGCAGGAGCACATGTTGTTATGCTAGGTAGCATGTTTGCAGGTGTTGCAGAAAGCCCTGGAGAAACTGAAATTTACCAAGGTCGTCAATTTAAAGTGTATCGTGGTATGGGTTCTGTCGGTGCGATGGAAAAAGGAAGTAAAGATCGTTACTTCCAAGAAGGCAATAAAAAACTTGTCCCAGAAGGTATTGAAGGACGAGTACCATATAAAGGACCTTTAGCAGATACAGTTCACCAATTAGTTGGTGGCTTACGTGCAGGTATGGGATATTGCGGAGCACAGGATTTAGAATTCTTACGCGAAAACGCACAATTCATTCGTATGTCAGGTGCTGGCTTACGTGAAAGTCATCCTCATCACGTACAAATTACAAAAGAGGCTCCAAACTACTCATTATAATGTCTTATATACAAATAGACAGAGATTTGATATCTCTGTCTATTTTTTTTTGATTATGTTAGAATAACGGTTATGTGAGTACATAGATATTGGGGGTAGCAAAAGTGAAAGGTATGTTTTGCAAAAGATTCATTGCTTTGGTAACAGTGCTTACACTAGCTTGTAGCATTTTTATGCCATATAGCAATGCATCAGCTGAAACAGGAGCCGCTTTAAACATTGAAGCAGGTGCGGCAATTTTAGTAGAAGCGAATTCTGGGAAAATTTTATATCAAAAGAATGCAGATGAATTATTATCCATTGCTAGTATGACAAAGATGATGAGTGAATATTTAGTTCACGAAGCAGTGGATAAAGGAAAACTTAAGTGGGACCAGAAAATTAAGGTTTCTGAATATGCATATAAGGTTTCACAAGATGCTTCATTATCAAATGTTGCATTAGAAAATGGTGGCTCTTATACAGTAAAAGAGTTATACGAGGCAATGGCAATCTTTTCTGCAAATGGTGCAACAATTGCATTAGCAGAAGCAATTGCAGGTAAAGAAGTAGACTTCGTAAAAATGATGAATGATAAATCGAAAGAACTAGGGTTGAAAAATTATAAATTTGTCAATTCTACAGGTTTAACGAATAAAGATTTAAAGGGAATGCATCCTGAAGGAACAACAGCGGATGAAGAAAATAAAATGTCTGCAAAGGATGTTGCAACTTTAGCACAACATTTAATTAAAGATTATCCAAAAGTGTTAGATACAGCAAAAATCCCTAAAAAAGAATTCCGTCCAGAAAAAGAGAAGTTTGCAATGTCGAACTGGAACTGGATGTTAAAGGGCTTAGTTAAAGAATATGATGGCGTAGACGGCCTAAAAACAGGCTCAACTCCAGAGGCAGGAGATTGCTTCACTGGTACGGTTGAAAGAAACGGAATGCGTTTTATTTCTGTAGTTATTAAAACAAGTTCTCATACAGCACGTTTTGATGAAACAAAGAAGCTATATGATTATGGATTTGCTAACTTTGAAGTAAAACAAATGTATAAAAAAGGTTCTTCAGTAAAAGGACAAGAAACAGTACGAGTAGAAAATGCGAAAGATAAAGATGTAGCAGTTCAAACGAAACAAGCTATTTCACTTCCAGTGCCAAAAGGAAGTAAAGATGTTTATAAAACGGAATTAAAAGAATCAAGCAAGGGACAAGAAGCACCTATTAAAAAGGGAGCTGCGCTTGGTCAAATGGTAATTACGCCAAAAGATACAAACGACCCTGGATTTTTAACTGGTAAGTCACTGCAAGTGGATCTTGTAACAACATCTGAAGTAGAAGAAGCAAACTGGTTTACTCGTGCTATGCGCGGAATTGGTTCATTCTTTAGTGGCATGTGGAATAGTGCTGTTGATACAGTAAAAGGTTGGTTTTAAAAGCTCCTCATGATAGGAGCTTTTTTTTATTCCTATTTTTCATACCGACTTTATGAAAAAGTAGTAGACAAGCATCTGATAGTTAGTGGTAGAATGTAAGAGTATTCTTAATTTTCGCCTTTAACGGGGGAAAGCAATTCACCTAGGGGGGTTTTTGTACATGACAAATGTAACAGGGACAGAACGTGTAAAACGTGGAATGGCAGAAATGCAAAAAGGCGGCGTTATTATGGACGTAGTTAACGCTGAACAAGCAAAAATTGCAGAAGAGGCAGGCGCAGTTGCCGTTATGGCATTAGAGCGTGTACCAGCAGATATTCGTGCAGCAGGTGGCGTTTCTCGTATGGCAGACCCAACAATTGTTGAAGAAGTTATGGGTGCGGTGTCAATTCCGGTTATGGCAAAATGCCGTATCGGTCACCTTGTAGAAGCACGTGTATTAGAATCATTAGGGGTAGACTATATCGATGAGAGTGAAGTATTAACTCCTGCTGATGAAGTATACCATTTAAATAAACGTGATTACACAGTTCCATTTGTATGTGGTTGCCGTGATATCGGAGAAGCTGCACGTCGTATTGCAGAAGGTGCATCTATGCTTCGTACAAAAGGTGAACCAGGAACAGGAAACATTGTAGAGGCAGTGCGTCATATGCGCCAAGTCAATGCAGAAATCCGTCAAGTTGCGAGTCTACGTGAAGATGAGTTAATGACATATGCAAAAAATACTGGCGCTCCTTACGAAGTATTACTTGAAATTAAACGTCTTGGTCGCTTACCAGTTGTAAACTTTGCGGCAGGTGGTGTAGCAACACCAGCAGATGCAGCATTAATGATGCAACTTGGTGCTGATGGGGTATTTGTTGGATCTGGTATCTTCAAATCAGAAAACCCAGAGAAATTTGCACGTGCAATCGTTGAAGCAACGACTCATTATGAAGATTACGAACTAATTGCAAGCCTTTCTAAAGGATTAGGTAATGCAATGAAGGGTGTCGAAATTTCAACGTTATTACCAGAACAACGCATGCAAGAGCGTGGATGGTAATTAAAGGAGAACTTTAAAATGGTGAAAATCGGTGTACTAGGTCTTCAAGGTGCAGTTCGTGAGCATGTAAAATCAGTTGAAGCAAGTGGTGCAGAAGCTGTTGTTGTAAAGCGTATAGAGCAACTTGAAGAGATTGATGGTCTTATTTTACCAGGCGGTGAAAGTACAACAATGCGCCGTCTTATTGATAAGTATGCTTTCATGGAACCACTTCGTACATTTGCAAAGTCTGGTAAACCAATGTTTGGTACATGTGCAGGGATGATTCTTCTTGCGAAAACACTTATTGGCTATGAAGAAGCACATATTGGTGCTATGGATATTACAGTTGAGCGCAATGCGTTCGGACGCCAAAAGGATAGTTTTGAAGCTGCGCTTTCAATTGAAGGCGTGGGTGAAGACTTCATTGGTGTATTTATCCGTGCGCCGTATGTTGTAGAAGTAGCTGATAATGTTGAAGTGCTTTCTAAGCATGGTGACCGAATGGTAGCGGTAAGACAAGATCAGTTTTTAGCTGCTTCATTCCATCCGGAATTAACAGATGATCATCGTGTGACAGCATACTTTGTTGAAATGGTAAAAGAAGCGAAAATGAAAAAAGTTGTATAAGTAACTTGCAACTTGTATAAGATTATAGTAAATTGATGGTAACAATTTTATAAAATAAGCGTGTTGATAGGAAATAGTAACAAATGTCGTTTCTTATAGAGAGTCGATGGTTGGTGGAAATCGATAGAAACAGTTTGTGAATCCATCCTGGAATGGAATGTGGAATATCTTTTGGATTAGTAAGCATTCCCGGTGAAGAGCCGTTATTTCTACTTGAGAGGAAAGCGGTAATGCTTTCAACTAGGGTGGCAACGCGGGTTAACTCCCGTCCCTTTATATAGGGACGGGAGTTTTTTGTGTTTTATAAAATAAAAGGAGGAGTATATAATGCTTGATATTAAATTTTTACGTACAAACTTTGAAGAAGTAAAAGCGAAATTACAGCATAGAGGCGAAGATTTAACTGATTTCGGCCGTTTTGAAGAACTTGATACGAGAAGAAGAGAACTACTTGTTCAGACAGAAGAATTAAAAAGTAAACGTAACGAAGTATCTCAACAAATTTCTGTATTAAAGCGCGAAAAGAAAGATGCAGAGGCTCTAATTTTAGAAATGCGTGAGGTTGGAGAAAAAGTAAAGGATCTTGATAACGAACTTCGTACAGTTGAAGAAGACTTAGAAAGATTAATGTTATCTATTCCAAATATCCCTCATGAATCTGCTCCAGTTGGTGAAACAGAGGATGATAATGTAGTAGCACGTACTTGGGGAGAAGTGAAAGAATTTACTTTTGAGCCAAAACCACATTGGGATCTTGCTACTGATTTAGGAATTTTAGATTTTGAACGCGCTGGGAAAGTAACAGGAAGCCGCTTCGTATTTTACAAAGGTGCTGGTGCAAGATTAGAGCGTGCTTTAATTAGCTTTATGCTTGATCTTCATACTGATGAGCATGGATATGAAGAAGTATTACCTCCATATATGGTAAACCGTGCAAGTATGACGGGAACAGGACAACTTCCAAAGTTTGAAGAAGATGCATTCCGTATTGAAAGTGAAGATTACTTCTTAATTCCAACAGCTGAAGTACCTGTAACGAATATGCATCGTGATGAGATTTTAAATAAAGAGCAATTGCCTATAAGATATGCTGCATTTAGCTCTTGCTTCCGTTCTGAAGCAGGTTCAGCTGGTCGTGATACACGTGGTTTAATTCGCCAGCATCAGTTCAATAAAGTAGAGCTTGTGAAGTTCGTAAAACCAGAAGATTCTTATGAAGAATTAGAAAAATTAACAAATGATGCAGAACGCGTGTTACAATTATTAGAGTTGCCATATCGCGTTATGAGCATGTGCACAGGCGATTTAGGATTTACAGCAGCGAAGAAATACGATATTGAAGTATGGATTCCAAGCTATGGCACATATCGTGAAATTTCTTCTTGTAGTAATTTTGAAGCTTTCCAAGCGAGACGTGCAAATATCCGTTTCCGCCGTGAGCCAAATGGAAAACCAGAACATGTTCATACATTAAATGGATCTGGTCTTGCAATCGGACGTACGGTTGCAGCTATTTTAGAGAACTACCAACAAGAAGATGGTACAATTATAATTCCAGAAGTTCTTCGCCCTTATATGGGAGGAAAAACAGTTATTAAGTAAATTTAAACATTCATCGGTATGAGTGATTGGTAATTATGAGCGTTGTCAGTACTGTAATGTAGGAAGGGGAAAGTGAAATTTTCCTTTCCTCATAATTTATTTTAGTAGGGTTGACTAACTGTTTTTCTTTTGATA
Source organism: Bacillus cereus group sp. MYBK15-3 (assembly GCF_051916765.1). Taxonomy (NCBI): domain Bacteria; kingdom Bacillati; phylum Bacillota; class Bacilli; order Caryophanales; family Bacillaceae; genus Bacillus; species Bacillus cereus group sp. MYBK15-3. The sequence continues at coordinate 7,506 of NZ_JBQAHG010000017.1, forward strand.
TTATATTTGATGTCAATATGGAGGTATACCCAAGTCTGGCTGAAGGGATCGGTCTTGAAAACCGACAGGCGGCGAGAGTCGCGCGGGGGTTCGAATCCCTCTACCTCCTCCAGATATAATTGACAACAGCGCATATAAGTGGAGATTGGAGAACTCGTTACCAACACGTAACGAGTTTTTATTTTAAAACCAATCATAAAGTATGGTGTAAGGTAATTTTGTCCTTATTACACACTCATATTCCGATGATTATCTTCATAGATATGAAAGGAGTCAACATGGATCTTATTATACAAACGTTTCCTTTAGATGGAAAAACTTTATATTATGTACAATGTCCTGTCTGTAAGAACAATAGAATTTTAAACAGTGGTGCAAACGTATCACGCATTATTAGTGATGATACATTCCGTAAACTTTGTGGTTGTACTTGTGATGTAAAACAAGCTACGAGTAAAGTAGAGGCGCCAAAACAAGTTAAAAAAGCAGCTGTAAAGAAAGCGGCGGCTCCAAAACGTACAGGTAAAGTATTAACGGCAGTAATTAACGGGAAAGAAATGACTGTTAAAGAGATTGCTGAAGCATACGATATTAGTACAAGTACTGTTCGTCAGCGCATTAACGCAGGAAAACCTGAGAGTGAAATTATTGCTCCAACAAAGAAGAAGTAATTTAATAGGAAAACCCGTGCATATGCACGGGTTTTTTATTTTACAAGTTTACGTGTTTGTTTTAAAAAATGGCCAATTTTTTTAATGATTGGTTCGATTGAATCACCATCTTTTAAAATATCGTACTCATTAATATTTAAGCGTAATACAGGGCATGAATTAAAGTTGTTAATCCAGTTTTCATAACGTCCATGCATTTCTTTCCAGTACTCAATTGGTGTTTGCTGTTCCATTGGGCGCCCGCGTTCTTGAATACGATCGACAATATCATCGAAAGAACCTTCTAAGTAAATTAATAAGTCTGGATGAGGGAAGTAAGGAGTCATGACCATAGCGTCAAATAAACCTTTGTATGTTTCATAATCAGTTTCCGTCATTGTTCCTTTTTCATGATGCATCTTTGCGAAAATTCCAGTGTCTTCGTAAATGGAACGATCTTGAACAAAACCGCCACCATATTCAAAAATTCTTTTTTGTTCCTTAAATCGTTCTGCTAAAAAGTACACTTGTAGGTGGAAGCTCCAGCGAGTGAAGTCCGCATAGAACTTGTCCAAATATGGATTGGAATCTACTTTTTCAAATGATGTGCGATAACCTAAAGCATTAGCTAATGCAGTTGTCATAGTTGATTTACCCACACCTACCGTTCCGGCGATAGTGATTACTGCGTCATTGGGTATATCATATTTTTGCCTTAAATTCATTATTATTTCGACTCCTTTAAGAGAGTATTTTGAAGGGCAGATAGGATGACGTTTAAATCATCAGGATTTTTTACAAAATCCATATCGTCTCCATTAAATTTCAATACTGGTATTTCCGGATGATCTTTTTTAAAAGCATCCATTGCTGTTTCATAATCTTTTGTGAGCTGTAGTAAGTAATTTGGATCCATGTTTTTTTCAAATTCTCTTCCGCGCATGGCGATTCGTTTTTGCAATGTTTCTAGGCTAGCTGTTAAATAAACAATGACATTTGGCACAGGCATATCTTGTGTAAGGATACGATAAATTTGCATGTATTTGTCATATTGGGAGTCTTTTAATGTGCGGGATGCAAAAATTAAATTTTTAAAGATATGGTAATCCGCTACTACTGGTTTCCTTTGATTCAAATACTTTATGTTAATGTCTTCTAATTGTTTGTATCTATTACAAAGAAAGAACATCTCTGTTTGAAAACTCCATTCGTCGATGTCTTCATAGAACTTTCCTAAAAAGGGATTTTCATCAACAATCTCTTTTAGTAAGTGGAGTTGCATGTGAGTTGAAATTTCCTTCGCAAGTGAAGTTTTTCCAACACCAATTGGTCCTTCAACCGTGATAAATGGTACTCCGGTCACGCTGTTTCCTCCTTTCAATCAGTGATTTACCGTGACTACTAAAAACACAAAACAGAATTATTGTAGCACAAGAGGGAAGCGAGCGGGTTAATTTGATATAAAAAGTTAGAAAATAGATATATGTATTAATTAAATTTTATTTTGGTTGATGATGTTATAGCTGCTTTCAATGTAGTTTCCATTATTTTTAAAGCATGTATATTATCTTGGTCGTTGTTAGAGGCGATACAATCCTCTGGTACATACAATGTATAATTTCTCATATGAGCATCATTAGCTGTAAATAGAATACATATATTTCCGGCAACCCCTGTTAATATTAGATTTTCTATTTTTAAATAACCTAGTAATGAATTTAAAGGTGTTTCATAAAAAGCGGAATAATGTGGTTTAATAAAAATGTAATCATCAGAACTTGGAGCAATCTTATGGATTATGTTTTCGCTATATTCATTTGTACAATGAGTAATAAGTTGGTCGATATCAGATCTCCACAGTTGATAATGGTCATTAACGTAAATTATAGGACAGCCGAAGGATTTCATTTTTTTCTTTAATTGTAAAATAGGGTTTGTTATAATTTCACATTTTTTAGCTAGAATGGGTCCGTGGGAAAATTGAAAGTCATTAATCATATCGATAATGAGCAAGGCGGTATTTTTCATATGTAATCCCCTCTCTTTTTTCTTTTAGGGTGGATTGAATTTGTAAAAGTTATCCCCTGTGTAGTAAATGGAAATAAGTGTACTTTATTTGTAATGAAAGGACTATGTTATGGAACAAGATCAAGATATTTATTTTATGCAATTAGCGATAGAAGAAGCTAAAAAGGCAGAGGAAATACAGGAAGTACCAATTGGAGCAGTTATAGTGTTAGATGGTGAGGTAATTAGTGTTGCCCATAATTTAAGGGAAACTGAGCAGAGATCAATAGCTCATGCTGAGTTGCTAGCGATAGATGAGGCGTGTAAAAAATTAGGGACATGGCGTTTAGAAGATGCAACATTGTATGTAACATTAGAACCTTGTCCAATGTGTGCAGGTGGAATTGTTTTATCACGAGTGAAGCGAGTTGTATATGGTGCAAGTGATCCGAAGGGCGGATGTGCAGGGACATTGATGAATCTTTTAACGGATGAACGCTTCAATCATCAATGTGAAGTAGTATCTGGTGTACTAGAGGAAGAATGCGGTACGTTGTTAACAAGCTTTTTTAGAGAGCTTCGTAAAAAAAGAAAAGCAATAAAAAAATTAGAGAAGAATACTGGGAACTAACGTATTTGCATTTTATAAAGAAACAAGTTATACTGATAATGCCTTTAATGAAGGCAACCGAATATTGGTTTTAACTTTGCCGTGCTAAGCGGGGAGGTAGCGGTGCCCTATACTCGCAATCCGCTCTAGCGAGGCCGAATCCCCTCTCGAGGTTATGTTGCTGTAAGGTCTGCCTTAAGTAAGTGGTGTTGACGTTTGGGTCCTGCGCAACGGGACCCCGTGAACCTTGTCAGGTCCGGAAGGAAGCAGCAATAAGCGGGTCTTCTCGTGTGCCGCAGGAGTGCCTGAACCGAGCTAACTGCTTGAGTAACGCTTATGGTACGTAATCGACGGAGGGTGCACGGCAGTTATATATGTATACAAAACTCACCTTAATACAAAGGTGAGTTTTTTGTATAGAAAATAACTTTTGGAATCTATAAACAGAATGGGTTATAATAAATGAGATAATAACCTTTGAGGGAGGCCGTATTTTCGTGTCATACCAAGCGTTATACCGAACATGGAGACCGCAAAAGTTCGAAGATGTAGTCGGTCAAAAGCACGTGACAAAAACGTTGCAAAATGCCCTTCTTCAAGAGAAAGTTTCACATGCTTATTTATTTTCTGGCCCGAGGGGAACAGGAAAAACGACAATTGCAAAAGTATTTGCAAAAGCAATTAACTGTGAACATGCTCCGGTAGCTGAACCTTGTAATGAATGTCCTTCTTGTTTAGGAATTACACAAGGATCCATTTCAGATGTATTAGAAATTGATGCGGCTTCAAATAACGGTGTAGATGAAATTCGAGATATTAGAGATAAAGTAAAATATGCTCCAAGTGCTGTAGAATATAAAGTATACATTATTGATGAAGTTCACATGCTTTCTATGGGTGCATTCAATGCGCTTTTAAAAACCTTAGAAGAGCCGCCAGGACATGTTATCTTTATTTTGGCGACAACAGAACCTCATAAGATCCCGCCTACAATTATTTCACGTTGTCAGCGTTTTGAATTCCGAAAAATATCAGTGAATGATATTGTTGAGAGATTATCAACGGTCGTGACAAATGAAGGTACGCAAGTGGAAGATGAGGCATTACAAATTGTTGCGCGTGCTGCTGAAGGTGGTATGCGTGACGCACTTAGTCTTATTGATCAGGCTATATCTTATAGTGATGAGACCGTTACGACAGAAGATGTATTGGCCGTAACAGGATCTGTTTCTCAGCAATACTTAGGCAATTTAGTAGAATGCATACGTGAAAATGATGTATCAAGAGCATTGCAAATCATAGATGAAATGATGAGTAAAGGGAAGGATCCAGTTCGTTTTATGGAGGATTTCATTTACTATTATCGTGATATGCTTTTATATCAGACTTCACCGCAACTAGAACATATGTTGGAACGAGTAATTGTAGATGATCAATTCCGCAAGTTGAGTGAAGAAATGCAACCGGAAGTGATCTATGAGATTATTCATACCCTTAGTAAGGGACAACAGGAAATGAAGTGGACAAATCATCCGCGTATTTTCTTAGAAGTTGTTATGGTGCAATTGTGTCAACAGTTTATGATGCAAGCAAATGGTACAGATCGTTTGCAAGCAATTATGAACAGGATGCAGCAACTGGAGAAAGAGTTAGAGCAAGTTAAAAAGAACGGTGTGCCAGCTGGTGTACAACAGGAAGTAAGAGAGACACGTGCAACACCAAAGCCGGTAAGAACAGGAAGTATGAAGATTCCTGTCGGACGTGTAAATGAAGTATTAAAACAAGCGAAGCGTCAAGATTTAGAACAATTAAAAGCTGTATGGGGTGAGTTGTTAGGAAGACTCAAATCATATAACAAAGTAGCGTTTGCTGTTTTACTAGAAAATAGCGAACCAGTGGCAGCTTCAGATGACACTTACGTTTTAGCATTTCAATATGAGATTCACTGTAAGATGGCGAGCGAAAATCGAGAAGCTATGGATACAGTAGAACAAGCTTTATTTGAATTGCTAAGTAAAAGGTTAAATATGATTGCCATTCCAAAAAGTGAATGGGGTAAAATCCGTGAAGACTTTTTACAACGTGAAGGTGGAGAGTCTGAAGAAAGCCCAGAGAAAAAGGAAGATCCTCTTATAGAAGAGGCAGTGAAATTAGTAGGGCAAGAACTCATTGAAATAAAAGAGTAATAATAATTAGGAGGAATTAATTATGATGCGTGGCGGAATGGGAAATATGAATAACATGATGAAACAAATGCAAAAGATGCAAAAGGACATGGCGAAAGCACAAGAAGAGCTTGGTGAAAAAACAGTTGAAGGTACAGCTGGCGGCGGAATGATTACAGTTATCGCAAATGGTCACAAGCAAATTCTTGAAGTGAAGATTAAAGAAGAAGTTGTAGATCCAGAAGATATCGAAATGCTACAAGACTTAGTATTAGCTGCAACAAATGATGCACTTAAAAAGGCTGATGAGCTTTCAAACTCTACAATGGGTAAATTTACAAAAGGCTTAAACTTACCAGGTGGAATGTTCTAGGAGGATATTGATACATGCATTATCCAGAACCAATATCAAAACTAATCGATAGTTTTATGAAGTTGCCAGGTATCGGACCGAAAACAGCGGTTCGATTGGCATTTTTCGTATTAGATATGAAAGAAGATGATGTGTTAGGTTTCGCGAAAGCACTTGTAAATGCGAAGCGAGATTTAGCGTACTGTTCTGTATGCGGACATATTACTGATCGTGATCCTTGTTATATTTGTAATGATTCACATCGAGATCAATCAGTTGTTTGTGTCGTACAAGAACCGAAAGATGTAATCGCGATGGAAAAAATGAAAGAGTATCAAGGTGTATATCATGTGTTACGTGGTGCGATTTCTCCTATGGAGGGAATTGGACCGGAAGACATTAATATCCCGCAACTCTTAAAGCGACTACATGATGAAACGGTACAAGAAGTGATATTAGCAACAAACCCTAATATTGAAGGGGAAGCTACAGCGATGTATATCTCCCGCCTCTTAAAACCTACAGGCATTAAAGTAACTCGTATTGCACATGGTCTGCCAGTTGGTGGAGATTTAGAATATGCAGATGAAGTGACATTATCCAAAGCGTTAGAAGGTCGCAGAGAAGTATAAGAGGAGAAACGAAAATGTTCTTTCAAAAAAAGGGTAAATTGCGTAAAGAGTATGACGATAAGTTAATTGTACTTTTGGAAAAAGTGAAGAATGAGTGGTTACGTCAGAAGAGAATGGTCGAACAAAGTGTAGAACCGTCTCAAGATGTCATTTGTTCTTTGAAAATAGCAGAGGCGAAATATTTCTTTTTGTTGAAAGAAGCAAAGCGTCGTCCTGTAAAAATGGAACAATGGTAAAAGGTTCTGCTTTCTAAGCAGGCCTTTTTATTTTGTTTTTTTAATGCTGAGGTATTGTTTTATTTAGTTTATATAAAAGAGATGCTGCATATGATAACTGTTCTTTTTTATTGTCTTGTCCCATACAAATAGATGTATAGGTCATTCATAAGGAGGAAAAAATGAATTCTACAATTATTATTGTTGGCATTCTTACTTTAGTATTTATTTTTCTTGTTTTTGGTGTTGCCTCTAAGCCGTTACGTTTTATAGGTAAGGTGATTTTTCATGTTACTTTAGGAATAGCATTGCTTTTTATCGTAAATGTTGTAGGGACATATTTTGATTTTCATATCCCGATTAACATGGGGACAGCAGCAATAACGAGTTTGTTAGGCTTACCGGGTGTGGCAGCATTAGTGATTATTAAGCTTTATATCATGCCAAGATAAAATTATTTTGGCATTTTTTTAAAAAGTGTTGACTATTAAATGATTAATATGGTAAATTAATAAGCGTCGTCAGCAACGAAAGAAAAAAGCTGTTGACAGATTTAACGAGAAGTGTTAAATTATAAAAGTCGCTGAAACGCGATGTTGAACTTTGAAAACTAAACGAAACAAACAACGTGAAACGTCAATTTTTATTTTAGATGCTAGACAAACTAACTTTATTGGAGAGTTTGATCCTGGCTCAGGATGAACGCT
>NZ_JBQAHG010000018.1:0-14332 GCF_051916765.1 Bacillus cereus group sp. MYBK15-3
CCAACTAATTTTAAACCAGCTTTAATAACAGCTCCCATTATATTTCACCTCCTTTTAATTTTAAAAATAAAGTTTAGAAATATTTTTATTTAATTTGAAATTATTTCCAGAATCTTTCTCCAGCTTCCCAGCCTAACCAACTTGCGGCAGTTCCACCAATAATTTTAAGTCCGCCTTTAACAACAGCTCCCATATTTTTTACCTCCTTTCTTTGTTTTTTGTAAAATAATAAAAATTATTTCCAGATCGATTCTCCAATTTCCCAACCTAGATAGCCTGCTGCACCTTTAACAACCCATTTACCGATTTTAGCCATTATAATACACCTTCTTTCTTATATGTATTTTATTATCATTTAATGATAAATTTGTAAAATTACATCTTGTGAAAATAATATTATGATAATACAATGTTGTCAATGGCTTTGTTTAAAAAAACTGATTATTTAGTTAGGTGATTTTATATTTATAAATCTTAATTTTTAAGAAATATAAATTATTAAATAATAGACTAAGGAGTTTATGTATCGTGAAGAAAGAGACAGATGTTAGTTTAAAAGCTTTATGGGAAATTACAACTCCTCCAAAAGTTAAACTTTTTTGGGGGATAGTATTAGGTGTAATTAATTCAGGTTGTTCTTTAATTATACCTTTAATATTAAAAGAGCAAATTGAACAGCTTTCCAAAGGTTTTTCATATGAATTACTAGTTTTAGTATTATTTTTATTAATTGTTGAAATTATTTCAATGTCGTTTTCCTTGTATCTTTTATCTTTGGTGGGACAAAAAGTTGTTCTTAATTTAAGGAAAATAATTTGGAGGAAAATTTTAAACCTTAAAGTTGATTTTTATAGTAAAAATCAACCTGGTGAGATTATCAGTCGTGTTACTAATGATACAACAGTTACTATGAACTTATTATCAAATGAAATTGCTGATTTATTTTCAAGTGGATTATCTATGATTGGTGCTGTTGTTATTTTATTTTTATTAGATGTTCCTATGACTTTAACACTTTTATCTGCTGTTCCAGTTACTTTATTTATAGTTATACCAATTAGTAGGAAAATTTATAAAGTATCTTATGAACAACAAGAGAAAATGTCGGAATTTACAGCGTTACTTTCTCAAGTTCTTGGCGAAATTCGTTTAATAAAATCTTATGGTACAGAGGATTTTGAATTTGAAAGAGGTAAGAAGAAAATAGAAGAATTATATGTAAATGGAATGAAAAGAGCGAAAATAGAAGCTATTTTGATTCCATTGATGACTGTATCAATCACTCTCATTATAGTTGTTGTAGTTGGATTTGGTTCATATAGAGTAAGTGAAGGCTATCTTTCTTCTGGTGAGTTATTAGCATTTATTTTATATTTATTTCAAATTGTAGGACCAGTGGGTGTGATGAGTCGTTTTATTACAAGTGTTCAATCGGCTAAAGGGTCTACGGAAAGAATTTTTAATATTCTAGATGAAGAAGATGAAAAAAATAAAAATGATTTTTTAGAAGAACCTTCATTTGGAACACTAGAATTGAAGGATATTGGTTTTGCTTATGGTGAAAAGAATATTTTTGAAAATATTAATTTAAAAATTATGCCTAATACTGTTACTGCACTTGTAGGCCCTAGTGGAGTTGGGAAAACTACTTTATTTTATTTATTAGAAAGATTTTATGATCCCCTTAAAGGAGAAATTTTATTGGATGGAAAATCTCATTTGAATATAGACCTTGATAAATGGAGATCTATGTTTAGTTATGTTTCACAAGATTGTCCTATATTAGCAGGTACAATTCGTGAAAATATTACATATGGTATTCAAAGAGAAGTTTCTAAAGATGAAATTATAAATGCATCTATTTTGGCAAACTGTCATGAGTTTATAACAAGTTTTTCAGATGGATATGACACTATTTTAGGTGAAAGAGGTATTAATCTTTCAGGAGGTCAAAAACAACGTATATCTATTGCTAGAGCATTTTTAAGAGATACACCATTTTTATTATTAGATGAGGCTACAGCAAATCTTGATACTAATTCAGAAAATATGATTAAGCATGCATTAGATAATCTTATTTATAAAAAAACAACTATAGTGATTGCTCATCGTATTTCTACTATTCAAAACGCTGATCAAATTGTTGTTTTAGATCAGGGTGGGATTTCAGGATTTGGTACGCATGATCAATTAATTAAAAGTAATAAATTATATCAACTTTTATCAAATCAACAAAAAATGACTTCTTAGATAAAAACTAATAAATATAGCTCTTCCTAATTAGGAAGAGCTATATTTATTAGTTTTTATTATTTTTGTACCATGTAAATTTAGTAATAAGATATTGAATACCAAATACTAAGCTGAAAACTATAATGAATTTTAAAATTACTAAGAGCCAGCCGATTGTATTTTCAGGCAACTGATTTCGGTATGTAGTAATACTTATTGCTACAATACAGAAAATAAAAGTATTAACCATTTTTTCTTTTATTTTTTTGTTTAATTGTTCTTTATTGTTAATGTCTGTTTCATAAACTCCAGCTAGAGCGGATCTAATTAAAAAGAATACTATATAACAGATTATAATTGCTAATGTAGCGGCCCATTCTAAAAATGGGCGTTGTAGATATAATCCTCTTATTATGAAATCTATAAAAGCTAAAAATAGGACAACAATTCCAGATTGGGCCCAAATTTTCATTTCAATTTGTTGAATTCTTTCGTCTGAGTGTGTACTAAGTGAAAACCAATTTTTAAGTTTTTCCATTTTAATTTTCCTCCCAAAATAATTTATCTAAACTTTTATCTAATGTTTTAGCTATATGAATGCATAATTTTAAAGAAGGGTTATATTTATTACTTTCAATAAGGCTAATTGTTTGTCGAGTTACATTTACAATATCGGCTAATTCTTGTTGAGTCAGGCCTTTTTCAACTCTTGCAATTTTTATTTTACTTACAGACATTTAATCACCCCTTTATCAACTTTATCTATATATTAAATTAATCAAATTGAAAATGCAACATATATATTACCTTAATTTAAATATATATTACCTTAGGTAATTTATATTTATACTTTTTGAAAATAATGTATATTTATTGTTGTTTATTCCGTCTTAATAATTTATTATTTAAATATAAAAATTAAAAAATAAAGGGGCAAGAAAATGTTACAAAATACGGTTCGTACTCCAAAAAAGAAAAAGAAATGGATAATATTTGGAGTTATAGCGTTAATTATTATTGTTGCTGCTATTAATATTTTTATTATGCAAGGGGAAAAAAAGGGTTCAGTAAAGACAGATTCTGTTAGTTTTGAAAAGGTAACAGAACGTAAGTTTAATAATTCGAAGTTAATTTCTGGTCAGGTAAAGCCTGAGAATATTGAAAGTTTTTATGCTGATCCAACTAAAGGAAAAGTGAAAGATATTGAGGTAAAAGAAGGACAAAAGGTAGAGAAAGGTACGAAATTATTCTCTTATGATAATGAAGAGATTAACCTTCAAATGAAGCAAGCAGAGCTTGATCAGAAGATGGCGGATATGCGTTATGATCAAGGGAAAAAGAAGATTGATTCTTTGAAGAAAGAAATTAAGAAGGCGAAAGATAGCGGAGCTGGGAAAGAAGTAACAGATCCGATGGACGAGCAAGTAAACGAGTTAGAGATAGGACAAAAAACAATTGATCTTGAGAAAGAAAAAGGAAAGTTGCAAAAAGAAGAGTTAAGTAAGAAGCAGAAAGAACTTACGATTTATAGTAATTTTGCTGGTGTTGTTCAAAAGTTAGATAAAGATGCGGCGCAAAGTTCATCTCAAGCCTTAGGTGGTCAAGGAAAAGCGTTTTTACAAGTAGCTTCTAAAGACTTATTCCAAGTTCAAGGTACGTTAACTGAGCTTCAGAAGTCACAAATTCAAAAGGATCAAACAGTCACTGTAACTGCAAAAGCAAATAACAAGAAGAAGTGGACAGGTAAAATTACAGAGGTAAGTGAATTTCCAACAAGTGCAGAGATGGCTCAACCTGGCGGTATGGGTGAAGCGACTCAAAATATGTCTCAGTATACATATAAAGCAAGTCTTGATAGTCAAGATGGTTTATCTCCAGGTTATCATGTTTCTTTGCAAGTAAGTTTAGAGAATAAGACGATGATTGCTGTTTCAAGTAAGAGCATTGTAGAAAAAGGTGATGATGCATTTGTTTATGTTGAGGAAAAAGGGAAGCTTCGTAAACAAAATGTGAAAAAAGGTTCTACTGATGGAGAATGGACAGAGATTGTAGAAGGTGTAACAGTTGGACAAAAGGTGGTTAAAAATCCTTCTGATGACGTGTATGAAGGATTGGAAGTGAAAGAGAAATGATTACGTTAAATAATATTGTTAAAACGTATTATCAAGGGCAGTTGGCTGTACCAATTTTGCATGATATTAGTATAACGATTCAGAGTGGGGAATTTGTTTCGATTATGGGACCGTCTGGTTCTGGTAAGTCAACACTTATGAATATTATTGGTTGTTTAGATCGTCCAACGGAAGGCAAATATATGCTGAATGATGTGAATATCTTAACAGCAGATGAATCAAAGCTTGCCTTAATTCGTAATGAGTATATTGGATTTGTATTCCAGCATTTTAATTTACTTCCGCGTCTTTCTGCGGTGGAAAATGTTGAACTTCCGCTTGTATATGGTGGCGTGAAGAAAACGGAACGCCGTAAGCGTGCTTTAGAAGCGCTTGGTAAAGTAGGGTTAGCTGATCGTGTTCATCATTTACCGAATGAGTTATCAGGGGGGCAAAAGCAACGTGTAGCGATTGCTAGGGCAATTGCAAATAATCCAACGTTTATTATGGCTGATGAGCCAACTGGTGCATTAGATACGAAGTCTGGTGAGCAAGTTATGGATATTTTTACGAAGCTTAATGCAGAAGGTACGACGATTGTTATGGTTACGCACGAAGAAGAAGTTGCAGCTTATTCTTCTCGTCGGATTGTATTACGAGACGGGGTAATTACAGAAGATAGAAGGTGTGCAGTATGAGTTTATTAGATAGTCTAAAAATTGCTTTATCTTCTATATTAGCTCATAAGTTACGTTCAGCTCTTACAATGCTTGGTATTATTATTGGTGTTGGTTCTATTATTACTGTTGTTGCAATTGGACAAGGTGGAGAAATGTCGTTGAAATCTGAGTTTTCAGGTTCGGGAAATAATACAGTCCCTATTCAATTTAAAGAAGATATGAATGAACCTCTGTCAATAGGTGAAAGGCCGCAAATAACAGATGAAGACCTTTTCGAAATCAAAAAAATCCCAGAAATTAAACATGTTATAACTACTAATTCAAGTATGGAACCTCTTAATTTGAATGAAAAAAAAGATATGGTAAGTGTTATAGGGCTTGATAGTGAATATTTCGAAGTAAATCAAATAAAAGTAAAAAAAGGTAGATCTTTAAATAAATTTGATGTTGAACAAGGCAGTAATGTGGTGATGATTAGTACAGATGTAAAAGATATTTTTTACCCAAAAGAAAATCCCGTTGGTAAGATTATTGAAATTAGAGGTCAGCCTTTACAAATTATTGGTATTTATAAATCTGATAATGGTTTTATGGGTATGAGTATTCCAGAATTATTAATTCCAATTTCTATTTGGCCAACAATATATGGGAAAAGTGAAATTCAAAATATTGTTGTTCAAGCAGAGACGTCTGATCAGCTTGAAATAGCTGGAAAAAAAGCAGTCGATGTATTAAATAATCGTAAATCAAATGATATCTCTGGAAAATATGAAATTATGGATCTTAAAAAATTACAAGAAGGTCTTTCACAATTAACAAAAATCATGACTATGGTTATTAGTGGAGTAGCGGGTATTTCATTAGTTGTTGGTGGTATTGGTGTAATGAATATTATGCTTGTATCAGTTACAGAGCGTACACGTGAAATTGGCGTTAGAAAAGCACTTGGAGCGACACGTAGTAAAATTTTATTACAATTTTTAATCGAAGCGGTTATGTTAACACTTCTTGGTGGATTAATAGGAATTGCCCTTGGTTATAGTGGAGCTTATATTGTTTCTAAGATTGCAGGATGGCCTCCTCTTGTTTCATGGGAAGTTGTTGTTGGTGGAGTATTATTTTCTATGACTCTTGGTATTATTTTTGGATTAATTCCAGCAAATAAAGCTGCGAAACTAGATCCTATTGAATCATTACGTTATGAATAGATATGCAATTATGCATATCTATTTTTTTATGGTTATTAATATTTAAAAACCTTATATTAATATATTTTGTTTTTTAAATATTAATATAAGGTTTGAAAATTACTAATAAGATTATCTCAGTTTTGTACTTACCAAAAAAGGTAAGTATAAAATTCCTTTAAAGTATTGATATCATTGACTTTTTTATTACTCTACCATCAATATATAAAAAACAATTAATAATTTATAATAATTGATTGTTTTTTTATATTGTATAAGTATTTATAGAGATGTGATAAAATTAAAAACAAAAAAACCCTCGAAGTTTGGCGACAGAAAGGGTTTTTTGTTAAAGCGAATAGAGGTTGAAAAATCAAACTCTTATTTATTAATTTTATATAATAATATCTTATCATTGGAGTTTGTTTTCCTCAACCATTAAGGAGAGGAAAAAATGAGTAAAATTGTAAATATTGATAGTTCAGAACGAAAAGCAAAGATTAAAGAGAATAAAGTTGAAGATTTTTTAGAACAAGCTAATATAGGTTTAACAACTGAACAACAACAAATGTTATTACAGATTTTACATAGTACAACAGGTGACGATTATTTTATCGGTAAAAAGAAAAAACGGACTGATGGGGTGAAGTTCGTGCAAATGATTACAGAGAATATTGATTATTTATGTGAAATTGGTTATTTGACTCAACCAGAGAAAGCTTTGTTATTTGAACTTTCAAGGTTTTTAGAGTTTAAATCAAATGTTATTGTTGAAAGAAATGATGAAGAATTGAAGCCTAATGCAGCTTCTCCAAGTTATTTAGCAAAAAAATTAGGAAAAACAAGAACTTCTATTTCTAAAATTATGAATGACTTACTTGTAAAAGGGATTTTAGGTGTTGCAGAAACTGGGATAACAACTGAAGATGGACGATCATGTTCGTCACGTACTTGGTTTGTTAATCCTAATATATTATGTAATGCGCCAAAAGATGATATCGATAGAGCAACACAACAAATATTTGCAAAATCATTAAGAAATATTCAAATAGAAGGAAGTAAAAAAAGGCATAAATTGCCAATATATTTATTTTAAAAAAGTGTAATTAACTGTTGCACTTTTTTTTTTATTTGTTCTTGTTAAAAAATAGGTGTTAATTTTTTTTAACACAGGTGTTAAAAAAAATTAACACCCCGAACACTTTAAACCCTTGGTATTCCTCATTTTTTTTTTTTCTCTTATCTCACTCTATATATAAGAGCTAATTCCGTAAGGAATAGATTTATTCTTATGTAACTTTTTTTCTAGTACATAGAATTTTGCTTTTACACTATAAATAAGCTTCTACCACAAAATTAACATTTTATGAGTATAAGAATATCTTTTAATATTCAATATAACGTAAAATCTATATAGCTAAAATAATTAAATTTTATAAGTAAAAAGTTAATTATTGATTTTAAGCAACAATTAAGGAGTTTATTTTATGAAAAAGTTCATAAATTTAGAACAAGCTGAAAAGAATGCAAGATTAAGAGAAATCGAGAATTCTAAAATATTGTCAGAAGAAGAAATGCAATTAGCAAATCAACTTCAAGCAAAGGCTAGTTCAAGAGGAATGAAATTAATTCCTGAAAAAAAAGTAAAAAATAAAGCGAAATTTGTCCAATTACTACAGTTAAATTGGGAATATTTAAGAAAACAAAATTATATGACTAGTGAAGAAAAGATTTTTTTACTTGATATTCAAGCTCACATAGGGCTTCATTCAAATGCAATTGTTGATGATATTACTAAAAAATATGCTTCTCCATTAAATATTACTCAAATAGGGAAAATACTTGAGACAAGTAGAACAAAAGTGAGTAGAATTATTAATAGTCTTGTTAAAAAAGGTATATTAGCTAAAGCTGAATCTGGTATTGAAGGTAATAATGCAAAAGCTTATGTTATTTATATTAATCCCAATATTATTTATGCTGGAAACCGAGATGACGTTCAAGGAGCTTTAGTAACTATGTTTAAAAAAGCTATGAATAACAAAATACTTAAAAATTTACCTAATAAATTATTTTAAAAAGAACTATTGACTAGTTCTTTTTTTTTGATTTTTTATTTTTCGTCCGTATCAAATCTGATACGGAAGTGTATCAAATCTGATACGGACGAAAAAACTTGAAACCCTTGATATTACTGTGTTTTTTTAACTTTAAAATACTTGTACTTCTCACTCTATATATTAATAAGGCTAAAAATTCCGCAAGGAACAGGTAGTATTTTTAAGAAACCCCGCTTAAAAATCTCCACCTTTGTTAGAAAAAAGTCGCCTCGTTAATCCTCGGCTAAAGTCGAAGACTTTTCTTTTTCCTAACATCCTTGCGGAATTTTTTTTGGCTCGTTTACTTTCATCGCCAAGCCGATAAACTCAAAAGTGGGATTTAGGCATATCGGCTTGAGCTATTCATTATACGAGCCAAACCGCTTGATTTAACGTTCTTTAATGAATTCTTACTCTATTTTTAGATACGCAATACGTGGGGTCCCCCCACACCCCGGCCAGCCTCTACCTCAAAAGTAGGGGGAAGATCAAAAACCACTTACGATAAATAAGTGGTTACTGTGGAAGTGGTTTCTCTCGTTGAGATTCATAGGAATCATTGAAATTTAAACGTCTAAATAGATTTGTATTCCGGATTTTAATATTTTTTGGATCAATCATAGATTGCCATGGTTGTAAGTTCTTTTTATTTTCTCTAAGTTTAGTAATTTTACTTATAACATTGTTTAATTCACGCTCATGATTTTCATTCATCACAATAAAAGTAAAGCTTGTTATCACTGTTGGAAAACAAATTTTTAATAAAAATTCAATATGATAGATATCAGAGATTAGGTTATTAATTGTGATATAAGATGTTCCTGGTATTGGGATAATATTTGCTACGATTCGTAAGGATTCTTTTTGATCATTAATAAGTAATTTAAGAGAACAACGTGTAGTAAGGATTTTAAAGAGTTCATCGATAAATGTAATGAGTACATGAAGCTGAGTTTCAGGTGTTTCTTCATTGATTAACCACAATCCCCTATTTTCTTGTTTTGTCTTTATGAGAAAGTCTGTTACAAATTCCATATCAAGATTTTTAGGTATTTTATTGTTTGGGAAGTATTCTCCAAAGTAACGTGTATCTTTTTCTTGTATTGGGTGAATTGCGAAAAAGGGTTCTGTATGTAATAGATAATAATGCTCGTGAGAGCAAAGTAATGCGGTTAATAATATTGGATCTGTATATTGTTTATTTAATTCTAGATAGTCTTCCATACGGGTAAAGTGACGGAAGAGTACATTTTCTCCAGGTGCAATTGGTAACACCTTTTTTTCTTGGCCAAAATAATAGTAAGCACGATAAGATAAATAAATATATTCGGCACCATAAAAGGATTTAGAACCAATTAATAGTTTATCTTCTAACTCTTTTAATTTTGCATAACCAAGTGTTCTAGACTTATTCTTTTTCCCTTTTTGGTAGCCAAATAGGTCCAAAAATTGAGATTTTAACATGTAGGGCTGATGATGGAGCATAAATGTAAATAGATTATGATAATGCTTCATGATGAATAAATGTAATTCATCACTTAATTTTCTCTTATGTGGATCTTTTTGAATGTCATGTAAGTTTAAGATATAGGGTGCATTCGTATTATTCATAATTTCATGTACTGTATAAAAAGTAGGTGGAACGATAAATGTTGGTTGTATTGCCATGTTTTCTCCTCCTATAGTTGTTCATACCCGGATAAAAATGTTTTCGCAAATTCTTGTTTTTGTTGAATATCAATCTCCTTATAGTTACGTGTTGTAACTTCTATGGCAATATAACCGTCATGCACTTCGCTATAGACGGCTCCATCGGGCGTTGGTTGGAATTTTCCTTGCGGATGGGACTCTACTATTCTTTTTTTAAAATCGTCGTATCTGGGGTCTTTCTGGGCCTCTGAATGCAATTGTTTTTCTGTTTTCCATGTTTCTCTTGTTTCTTTAGGTAAAGAAATATACTTTTCAGAGAGACGAATATCATGTTTAGCGTTATTTATACCGGTTTTATATTGATATTCTTTACCTTCTTTTTTAAACTTTTCTATTCCCTTTTCTCCTAGAACAATCTTTCCTGTTCGCTCTTCTAAATAGCCGCTATGACAAAGTTTTTTCAGGCGATCTCCTTTGATGTTATATTCTCTTTCCATTTGCTCTCTGGTAGCTGTTCCAGTTTTCCAAAGCATATCCATGCCTTCGACTTCTTTTGTTTTTAGAATCCTTATATGTTTTCGTGGTGCGGCCATAGGGATGCCTCCTGTCTTTGTAATATTTCTGTATTTGATTATTTGGGAATCCATAGCGAAGCTATGTGTATTTGCTATGTGACCATGTGTACATTTACACATGGTTTGCTTTTTGTATTAAATAAACATTTGTTTAAAAATGTTTATTTAATTTCATTCAAAATGTGATGCGAAGCATGACATTTTGATCAAACAAATAAAAATGCCGAAGTGCAATTTTATTTGTCTTTTTCTAGGAAGCGTGAGCTGATCTAGAAAAAGACTCTGGACAGATGCGAAGCGTTCTGGCCAGGAAGTCCCGCAGGGCAAAATTCGCCTGAAGACCATTCACTCGGCTTGCCGAGCTTGTTTTTGGTTCAAGCGCAGCGCGAAGCAAAAATGAATGCGTCTGACCGCAGGCATGAAAAAGCGTTAGCTTTTATCATGCCAAGGCAGGCGGATTTTGCCCTGCTTGAGTCTCGCCGGACTACGGACGGCGAGACGATCCGTCAGATGCTCTTGATCTTCCCGGTTTAAAGCCGTTAAGGCGATAAACCGGGCTCCCCGTAGGGGAGAATATGTACTTGAGTATTTATGATATGTTATAGATATATAATATAATTAAAATTATATTATATATCTGAGTATTGTTAAAATGATTGATAGAAAAAAATTCTGTTATGATGATAAGATAGAGATGTCATAACAGTTATAACTGTTATGACGAAGGTTTAATATTAAAAGAGGGGGTTATAACTGTTATGACTTCTGTTGTTTATGAGAGTGTAAATCAAATTGCAAAGAGATTAAGGGTGTCGCCCTCTACAGTTAAGAAATATTATTTGTTGATTGAGAGTTATAACTGTTATGTTTTTAAACGTGATGAGCAAGGACGAGTTATATTTAGTGACTATGATTTAAGATTATTACAAAGATTAATAGAATTAAAAAACATGCCGCAAGTTACATTAGAAGAAGCCTGTAAACTTCTTTTAGAGGAAGAAGGATTAAAGAATAGAGAGACAGTTATGACTGTTATAACTCCTGAAGATAGTGATTTGAAGGCGTTATTACATGAGTTGAAAAGTACAGTTGAAATACAGCAAAAACAGTTACAAACGCAGAGTGAGCAAATAAATCAATTAACAAATTTATTAGAATCACAGCAAAAATTATTAGTGGATTCCAATACTGTTGAAAAGAAACAAATTAATGATCGAGATAAAGCAGTTATAACGGTTATGCGAGAACTTCAAGAAGTAAAACAAATGATTGCAGCTAATAATGAGAAGAAATGGTATCAATTTTGGAAGTAAAGATCAGAGTCTGAAGCGTTTATGCCGCGAAAGTCGCTTTACTATGAGGGGCACCCTCATGCAAACTCACCAGAGGTGGCCCCAGAAGGGCGGTTTTTGCCCGCTGGGGTTATCTTTGGGAGTTTGAGGGTGTAGAGGCTCGTAGTCAAGTGAACCGTGGAATAAAAAGTGTAGGACGGTTCCCCAGATTAGGGCAAAAATCAAGTGTTTTGGGTAAAAGTTCTAATGTCGGAAAAAGAAGAATAGAAATATAGCATACATAGAATAAGGGAATGCAGTATAGATCAGTCTACAAGCATTCCCTTGTTATGAAGATTTTTTATTTGTTTTATTTTATTATACGGAATAAAGAATTTACATTTTATTTCATTTATGGTATTATTTTTAATATATAAGCAATAAGGGAGGGAAATATATGGGAGCGATGTTAAATCGTTTATTAAATCGTGTATGGAATTCCAAATAAAAATATATATTTTAAGAGGAATGCTTATTAGCATCCCTCTTTTTTAAATTATTTGAATACTAGTTAAATGTAGAATATATCAAGTATGTTATCTTTTTCTTCTTTATTAATTCCAATATATTTAAGTGTAATTTGTGGAGTACTATGATTGAGTATGTCTTGTAACATAGCTACATCTTTTGTTTGTTTATAGAACCAATAGCCGAAGGTTTTGCGCATGGTGTGGGTACCAATGGATTCTACACTGGCAAATTCTCCGGCTTTTTGCAATTGTCGATAAGCCTGAATCTTACTAATGGGTTGCTCTCCTTTTCTAGAAGGGAATAACCAGATGTTTTTTAGTGTTTGGGCATAAGAGTATACTTCATCAAAAATAGAAGTAAGATTAATCATGCGTTCTTTCTTCGTTTTTCCTTCTTTAATCTTAAATTCTTTTCTCTTTTTTCGTTTTAGTTTTACTATGGTTTGTGTTTCAATTTGGAGTAGATCACTGACACGTAATCCGGTATGAATGCCAACAAGAAAGAGAATATAGTCTCGTTCGGAACAATGACGTTTAAGGGCCCATTTCATATCTTCGATCTGTTCTTTGTTACGGATAGGTTGGACATCAATGAGATGTGGTTTTTTATTCATGGATTTTTGACCTCTTATTTTATAGTGTTTTGAATGTATACTTTTGTTATATAAATTGAGGATATCAAGAGAATTGTTGAGAAGTCAATGTTTAAGGAGAAATGAATGTAAACTAATATTTAAAAGTTTACATTTGTTCCAGTAAAGATTTTTTTATTGTGTTTTAATTTAATTAAAAATTTTATATTTAACAATATGGATTGAATCTGTATTTAGAAAAATTTTCAGAGAAAGAAAGGCAATGATTATATCTTTTTATAATGGGGAATTTAATAAAAGACTAGAATGATTGTTGAAGAGATTATATGCTAATATTATTATTAAAAATAAATAAGATTTATTAATATAGAGGTGAAAAAATGAAAACTAATTTTTCTAAAAATAAAACGAGAAGTAATATACTATTTTATGGTCCATCAGCTTTAGCTATGTTGATATTTTCGATAAACTTTTATTTTAATGATAAGGTTATATATATGTTTGTATTCCTGTTTTTATGCATTTTATGTATCATTCAAACTATTCGTTATTATAAAAAGCTATTATTTTTTAAAAATAAATAATAGCTTTTTATAATTTGAATGCAAATAAATGTATGCGTTAACAATTAAAAGTAGAAAAATTAATGTTATATAAAAAACAGAAAAAACATTATCATATATTTACATTTAAGTAATTATATGTTATTACTATATAAGGATATCCTATAATCTTTATATTAAATTTTTAAATTAAGGGGTGTTTATTAATGGTTCGTGTAGGTCTTATGCTTGTTAATTGGATTCTTCCAATGGGTGGAAGTTCTCGTAACTAATCTTTTTTAAATTTATATAAAAGAGGTGATAATTATGTCAGCATGGCGTGAACTTGGTCGTACAATCGGTAGTTGGTTTAAATAATATCTAATTATTTAGTTAAGTATTGGAGGAGGTGAATGTTAAATGTGGATTAATTATATGGAATTTTATAAGGGCCTTATTGAAGGATATACTGGTAAGAGAATTAAATAATTTTAATTTCTTATTATTTATATTTATAAATAAAAAAACCAACTTAAAAATTAAGTTGGTTTTTTATTTATTATCTGAAAAGTTTTTCTAAACCGTAAACTGCGCCACCACTTAATGCGCCGCCACCTAAAACTTTAAGTCCACCTTTAATAAGTGCTCCCATTATATTTCATCTCCTTTCCTATTTAGTTATTTAATTATTATTTATTAACCGAAGTATTTTTTTAAACCACCGTATGTAAAACCGCCAGCAGCTCCGCCACCAACTAATTTTAAACCAGCTTTAATAACAGCTCCCATTATATTTCACCTCCTTTTAATTTTAAAAATAAAGTTTAGAAATATTTTTATTTAATTTGAAATTATTTCCAGA
>NZ_JBQAHG010000019.1:0-7614 GCF_051916765.1 Bacillus cereus group sp. MYBK15-3
TGATGGCAGAGAGGTCACACCCGTTCCCATACCGAACACGGAAGTTAAGCTCTCTAGCGCCGATGGTAGTTGGGACCTTGTCCCTGTGAGAGTAGGACGTCGCCAAGCAAGCTTAAGACGAGTCAGAATGACTCGTCTTTTTTGTATGCTTTCATACCTCTATCAATTGCATTTTTAACCCCTTCTAAATAAGAAAATCCATATTTTTTATCTGGCTCTAAGTAAGTTCCTTCCGCCCACTCATTCCATGCGTTAATAAATAAAAACTCGCTGTTATAAAAAGAGTAAGTTCGATGAATTTGCTTGCTTAAATATATGGTGAATTTTTCAGGGGTAGAACCTACAAAGATGCTGCTATTCGCGTTTTTACGTCGTGCAGTATTATCCCAATCAACAAAAGCACCAGGAAATGTTTTTTTCTTTGGGAGCGATCGTTGTAATATATACATCCATACTTTATCGTAGTCCCAAACATTTAATTGCATATCAGAATCATATATTACCTTATTTATGTCTGAAGAGCTATCATGGGCAATTGTATAGAAAGGTTCAAACTGAATGCTAGCATCGAATCCATTTATATTAGGTAGTGGAAAACTGTTTAATGTTTCAGCAAAGTATATACCTTTTAAACCATTTTCTCGCGCTAATGCATTCCAGTAATTAAGCATTTTTTCGCAATCAGGAATATGTCCTGGACGATAAATAATGAATAGGGGTTTATCATCTATATAAATATATCTCTCATCTTGGAAAGCTTGTAATAAATAATCAAAGTGTTCCTTCCAATCAGATATATCTCCGTAGTCTTGAGGCATTAATATATGTTTATCGAGACCATCCCAAGATTTTGTCCATGGTTCATTTGCCCAAGAAAGACAAAAAGGGAAGTCAGGTTCTTTCATCTTTAGTACCTCATTAAAGGGGGTTTCTAATAGTCTTTTTCCCTTAAACCAGTAATGATAATAACAAAAACCATATATACCGTATGCTTTAGCGATTTTTGCTTGCCACTTTCTTACGGAGGGGGTAGTTAAGTCATAATAAAAATCTTGATAAGGTTCCCTAGGTTGATAATGTCCTGAAAATAAAGGTCGTGCACTTTTAGTATTTGTCCATTCAGTAAATCCTTTCCCCCACCATCGATCATTTTCTTTAATTTGATGGAATTGTGGTAAGTAAAAAGCGATTATTTTCAAGTTATATCCCCCTTATGTT
The DNA here is from genome assembly GCF_051916765.1 of Bacillus cereus group sp. MYBK15-3. Lineage (NCBI taxonomy): Bacteria > Bacillati > Bacillota > Bacilli > Caryophanales > Bacillaceae > Bacillus > Bacillus cereus group sp. MYBK15-3. The sequence goes on from NZ_JBQAHG010000019.1 coordinate 1,219, forward strand.
ATTCGTAGTTCAAGTAGTGGGAAGTTACTAGTGATTTATTAAATCACTGAATTATATAGTATTTAGAAATTTTTTACACATTTTTTACTAATAAAAACATGTAAAAATTCAGCATCTAGCCCTAGTGATCTATCCTTTTGTAAATAAACAATTGTATACATGTTTGCATGTGTATAAATATATTCAATCATATCCTGCCCCCAATCGAACGTTACTAAAGATCCATTCTCATCAATAGGGTTTCCATGATAAATGGGCTCTTCAATATATTCAATCACCTCTTTATTCATTCTTGCTCTTTGCACAGTTTTTGTGAGTGTATGATACCAAGGGACAGTAAATACATGAGCACCGCCAGGTTTTAATACTCGTTCTATTTCTTTAAAGGCTTTGTTTGGCGTCATTACATGCTCAAAAACGTCTTGAGTAATGAATAAATCAAAAGATTCATTTTCAAAAGTCATGTCTTCTAAGTTCTCACATCTAATACCTTGAAAGTATTGGCCAAGAGGATAATTTTTAAAGTATTGAGAATAAGTATAGTTTTTACAGTTTTTTAATAGTAGCTGAGTCGTAATTCCTCCAGGAGAGGATTCGTGAATATTATAGGAATACCATTTTGGAAAAAATGTATGTAAAGCATGGATTAAAGCTCGCTGCCTTGGTATAGAGTTACATGTAGAACATAAATAATGATCTCTAAGCCAATCATTATGCTCTATAAATGTAGCTTTCTTTTCGCAAATAACGCAGTACCCATTATTGTGTTTCAAATTGATTTCCACACGATATCCCTCCTATGTTAATAAATGCAATCTATGTATGGAAAGTATGATACACGTCAACAATCAGCGAAATCAAAGGAAATGGGTGAAAGTTAGGTATCTCTTAAAATTACGATTAGGGAAAGAGAATAATTAACTCCCACTCGAATTAAAGTTTCACTTTATGCTATGCGATGTATCAGCTTTTATTCGTGGGAAAATGTATAGACTTAAAATATCCCTTTCGTGTATGGGTACATTTCAAAATCCTGTGCGTATATTTCTGTAACTAAGTCCATAGTTTCTTTATCATAAAAGCTTTCGTATGTTGGAAATCGGGGAAAGCCTGGATCTGTAATGCTAAGTTCTGCATAGCTTCCTGCATAAATCATCTTGTGAGCGCGATGATGATCTGAATTTGTAAGAAGTGCTAAATTAGATTTTGTTAAATCGTACATGTGTTCTATCTTAGCGATTTGTGTATTAAAATCTTCTAAAGGAATATAGCATTGAATGAAGTTTTCTTCACCAGGGACGTATTGTTGACTAAAATGTATATCTAATGCTAGGGAATTGGAACCGAATGCCTGAACGTAATATAAAAATTGTTTAAATGATATTCCTTGATTACTATATTTATCATTATAAAAATAATGACGGATGCTCTCCCATTGTGGGCTAGCATATGGATTGTCAGCAAGTAATAAAAATGAGCTGACAGCCCTTGTATAAGGATTTCGTACAAGTTTACAAACATTTTTTTTAGCCTCTAGAAGACTATTTTGTAATTGTTGAATGTAATTTGTACTGTTTTTATACACCCAGAACTCATAGTAATGAATAAAGTCATTGTATTTCTTTGCTTCAGTAAATAATCCAATTTGAAAAAAGAACCAATTAGCTAATGAGGTGCATCCGCTTCTATGACTCCAAAATAGTATAAGGGGAAAGTCTTTATGGTAATGGGGAATTCGATCTTTATGTAGGATTACATGATTTAAAAGTTCTTGATTTATATTTTTCATGAGTTTCGCACTCCTTTTTTGAGAACCTTGTGTATTTAGAAGTTTTTTTATGGGTTAAACAAGTGAGGATTGTTTATTAAATATATTCATGGGGATGAGTAAATATTATGAGTGTTTTTGCAGTCAACCTTAATAAGGAAGCTATTCTAAAATGAAAATAGAAAATAAAGATAATGAAAATTTATAACAAACATACAATGATAAGAGGATGAATAATCAAAATGATCCAGTTTATTTGTGTATATTTTTAAGTTTGACGATAGGAAAAATTTATTACTAGAGAGATGATATTATGAGGAAGAATAATTATTTAATAGTAGGTGGAAATAGTTTCATTGGTATCAACCTCGCATTGGGTTTATTGAAACAGGGGCAAAATGTAAAAGTATTTTCCAGACATATAAATAATTTTCCTCAAAATATTATAAGTGAAGTTGAATTTATTAAAGGTGATTTAGAAAATGTTGAGGATATATATAAGGCTTTAGTGAATATAGATATTATTATTTATTTAGCTGCGACGTCTAACGTAGCAACTTCAATTGAAGACGTTTTTGGCGATATTAATAGCAGTCTATTTTTTCTTAATTTCATGGAAAGTGTTAAAGAATTTCGTATTAAAAAAATTATATTAGCTTCTTCGGGAGGCACAGTTTATGGTGAACCTGAATATTTGCCTATTGATGAGAAACATCCATTAAGACCACTTTCCCCGTATGGAATAACAAAAGTTTCGCTGGAGAATTATTTGTATTTTTATAAGAAAAAATATGGAATAGATTATGTTGTATGTAGATATTCTAATCCGTATGGAAAATACCAAAACCCTTTAAAAAAAGTTGGGGCGATAAATTGTTTTTTGTACCAGCATCTCAGTAATGAAAGGATTCATATATATGGGAATCCAGAGGAGATTATTAGAGATTATATTTATATCGATGATTTAGTTGAAATTACTATACAACTAGCACAATTAAATCAATTGAAATCTTGCGTATACAACATAGGGAGTGGCAAAGGTCTTTCTTTAAAACGAATTATAGTGGAATTAGAGAAAATAACAGAAAGAAAAGTGGATTTTATCTGTTACAAACAAAAACAAGAGAACGTTCAAAGAATCATTTTAAATATTGATAAGGTAAAACAAGAATTGAATTGGGAACCTAAAATAGATTTTAAACATGGGATTAGATTAAATAAGCTATGGATTGAAGAGTTTTTATGTAGTAAAAAATAATAACCCACGCTCTACTTGTATATAAGCAGAGCGTGGGTTATTATTTTATTTCTTTTTCTATAACCCAAAGGTCTTGATGTTCCCACCAAAATCCTTCGGTATACTTTTTAATAATTGGGTTATGGGGTAATAATTTAATTTTGTCACACACGTAAGAGGGGCTAACTATCGTTTGTCCGTATTGATTCACATCTAAATCAAATTGTTCACTAGAAGAGAGAAACCAATAGCCCTTTTCATTTAAATTTGGAAACCCGAAGTATTTTTTGCTTTGATAGCCATGGGTTGTGAAAATGAATAAACCACCAGGTGAAACAGCGTTATACAATGTTTGCAGCCAACGAAACCAAGTTGTATCAGGCATATGAGAGAAAAAGGATAGACAAAAAACGATATCGTATGTAGAGGAGTCCAATTTTAACTGTTCAGGCTCAGGATGAGATAATATAGAAGAATTATTTAATTTGTTTTCAATAAAGGAAATGGCCTCTTCGTGTATATCGCAAGCGGTTATACTCAAACTCGTTTGTAGATTTAATAAATGACGTGTTACGCAGCCGTATCCGGATGCAAATTCTAACAATTGAATTGGATTGCCTGTAGGAGGATAAAGGGAAGTAATTAAGTTTAAGAGTATTTGTGCTGAGTTTTTCCCATCTTTAAAGTAGTAATCTATCGCTTCTTTTTTTGATGGGAAGACAGGATTAGTGACAATGAACTGAAAGATATGATCCTCAGGATGGATACTTGCATTTACATTATAGCTGTGTGCGATTTGAGAAATTAAATCTTTATGTTCCTCTATAAAGTCTTTCAAAGAGTATTCCTCCCTTGAGTAATAGTAGTAACTTACAAGAGATATTGATGGCATAGAAAGCACATGTTTAAATTTTTAAGTATGCTTTAAGATACTTTCTATATGTATACATTTTCATTTTAGAAATGTCGTCGATAGTAAATTTTTCTTTAATGAAATTTTGCATTTGCACAACTTCATTGTAATGGGAGTATGAATCTTCTGTTCTCGTTACGCTACTTAAATGTCGTCTATGATAGTTTAAGGGGGCTGGATTGAAGTGAATATCTCCCTCTGTAAGAAGAGAAATATAGAAGAACCAGTCGCCAGCTATTTTGAACTTCTCTAACTGTTTTTCCGTTTTCTTCATATCTATATTTTTAAAAACTACACTTGAAACATTAGGTATAGTGTTTTTGATAAGTAACGTATCTTGTATTTCTTCGACGCCTTTTCGAAAATAGGGGGCTTTCCATTTTTCTTTATCGATATCATTTGTGTAATTTAAATAATGATTAGCCAATACATTTCCTTGTTCATCTATTTGTTTTGATTGTGTGTAACTTAAGGTAATATTGTTATTTATATAAAACCCCTGTATCACCTCTTGTAAAAATGTCTTATCGCATAGGTCATCGGCCTCTGCGATCCAAATATAATCACCAGTTGCTGCAGAGACTCCTTTTATCCATTGTTTAAATACAGAACCAGAGTTTTTATCATTAATAATCTGTTGAACCTTCAGGTGGGTCTTATTTTCTTTTGAAAGCAGCTTTTTAAAAGTTGATACGCTATGATCAGTGGAGGCATCGTCTAAGAAAATTAGTTCGTAAAGAGGGTAGGTTTGGTTTAATATTGATTCGATTCGATCAGGTAAGTATTTTTCATAATTATAGTTCGGTATGATTACACTTATCTTTTTGTAATTATGTTCGAGAAGATCTAGTAATTGATAAATGTAATTAAGAAAATTGAAGTTTTTTTCGATAAGTTCTTGGCCAAAGCTTCCCTTTTGTAATCGTAATCCCTCATCATGAATAAATTCATATATTTTTTCTAGCATTTTGGGTAAATTTAAAAAGTCTACTAAGGCACCAGTTTTTTCTGTAACAACATCTTCAAAACCTCCAGCATTTTTAAACCCTATAACAGGAAGTTTTGCATCTAATGCTTCTAAAACAACATTTGGAAAAGGATCTTCCCTTGAAGTTAATAAGTATAAGTCAGCCCCAGCGTTATATAATCCGATATCGGGAGTAGGATCGACTAATGTGAAATGTGCTTTATATTTAGGGGGCAGTGTATTCAGGAATTGAACGTTTGTTCTCCCTACCCAAATGAAATGAATATCCTTGTGAGTCTTTCTTACTGAGTAAGAGATAAGTGAGAATAAATCTATCCCTTTCCGATAATCTGCGAAGCCTACACCCAAGATGATTTTGCTATCTAGAGGCAGGTTAAGCTTCTTACGTAACTCATTTCTAGCTTTTGCAATATTGTTCTTATAAGGATTGTGGTTAAACAAACCTTGAGGGAGAATGTGACATTTTTGAGGATCCAATTCAGTGATTGTACGAAATTTTTCATATACGTATTGTGAAGGGAAGACAACTTTGTAAGCAAATTCAGCGATGTTTTTAGCTTTCCCTTCAGCAGAGTACTGTTGTATTAAATGCGGTAATTCATGTATTAATGAAACAACTTTTATATTTTGTCTAGCTAGTAATGCGACGATATCGCCACTTATGACAGTGCTACATATGGCGAGGGTAAAATTCTGTGATAATAAATCCTTTATTAATAATTCGACCTTTTCTTCTGTTTGATAACCTTGCTCGAGACAATAAACAGGACCATACTTTTGAAAATCGGGAATTAAAATACCGGATCCAATAGAAATAATTGCAACAGAGTAATCAAAGTTTTCTTTAAGAGCCTTAATAGTATGTAAAGAAAGTAGCTGTGCTCCGTGGAAATGGGCATCATGGGATACATAAATTATCTTTTTATTAACATGCATTTCATAACGCCTCCTAAGGGTATTAGATTTCTTTCCCTTTTTTAAAGGTAAAGAAGAGAAGTGTTTTATTTATAATCCCCCTAGAGATGAGCAGGAGGGAGAACGTACTAAAAGAAAAAATACTATCCTTAATATATATTTACTTGGTCTCACATTCATTCTTTAGAAAAGTATTAGTATTAAGTTAGAGAGTGTAGGCTGCAGATTGTTAATTTGAATACATAAGTTTAAGAAGTTCTAAGGATGTATTAGAAATTAAGAGAAGGCAAAGCTTTTATGATTTATAAAATAAAAAAGATAAAAGGTATTGACGATTGATCTACAGGGGTGTAATATAGAACAAGTCGCCGATGACAATAACGTCGCAAGCGACAAACGAAATGAAAAACTTAGTTGACATCAAATAACGAAAGTGTTAACATAAGGAAGTCGCAAATGAGCGGCTAAGTAGTTCTTTGAAAACTGAACGAAACAAACAACGTGAAACGTCAATTTTTATTTTAGATGCTAGACAAACTAACTTTATTGGAGAGTTTGATCCTGGCTCAGGATGA
>NZ_JBQAHG010000020.1:0-5730 GCF_051916765.1 Bacillus cereus group sp. MYBK15-3
GATGGCAGAGAGGTCACACCCGTTCCCATACCGAACACGGAAGTTAAGCTCTCTAGCGCCGATGGTAGTTGGGACCTTGTCCCTGTGAGAGTAGGACGTCGCCAAGCAACTTTAAGACGAGTCAGAATGACTCGTCTTTTTTGTGTTTATAAAAATAAGAATGGCTGGTAAATCTCAGTTTATTAAAATTTTACTTTATTGTTCACATCAACAAGTTCAAAACGCTCACAGACGAGTAACATATCTTCAGAGAAATTAAGACCAATCTCATTTAGTTCCTTTGTAAAAAAACGAACATGGGTGTCTCTCCAGTAATTATAAGTACGATCTCCTTCGCCTTCAGCGATAGCGAATTCTTCGCTTACTTCATTCATTGGTGTTACAGTTACTTCTATTGTCTTAATAATAGCTACAGGTTCATCATTACTATTGAGTATAATACTATAATCATTAGTAGTCGGTAGCGATTCATTTTCTAATTCATAAAAAATGTGACCGGAGCATGTAGCTGTTTTAATACCGTCAATTACTAGTTGTGCAAGATAATTAGGGGCATCCCCAAATTGCCAAGCTGTAACAGATTCTGGTTTTTTGTTGTTTCCCCAATAAGTATCCCAATATGTCTGTGCTAATTGATTCATTTTTATCGTCACCTCACTCTAATTAATATTTAATCTCTTTATAATTCCTAGGAAATTTATTTATTTGTTATGCCTTTGTACTTATTTTTAATTTGTATCAGTGTTTTGCAAATTAAAAAGATACTATGTGGAGTGAATATAGTTTGTAAATATGTTCTGTACATATATGGGATCTTTAATTTTCCAATTGCATTTTATGATAAAGGATGTAGTTACTTAAAGAACGTTCAGATTATGAATGGTAGTTTATTATCACTATGCCATATTGAAGTGAGTAATACTAGAGTTGAAATAGATAAAAAAACCGATATTCTAAATTGAATATCAGTTTAATAATATGTGACTTATATGAATCTATAGCAATACGAAAAGCGTAAATAAGATAGCCAACAAAATACGATAGTACGCAAAAGGTTTTAAACCTATCTTCTCTAAAAGCTTTAGAAAAGTTACTACCGCTAGCATCGCTACTATAAAAGAGGTAATGAATCCTACCGCAAACATAGGGATGTCATCGACACTTAAATACTTCCAACTTTTTAGTAAGTCTAAGCCTGTAGCCCCAATCATTACAGGAAGAGCTATTAGAAAAGAGAATTCAGATGCAGTCTTATAATTTACTTTTGCTAATAGACCTCCAGAGATAGTAGAGCCAGCTCTAGAGAAGCCAGGGTATACTGCTAAGCACTGAAATAATCCGATTGTTAAAGCTTGGCGGTATGTTAAATCGTCCAGTGAATAGGCTGCTGCCTCTTTCTTTTTTACTTCTGCAAAGAGCATAAGAATTGCCCCTGCTACAAGTCCAATCACAACAGTGTATGGCTGGAATAAGTATGTTTTAATAATATCATGTAGTAGCAAACCAGCAACCACTGCCGGAAATACGCCAAGAAATACATGGAACGCGTTGAATTTTTTTTCTTTCTGTAGAAGAGGCTTAATATTACATAAAGAAACGAGACGTTTATGATATAAAATTGCAATGGCTAAAATTGCGCCTAGCTGAATAACAATTTCAAACGTTTTCGCTCTTTCTCCCTCAAAGCCTAATAAATGCCCGACTAATATAAGATGGCCAGTAGAGGATATAGGTAAAAATTCAGCTAATCCTTCTACAATACCGAGTATGAAGGCAATAATGATATCGCTCATAGTTTCACTCCTACAAATTAATGAATGTCTACTTTTTTAAAATAGAATAGTGTTGCAATAAATCCGGAAATTGTCGTTACTGCAATGATGATATAAGAATACTCTGGTGGATATGTCGGTTGTAATTCGTTATTTGCGATATCTAGAGTAGCGGTCCACGGGAATAAATCTTTATGCTTGGAGTTTACGAGCATAAGATTAGTCATTGTAATAATGACTGTTAATATAATGGGCGGTACATAGCTCTTCATTACAAGAGTTAGTAGCACAATAGGTGAAGACAATAGAAAGAGAAGTCCACCACATATTAAAAATTCTAGGAAAGAACCTAAAAGTAAAGAAATGTTAAAGCCAGGGAAGTTCCCCAATAGCCCTAATATTAAAGTAAGTGCCCAAGCGACTAAAGTTAGCATCATAATCCAAAGAAAGAGAATGATGAATTTACTTATAATAAAGCTAATGCGCGACACGGGGATAGTTAGTAAATTTTTCAGTGTATCTTCTGCATATTCACGGGTAAGCAAATATGCAACCACTACTCCATATAAGGGGAATCCTATAACTAAAGTAGTATATAAGTTAACGTCAGTGAATAATTGATGGAACCAAATAGTTGGAGTAGGCTGTTTTGTTTTTATATGTATATAAGAGGCTACTACAACTAAGAAAGGTGCGACACCAGCACCAATAATGCTAATTAAAAACATATTAGAGCGTTTTAGTTTTAAGAGTTCTGTATAGAGTAGATTAACCAATTGTTCCACCTCCAACTAGTTTGGTGAAATAATCTTCTAGTCTATCTTCGCTTATCATCATTTTTAATACTTCAATATCATTAAGAACAAACGTTCTGTTTATGTATCCTTGTTGTCCAAAATGAGAGTAAATACGAATATTTCCTTCATCATGTACTTCATAATCAAAAATTTGAAGATGATTTTCTAATAACATCACAGCTTTATCGTCATTATTCACTTGAAACTCTATGTACTTACGGTTTGCTTTGCGCAGCGTATCAAGAGAAACCTCTTCTAGTAACTTTCCTTCATGAATAATTCCGATACGATCGACCAACTGTTCTATCTCGGCTAATATGTGACTAGAAATGAGTATTGTTATATTTCTTTCTTGAGCTAAAGAATGAATAAGTTTTCGTATTTCTTTAATACCAATAGGGTCTAGTCCGTTAGTTGGTTCATCTAATATGAGTAGCTCAGGATAATGGAGAAGAGCGCGTGCAATTCCTAAGCGTTGCTTCATTCCTAAAGAATACTTTCCTACTAACTTTTTTGTCTCATGCTGCAAGCCTACTATTTCTAATGCTTTTTCGATAGCATTCTTTTTGTGAACCCCAATTATCTTTGCATTAATTAGTAGGTTTTCTTTTGCAGTTAAGTTTTCATAAAATCCTGGAACTTCAACTATAGAACCAATTCTGCTTAAAATATCTTTTTGATTTTGGAATAAGTTCTCTCCGAATATTTCAATCGTTCCACTTGTAGGTTTTATAAGACTAAGCAGCATACGAATGGTTGTTGTTTTACCAGCACCGTTGCGGCCTATGAAGCCATAAATCTCTCCTTGTTGAACATTAATATTTAAATTATCTACTGATTTTTGATTGCCATATACTTTAGTAAGGTTAGTCGTTTTTATAATTGTATTTATAGGAGACACCTGCTTTCTATAAGTTCTTACTTACATCATAAAAAGGAAGGCTTAACTGCATATTAATCATTTCTTAACTATTTCTTAAAAGTATTGTGTTTTGGAACAGAAAAGCCAAAAGTAGTTCGTTTCCATGGAGTACTTTCAACCCATATATGCCCACCATTTTTTTCAACGAGTGCTTTAGAAATAGAGAGTCCGAGACCGCTACCACCAAATGAAGAGTTTCTTGATTGTTCGCTTCGGTACATTCGCTCAAATATGTTTTGTAAATCATGTTTTGGAATACCAGGGCCTTGATCCCAAATATGAAGTTTGTATTCTGCATCAGCTTCTAGCAGTTCGACTCCTATTGTTTTCCCATCCTTTCCGTAATAAATTGCATTTTTCATTAAATTACCGATAATCCGCATAATGCTTAGATGATCTGCGATGATAGGACAAGTAGACTCTGGTATGAGAATTTGCAGTTCGATGTTATGTTTTGAGAGCTCAGGTAAAAATTCAATCAAAACTTCTCTAGTAACTTCAGAAAAGTCGAGTTCTTCTTCTTTTAGTGGAAATTCATTAGCGTCTAGCTTCGCCATATTGAATATTTCATCAACTAGGTGCTTTAAGTTATTTGATTTCATATAGAGTATTTTAAGATATTCTTGTTTTTCTATTTCAGAAGCGGCAACTCCGTCTTTCAAAGCATCTATATATCCGATAATGGAGGTGAGTGGTGTTCGTATATCGTGGGAGATACTAGACAAAAGTTGTTTTCTGGATTCCTCGGATCTTTTGGCTTCAATCTGAACCTGCTCTAATTTAGCTATTAGCTCGTTTATTGAAAAAACGATATTATGTAATGAGTGGTCATTGCTTGTGAATAATCTCGTTTGTAAGTTTCCTTTTAGTACACGACTTAATTTAGTATCCATTGCTTTACGATGTTGAATGAATTGTATTCTTGAAAAGAAGAGATAAATTGTAATTAAGATAAGGATAATAAATAAAGACATTTTTAATCTTGGGCCCATTTGTATGTTTAAAATCCCGCAAATGATAAGTTGTAATGAAATAAGGAAGAGGGTTTTATCAGTCTTCAAGCTTTTCACCTACAAACTTATAACCAATTCCCCATATAGTCTGAATGAATTTTGGATTGGAAGGGTCAATTTCTATTTTCTTTCTAAGTTTTCGAATATGTACCATAACGGTATTGTCATCTTCTATATAATTATCGTCCCACACATTTCGGAAGAGCTGTGTTTTTGTAAATACTTGCCCTGGGTTTGAAGTAAAGAATTTTAACAGTTCCAATTCTTTTCCGGTTAAGCTAATTTCTTCTTTGTTTGTATGAACTGTGTATGTATTTAAATTGATAGTTAGTCCTTTAAAAGATAAAGTTGTTTTTTCTTGAGTAGTATTGTTACTTCCGAGAACTAAAAAACGCCGCATAAGAGCTTTTACTCGTGCAATTACTTCGTGAATGCTGAAAGGTTTCGTAATATAATCATCAGCACCAATGCTTAAACCTAAAATTTTATCAACTTCGTGATCTTTAGCTGTGAGCATTAATATAGGTACGTTAGTTTTATCTCTAAGTTTTTTACATACCTCGATTCCATCTATTTTGGGCATCATAAGATCTAATATAACGAGGTTATATTTATTTTGATTAAATAAATGCAAGGCTTCTTCGCCGTTGATTGCAGTGTCTACCATGTATAATTCTCGTTCTAAATATATTTTTAATAAATTTCGGATTTCTTTATCGTCGTCTGCTATAAGGATACGTATATCTTTCATATCTTCACCTGCTTCTAATAGAGTTTTATTGATAGTACAACAACTCTCTAATTATATACTAGTATTTGTTAAAATAAGGTTGCTAGTTTTGTTGGAGGAAAACGTCCACACAAGTTAAGTCTAGAGTTCAAATTAACTTAAATATATTTGGAAAAATAAATTAAAGAGAAGCAGAAGGTGTGCTCCGATAATGAAATCCTATAGAGACGTATCTAGCTAAAAGAGCATAAAAATATTAAATTGAAATTCTTTATAAAAAGGTATTGACGATTATACTTTAGAGGTGTAATATAGAACAAGTCGCCGATGACATTAACATCGCAAGCGACAAACGAAATGAAAAACTTAGTTGACATTGAAAGATGAAAATGTTAACATAAGGAAGTCGCAAATGAGCGACCAAGTAGTTCTTTGAAAACTGAACGAAACAAACAACGTGAAACGTCAATTTTTATTTTAGATGCTAGACAAACTA
>NZ_JBQAHG010000021.1:0-2532 GCF_051916765.1 Bacillus cereus group sp. MYBK15-3
AATTGACGTTTCACGTTGTTTGTTTCGTTCAGTTTTCAAAGAACTACTTGGTCGCTCATTTGCGACTTCCTTATGTTAACATCTTCGTTAGTTAATGTCAACTAAGTTTTTCATTTCGTTTGTCGCTTTCGACGTTAATATCATCGGCGACTTGTTCTATAATACACCTCTAAAGTATAATCGTCAATACGTTTTTTAAAAAACTTTATATTTTATAGATTTCACTTATGTATTTCTTCTATAGTTATATACAAGCACCCCACAGAACAATCTATGGGGCGCTCTTCTACCATAAAAACTATTGTTCTTTCGACGGCACCGAACAACTTCCATCAGTACAAGAAAGATCGCTTCCACCCTCTGAAGAAAGTTCTTGTAACTTAGGTGCAGGATTCTCTTCTTCCCACACTTGCTGAAGTGCACCAACAAAAGTTTCAAGTGGTTGTGCACCTGAAATAGCATACTTTTGATTAATAATAAAATAAGGTACTCCCGAAATTTGATATTGCTGAGCAATCGCTTCATCAATTCTAACATCATTTGCATACGCATTTTTATCATTAATAACATTTAAAGCCTCTTGCTTATCTAAACCTGAAGCTTCAGCGATAGTAGCAAGTGTATCCACATCACTTAAATTTTTCGATTCAGTGAAATATGCAAAAAGTAAATTTTCTGTAATCTCTTTTTCTTTCCCTTGATTCTTTGCAAACTTCGCAAGACGATGCGCATCAAAAGTATTAGTCGGCTTCATCTCATCAAAATTAAAACTTAAACCCATACTAGCTGCATGATTTCCTAACTGTACGTTATTACGCTTAGCTTCTTCAATACTCATTCCATACTTTGATGCAAGTACTTCATTAATACTTGTTCCAGAATAGATTGGAGCATTTTGGTCTAATTCAAAACTTTTAAACTCAACTTCAACATCCTTCTTATGTGGAAATTGCTCTAAAGCCATCTCTAATCTACGTTTCCCAATATAGCAAAATGGGCATACAAAATCCGACCATACTTCAATTTTCATAAAAACACCTCATTAACATTTAGTTTTCAATCATTGTAGCACTGAGATTAAGGAATTCAAAAGTTTTTGCTCTACCTCCTTCATATAGTACATACAAAAATACACTTATAGCAGAATACCTAATTAACAAAAAAACGATAATCAAAAGGATTAACTATTATCCCTCCGATTATCGTCTATATAAATGCAACAACTTTAATTATGCCGGAATATACTTCCCTACGAACTTCCATACAGTATTCCAATATTTATTCGAATCTACTTTCTCCGCTTCCCCATGTCCAGCACCTGGAACAATTAATTTCTCTTTTTCTACTTTTGCAGCATTATATACTTCATCTAACATTTCAAAAGGAACGAATGTATCAGCATCCCCATGAATGAACAGCATAGGTGTTTTACTTTTCGCTACTTGTTTTACAGCTGAGGCCTCTTCTAAATCATACCCAGCTCTTAATTTAGTAACCGTATTTGCCGCATTCATAACAGGAAACTTCGGTAAGTGGAATAAATCTTTTAGTTGATAAGTAAATTCATCCATAACAGTTGAGTATCCACAATCTTCAATAATAACTTTAACATTAGAAGGTAAATCTTCTCCTGAAGTCATCATTACAGTTGCCCCGCCCATTGAAACACCAAATAGAGCTATTTCAGCATTAGGGTCTTTCTTTAAGATTTGTTGAATCCAAATTAACACATCTTTACGATCATGCCAGCCCATACCAACATAATCCCCTTCACTATTTCCGTGCCCACGAAGGTCTGGTGCTATGACATTATAGCCTTGTTCATAAAAGTTACGAACATATTTCGTCATTTCTGATGCTCTACCACTATATCCATGAACTACAATTGCCCATTTATGACTAGATGGTTCATTCATATATTCATAACCTTTTAAATTTAATTTATCGAAAGAACGTATAGTTAATGTGTTAGGTTTATACTTCGATACGAAGTTTGCATTCTTTTCTTCATTTGCAGCCAATACATCTCCCGACGCATTTACCGTTTCCACTAAATGAGGATTATCTTGCAAAAATTCCTTTTCTTGTTTCGCATTTAATGCATAGTTATAAAAATAATTTCCAACTAACATATACACGATTACTAGCAGGACTAAGACTACTATAGTAATTATACTTATCTTTTTCATATTATCTCCTTTTCTAACTTAAATCTTCTTATATTAAAGTACATCAAAAACAACTGTACTATTTTAACATACCAATGAATTCTATCTTTAAGAAATAAAATAGAAAATCTTAAATTACCTGTCAAAAATCACGAAAGAAATTGAATAAAACTTATATAGCTACGTACTCAAAAATCTTTTAAAAAATGAGCAGCACTTCAAAATATTTAGCTTTGAAAAGAAGTTATAAAACACAAAAAAGACGAGTCATTCTGACTCGTCTTAAGCTTGCTTGGCGACGTCCTACTCTCACAGGGACAAGGTCCCAACTACCATCGGCGCTAGAGAGCTTAACTTCCGTGTT
>NZ_JBQAHG010000022.1:0-2434 GCF_051916765.1 Bacillus cereus group sp. MYBK15-3
ATGATGGCAGAGAGGTCACACCCGTTCCCATACCGAACACGGAAGTTAAGCTCTCTAGCGCCGATGGTAGTTGGGACCTTGTCCCTGTGAGAGTAGGACGTCGCCAAGCAAAAACCTAAGTCGTTTCGACTTAGGTTTTTTTGTGTTTATTTTTATTATTTTAAATTTAAAGGTAAGAATTACCTTTATAAGAATATAGTCCAGATGTAACAAGAATGTTTGTGATCTTATATAAAAAGGTTATATGAAAAGTAGCAATCTAGCTCTTTTAACATAACCTTTTGTGTTTTTAAAGGATTTTACATTAGAAAAAATCTATAATTAAGGTAGTTAACATATATTTTTGATGGGTGTGGGGGATTATGAAAGAAATATGCATGTTATTAGTGGCTGTTATATTATGGGGCACAGCCATTGCGCCAACAAAATGGGCGTTAGAATCTATTCAGCCGTTTACTTTGTTGTTTATTCGTCTTTTCTTTGCAGGTGGAATTTGTATGCTATTCTCATTTAAGCAACTACAAAAATCAGTTGTACATAAAAAAGTTCCATGGAAAAGAATGAGTTTGTTAGCTTTTACCGGTGTAGCTGGTTATTTTATGTTTACATCCTACGGTATTTCTTTAACCAGTGGATTACATGTGAGTATTATAGATGCTGCATTACCATTAGTTACAATTCTTTTTTCAGCACTCTTTTTGAAAGAGAAAATTCGATTGAATTATTGGATAGGAATTATATTGGGTGCTATAGGAGTACTCTTTATTACGATTCCATCTAAAAGTGCTAATCAAGAAGTGTCTTTAATAGGAGATATACTGATATTATTAAGTACTTTTCTATTTGCTTTCTACACAGTTTTGCTAAAACGGCCAAAACAAGAACAGTATTTATCAAACGAGGTTTTTACAACATTAACTTTAATTATTGGAGCTGTTATTCTCTTACCGTTTGCACTGGTAGAAATTTTTTATTACGGTCTCCCAAAGGTTGAAACTTGGAAAACGGGACTTAGTGTAATATACCTTGTTATTGGAGCAACAATTTTAGCATATTGGTTTTGGAATAAAGCGCTAGAGAGAGTTTCAGCATCAGTAAGCGGATTATATTTAAATGCATTACCATTAATAAGTATTGTTACTTCAATTATTCTATTAAATGAATCTCTGACATGGAGAGTAATAATGGGAGCGAGTTTAGTTTTAATCGGAGTAGGATGGGCGGATAAGCAAAAGTTATGTAATCTATTAAAAGGTAACAAGGTGGAGAATAGAGACTGTTAAACAGTATGATTTATATAATTGAAATGTTAAAAAGATACCTTATATATGAGGTATCTTTTTTATTTAGCAAAGATAATAGACTAAAGTTAGTATGGATATTCTTTGCTGTATTTATATGTGTCGAAATCATTTTGAAATATTGTTTGGACAAGTTGTATACATTCAGTATCATAAAAGCTTTCAAAAGTCGGATGACGTGGAAATAAAGGATCAGTAATATCGCCTTCGCTAAAATCCCCTTTATAAATCATGGCGGGAGTTTGATGATGCCATGATGTTGAGAACTCATTTATTGGTGCGGTTTTTAATTCGAAACGCTTTTCTAATTCTTTCATTTCCTGATCGAAGTTTTCTAAGTATATATAATTGGTCACATATTCTTCTTCACCAGCTATATATTGTTGTGTGAAATGTGGGTTAATATCACTTGCGTGAGCTCCTTTCATAAATAGATAGTATAGAAATTGTTTAAATGAGATCCCTTTGGAGGAATTTTCATCTTGATATAAAAACTTTCGGATGGGTTTCCATTCGGGATGTTCCATATAAGGAGGTCCAATTAAGGATACGAAAGAACTGACTGCTCTCCTATAAGGGTTACGAACAAGTTTAAAAGTTTCTTTTTGTTTTTCTCGTAGAGCTATTCCTAGTCGTACACTATAGGCAGGTGTACTTTTGTATATATCATATTCATAATTATGAATGAAAGGACTATAACTTAGAGCGGTTTGTAATAAATCAATCTGGTAAAAGAACCACTTAGCAAGAGAAGTACAACCGCTTTTTTGACTCCAAAATAGAATGATTGGAAACTTCCTATGATAGTGTGGGCTTCTTGAATGGGAGCTTATGATGTGTAATAAAGAAGGATTGAACAAGTTCTACACTCCTTTCAGTTATCTTATTGATATGTATGAGAAATAAAAGGGGGGTATGAGAGTCTTTTTCATCTTTTTAAAAAAAATGAAAGATTAATATTGACTATTATTATATAGAGGTGTAATATAGGACAAGTCGCTGATGACAATAACATCGCAAGTGACAAACGAAATGAAAAACTTAGTTGACATTGAAAGATGAAAATGTTAACATAAGGAAGTCGCAAATGAGCGACCAAGTAGTTCTTTGAAAACTGAACGAAACAAACAACG
>NZ_JBQAHG010000023.1:0-1681 GCF_051916765.1 Bacillus cereus group sp. MYBK15-3
TGTGTTACCTTGAACACCTTGAGGTCCAGTGGCACCAGTAGCACCTGTGTTACCTTGAACACCTTGAGGTCCAGTAGCACCAGTAGCACCTGTGTTACCTTGAGCACCTTGGGGTCCAGTAGCACCAGTAGCACCAGTAGCACCAGTAGCACCTGTGTTACCTTGAACACCTTGAGGTCCAGTAGCACCAGTAGCACCTGTGTTACCTTGAACACCTTGAGGTCCAGTAGCACCAGTAGCACCTGTGTTACCTTGAGCGCCTTGAGGTCCAGTAGCGCCAGTAGCACCTGTGTTACCTTGAACACCTTGAGGTCCAGTGGCACCAGTAGCACCTGTGTTACCTTGAACACCTTGAGGTCCAGTAGCACCAGTAGCACCAGTAGCACCTGTGTTACCTTGAGCACCTTGAGGTCCAGTAGCACCAGTAGCACCTGTGTTACCTTGAGGTCCCTGAGGTCCAGTAGGTCCAGGAGGCCCGCCAGAAGGTCCAGTAGGTCCGGTAACTCCTATACCAGTAGCGCCCGTGTTACCTCGAGGCCCAGTGGCACCGGTAGCGCCAGTAGCACCCGTGTTACCTTGAGCACCTTGAGGTCCAGTGGCACCAGTAGCACCTGTGTTACCTTGAACACCTTGAGGTCCAGTGGCACCAGTAGCACCTGTGTTACCTTGAACACCTTGAGGTCCAGTAGCACCAGTAGCACCTGTGTTACCTTGAGCACCTTGAGGTCCAGTGGCACCAGTAGCACCAGTAGCACCTGTGTTACCTTGAACACCTTGAGGTCCAGTAGCACCAGTAGCACCCGTGTTACCTTGAGCGCCTTGAGGTCCAGTGGTACCAGTAGCACCCGTGTTACCTTGAACACCTTGAGGTCCAGTGGCACCAGTAGCGCCGGTAGCACCTGTGTTACCTTGAGCACCTTGAGGTCCAGTGGCACCAGTAGCACCAGTAGCACCTGTGTTACCTTGAACACCTTGAGGTCCAGTAGCACCAGTAGCACCCGTGTTACCTTGAGGTCCCTGAGGTCCAGTAGCGCCAGTAGCACCTGTGTTACCTTGAGCACCTTGAGGTCCAGTAGCGCCTGTGTTACCTTGAACACCTTGAGGTCCAGTAGCACCAGTAGCACCTGTGTTACCTTGAACACCTTGAGGTCCAGTAGCACCAGTAGCACCTGTGTTACCTTGAGCGCCTTGAGGTCCAGTAGCGCCAGTAGCACCTGTGTTACCTTGAACACCTTGAGGTCCAGTGGCACCAGTAGCACCTGTGTTACCTTGAACACCTTGAGGTCCAGTAGCACCAGTAGCACCTGTGTTACCTTGAGCACCTTGAGGTCCAGTAGCACCAGTAGCACCTGTGTTACCTTGAGGTCCCTGAGGTCCAGTAGGTCCAGGAGGCCCGCCAGAAGGTCCAGTAGGTCCGGTAACTCCTATACCAGTAGCGCCCGTGTTACCTCGAGGCCCAGTGGCACCGGTAGCGCCAGTAGCGCCCGTGTTACCTTGAGGCCCAGTGGCACCGGTAGCGCCAGTAGCGCCCGTGTTACCTCGAGGCCCAGTAGCGCCAGTAGCGCCCGTGTTACCTCGAGGCCCAGTGGCACCGGTAGCGCCAGTAGCGCCCGTGTTACCTCGAGGCCCAGTGGCACCGGTAGCGCCAGTAGCGCCCGTGTTACCTTGAGGTCCAGTGGCA
>NZ_JBQAHG010000024.1:0-1565 GCF_051916765.1 Bacillus cereus group sp. MYBK15-3
GATAAGCGGATTTGCCTACTTATCAGCCTAACTGCTTGGACGTGCACAACCAATCGCACGCTTCTTCTATCCTTCTGCGTCCCTCCATTGCTCAAACGATAAAGAGGTGGTACAGGAATATCAACCTGTTGTCCATCGCCTACGCCTGTCGGCCTCGGCTTAGGTCCTGACTAACCCTGAGCGGACGAGCCTTCCTCAGGAAACCTTAGGCATTCGGTGGACGGGATTCTCACCCGTCTTTCGCTACTCATACCGGCATTCTCACTTCTAAGCACTCCACCAGTCCTTACGGTCTGACTTCACTGTCCTTAGAACGCTCCCCTACCACTGATACCATTGGTATCAATCCGCAGCTTCGGTGGTGTATTTAGCCCCGGTACATTTTCGGCGCAGAGTCACTCGACTAGTGAGCTATTACGCACTCTTTAAATGGTGGCTGCTTCTAAGCCAACATCCTAGTTGTCTAAGCAACTCCACATCCTTTTCCACTTAATACACACTTTGGGACCTTAGCTGGCGGTCTGGGCTGTTTCCCTTTTGACTACGGATCTTATCACTCGCAGTCTGACTCCTAAGGATAAGTCATTGGCATTCGGAGTTTGACTGAATTCGGTAATCCGATGAGGACCCCTAGTCCAATCAGTGCTCTACCTCCAAGACTCTTACACTTAAGGCTAGCCCTAAAGCTATTTCGGGGAGAACCAGCTATCTCCAGGTTCGATTGGAATTTCTCCGCTACCCACACCTCATCCCCGCACTTTTCAACGTGCGTGGGTTCGGGCCTCCATTCAGTGTTACCTGAACTTCACCCTGGACATGGGTAGATCACCTGGTTTCGGGTCTACGACCACGTACTAAACGCCCTATTCAGACTCGCTTTCGCTGCGGCTCCGCCTCTTCAGCTTAACCTCGCACGGGATCGTAACTCGCCGGTTCATTCTACAAAAGGCACGCCATCACCCGTTAACGGGCTCTGACTATTTGTAGGCACACGGTTTCAGGATCTCTTTCACTCCCCTTCCGGGGTGCTTTTCACCTTTCCCTCACGGTACTGGTTCACTATCGATCACTAGGGAGTATTTAGCCTTGGGAGATGGTCCTCCCAGATTCCGACGGAATTTCACGTGTTCCGCCGTACTCAGGATACATTCAAGAGAGAACGAAGTTTCGACTACGGGGTTGTTACCCTCTACGACGGACCTTTCCAGGTCGCTTCGTCTACCTCGTTCCTTTGTAACTCCGTATAGAATGTCCTACAACCCCAAGAGGCAAGCCTCTTGGTTTGGGCTATGTTCCGTTTCGCTCGCCGCTACTCAGGAAATCGCATTTGCTTTCTCTTCCTCCAGGTACTTAGATGTTTCAGTTCCCTGGGTCTGTCTTCCTTACCCTATGTATTCAGATAAGGATACCATACCATTACGTATGGTGGGTTTCCCCATTCGGAAATCTTCGGATCAAAGCTTACTTACAGCTCCCCGAAGCATATCGGCGTTAGTCCCGTCCTTCATCGACTCCTAGTGTCAAGGCATCCACCGTGCGCCCTTTCTAACTTAACCAAACTAAAA
>NZ_JBQAHG010000026.1:0-1371 GCF_051916765.1 Bacillus cereus group sp. MYBK15-3
CATATTATATGGTTAAGTCCTCGATCTATTAGTATTCGTCAGCTCCACATGTCACCATGCTTCCACCTCGAACCTATCAACCTGATCATCTTTCAGGGATCTTACTAGCTTACGCTATGGGAAATCTCATCTTGAGGGGGGCTTCATGCTTAGATGCTTTCAGCACTTATCCCTTCCGCACATAGCTACCCAGCTATGCCCTTGGCAGAACAACTGGTACACCAGCGGTGCGTCCATCCCGGTCCTCTCGTACTAAGGACAGCTCCTCTCAAATTTCCTACGCCCACGACGGATAGGGACCGAACTGTCTCACGACGTTCTGAACCCAGCTCGCGTACCGCTTTAATGGGCGAACAGCCCAACCCTTGGGACCGACTACAGCCCCAGGATGCGATGAGCCGACATCGAGGTGCCAAACCTCCCCGTCGATGTGGACTCTTGGGGGAGATAAGCCTGTTATCCCCGGGGTAGCTTTTATCCGTTGAGCGATGGCCCTTCCATGCGGAACCACCGGATCACTAAGCCCGACTTTCGTCCCTGCTCGACTTGTAGGTCTCGCAGTCAAGCTCCCTTATGCCTTTGCACTCTACGAATGATTTCCAACCATTCTGAGGGAACCTTTGGGCGCCTCCGTTACACTTTAGGAGGCGACCGCCCCAGTCAAACTGCCCACCTGACACTGTCTCCCGGGTCGATAAGACCCGTAGGTTAGAATTTCAATACAGTCAGGGCGGTATCCCACCAGCGCCTCCACCGAAGCTAGCGCTCCGGTTTCAATGGCTCCCGCCTATCCTGTACAAACTGTACCAAAATTCAATATCAGGCTACAGTAAAGCTCCACGGGGTCTTTCCGTCCTGTCGCGGGTAACCTGCATCTTCACAGGTACTATAATTTCACCGAGTCTCTGGTTGAGACAGTGCCCAAATCGTTACACCTTTCGTGCGGGTCGGAACTTACCCGACAAGGAATTTCGCTACCTTAGGACCGTTATAGTTACGGCCGCCGTTTACTGGGGCTTCAGTTCAGAGCTTCGCTTACGCTAACCCCTCTCCTTAACCTTCCAGCACCGGGCAGGTGTCACCCCCTATACTTCGCCTTACGGCTTCGCAGAGAGCTGTGTTTTTGCTAAACAGTCGCTTGGGCCTATTCACTGCGGCTTTCCGTTAAGAAAGCACCCCTTCTCCCGAAGTTACGGGGTCATTTTGCCGAGTTCCTTAACCAGAGTTCTCTCGCACACCTTAGGATTCTCTCCTCGCCTACCTGTGTCGGTTTGCGGTACAGGCACCTTTTATCTCGCTAGAAGCTTTTCTTGGCAGCGGGGAATCAAAGACTTCGCTCCATAAGGAGCTTCCCCATCACAGCTCAGCCTT
>NZ_JBQAHG010000027.1:0-569 GCF_051916765.1 Bacillus cereus group sp. MYBK15-3
TCAAAGCTTACTTACAGCTCCCCGAAGCATATCGGCGTTAGTCCCGTCCTTCATCGACTCCTAGTGTCAAGGCATCCACCGTGCGCCCTTTCTAACTTAACCAAACTAAAAATTAAAAAATATGAGCTACACTGTTATCTAGTTTTCAAAGAACATACCATTTGCTATTTAAAATAGCTTTTTGGTGGAGCCTAGCGGGATCGAACCGCTGACCTCCTGCGTGCAAGGCAGGCGCTCTCCCAGCTGAGCTAAGGCCCCAAAATGTATGGTGGGCCTAAATGGACTCGAACCATCGACCTCACGCTTATCAGGCGTGCGCTCTAACCAGCTGAGCTATAGGCCCATACAAATTGCAGGATTTATTTATATCATATCCTCATTTAAGAGTCAACACTGAATTGAACTCTCAAAACTAAACGAAAACGAAACACGGAAACTTATATTGATAAGCAGCGCTTATCAATTCTCCATAGAAAGGAGGTGATCCAGCCGCACCTTCCGATACGGCTACCTTGTTACGACTTCACCCCAATCATCTGTCCCACCTTAGGCGGCTGGCTCCAAAAAGG